>NZ_MLAT01000009.1 GCF_002272795.1 Helicobacter sp. 13S00482-2 | reverse complement strand
ATGATTGAATATCTCTATAAAATACGTCATAGAATATCATTTGGTAGGGCATTTGAGAAGTTTTGATTTATGAGTACTAAATTTCAAAAAGGAAAGAATATTCGTTCTATTTGAATGGGTGTTAGGGCGATGAGAAGATGAGAAAAGAGAGGTTTTGAGACAAAAAAGAGTGAAGGGAGTATGTCCCTCTGATGTTTTTAATAGAAGTTTGAGACAAAAAAGCAGGAGAGACTATGCGGGAGTTTCAGGCAAAAGAGTGAAGGGAGTATATCCCTCTGATGTTTTCAATAGAAGTTGAGACAGCGGGGAGGGCGTTATGTGGAGTTTCAGACAAAAGAGTGAAGGTGCTAATGCGGGGGGTTTTGAGTTTGAGAGGGAGGATTTTTTGATAAGAGGGAAATTTCTTTTATTTTCATAGATTTGCTTAGAATCAATCTTTATTCTTCGTGAGGTTTGCGTTTCAGACAGGAGAGTGGAGGGGTTTTATACGGGATTTGAGTTTGAGATAAAAAGAGTGAAGAGGCTATACCCCTCTGATGTTTTTAATAGAAGTTTGAGACAGCGGGGAGGGCGTTATGTGGAGTTTCAGACAAAGGGAGGAGGAGGTCTTATGTGAGGGTTTCAGACAAAGGGAGCGAAGGTGCTAATGCGGGGGGTTTCAGGCAAAAGAGTGAAGGGACTATGTGAGGGTTTTGAGTTTGAGAGGGAGGATTTTTGATAAGAGGGAAATTTGTTTTATTTTCATAAGAGAGGGTAAAAAAGGGACGTAAGAGGTGAGAAGAGGAGATAAAAATAACACAGATGATAGACTTTGAGATGTTGGTGAAGACGTTATGTTGGTTTAAAGGTCATAAAACTTCATTGATTTGCCTAGAATCAATCTTTATTCTTCGTGAGGCTTGGGTTTGTTATAAAAAAATGGAGTGAATGCGTTACGTGCGGTTTGGGTTTGAGAGAAGCGAGTGAAGAAGAGGGGGTGTTATGCATAAAACTTCACTGATGATGTCAAAATGTGATGACATTGTGGAAGAACGATAAGCATTTCAAATAAATCTGATTAAAAGGATTTTGGGTATAGAGATGATAGAAGAACAAATAAGAGCATCAAATAGGTGATTCAAGTAATACCGATTGTCTAGGATATACTTGAATCTCTTTGATATGTGATTTATATTTTGGTCATTTGGAAGTTTTCTCTGGTGTTTTTATGTTTATAGAATGAAGTCCTGTGGAATGGATAATTTTCTGTGCTTTTGGTGAGGATAGGTATCTTAATAAATCTTTGGCTTCATCTATATTGGAGGAGTTTTTAAGTACGGCACCTGCAAATCGGGTGAAGTGCTGTAAATTTTCTGGTAACTCGCCGATGAAAGTAACCCCTGAAATAGGTAAAAGTTCGCTGACTTGTTGAAAACCTATCTCATGAACTCCTTTGGCAATCACAGATGCGACAGGGATTCTTGGTATCATATGTGCTTTGTTTTTCATTTGTTTTTGAATGCCTAGTTTTTTGAATAATTCTTCACTCACATATTTTCCACTCGCACTATCTGAATATGCTATTGAAGAAGCATTTAATAATGCTGCTTTTAGTTCATTGGTGGTTTTGATACTGATGGGAGGGTTGCCTTTTTTAATAACTGCTCCAATTGGCGAGTCTGCTAATTCTGTTTTGGATCCTTTTAGTATCCAGCCTTCATTTTGTAATTTTTCTAGGGCACTTCCGACCATAATCACCACATCAGCTTTCTGATTATTTTTTAGCCTGTTTGGAATAGCCTCAGTGGTGTTTCCCATTGAAGGGCCAGAAATTGTCTTGATCTTTATTTTATTTTTTGTTTCAAAATCAGGTATGAGTTTTTGATATGCGGCATGAAATCCCCCAGAAATCATAACGATTAGTTCTTTGGCTTGAAGCTTTGGGTCATATAAACAAAAAAAGATAAGTCCAAAAAATAATAGAGATTTTTTCATCGTTTTCTCCTCTCTTCTAGGTTTTTCATAGATTCTAGCACTTTTTTGTAAAACAATATAGTGAAAATAAGAACCTCTGAGGAGATGAAAGCTCCTATGATTTAATCGCAAGAATGAGTTGATAGACTTTCAAGAGTGCTTATTTTGATGGTGGTTTAACAATACATTTTTCTCGTGCTCTAGTAGCCATTTTTTTATTTCTGCCCCTCCTGCATAACCTGATAGCTTTCCATCATTGGCTATGACTCGGTGGCAAGGAATGATGATAGAGATAGGATTTTTGGAGTTCGCTGTTCCTACTGCTCTAGAATAATTGCTACCTCCTAATTGCAAGGCTATTTCTTTATAACTTTTGGTTTCACCAAATTTTATTTCACACAAATGCTCCCAGACTTTTTTCTGAAAATTACTCCCTTTAAGATCTAATGGCAAATCAAAACTCCTTTGCAATCCCTTGAAATAGTTTTGCAGTTGATCTATGCAACACAGGGCAATATCATTTGGATTTTCGTTGATAATCTTACTATCACAAAAAAATACACTCTTGACTCCTGTATCTGAACAACAGATATGAAGGTAGGCCTTTCCTAGCTCTTTTGGAGCTTTCATATACGCATCATACATCATTAACTCCCGTAATTTATTCATATCTTAGGGCATCAATAGGGTTGAGTCTAGAAGCTCTCCTAGCAGGGAGATAACCAAAAACAACGCCAATGAATGCTGAAAATAAAAAAGCAAATACAGCTACATCAATGTGAAATATAAAAGGAATATTCATCAAGCTTGTTGCACCTAATGTGATGAAAAAAGCTAGAAAAATCCCTATGATACCCCCTAGAGAACTGACCACTACTGATTCGATGAGAAACTGTAAAAGAACCTCACTTTCTAATGCCCCTATAGCCAAACGAGTTCCAATCTCTCTAGTTCTTTCGGTGACTGAAACAAGCATGATGTTCATAATGCCAATTCCTCCAACAATAAGGCTCACTCCTGCAATAGCCCCTAAGAACAAAGTGAGAATAGCGGTACTTGAGGCCACCATTTTTTCTATTTCTTTTGTATCCATAATGTCAAAATTATCTCTTTGTCCTCCTTTGATATGTCTTATATCACGCAGTATTTTCTTGAGTTCTTCGGTTGCATTTGTTGAATCTACGCCATCATTGAGTGATATTAAGATTCGATTCACATTAAAAAGAGTGTTTTTGCCACTCACATTTCTTTGAAAGGTTTTAAAAGGCATAAAAATGGCATCATCTTGATCATTTCCCATTGCTCCTTGCCCTTTTGATTGCAGCACTCCTAGCACTTCACACATGTTTTTCGCTACTTTTATTTGTGCCCCAAGTGGATTTTCATTTCCAAATAATGCCTTTTTCACGCTCTCTCCTAATACACACACACTTGCTCCAGTGGTGTATTCGCTATCACGAAATGCTCGTCCCATAGAGAGTTCCCAAGCAGTCACTTCAAAATAATCTTGTGTGATTCCATTTGCTTGAGTTTGTGTGTTTTGAGAAAAATATTGGGTTATAACAGAAGTACTTGAAAAAGGTGCCACAGCCCTCACTCCAGAGAGTCTGCTCCTGATGGAATCAACTTCTTGCATTGTGAAATTACGCTTTTTGCTTTTTCCATCATTTTCTAAGTTTCGTGCGGGAAAAACGATTAGAAGGTTGCTTCCCAAGCTTGATATTTGAGAGGTGACTTTTTGTGTCACTCCATTGCCTAGTGCTAACATCACAACAACTGATCCAACGCCAATAATCACGCCAAGCATTGTTAAAAAAGCTCGGAGGTAATTTTTTCTGATTTGCTTGAATGCTAGAAAAAATGCGTTGAGTATCATTGGTTGAAATCCTGCTGTATCTTTCCATCTAAAAAATGGATTTGTCTTTTTGTGTATTGAGCCATTTCTGGTTCGTGAGTGACCATCAATATGGTGATTTTGAGTTCTTGATTTAATCTTGTTAGGATTTCCATCACTTCTACACTGCGTTGAGTATCCAAATTTCCTGTAGGTTCATCAGCTAGTAAGAATACGGGTTTAGATGCGATGGCTCTAGCTATGGCGACTCTTTGTTGTTGACCTCCTGAAAGTTCATTGCTACTATGATTTTCCCAGTCTTTGAGTCCCACCATCTCTAATGCTTGTATTGCTATGTTTTTGCGTTCTTTTTTTGGCATACCTCGATAAAGTAGAGGTAATTCTACATTTTCTAATGCACTTGTGCGTGAAAGTAGGTTGAAACCTTGAAAGATAAATCCAATGTAATGCCTTCTGAGTAATGCTCTTTGTTTTCTATTTAGGTCAAAAACGCTCACGCCATCAAAAAAATATTTTCCACCGCTACCTATATCTAGGCAGCCTAAAATATTTGCCAAAGTTGATTTGCCTGATCCAGAAGGACCCATTAAGGCAATAAATTCTCCTTCCTGGATTTCAAGATCAATGCCCTTGAGTGCTAAAAAAGTATTTTCTCCTTTGCCATAAGTTTTAGTAATCTTTTCTAGCTTTATTAAAGAGCTCATTTTGTGGTACTTGAAGTGATGATTTGGGTGCTTGTGTTGATGTCTTCAGAGATAATCTGAACCATTTTTCCATCAGAGATGCCTACGCCTACATTAAGGGGAGTTGGAAGGTTGTTTTTGAGAATATATATGGTGCTGGTTTTGGATTTGATTTCTTTTGAATCATTTATGGTGGCTTTTGGTCTTGGTTTTCCCATTAAAGAGGGAGATGTTTTTTTGGTTTGCTTGGAGGAGTTTTTGGGTTCATAAAAAATTGCTGCTACAGGAACCAATAGCACGTTATGTGCTTGTGCTACTTGAATGTTTGCATTCACACTCATGCCAGGTTTTAGCAACAGATCTTCGTTATTTACGTAGATTTTTGTTTCATAGCTCACAATGTTGTTCGTGTTATCATCATTACTTGCAGATGCAAAACTAACACGATTGACCTGTGCATCAAACTCTCTATCAGGGTAGGCATCTACGCTAAAAATGACCTTTTGACCTGGTTTTACTTTTCCAATATCAGATTCAGAGACATTCACAATCAGGCTCATTGATTTGAGGTTTTGAGCAAGTTTAAAAAGTGTGGGGGTTTGAAAACTTGCGGCCACTGTTTGACCAGGATCTACGCTACGCTCTAAGACCACTCCATCAATAGGGCTTGTAATCACTGAATTTTTTAGATCAATTTCAGAAGTCTTCATATCTGTGGCGATTTGTTCTATTGCTGCTTTTTTGGTTTGGACATCTGCTTTTGCTTGGAGGTATTCCATTTTTGCATTTTGAAGATCAAGCTCTGAGGGAGTTTTGCCTCCTGTGGCTTTGAAAAGCTTTTGCATTTGTTCGTAATTCCATTTTTTTTGCTCAAGCATTACTTCTGATGAGAATAAAGAGGCTTTGGCAGAATCAATTTGAGCTTTATATTTATCTAGGGCTTGATTGATTTTTTCGGGGTTGATTTTAGCTAGGATTTGTCCTTTTGTCACAGAATCATTCACATCTACAAAAACTTCTTGAATTGTTCCTGAGATTTGACTCCCAATTTCTACTTCATCAGTGGGTGATAGTGTGCCTGTGGCATTTATTTTTGCAACCACATCGCCCATATGGGGAGTAGAAGTGATATAGGTGATTTTATTGTCATCTTTTTTTATGAAAATACCGCCTATCATCAAGAGTAATATCACTACAAAAATGCCAATAATCCAATATTTTTTGTGACCTGACTTTTTTGGATTGATTTTAGAGTAGATCTCAGTGTTGTGCATTTTTATCTCCTTTGTCATCTTCAAATACAAATACCCCACCAAATGACTTATAGAGCAAAATCATTGCTTCTGTATTACCATAAAGAGATTCATTGAGGGTTTTTTGAATATTGAGATATTGATTTTGATAATCAAGCAAACTGATCTCATCAATAAGTTTATAATCGTATTTGAACTTTGTTGCTTTGAGGGCGTTTTCTGAAATTTGGGCACTTTGTAGAGAGTTTTTTAGATTTTCTTTAGAATAATCTGCATCTGATATTGCATTTTGTATCTCTCCAATGGCTGTATTGATTGAGTTTTGGAGAGCATAGAAAGCTTGTTTGACATTTTCTTTTTGAATTTTATAGTTCTCTCTGATGTTTGTTCGATTTAATAATGGCATGGATAAAGAGCTTGTTATCTGCCAGATTAGATCTCCAATTCCGTTGTTGGAAAATAATATTTGCCCAAGGCTGCCACTGATATTTAGTACAGGAAAAAATTCTGCACGTTTGCTTGATTGGGTATATATCTGAGCATTTAAAGCGTGAATAGCTGATTGTATATCAGGTCTTTTTAAAAGCACACTAGAAGGCATCGTTTGTATTGGTGGAAAATTTGGTTTTTTAAAATGATAGTTTTGAGTCATATCAAAATCTACGTTTTTGGTATTTAGCAGTACTAAAAGGGCGTTTTTGTTCTGTTCTAGTTGATATGATAGATCTAAAAGGGTGTTTTTCTGATTGGAGAGTGTTGATTTTAATGATGCTAATTCGGTGATGTCTATGAGTCCTAGATCGTATTTTTTTTCATTGATTTGGTAGATTTTCTCTTGATTTTGGACAAGTTCTTGGTAGATATTGATGGAATTTATCAATTTCCTGATAGTAAAATAATAATTTGCAACATCTGAAATTAGACTGATTTTGGCACTAGAGAGATCTTTTTGAGCACTAAAATATTGCTCCTTTGAAGCTTTACGAAGATAGTTGATTCGTCCGAAAATATCTATTTCCCAAGAAAGCGTTAAAGAACCATTGAGTGTGTTTTGGTTGAAGTTGATTTGATATTTTTTGTAGTTTCCATCACTGTAGTTGTAGCCTATATTTGCTCCGATTTTAGGAATCATATCCGCACCTTGAATCTTTGCTGTGGATCTAGCTTGAGCGATTTTGGAAGTGAGTGTGAGAACGTTTGGGTTATTTTTGAGTGCTTGTTCTATGAGTTGCTGGAGGGTATGGTCTGTAAAAATATAAAAAAAAGTCTGCAAGAAATCCATACTCTGAAGATTTGGCATTTCTTTTGATAGGGTTGGTTTTTCTCCATAAGTTTGTTTTACTAGTGATTGCAATACATCTTCATTGGAGAATCTTTTAGGTATATGGGTTTTTGAAATAATCTCTTCTTTTTGCATTAAAGAGGTGCAACCTGTGAAAAAAACAGACAACAAGACAAGCTTTAAAAAGTTCATTTGACCCCAACAATATTCAGATTTCAAGAATTATACCAAGCTTATATAAAGTATTTGTGAATTATCTAATAGAGGTTTAAGTTTTTAACTATAAACCCATTTTGTTGCCATTGAGGATATTGTTAGGATCAAAAGCTTTTTTGATATTTCTAAAAAGCTCCATTTCTGAAGGAGTGAATGCTAAAGACATAAAGGGTGCTTTAGATAACCCAATTCCGTGTTCCCCACTAAGTGTGCCTTCAAGTTCAACAGCAATTTGGAAAATTTCTTTTATGGCTTGATGGCCTTTTTTGAGTTGTTCTTCATCTTTATCATCAGGAACCATCACATTTGTATGAACATTTCCATCTCCAGTATGACCAAAACAAGGGATTTTAAAGCCATATTTTTTACTCACGATAGAGATTTTTTCTAAAAGTTCAGGAAGTCTTGATCTAGGGACGGTGATATCTTCGTTGAGCTTTTTTTTGCCATACACGGTGATACTTTGAGAGGCGTTTCTTCTGGCAAACCACAGACTTGCTTCCTCTTCTTTGTTTTTAGCAATTTTAAAATCAATACAGCCATTTTCTAGGAATTTTTGTTGAATTTTTTCAAGTTGCCATTGGATCTGTTCGGGTATGTCTCCATCAACTTGAGTGATAAGGATAGATCCAGCTTCTACAGGAAGAGATTTGTGAAATTTTTCTTCTACGGCTCTTATGGTTAAGTTATCTAGAAATTCCATAGCCACAGGTGTTACCCCACTTGCCATTGTTTTATAAACCGCATTCATTGCAGATTGAATATCAGGAAAAACGCCCATTGCGGATTGAGCGATTTTTGGTTTGGCAATGAGCTTGAGGGTGATCTCAGTAATCACTGCCAAACTTCCTTCACTTGCTATCAAAATTCCAGCTATATTGTAACCAGCAACATCTTTGATGGTTTTTTTCCCTGCTCTAATGATTTCTCCATTAGGTAAAACTGCTCTTATTGCCATCACGTAATCTTTTGTAATGCCATATTTTGCAGCCCTCATTCCTCCAGCATTTTCGCTTACATTGCCTCCTAATGTGCAATATTCTTGACTTGCAGGATCGGGTGGATAAAATAAACCCATTTTTTCAACTACTTCTTGAAAATGTTTGTTGATCACTCCAGGTTGGACTCTGGCGATAAGATTTTTTTCATCAATTTCTAAAATTTTGTCGAAGTGTTTTTCCATTGCTAAGACAACACCCCCATTTATTGGCAATGCACCCCCTGTAAATCCACTTCCTGCACCTCTTGGCAATATAGAAATTTTGTGTGTATTGCAATATTTTAGGATTTTGCTCACATCAATTTCATCTTTGGGATATATGATACAATCAGGCTCATAACGTTCTTTTGTGGCGTCATAGCAATATGCAATCAAATGAGCTTTGTCGTTATAAAAATTCTCAGAACCGACAATATTTTCAAGCTCTTTTTGGTGTTTTTTCTCTATCACAGCTTACTCTTGGGGTCTTTTAGATTTTTTGACTTTGGAGATTCTTTTGATTTTTTAGGTTTTTTTCCTTTTTGCATGTCAAAACCATTTTTTATGAGATTGTCATAAAATTCAAAGTAGTTTTTAGATTTTTTTGAATAAAACAAACTCGACAAGGAACCTGTTTTTATCTCCTGAAAACGAGAGAAAAAAGGTGCGATACTTTGAGTGACACCAGAAGTATCAAAATAGTTCGTTTGCAAACGAGCTAAACTTTGGCAATCTAAAACATTCAAGCTATTTGTTCCTACAATATACAATAATCCTACGCTATAGAGATTACAAGCTTTTTTGAGAAATTTTGGGTTGGGATCAAAACCGCCATAATCATTTAAGTATGCCATTAGTAGGTCAGAACTCATAACTGAAACTTCTTTTTTGAGTGTGGATTTTATCTTTTCATAAGTATTCAAATCGGGTGCTATTAAGAATGCTCTATTATTGAGTTCTCTAAAAAAAACCATATCTCCTTTTTTGGGCTCAACTCTTGGAGTGGGTAGGTATTTTTGTTTCATCGCATCAAAATCACTGAATTTGGCCTTAGCAACACCATCTTTGATGGATTCTATTTCTAGTTTTGCAGAAATGACTCTATAATCTGTTAGTTTTGTGATGATAAAACCAGTTTCTCCGATGAGTAAATCATATGCTGGAAACGTTAATGTTTTATTTTTTGTATCTACATCTTGTATGTTTATAGATACAGTTTCATTAAATTTATCTGCATTTGCTATTGAAAAGATAATAGCTGTGAATGCTATGGTGCTGAGAATTTTTTTGAACAATTTCACTCCTTTTTTGACTGATCCATATACCATTTGATTGCATATGCAAGGGCGGGTGTTTTTGCTATGGATTCATCATTAATAAATTCTTGGGCTTTTGATAAAGGTAAGAATAAAACATCAATACATTCATCATCGATTCCACCTCCCATAGTGAGTTTATTCTCTTCTGTAATGGTGGCAAAAAATATTGTTTGTTTGCTGCCACTGATACCTGTAGAAGCAAAAAAACTACCTATTTTTTTCAAATCATTGACTTTCACATTATAGCCACATTCCTCAAAAATTTCTTCAGAGGCGATTTGCTCAATGGTTTTATCTTTCTTATCTACTAATCCAGCACATAGCTCATATGTGTATCCATCTTGATTTTTTGCATACACAGCTGGACGAAATTGTCTTACAATCAAAAAGCTATCAAAATCTTGATGATATAAAATTATAGAGACGCTATCGTGAGAGTCGATAATATCCCAAACTTTTTTTTTGCCATTTTCTATATACTTCATTCTGGTGGGTTTGATGTAGTCTGAATTTATGCATTCTTCAAAATGTATCGATTTGAAATCTACTTTTGAATCAACAGTAGGAAAATATTTCATCATTGAGCCTTGATGGACACAAAAGATTTTTGATCCTCAAAAGAACTTTTTTCAAGTGCATCATCAAGTTCTTTTTTGTAGGTTTTGGCTATTTCGTTGAATTCTTTCTTGTCTTTTCCTTTGAGTTCGCTTTTTGCTGTACGTATGCTACCTAAGGGATTGATAGGGCGATTATTTTTATAGACTCCAAAATGCAGGTGTGGGCCCGTGCTGACACCCGTAGTTCCAACTTTTCCAATAATTTGCCCTTTTTTTACATACATTCCACTGTGCATACCTCTTGCAAAAGAGCTCATATGAGCATAAAGGGTTTTGATACCATTACCGTGATTGATTTCAATCGTTTTTCCATACCCACCCTTTACTCCTAAAAATATGATTCTTCCATCAGCTGCGGCCTTTATAGAAGTGCCAATTCTAGCTGCATAATCAACTCCGTAATGAGGACGTATAACCTTGAGTATGGGATGGAGTCTTCCATAGGAGAATTTTGAAGAAATGCGTGTGAAATTCACAGGAACCTCTAATAAAAATCCTGCTACCTCTTTTCCCTTTGGATCATAATAGCGACCTTTGTAAGCAAAAATATAATTTGATTTTTTATTGGTTTCAATGACGGTTGCTTTGATATCAGGAGAACCAAAAGGATTGCCAAGTCGATATTTTCTAGTATAAATCAGAGCCAACTTATCATCTTTGATGACAAATTTTTTAAAATTAATACTTTTTTTATAGGCATTGATAAATTCATTGGCAAGACTAGTATCTGACGTGGCATCAATGATATCTTGATAGGGGGATTTTTGCACAGAAAGAGTCAGGATTTTTTGTACAGAAGAATAAATGATAGGAATAAAATCTAGCTTGTAATCTTCGTTGCTCTTATAAATATGGATTTGCACATCTTCGCTAATGGGAATAAGAGCTTGAAGTAAATCCCCATTATCATCTCTGAGGGTGTAGTATGAAACTCCTGCATAGATTTCTGCGGTGAGTTCTTTATCTTGAGAAGAAAGGTTATAGTAAAGTTTAAGTGGAAGAGAGTTTTGCTCAAAAAAACCGAGCAACGTAGTGCCTTTATCCCAGAAGAGTTTTTCGCCAAGCGCACCAAAAACACTCGAGGATAATAGCAAAAATAATAGCAAAAGTCTTTTCATTGAATGCCTCTGAGATTTTATAAAAGAATATAAAAGAACAGATTATATATTAACTTTACAAATACTCCCATAAAAGTAAATCTTAGATCCCAAGCTTAATGATATACATGGTTAAATTTGCTATAATCTCAAAAAAAACGAATATGCTGTGCTTAAAGACACACTAGATGAGGGTATATAAAAATGAAATTTAAAAGATTTGATTTTAGAACTTGGCTTTTTCCGAGCGTTTGTTTTGGTTTGTTTTGTTATGCGATGGTGTTTGTTTTTATTTATACCTATTCATCCAATGAAGATGCATCGCTTTTTGGTAGCACTAAAAGCTCTACAAGTGTCACAGATGTGTCAAAATTTAGAGAAGAGATGATGAAGCAGATCAAAAAAATAAATTAAAGCATTAACTATTATTGCCGATGTAGTTTGTGCAAATAAATTTTATATCTTAGGAGATTTTAAATGATAAGTCCTATAGCAACTAGCAATAGCCATTTGGTTGCCAATGAGAATAAAAAATATTCAGAAGGCATTAAGCCTAAAGATACCCCCGAAGTTGAAGATAAAGCAACTCAAATTAAAGAATCTATGAAAAATGGCACTTATAGGGTTGATATCCAGAAAACTTCAGAAAAAATGGCACTAAATTTGCTTAATCTATAAATATAATACAATACTCCTTCTTTGGGGGTATTATTAAATATTTTAGGATTAAAAATATGCTTCATAATTACCTCAGAGGTGCTGTTTGTGACCTTGAAAATCTCATAGAATTGACTTCTTTAGATGTTGAAGACATTAGGATTGCTAATCATAATAGTATTTTTGATCGTAATGGATCAAAACAGCAACTTATCAAAGCTTTTGAAGCAAAGAAGAATCTTATTGATCAAGAGATGTTGAATTTAAAAAATCAATTTCCCAATAAAACTCTTTCGGAGTTGATTGATGAAGAAGCTGGGGTATTGTTAGCTCAAATGAGAAAAAATCTTGAAGAGCTTAAAAACCTCAATACGAGCTATGCTAGGATTGTGTTTGCAGTCTCAGAGTTTTATAATTCCTTGATTGAAAAAATCATTCCACATGAAGCATCTGATTATAATGGAAACAAAACTCCTCGAAGTAATTTTTTGAAAGTTCAGGCATAAGGAAGCACGATGGGTGGAATTTTATCTTCTTTGAATACTTCTTATAGCGGACTTCAGGCTCATCAATTGATGGTAGATGTCACGGGAAACAATATCTCTAATGCAAGTGATGAATTTTATAGCAGACAGAGAGTTATTGCTAGGCCTGAAAAACCTATTGAATATCAAAATAAAAGTATTGGTAGAGGAGTGGATGTCCAATCAGTAGAACGGATACATAATGAATTTGTATTTTCTCGTTATTCTAAAGCTTCTGAAGATAATGAATTTTATAATACTGATTTTAGTGCTCTTAAGGAAGCCTCCGCTTATTTTCCAGATATAGATGGAGTAGGAATATATAATGATTTGCAAGAGTATTTCAATGGCTGGAAAGATCTTGCAAAAAATGGAAAAGATCCCGCTCAAAAACAAGTTTTAGCTAAGAGTGCAGAAGTTCTTACCCATAATATCAGGGATACTCGAAATAAACTTTTAATGTTGCAACAAAAAAGTAGTGAAGAGTTAGAGAGCACTATAAAAGAGGTTAATAATTTAGCCTCTCAAATTGCTGAGATTAATAAACGTCTTAGGGAAACAGAAGATCCTAAAATATTCAAACAAGCCAACGAGCTCCGTGATAGAAGAGATGAACTTGAGTTTCATTTAAGAGAACTTATTGGAGGAAATGTATTTAAGAATAATATCAGAACGAATGCGCTTAATGATAAAAAAACAGCGGATTTTGATGATGGATATGTGCTTAATATCGCTAATGGATTCAATATTGTAGATGGTACTATTTTTCATCCTTTAGTTCTTGAGAAACAGAATAATTCCGCACATCTTAATCGTATATATTTTCGTGGATATGATTTTAAAGATGTGGATATTACAGACAAAATAAATCAAGGTAAAGCAGGAGCATTGATAGGGCTCTATAACACTGGATATGATGGAACAAAAACAGGAAAACTTCAAAATTATATCAATCTTTTAGATTCTTTTGCTAAAGGTTTTATTGAAGCGACTAATTCTATTTATGCTCAGAGTGCCGCACACGAGGTTGAAGGCCGACAGGTTGAATTTGAAGATATTGAAGCACTAAAAGACACCAACTATAATATAAAAAATGGCACCATTGATCTTATTGCCTACAATACAGATGGAAAAGAGATTGCAAAAAAAACTATTGCTATCACTGATGTCACTACGATGAAAGACATCATCACACAGATAAACGCAAACACAGATGATAATCACGACAATAATGACACAAATGACTTTGATGATTATTTCAAGGCTTTTTTTGACAACAAAACCAAAAAATTCTATATTCAAGCAAAAGAGCCTTCAAAAGGTTTTTATGTTTCCCTCAAAGATAATGGCACAAACTTTACAGGTGCACTTGGAGTGAATCCATTTTTTGAGGGCGAGAGTGCTCAGAATATACGAATCAATAGCAAATATAAAAAAGATCCCACTTATATAAGACCTTGGTTAGCACCAATAAATGGAAATTTTGATGTCGCCAATATGATGCAACAGCTACAGTATGAAAAGGTTGATTTTTATAACAATAAGCTTGAAATCAATCAAATGAAATTGAGTGAGTTTTATCAATATCTCAATGGTAAGGTTGCTACTGATACTCAAAAATCTCAAGAAACTCTTGATACTAAAAAATCAGTCTTTGAGGCAATCAAAAAAGAACATTTGGCAATATCTCAAGTTAGTATAGATGAAGAAATGGTCAATCTTATTAAATTTCAGGGTGGGTATGCAGCCAATGCCAAAGTTATAACCGCAATTGATAGGATGATAGACACACTCCTTAGCATCAAACAATGAGAGGATTAAAAGCCTTATTAGATGAACACTATGCTATTAAGAATAATTTCAATGAAATTACATTAGAAAATCCCGATCCTCTTTTGGTGGTGCGAAAATATGTAAATGATGAGTTTTTTGAAGAAATTTCCTTGATTTGTGCTTTGCTTTCTTATGGAAATGTGAAGCAGATTGTTCGGATACTTGATAGTTTAGATTTTTCATTGCTCAAAACATCTGTTTCTCAAATTCAAAAACAAACCTTTCCTTTTTATCGATTTCAGAGTTCAGATGATATTAAAAATCTATTCATAGTTTTTTATCAAATCATCAATGATAAGAGGATTAAAGCTCTTGTTTTTGAGGGTTATGCAAAAAATAAAAATATATTGGAAGGCATATACTTAGCAATCAATAAAATTTCCACAATGCTTGAAAAGTCCAATCTTAAAACAAGAGGCTTAGAGTTTCTCATTGGAAGGGTTTGCACAAAACTTAAGGGGAGCTCTCCTTTAAAGCGTTGGAATATGTATCTTAGGTGGATGGTAAGAAAAGATAATTTGGATTTTGGAAGATGGGAAGAAATCAATAAGGCGGATTTGATTCTTCCCTTAGATACTCATACTTTTAAGGTATCACACAAGCTAAAACTATTAGATAGAAAGAGTTATGATCTCTATTCTGCTTTGCTTATCACACAATCACTCAAAAAATTTGATGCGTCCGATCCGATTAAATACGACTTCGCACTTTATCGATTGGGGCAATCACAAGAATACAAAAAGCTTTAAACATTATTTGATGATCAGTAGGTGGCATACTCAAATTTTCTAAATCAAGTTTTCAAACAAATTAAATTTTGCAAGGATTACTCAATAATCTTTGGCACGATAAAATAACCATCTTTTGAATTTGGGGCATTTTTGAGAATATTTTCAGGGATCTCAGGATTATTTTCTTTATTATCTTCTCTGAGTGGAGTTTTGAGATTTTTGCTTTCAAGTTCAATCCCCTCTAAATCCAAACTAGAAATATTATCTACAAATCCTAAAACATCACTGAGATCTTTTCTTATCTCTTCCTTTTTGGCTTCATCAATCTTTATCATTCCTAATTTTTCGAGCTTTTCAAGCAATTTATCATCAAGCGTTACCATCATTTACCTTATTTATTTGTGCTTATTTTATGAGGGTATTGTACCAAAAATTCGATCAATGACGTGATAAAACCAATTCGTTTTGGGATGATAGAATTAGTTTTTTTGAAGATATTTTTGAGAGATGAGGTATTTAGAATAATAAATTACTAGAATTTTTATCATACGCTTAAGTATTTGAAAATTTATTGATAAGTTTAGGATAGAATGCAACCGTTTTTAGCAACAAAATGGAGCAATTTTAGATGATAACAAATCCACCATCCTCTCATCAAAATAAACAATGGAGTCCTGATTCTTGGAGAAATTTTCCCATCAGGCAAAACCCTATTTATAATAATGCAAAAGAACTTCAGGAAGTTGAAGCAGAGCTTGCGAGTTACCCTCCGCTTGTTTTTGCAGGGGAGGCTAGAAATCTTAAAGAACGTTTTAAGGAAGCCTCTAAAGGAAGAGCATTTTTGCTTCAGGGAGGGGATTGTGCAGAAGGATTTTCTCAATTTAATGGCATCAATATACGTGATATGTTTAAAGTAATTATTCAGATGGGAGCCATACTTACTTTTGCTGGGAGTTGTCCGATAGTAAAGGTTGGACGTTTAGCAGGACAGTTTGCCAAACCCAGATCTTCTGATACTGAAGTGATTGATGGAATAGAACTTCCTAGTTATCGTGGTGATATGATAAATGGAATTGAATTTGATCCTCTCTCTAGGACTCCAGATCCTAAAAGAATGTTACGAGCCTATCATCAAAGTGCGGCTACGCTGAATTTGATACGGGCTTTTGCACAAGGAGGAATGGCGGATCTAAATGAGGTTCATAGATGGAATTTAAGTTTTGTAAAAAATAATGATTTTGGAAAAAAATACGAAGAACTTGCAGATCGTATTACTCAAACACTTGGTTTTATGAAGGCCTGTGGCATCAATACAGAAAATACACCCATTTTAAAAGAAACTGAATTTTATACAAGCCATGAGGCTTTATTACTCAACTATGAAGAAAAACTTGTGCGTCAAGATAGTTTGAGTGGAGATTGGTATGGCTGTTCTGCTCATATGCTTTGGATTGGAGAAAGAACAAGGGGATTACAAGAAGCACATTTGGAGTTCTTGCGTGGAGTTAAAAATCCTGTGGGGGTAAAAATAGGACCCAATGTTACAAAAGGTGATATTATGGGGATTTGTAATTTACTCAATCCTGAAAACGAAGAAGGCAGATTGAATCTTATCGTGCGTATGGGGGCGGATATAATTGATGAAAAATTTCCAAAATTACTCAAATCACTCAAAGGTGAGGGTAGGGAAATTTTATGGAGTTCTGATCCTATGCATGGGAATACTATTAAAGCAAGTTCGGGATATAAAACTAGGGTTTTTGATAGTGTGCTTAGTGAGGTAAAAAGTTTTTTTGAAATACACAAAGCAGAGGGAAGCCACGCAGGTGGAGTGCATTTGGAGATGACAGGACAAGATGTCACTGAATGTGTTGGAGGTTCTCAAGAGATCACAGAAGCAGGGTTGGGTTGTAACTATAATACTCAATGTGACCCTAGATTGAATGCTACTCAGGCCATTGAACTTGCATTTTTGATAGCAGATATCTTGAAAAATAGAAAAATTTCAAAGTAAGTGCATTTTAGATATAATTACAGGGTAGCTAAACATTTAAAGGAGAGATTATGTTAAAAGCTTTTGTTGTAATGAGTATCGTAGCAGTAATATTTTTAGGTTGTGCCCTAGAAGAAAAAAACACTGAAAAAGCTCCTACATCAAGTGAGGAAACTACTTGGGTGCCTGAGCAAAAATAATTTCATTTCAGGATGGTTTCATTTTAGGATTCTATCCTGGAGGTTATTTCTTTCTTATTCTTTCTAAAATTGTCACTTTTTTTCCAAAAATCCCTTTATTGTGTTTCTAATTTACCTAGAAATCATTCCAAATAATGTTTTTATGCACTATCATAATCTTCCTCAAATAAGATTTTTCAAGGAAGATGAATGAATAAAGTTTTTTGGTATGTATTTTGGGCTTTTGTTGCCATTCTTGGTGCTTTTTGTTTTGGCGTACTTTCGCTTAATGAAGGTGAGAGTATCAGTGCGATTTGGTTGGTGGTTGCGAGTGTTTGTATCTATAGTATTGGCTATCGTTTTTATAGTAAATTTATTGCTTATAGAATATTGGGGCTTGATGATGCTAGAGCTACTCCTGCGGTGGTAAATAATGATGGTAGAGATTTTGTTCCCACTCACAAAATTGTTTTATTCGGACATCATTTTGCTGCTATTGCTGGGGCAGGGCCGCTTGTAGGACCAATACTTGCTGCTCAGATGGGGTATCTTCCTAGTATGATTTGGATATTGGTTGGAGGGGTTCTTGCTGGATCAGTTCATGATTTTGTTGTTTTGTTTATCTCTGTAAGACGAAATGGTAAATCATTGGGCGAGATGATAAAAGATGAGATGGGTAAAATCACAGGATTTTTTGCAATGCTTGGAACTTTTGGGATTATGCTTATTATCATTGCAATTTTAGCTATGGTAGTTGTGAAAGCTCTAGCAGATAGTCCTTGGGGATTTTTTACAATTGCTATGACAATTCCAATAGCTATTTTAATGGGAATTTATATGAGATTTATACGTCCAGGGAGAGTTGGAGAAACTTCCATAATAGGATTTATTCTTTTGATGGTAGCTCTTTATTTTGGGCGTCATATTGCTTCTGATCCTGTTTTGGCAAGTTTTTTTACTTTTGATGCCCCTACACTTGCTATGATGATGATAGCTTATGGTTTTGTGGCAGCTATTTTGCCCGTGTGGTTTCTTTT
Source organism: Helicobacter sp. 13S00482-2 (assembly GCF_002272795.1). Lineage (GTDB taxonomy): Bacteria > Campylobacterota > Campylobacteria > Campylobacterales > Helicobacteraceae > Helicobacter_J. The sequence continues at coordinate 49,489 of NZ_MLAT01000009.1, read as the reverse complement.
GGCGCCACGTGATTATTTGAGTACGTTTTTGAAGATTGGCGTGATTATAGCGATGGGACTTGCTATTTTGTATGTGGCTCCTCCTATACAGATGCCAAAACTCACTCAATATCTTGATGGGAGTGGTCCTGTATTTGCTGGAAGTTTGTTTCCATTTTTATTTATTACCATTGCGTGTGGTGCTATTAGCGGTTTTCACGCATTAATTTCTTCTGGCACTACGCCTAAGATGATAGAGAAAGAATCTCATATTAGAATAGTGGGATATGGATCGATGATTATGGAATCAGGAGTTGCAATTATGGCACTTATTGCCGCTACTATCTTGCATCCTGGATTATATTTTGCCATCAATTCACCTGAAATCAGTATCGGTAAAGATGTTCTTTTGGCCACACAAACTATCTCTAGCTGGGGGTTTGAAATCTCTGCACAAGAAATCAATGATATCACTCAAAATATTGGCGAACAGAGTATTTTGAGTCGAACAGGAGGAGCACCTACTTTTGCTATTGGCTTAGCATTGATTATCCATCAGATTATTGGCGGAACACAGATGATGGGGTTTTGGTATCACTTTGCTATTTTATTTGAAGCTTTATTTATCCTTACTGCTGTAGATGCAGGTACTAGAACTTGTCGTTTTATGGTTCAAGACATCTTGGGAAATATTTATAAACCCTTTGGCAATACTCATTCGTATTTTGCAGGGGTTATTGCTACAGCTTTATGTGTGGCGGGTTGGGGATATTTTCTTTATCAAGGAGCCATTGATCCAAAAGGGGGCATATACACTCTTTGGCCACTTTTTGGTGTTAGCAATCAAATGCTTGCGAGTATGGCATTATTGCTTGTGAGTGCCATATTATTCAAAATGGGCAAAGGTAAATATGCTTGGGTGAGTTTTTTTCCTTGTGTTTTTGTTCTTGTTGCGACATTTTATGCAGGAATCCAAAAGGTTCTCCCTGCAACTGGAAATGTATTAAGTGATAGCGTGAGTCATATTGCCATAGCTCAAAATCTTTCCGCTAAGCTCTCAAGCATAAGTGATCCTGCTCAAATTTCAGCCATTCATAGTGCTATCACAAGCAATGTTATTAATGCAGTTTTATGCATATTTTTTATGCTTGTAACTATCCTAGTGATTTTTTCTTGTTTGCGAATTTGCATTTCTTCATTCAGGGGCATAAGTGAGGTCAAACCTAGTTTATGTGAATCCCCATACGTAAAAGTTTCCTAAAATGGGATTTTTATCTAAAATTCAAAAAGCTTATAGGAAGTCCGATCGTTTTTTTCATCTTTTGGTTGGACTTCCAAGTTATGATAAATATATTGAGTATATGGAAAAATTTCATCCAGATAAGATACCCAAAACCCAAAAAGAATTTTTTATAGATGTTCAGGAATCTAGATATGGAAAAGATGGGTCAAAAAAATGTTGATAAAACTTAAAGGATGCGGTTGTATCATACAATGTTAAGTCTTTCTGGTTTATTTTTTCACTTGAATTTAGACTTATTTTAGCATTATGGATAAAAATTTTCCCTTATATATCTAAATTAAATTTTCTATTGTTGGTATTTTTGGATTACAATCAGAATGTATCAAAATAATCACAAGGAAGATAATATGAATAAAAAAAATGAACTTTTGAGTAGAAGAAACTTTTTTAAAACTTCTACTCTAGCAGCAGGAGCTGTTTTGGGCGGAGGTGTTTTTGCTAGTACTTTCTCAGGTTGTGATGATTCTAAAGGGGATCGTTCATCTATGAAGGCATCCCATCATAATAATATTGCCCAAGAATCTCAAGCTAGAGGGAGAATGTTTTTTACCAAAGATATAGATTTTGCTGTTTTATCAGCTAGTTGTGAGCGAATATTTCCAAAAGATGATTTGGGAGCTGGTGCTATAGAGCTTGGTGTGCCATATTTTATAGATAACGAACTTGCAGGTGCTTATGGCTATAATGCTAGGGAATACATGCAAGGACCTTTTGAAAACGGCACTTCAACACAAGGGTATCAAACTCCTATGATTCGCAGAGATATTTTCCTAGAGGGAGTAAAAACCATAGAAAAACAAGCAATACATCATTATAAAAAGAGTTTTGTAGATTTAGATAGTAAAGATCAAGATTTGATTCTTAAAGATTTTGAAGCTGATAAGGTTTCTATGAAGGGTGTTTTATCAAGTTATTTCTTTTCTCTTTTGCGGGAAATGACTCTTGCTGGAGTTTATGCAGATCCCATTTATAGCGGTAATGACAAAATGCAAGGATGGAAAATGAAGGAATTTCCAGGAGCTCAGATGTCTTATCTTGCATTTGTTGCAGATGATAAATTTCAAAAACTCTCGCCTATTTCATTGGCCGATATGCAAGGAAAATAAAATGGCAAAAATATTAAAAAAAGTGGATGTATTGACAGTGGGTGTTGGCTGGACAGGTGGTATTGTAGCTGCTGAATGTGCAAAAGCAGGATTAAAAGTTGTTGGATTAGAGCGTGGCGATATGAGAAGCACTGAAGATTTTGTGCAAGTGCATGATGAATGGCGTTATGCCGTGAATTATGCTTTGATGCAAGATCTTTCTAAAGAAACTGTAACTTTTAGAAACTCTCCTAAACAAAAAGCTCTTCCTATGAGGAAATTAGGTTCTTTTTTGCTTGGAGATAATCTTGGAGGTGCAGGAGTTCATTGGAATGGTTGGACATATCGATTTTTTCCTTATGATTTTGAGATCAAAACAATGACCGAAAAACGTTATGGTAAAAATAAGCTTTCAAAAGATTATTTGATTCAAGATTGGGGGATTACTTATGATGAAATGGAACCTTATTTTGATAGATTTGAAAAAACAGCAGGAGTTTCAGGAGAAGCAAAAAATCCATTTTCTGGAAAAAGGTCAAATGGTTATCCTCAGCCTCCCTTAAAAAATACTCCTATTCTTTCAAAATTTGAACAGGCAACAACAAAAATGGGTTACAATCCCTACAGAATGCCTGCTTCAAATAGCTCAGGGAGCTATACTAATCCTGATGGAGAAGTTTTAAATCCTTGCCAGTATTGTGCTTTTTGTGAAAGATTTGGTTGTGAATATGGTGCTAAAGCAAGTCCTATTGTTACGGTTATTCCCACAGCATTAAAAACAGGTAATTATGAAATCAGATGCAATGCAAATGTCATAGAGATTCTTAAAAAGGGTGATAAAGTTATCGGAGTGAAGTATGTTGATACCAAGACTTTGGAGGAATATATACAACCTGCTGATATTGTTGTATTGAGTAGCTTTGTGCTTAATAATGCCAAGCTATTGATGGTCTCCAAGATAGGAGAGCAATATGATCCTAAGACACGTAAGGGAACTTTGGGTAAGAACTATTGTTATCAATTAAATCCTGGAACAACAGCATTTTTTGATGAGCAATTCAATGTTTTTATGGGATCTGGAGCTCTAGGAACGAATATAGATGATTTTAATGGAGATAATTTCGATCACTCTAGTTTGGATTTTATTCATGGAGCTTTAGTGTATGGTCTTCAAAGTGGTGCTAGACCTATTTTGAGTAATCCTGTTCCTGCTGGAACTCCTTCTTGGGGAAGTGAATTCAAAAAAGCCTCTGTGCATAATTATACTCGTGCGATATCAGTAGGTGGGCAAGGTGCTTCAATGCCTTTTTATCAAAATTACTTGTCTTTAGATCCTACCTATAAAGATGCTTATGGAGTTCCATTACTGAGAATGACTTATAATTTTACCGATCAAGATAGGGCACTTTTTAAGTTTATCACCAAGCAAACAGAGGCAATTGTAAAAGCGATGAATCCAAAATCAATTGTTTCTGCTAGTCAAATTGTTGATTATAGCGTTATCCCTTATCAATCAACGCATAATGTCGGAGGCACTATAATGGGGGCAGATCCAAAAACTAGTGTGGTGAATAAGTATTTGCAGCATTGGGATATGGAAAACCTCTTTGTGGTTGGTGCTGGAAATTTTGCTCATAATAGTGGATATAATCCCACTGGAACTGCAGGCGCATTGGCATATCGATGTGCTGAAGGCATCATCAAATATCATAAAAAAGGTGGGAGCTTGATATAGTTTTTAGAAGGGTTTTTAACCCTTCTGTTTGATTTTATTTTTGTTTTTAAGTGAAATGATTTAATGAACTATTTTTCTTATTTAAGTTATTTTTAGGCATACTGCTAGGAAAAATAGATAATGGGGTGGGTTTTAGTGAGTATCCTTAACATTTTTTATCTAATGAGGTTTCACCAGTATATCAAAAATCTTTTTATTTTTCTTCCAGCGTTTTTTAGCTTCCGATTCTTTGATGAGGGTTCTATAATAAATTCTCTATTTGCTTTTATATGTTTTTGTTTTTGTGCAAGTGCGATTTATATCATCAATGATATTGTTGATGCACCTTCAGATCGTATTCATCCTAGCAAAAGAAATCGCCCCATAGCTAGTGGAAAAATAAAACCCAAAGTAGCGTTATTGATTGCATTGGCACTTTTGTTCATTGCTGTGGGTGGTTTGCTATGGCTACTTTCTAATGTGATTTTACCTGTTGTCATCTATATTGTGATTAATTTATTTTATAGCTTCAAGTTCAAACATATTCCTATCATTGATGTTTTTATTATTGCTAGTGGTTTTGTGATACGACTATTTGTTGGAGCTTTAAGTATCAATGTTCCATTATCTGAATGGATTATTGTGATGACATTTTTATTGGCATTGTTTTTGGCCTTAGCAAAAAGACGCGATGATGTGATTTTGTATGAAAATAGTGGTGAAAAAATGCGTAAAGTTATTGATGGATACAATCGTCAATTTTTAGACATTGCTATGGCTATCAGTGCTTCTGTTGTGATGATTGCTTATATCTTATGGAGTATTTCCCCAGAAGTGAAATTAAGACTCCATAGTGATTATTTGTATCTCACGAGTATATTTGTCTTGGCAGGAATTTTTAGATATATGCAAGTGACTTTTGTGGAACAAAAAAGTGGCAATCCTAGCAAGATAATATTACAAGATAGATTTTTGCAAAGTGTTATTTTGTGCTGGTTAATTGGTTTTTGGATATTGATGTATATGGGAAATTAAAATATTTTTTATAAATGGATATTAAGATGGAGTTGCTAGATAGAATAAAGATATTGATGCTATATTTATTTGATAAATATAAATTATTATTCATTATTATTTTTGTATTTATTGCAAGTAAAAGTGTTTATCAAAGTGTGGTGTTGTCTATTCATGGTAGTGTAGATATGCAATGGTATCCTGCGACTCAATATTGGGGATTAGGAAATTTTATTCATTCTATCAATCCTTATCTTGCATCTTTAAGTGGTGATACTTTTATGGCTCAAGATCCAAACTATGCACCGATGCTTTATGTTTTAATGTATCCATTTGCTTTGATGGATTTTGAGAATGCCAAAATATTTTTTGCTATTTTCAGTGTTATATGTTTCTTCGGTACGATGTTCTTATTTTATAAAAAAATCAATCTAGCCTTTTTGCTTCTTGTGAGTATTTTTGTTTTGTTTGGTTATACATTTGGCAATGTGATTGCAAATGGCCAAGTTGCTATTATTCTTGGTTTTTTTCTTGCACTAGGCTATATGTATCGAAAGAATTGGCTTATTTTAACTATATGTTTGAGTATTTTATTCACTAAATATTCCTTTGGAATCCCTATATTGATAGGATTTTTTCTAGCAGGATATATAAAAGAAGTGATTTTTGCAGGGATTATTAATCTTGTTTTTGTGATTTTATTTGCATTGCAATTTGATATTACCATATGGGAATCTTTGATTCTGCCTTTGAAGGTGTCATCACAGGCTACTGGAGTTGGCCCTTCGGACTTGATGAGTTTATCTAGGAGTTTATTTGATGGGAGCTTTTTTTCATTTTCAAATCCCTTTTTATGGGTGATTACACTCATATATTGTGCTTATATTTGGATATGTTTGAGAATTCCCCCCCCCCCAGCGAGAATCATTGCTTCTTCTATACTGTTATCGTTAGGAACCTTTTATCACTTGGGATATGATCAGTATATGTTTTTTATAGCCATATTGTTTGCAAAATTTTGTCTTAAAAGCACCTATTATTCGATGTGTTTTTTGGTAATATTAGCATTGTTTTTTTGGATTGGTTCTAGGATTCAAAATTTTCTTCCAGATGGATATCATTGGGCAATGAATATGGGATCTATTTTTTGTTTTGTTGGGAGTGTGATGATTTTAATATCATCGTTTTGGCTACTTTTTTTAGATAGAAATAAAAAGGAATTAATGAAATGAATATGCAAAAACAAAAAGAGAGTGATTATTTTGTTTTAGGTAGTGTATTGTATCTATTTTTGTTTTTATTTACCGTAAATATGTTGTTTCCTCCTCAGAGTGATGATTTTGATGCTTACTATCAAGCTTTAAATGGTCTAGATAGTGCTATAAGGTCTTATCTTAGTTGGAATTCAAGGTTTGGTGATTTTATATACGTAGGATTTTTAGCAAAATATAATGGAAGCATTTATTTTGATATTTTGCTTGCGGGTTTAGAGACAGGATTTTTTCTTGCTTTTTTTATACTTGTATTTGGCAGATGGCCCAAATACAAACTTGATGCATTGGTTTTATTTTTAAGTTTATTTTTGATTCTTTTTTTTAGTGCTTTTGGTTCAGACTTTTTGTGGGGGAGTGGAGTTTTTAATAATCTTTTTTCTGTTTTGATGATTATATTATGCTTGATTCCCTATAGGATTTTTTGGAATTTATATTTTTTAGACAAAAAGATAGAAATGAAAAATTTCTCCTTTTTGGGTGTATTTCTCTTTTTTGTATTGAATTTTTTTGCTGGTTGGTGCACTGAGCTTGGAGGAATTATCACCATAATCGCTCAGATTTGTTTTTTATTTTTTGCCATTTTTATTGCTAAGATTAAACTTCCATCTTGGTACTATGCAGGAATTATAGGATTTTTGATAGGCTATTGTGTGCTATATTTTTCCCCTGGCCCAAGATTAAGAGCTGTATATTTTCCAGAGTTTTTAAGTATAGGAGATTTTTTAAGACTTTCTTTCATAGATAAAATCAAACGTTTTTCTCTTGCTATCAACGCTTATTATTCAAATACATTTGCGGTCTCTATTTTGAGTATATTCTTTTATTTTTTTGTTAAATTTTTGCAATCAAAAAGCCATAAGGTATTATTATGGTTAGGTTTTATTCTTTTTTGTGCTGCATTTTTAGTTTTTGGTAAGCATTTATCTCATACTTTATTTTTCTTTCTATCTTTTTTTGTGGTTTTGTTAGGATGTTTCTTTTTACGCAAAAATCAAAGTAAAGATTTAAAGTTTTTATTCATCGCTTTTTTGTTGTATTGTTTTTGGATTGTAGGTGGTTTTGCGTTGGTGCAGGTGCCAAATATTCCAAATCGAACAAGATTATTTAGCCATCTAATGTTATTTACCATAATGATTTTTTCTTTTATTAAGATATACCAATTGTTGCATTTTAAACACAGAAAATATGTGGCTTCTTTGGTTATATTCATGAGTGTGTCCTATAGTTTTTTTGTGCAAATACAATATCTCAAACATTCTATCAGATGGGAAAATATGCTTTCTTATATTGAGCAAGAAAAACTCAAAGGAAATAAACATATTATTGTAGATAGAAGAGTTTTTGAGAGTTCATATAAAAATTTTGGAGATTATGCCAATCCAGGCACAGATCCAAACAAGTGGCCTAATGGGGTGTATGCACATAAGTTTGGAGTGGATAGTTTTCAGATATCAGAAGATATACCCTCACATTAAAAGGATTTTAAATGATTAAATTTATTCCAATCATAATTTTTTCAGTGGCTTTGAATTCTTTTGCACAGATTTTTATTAAAAAAGGAATGATGAGTCTTGGTTCTTTGTCTTTGAATATGGATTTCATTCTTAGAGGATTGGGAAATATTTATCTTTGGCTTGGTATGGGTTGTTATGCTATCAGTATTCTTTCTTGGATGGTTGTGCTTTCAAAGGTGAATGTCAGCATCGCATATCCATTTTTGAGTCTAGGCTTCATCCTTTCAGCAATTATTGCTTATTATAGCTTTGGAGAGCCTTTAACATTTTATAAAATGATAGGGATAGCTTTTATTTGTGCGGGTTTGCTCTTCTTGAGTATTTCTAAAGGATAAAAATGCGTTATATCATCGTGGGTGGAGCGGGGTTTTTGGGTGAATATGTAGTGGATCTGATTTCTAAAAAATCTACAGGAATTCAGAGCGAGATTATTATATTAGATACTTTAAAGCCCAAAAAACTTCCCAATCAATCAAAGTTTTTTTGTGTTGATATTGCTAAAAAAATTGACTTTGAATTTCTAAGTGATGATAACGTGATCCATCTAGCCGCTAAACAATACCATTTAAAGCCACCTAGAAAAAACAGAAAGGAATATTTTTTTGATACCAATGTTTCAGGGACAAAAAATATTTTAGAGGCAATGGAAAAAAGAGGTTGCAATAAAATGATTTATTTCAGCACAGATATGGTTTATGGAAAACCTCAATACTTGCCTATTGATTCACATCATCCTAAAAATCCTTTTGGAGATTACGGTAAGAGTAAATTTGAATCTGAAAAGCTCTGTGAAGAATATCGAAAGAAGGGTTTTAATATAACTATCTTTCGCCCTCGCATGATAGTAGGGAAGGGTAGATTTGGAATTTTGATAAAATTATTCAAACTTATGGATATGGGATTGCCTATTCCTATGATTGGAAGCGGGAATAATTGCTATCAAATGGTGAGCGTTCTAGATTGTGCGAATGCGATTTATTTGGCATTGCAAAAAGGTATCCCTAATGCTGAATTTAATTTAGGGAGTAAAAATCCTCCAAAAGTAAAAGATCTACTCAGAAAAGTTATTTTACAGACGGGTTCAAAATCCTTACTGATACCAACTTATGGGAGATTTGTAAAATTTTGTTTGGGGTTTTTGGGATTTTTGGGGTTAGAAATTATGTATAAGGAACAGTATGAAATTGCCGATGAAGAATATATCGTAGATATTACAGAAACGCAAAATATCTTGGGTTGGGAACCATTGCAAGAAGATGGAGATATGCTCTTAGAAGCCTATGATGAATACAAGACTTCAAAAGAGAAATAAAATGAGAGAAAATATTGCTTTTTTTGATTTTGATGGCACCATGACTCACAAGGATAGCCTATTTTTATTTGTAAGGTTTTTGGTCGGAAAAAGGGGATTTTATTGGGGTATTTTCATTCATCTATATATTTTGCTTGGATATCTGATGGGTATATTAAAAAATTCTTATGCCAAAGAAAGATTGAGTGGTTATTTTTTCAAAGGATATGAATCTAAAGAATTTCTAGATAAATGTGAGAAATTTTTACCGATTTTAAAAACAACTCTAAAAGAATCTGCATTAAAAAAAATATACTGGCATAAAAAACAAGGACATAAGGTTGTCTTAGTGAGTGCGAGTTTTGAAGAATATCTCAGGCCTTTATGCGAAGAGCTAAAGATAGATTGCATAGGAACTATTTTGGAAATTACAAATGGAAGGCTAAGTGGGAAGTTTGCTAGTCTTAACTGTTATGGCAAGGAAAAGGTAAATAGAATTCAAAGCAAATATGTTTTGAAAGATTACACCCAGATTTATGCCTATGGGGATAGTGAGGGCGATAAAGAAATGCTAGAATTAGCACCTTTGGAAAATAGGTTTTACAAGTTTTTTAAATAAAATTCTATAAAAGACTTCATAATTTCATATTAGGTTGATACTAATTTTGTGATTATTTTGATAAAATTTAAGAATTTTAAAATGACACTAAAGGCTATATTTTATATTGAGAAGATACGCAAAAAGGTAGGATAGAGATGAAAAAATATGTTGTTGGAGTGGTAGGGGCTAGTGGTGCTGTCGGAGAAGAGCTATTTAGAGTTTTAGATGAGCAACATTTCCCTATCAAAAAGCTAGTACCTCTAGCTAGTATTCGTAGTGCTGGAGAAGAAATACAAGCATTTGGCGAAAATCACAAGATATTGGAAACCACTCATAACGTCTTTGAAAAAGAGGGGATAGAAATCGCATTTTTTTCAGCAGGAGGAAGTGTGAGTGCAGAATTTGTCCCTAGTGCAATTAAAGCTGGAGCACTTGTCATAGACAATACAAGTCATTTTCGGATGCAAGATGATGTTCCTCTCATCGTTCCTGAGGTGAATCCCAAAGATATACTGAAGTGCAAAGGTGCAGGGATTATTGCCAATCCGAATTGTTCTACCATTCAAATGGTGCAAGTTTTAGGACCTCTTCATAAGGCATTTGGAATTAAACGCGTGGATGTAAGTACTTATCAAGCAGTGAGTGGTGCGGGTAAAAAAGGGATGGAGGAGCTTGTGACCCAAATGCAAAAGTTTTTTGCATTTGAACTAGAAGAGTGTGAGCCACAAACTTTTCCACATCGGATAGCTCTTAATTTGATTCCACAAATTGATGTTTTTATGCCCAATGATTACACAAAAGAAGAGATGAAAATGGTCAATGAAACTCATAAGATTTTAGGAGCTGATTTTCCATTGAGTGCAACTTGTGTGAGAGTTCCTGTTTTGAGATCGCATAGTGAATCTATCAGTATAGCTTTTGAGCGTGAAGTCACAGCACAAATGGCAAGAGAAATTTTGGAAAAATCTGAGAATATTGTCGTCGTAGACACTCCTGCTGAGAAGCTTTATCCAATGCCTATTATTTCTATAGATACCGATGAAACTTATGTAGGGCGTATTAGAAATGATATTTATGATAAGAAAATATTACACTTGTGGTGCGTGGCAGATCAGTTACGTGTAGGGGCGGCAACAAATGCTGTGAGGATTGCCAAAAAATGGGTAGAATTTAAAGATCAAGCTCAGAAATAGTGTTTAAAACTTCATGAAAATTAGGTCTTTTGATACCCGCTTTTTCTATCTCATCTTGGGTTAGCTTTTTCCACAAAAAAGTTTTCCCTATATAGCCTGTTGAATCAATGCTGGAGCGAAAATCTAAATCTCCATTTTTTCTTTGGTGAATTTTGATATGGTAGGTTCTGCCATCATAAAAATTATACGCTTTGCCATATTTATAATTGTCTGCAGAAGTATGAACGAGTCCATATAAAAAAACCACTCCCTTATCACTTCGATTTCTAAGATATGGATTTGGGTTTTTAGAATCTTTTTTTGGTGGAGAATGATCTGTATTTTCTATGCCATAAGCATAATATTTACCATTAAATTCAAAGAACTCAACATAAGCACTCTTGAAGAGTAAAAAGGATTGGGATTGATAAATTCCCGCTAATTGATTTCCAAATACAGAATCTATAAAAAATAAAAATAAAAACAAATATTTCATTATTTTTCTACAGTTTTAATTTTACGATTGATTTTGGAACTTTGATCACAACTTTTGAAACATTTTCTTGTGTTTCATCCATACTGAGCCCTCCAGCGTGTACGTCGGTATCAAAGAAAATTCCTAGCATTCCTTCATGGAGTCTGAGCTTTGAGGTTTTGAGGCTTTTTTTATAAATAATCAGGTCTTTTTCTTCGTTATAGGGTGTTTTGATTTCAAAATCTGTTTTATCCCCGATTTCAAAAAATTCTACCCCCTTTATCACTAGTTGGAAATCTATATACTTGATATGGGTTTCATAGAATGCATCATCTGGATTTTTCAGAGGATAAGATTGGATTATGGCGAACATTCCACTGATTAAATCAATTTTGTTTTCTGTTTTTAATGGAGTATTTATGATGGCTTGATGAGTAGAATGATTTGGATTTGTCGCGTTCTGAAGATATTCGTATAGATATTTAAGATCATCTGTTTTTTGGAATAAATGCTCTAAAGAATGTAATTTTCCTATAATTGCCATCAATCTTCCTACTAGATAAAGAGTTACTTATTGTTTTTTGAATTCTAGATTGTACCATTTTATTTTAAATAATTGTATATGCAATCATTTAAAATACTAAGATAAAATCTTTGCTTTCAATAGCGATTTACTTTCGGAGAATTAAGAATTTGAATGTTTTAAAAACCCTAGCGATCCTGTGTATTTGTACAAGCCTGTTTGGCTCTTCGCTTGAAGAGACGCTTAAAAATCCTGAGTCAAGGCATTGGAATTTTCCTGCAAAACCTGATCAGCCAGGCAATCCTTATTATTACGTGCCTGATAGTAAGGGTAAATATCTAGGGACTAGTGCTGGAATATTGGGTGCGGGATTGTTTGTAGGCATTGCAGGTTTATACTTGATGCCTGAGAGCGTTACAAATTGGGATAGAGAAAGGTTTGGATTTAGGAGTTGGGTTCAAGATGTCCAAGTGGCTCCTGCTGTAGATGATGATAATTTTTGGCTCAATGGTGTTGCCCATCCATATTTTGGAGCTGTGTATTATCTCCAACCACGTAAAGCTGGTTATAGCTGGGCAGAGTCTGTGCTTTTTTCTTTTATCACTTCAGCTTTTTTTTGGGAATATGGTATTGAAGCTTTTGTTGAGATACCTAGTTGGCAGGATCTGATTTATACCCCTGCGATGGGTTCAATATTTGGAGAAATTTTTTATCAATTTACACGTTATATTCAGTCCAATAATGGCGAACTTTTTGGTTCTAGAGTTTTGGGTTATACGCTCATTGCGCTAATGGATCCTATAGGTTTTATCATTTCTGATCTTGGACTTGGAGAGCTTGTGGGCGTTAAAAATAAAAATAAAATCTTAACAGGTATTTCTCCAACAGGGGTAAGTTTTGCTTATCAATTTTAGGGTTTTCTAAAATCGATATTTTTCTTGATATAATCGCATAAAATGAATAAAAGGATATTTTTTGGAAAAATTTCAAGTTTCACAAAAGGCAAAGTTGCCTACCCGATTTGGGAATTTTTTTATACAATCATTTAGAGAATTTAAATTAGAAAAAGAGTGTGAATGTCCAGTAGAACATTTAGTTGTTTTTACAGATAAATTTTGCGATGCTCCACTTGTAAGAGTTCATTCTGAATGTCTCACTGGAGATGTATTTGGTTCTCACAAGTGCGATTGTGGTGGCGAACTTGCACTTGCGATGGAAAAAATAGCACAAGAACAAGAAAACGGGAAAGGCGGCATGTTGATATATTTGCGTCAAGAAGGTAGAGGAATTGGACTTTTTAATAAGGTGAATGCCTATGCCCTTCAAGATAAAGGTTATGATACTGTTGAGGCAAATGAAGCACTTGGATTTAAAAGTGACAATCGCAATTACTCGCTTGTGGGTGATATTTTTGAATACTATAAAATCAAAAAAATTCGCTTACTCACAAATAATCCTAAAAAAATTGAAGCGATGAGTAAATATGTTGAAGTCAGTAGGGACAGCATTGTTGTACCAAGTAATTGTTATAATGAAAAATATTTAGCCACCAAGAAAGCGAAATTAGGGCATTTATTGTAATGGAAAAAAATATTAGTTTTTACCAAGCATTGGATCTGGTATCCAAATCCAATATTGCACCAATGAGTGTTGAGAAGGTTATTTTTAGTGATTCTTTAGGTAGAGTTTTAGCTCAAGATATTGTTGCTAAAATTGATATGCCTAAGTTTCCTACTTCAAGCATGGATGGTTATGCTTTTTGTTTTGAGGACTTCCCCAAGCTTTTAAAAGAGGGGCTTGTTTTAGATGGCGATAATCCAGCAGGTGCGAATTTTGATTTTTCTTTAAAACCTGCTAGTGCTATCAAAACCTTTACGGGATCAAAAATGCCTAAAGGTTCAGATACGATTTTGTTAGTTGAGTATAGTGTCATTAGAGACAATAAGGTATTTTTATCCCAAGATGCCCCAGTAACCAAAAAAGGGCAGTGGGTGAGATGTATTGGAGAAAACTATTGCAAGGGAGATGTTTTACTCAAGAAAGGGAGTGCTATAGGGGCGTATGAAATTGGGCTTTTAGCAGATTTAAATCAAATTTTTGTAGAGGTTTTTAGAAAGCCAAAAGTTGCTATTTTGACAGGTGGTTCAGAGATAATAGAGGTTGGAGAACATAGGGAAAATGAAAATGTAATTTATAGCGTGAATAATCATCTGCTTAAAGCAATGGTGAGTTTAATGGGAGGAGAAGCAATTCTTTATCCCATAATACCCGATAATAAGGAAATTATAAGAGAGCTTATGTCTGAGGCACTGAGAGATTGTGATATTTTATTAAGCACAGGAGGTATGAGTATGGGAGATTATGATTTTACCCAAGAAGTACTTGCAGAGCTTTGTGAGGTGCTTTTTAAGGGTGTTAGAATCAAACCTGGTAAGCCTTTTACATATGCACTTTATCACCAAAATGGAAAAACAAAGTACTTATTAGGATTACCTGGATCGCCAAATTCGGCCGCCTTGAGTTTTTATTTATTTGGTAGTGTTGTTTTTGCTAGAATGCTTGGTATGAATTACCAGCATCAATTTTTGAAAGCAACTTTAACTGAAGATGTTCTTAGAAATGATAATAGAATGGAATTTCGAGTTTGTGATTTAGAGATTTTTAATGGCAAGTATCATGTAGGTTTTTCAAAAAAAAGAGCTTTTCAAAGTTCGGTCATAAACAATCTATGTGGTCAGAGTGCCCTTGTGGTTTTGCCAGAAAATGAAGGGAATCTATATAGTGGGCAGGAAGTTGATATAATTCTTTTCAGAAACTTTTTAATAGGAGGCATATAATGGTAAGTGTTGAGTTTTTAGGACCTATTGGTGAAAAAAAAATGGAGCTAGATGTAAAAAATTTGGTAGAGCTTAAAGAGAAATTAAATACAATTGAAAGTGTTCAAAAATGGCTTTCTATGAGTGCTTTAGCCATCAATGATGTTTTGGTAGAGGATATAAATACACCCTTAAAAGATGGTGATAAAGTTGTTATTTTGCCTCCTGTTTGTGGTGGTTAGAAAATGTTAGAGATCTATGAAGGTGCTTTGCCAACATATCAAATCTACCAAAAATGGGAATCACAAGCGAGAAATAGAAACTTTGGGGCATTTTGTGTTTTTACAGGGATTGTGAGAGAAGAATCTGGCATAGATGGACTTAGTTTTGATATTTATGAGCCACTTTTAAATAAATGGTTTTCTCATTGGCAAGAAAAAGTAAGCCATCAAGGGGTGATTTTGATGATGGCACATTCATTTGGAGATGTGAAAAATGGCGAAAGCTCATATATGTCAGCTGTTTTATGTGCTCATAGAAAATTTGCCTTAGAGGTTTATGAGGAGTTTATAGAGGATTTTAAGCATAATGCTCCAATTTGGAAATATGATCTCAAGGGCAATGAACGTATTTATGCATTCCATAGGAGTCATTATTTGAGTGGGAGTGGTATTTTAAGCTAATGAAGATAGTCGCATTTACTGGAAAAAGCAATAGCGGAAAAACCACATTAATTGAAAAAATTATCAAGATTTTATCTTCAGATTATTCTATAGGTGTTATAAAGCACGATCCTAAAAATAAAGCTCAAATTGATACTGAAGGTAAAGATAGCTATAAGTTTTTTCAAGCAGGTGCGGATGTTGTCCTTGCTTCACCAAGTAAAACAACGATGATTTTTCAAGATGTTTTGGATATGGATTTTTTATATAGAGTATTTTTTGATAAAGATTATGTTTTTATTGAAGGTCTCAAAGAACTTGAATTCCCTAGAATTTGTGTTGCAAGAGATGAGATAGAAGAAGAATATCTGTCTTATAGTGATGCTTTTGCACTAGATAAAGATACAAAAAATATTTCAATTCTTCCTGTAGGGGTTTGTGTGTTTGATGTAAATGACACTCAAGGAATCATTGGATGGATTGATAAAAATGCAAGGAAAATTGATGGATAAAATTAAAATCGGAATTGTCGTTACTAGCGATAGAGCATTTAATGGTATCTATGAAGATATTTCTGGAAAGGCAATTCAAGATGTTTTAAAAGAATATATACTCAATGAGTGCGAATATATTTATAGACTCATAGAAGATGAGCAAGATATAATTGAAAAAAATTTTATAGACTTGTGTGATATTCAAAACTGTGATCTGGTAGTTAGTACAGGAGGCACAGGACCAGCAAGTAGAGATGTTACCCCAGAAGCAACACAAAATGTATGCGAGAAAATGATGCCTGGTTTTGGGGAATTGATGCGTCAAACTAGCTTAAAATATGTCCCTACAGCTATTTTATCTAGACAAACCGCAGGTATTAGAAAGCAATCTTTAATTATTAACTTACCTGGGAAGCCAAAGAGTATAAAAGAATGTTTGGAGGCGGTATTTCCTGCTATTCCTTATTGTATAGATCTTATTGGTGGTAGATATATTAACGCAAATGAAGATAATATCAAGATTTTCCGCCCAAAGTCTTGATAGATAAAATCACATCTTGATAAGGAATTTAAATGCAACTCACTCATATTGATGAAAAAAATCGTCCAAAAATGGTAGATGTAGGTCAAAAAGATATAACCAAAAGAGAGGCTAAGGCAAGTGGTAAAATCACTATGAATAAGCAAGCCTATGAGGCTGTCATTTCACAAACGGGTAAAAAAGGACCTGTGTTGCAGACTGCAATCATTGCTGCAATTATGGGTGCGAAAAAGACAAGCGATATGATTCCAATGTGCCATCCATTGATGATAAATGGTGTTGATATCGACATTTCTCAAGATGATTTTTCTCATAGTTTTATTTTAACCTCTTGCGTAAAAACAGAAGGAAAGACTGGGGTTGAAATGGAGGCTTTAAGTAGTGTGAGTATAGGACTTTTGACGATTTATGATATGGTCAAAGCAATTGATAAATCAATGGTTATTAGCGATATCAAGCTAGAGTCTAAAAGTGGTGGGAAAAGCGGGGATTATTGTCTTCATTAAAGAAAAACCTATTGAATGAAAAAATCATGTACAAAACATCTCCAGAAGAAGTGTTTAAACAAAATAAGATATCAGTATCTTGATAGATTAATTGCATCAAACTAAATCTTATTATAAAAATATGCTAGAATTCTAGCTCATAAATAGAGCATCAAAAGGGTATGTGTATTTGAAAAAAATCAATCTTGTTATTCTTTTTAGTGGTAATGGAAGCAATATGGAAAACTTGATTGAATACTTCAATCATAACGAATTTTTAAGTGAAGATGCTAAAGAAAAAGTAGGTATTCAGATTTCTTGTGCAGTTACAAACAATCCCAATGCTTATGGCATTTCTAGATGCGAGGCTTTAGGGGTGAATTGCGAAATACTTCCTCATAAGGAGTTTGATTCAAGAGAAAAATTTGATGAGGCCTTGCTCACTCTTTTAAAAAAATATAATCCTGATGCTGTGATTTTGGCAGGTTTTATGAGAATATTATCTCCAGTCTTTACCTCTGTAATAAAATCTATCAATATACATCCTTCGCTTCTTCCAAAATATAAAGGAGCTAATGCGATCAAGGAAACCTATGAATCAGGCGATGAATTTGGTGGTGTTAGTGTTCATTGGGTTAGTGATATTTTAGATGGCGGGGAGATAATTTTACAAGATTATATTCCAAAAATTGCAGGGGAAAGTTTGGAAGCGTTTGAGGATAGAATACATAAATTAGAACATAACTTATATCCAACTGCCATATTAAAAGCATTGAATCTAACACGAGTGATTAAATAATGGAGAATCTAGTTACTTTTGCAATCATTACGATTTTGATAGTTTTTGCCCCATTTGTTAGTAAAATAACAAGGATTCCTATTGTCGTGGTTGAAATGATATTGGGAGCTTTGGCCTATTATCTGGGTGTTTTTAAGCATTCAGAGGCTTTTGATACTTTAGCTGAAGTAGGCTTTTTATTTTTGATGTTCTTGTGTGGTATGGAAGTTGATCTACGTGGATTCAAGCGTCTTGGAAAAAGATTTTTAAAAAGAGCGGGAGTTTATTTTTTAGTTTTATACGTTGTTGCGACTTCAGCAGTTTTGCTTTTAAAGCTTCCACCTATTTATATTGCTGCTTTTCCTGTGATGAGCTTGGGAATGATTATGGCACTCATTAAAGATTATGGCAAAAATATGCCTTGGCTTGATCTTGCATTGAAGGTTGGGATTATTGGAGAGCTTGTCAGTATCGCTGTTTTGGTTATTATCAATGGGGCTTATTCTTATGGACTCACCATTGATCTTTATAGAACTTTAGCGGTTTTATTATTATTTATACTCGTGATTGTGGGCGTATTTCAGATGGGTAAAATATTATTTTGGTGGTTTCCAAATCTAAAATTATTTATTATGCCTTATGATGATGCCAACAATCAGGATATTCGTTTTAGCATGATGCTGTTTTTTGTTTTGATTGTTATTGTTATTTGGCTAGGGTTAGAAAGTGTTTTAGGTGCATTTTTAGCGGGTATGATTGTAGCTACTTTTTTCCCTTATAAGCACGAACTCATAGATAAACTTAATGATATTGGGTTTGGCTTTTTTGTCCCATTATTTTTTATACACGTAGGCACAACACTTGATCTTGCTTTGATTATCCATACCCCAGCTTTAATGTTGCACGGAATCTTTATTGTAATAGCAATGATAAGTTTGAGATTGGTATCTGCTACGATTGCTTTTAGGACATATTTTAAGAGTACAAAAAACACTGTTTTGTTTGCATTGAGCGATTCAATGCCTTTGACATTTTTAGTCGCGACTGCAGCGTTGGGGTTACAACTTAAGGCAATGGATCAAAGTACGTATTATTCATTTTTGCTTGCAGCTATCTTTGAAGGAATTATCTTCACGATTCTTATCAAGGTCGTTTATAATTTATGGAAAATTAAAAAATAATTAAGATTTGATGTGAGAAATTAAATTCCTGTATTATTTTTGAGCTTTTGATATATCAATCTTAAATATATAAGGTTTTTCTCTGATAAAAATCTTTAGTTCTATTACTCCAGCTTTGATTTTATTTGGCTTGATGGCGATGAATCCACCTTTTGCTTTAGTTTGTACACTGATCGTTGTTTTTCTCAAGTAGTTTGTAGCTAAGATTTTTTTTGCTTGTATTTGATCGGCAATGGCTTGCTGATTTTGAACACTGTCTATAAAGAATGGGCTGAAAAACATTCCATAAGCTAGGAATCCACCCCTTCCAAAATAAAACATCGGTGCGTAAATATTTGTAGTGCTAGGAATTGGTGGAGTAAGAATACCAAAACCTTGTAATATATCACTAAAATCATAATTTGAGCGAAGAATTTGATCATAGGTTAGGATTTCTAATTTATTTTGATTTTGAGTCGCAGATAAATTATCTATATCAAAAATAATCTCTTTTCCAGCTATGATCTGAACACCAACATAGATTACAAGCGGGGTTTTATTGATGCCTCCAAGTTTGTGTTGAGAGATCTCAATTTGCACCCTTGAATCTTCTTGTGAGGCATCCAAAATATCAATACCTTTATCGTAACGAGTAATGTTTTGAGGTGTTACATTATAGTTCGTACAGGCATTCATTAACACTATCAAAAGTGTCAAGAGTGTGATATTGATTGATGTTTTCATGTTAATCCTTATTGAAGATTTTCACATTTCAAATAGATCTTTTCGTTTGATTTTGAGAGATTCAATCACTTCTATGATTTCTTTTTGACCATAAGAAGTGTTTTCATCAAGATTATCCAATTCTTCTAAATAGTCATCAATAGCTTTTTCGATACATTCTTTTTTGACTCCAGCAAAATGCAAAGCAACTGCCAACATATCAATGACTTCAAGAGCGAGATCTTCAAAATCTATTTTTTCTTCTTCATTTGTTTTCATTTATTTTCCTTAAGATATTTTATTTTAGATTAAAAACCTTATAACCTCCTAAGCATTAGAGTGGGTTTCAAAAATTTTATCAATCTGATGCTTAATATCTTCGTATAAAAAGCTTTCTCTAAAACCGTCAATTTTACCTCCAGAGGCATTTTTATGTCCACCGCCATTAAAAAGTTCTTTGCTCATAGCACTCACATCACATTTTCCATTTGCTCTAAGGCTGACATTTCCTCTAGGATTGACATCCATATAATAATCAAACTCTGGATTTTGTGTTAGAAACAAGTTTGCAAGAACACTAATTCCTCCCATTGAGTAACTCAAAAAACCTTTTTTATTGCCATAAGATATGCTACATTGAGATTTTTTTTGCGATAAGAGATTTACCTGTGCTAAAGAAGCGATATTATCCATTGTTTGAAGATCAGGATCGCCACCTAAAGCAATTTTTTTGAGACGAAAAATTTCATTGTCAAATTTGATTTCCCCTCTTTGAAGTAATAGGTAATTTTTAGCCTCTTTGAGTAGTTTGAGTTTATAGTCTCTATGTTCGGTATCAAACATAAAACGATTGAGTTCATTTGAGCTTGAAATCATACTCATTGCGACTTTCCCAAATTCAAATCCAAAGCCATTTTCTTGCCAAATATCCACTGAATTAATCATATCAACCATTGGCTTGAGCCATTGCTCATCTTTGGGATTGATTAAGGGATATTTTTCTTTGAGGGTTTCGTATGTGATTTTTGTTCCACATCGATTGGAATCTAAAAAATACCAATGATATGCTTTTGCACTTTCTTCCCCACTAATATGATGATCTAGAAGTAAAATTTCTATATCTTTTCCAGCTATTTTGGCCTCATCAACTCTTTCTTGAAGATATTTTGCCTCTTGCATTGAGAGATTTAGATCAGTTATTAGAATAAAAAATTTCACCTGCGATTTGGAATGAAATTTTGATGTGAGTTTGGCGTGTGCTGAATTATTTATATTATCTAGTATTGAATTAATACGGACAATGACTTCTTTTCCATAGTTGGCATTATAAAACTTAATATTTTCAAAAAAGTGACTAGAAACTAACTGGCAGCCATAGCCGTCTAAATCGATATGTGAGAGATGATGAACTTCCATTTTTTTCCTTAAAAATTAATATTAATATTGCCCAAGACTTCGTATTTGCTGTTTATATCAAGCTCTGCGTGACTTAAGACAACCAAATCAATTTTGAATTGTTCAATTTTGTTTGCTAGAGGACGTCTTAATTGTGGATCTACGATAAGAATAACAGGGG
The DNA here is from genome assembly GCF_002272795.1 of Helicobacter sp. 13S00482-2. GTDB lineage: Bacteria > Campylobacterota > Campylobacteria > Campylobacterales > Helicobacteraceae > Helicobacter_J. Next base: position 28,309 of record NZ_MLAT01000009.1, on the reverse strand, counting down.
CAATACCTTTTTGTAGTACTTTCATTGACTCTTCACTAATAGCATCAACTAGTTTTTGGAGTTCGGTGGCATTTAAGAGAAGTGTTCTTCCAGAAGGCTGTTCTTTTAGTTTTCCAAGAAGGTACTGTTCAGAAGTGATTGAAAGGGTAAGGATTTTCAAGTTTCCATCTTCGGATTTAAAAATATTAGAGATTACTCTTGAAAGTTTTGAACGAACCTGTTCGGTTATAATTGCAACGTCATTTTGTACTAGAGGTGCGACATCTGTAATGGTCTCAAGAATAGTGAGCATATCCCTGATAGGTATTTTTTCGTGCAATAATTCCTGCAATACTGATCGAATCACTCCTGTTGGGATTGCTTTGGCCTCTTCTATGATAGCTGGATAGTCTTGGGCAAGTCTTTCTAAGAGTGATTTTACTTCGTCTTTTGTAATAAATTCTTCTGCATAATTTTTCACAAGTTCGCTCATATGAGTAGCGATAACCGTAGAGGGATCAATAATTGTATATCCCTGAATAATAGCTTCTTCCTTGTCTTTTGGTTCTATCCATAAAGCATCCATTCCAAATGCAGGTTCTTTTGTGGGTATGCCCTCAATTTCTTTACCAACAAAGCCTGTATTCATCGCCAAAAATTTGTCAGGCATCACACTGCCTTCACCTATTACAATTCCTTTTAGTTTGATTTCGTAATTTGTGGGTGGGAGCTGTAGATTGTCTCGAATCCTGATTTGTGGCATCAAAAACCCATAGTCGCTAGCTATTTTTTTACGAATCCCTCTGACTCTCTCTAATAAATCTCCACCTTGCTTTACATCGGCAAGTCCAATAAGTTGGTATCCTAGTGCGAGTTCTAAAAGTTCCACTTTTAGAACCTCATCAATGACCTTTTCTTCTTCTTTTTTGATCTCCTCAGGAGTTTTTTGTGCCTTCGTTCCTTGATGTTTTTCATCATTTTCTTCTTCGTTGCTATTTTTAGAAGGTTTAGAGGAAATATCCATATTCATTTTTTTGCCTAGCCATTTTTCAAAAATTGAAAATAGATTTTTTTTATCTTCTCTAGAGATGATCCAAGCAATAAATAAAAATAAAATCCCTACAAAGCCCAAAGAAAATGCTGGAAGACCAGGTATGGTTGCAAATAGGACTAATATCAAGCCCACTATAATGAGTATCTTGCTTTTATTGGTAAGTTGGGTGATGAGTTTGCTAGCAAAATTTTCCTCTTCGCCTTGAGTGGTTCTGGTAGCCACAATGCCTGTTGCGGTGGCGATAATAAGTGCAGGTATTTGACCTACAAGACCATCTCCAATAGTCAGAACGGTGAAGGTTGAAGCACTATAAGCCATACTCATATCCCTCTGAAACACGCCTACTAGGAATCCACCGATAATATTGATAAGAGTGATAATGATTGAGGCAATCGCATCGCCTTTTACGAATTTACTTGCACCATCCATTGCTCCGTAGAAATCAGCTTCTTGAGTGAGGGCAGTACGCCTTTTTTTTGCCTCTTCATTGTCAATGAGACCAGAGTTCAAATCCGCATCAATTGCCATTTGTTTTCCAGGCATAGCATCAAGTGCGAATCTCGCTCTAACCTCTGTAACACGCGTTGAACCATTTGTGACTACAAGAAGATTCACGAGCACAAGAATTGTAAAAATGATCGTTCCAATGACGTAATTGCCACCAACAGTAAATTCTCCAAATGCAGTGATGATATCACTCACTGCTTGAGGTCCCTTGTATCCTTCAGTGAGTATCATCCTTGTGGTAGCCACATTAAGTGCAAGTCGATATAGAGTTACAATCAAAAGCAAAGTAGGGAAAGCAGAGAAATCTGTGGGTTTAGTGATATAGAGTCCAATAAGGATAATGAGAACAGATAAAGCAATAGAGATAGTCAATAAAAAATCTAATAAAAAAGGGGGTAGGGGGACGATAATAATGGCCAATATAGCTATGACAAAGGCAACAACGGTCAAATCTTTGGATTCGGTTATGTATCGTAGTGATGGAATAATTCTTTTGATGATGTTTTTTTGTCTCTCTGAAGCCACTACACTGATGCCTTAATTTTAAAAATGTTTTTGAGCGTAATTTTACAATCTTTAATGTAAAACTTTGCTTTTTTTGTGTAATATGCTGACTTTAAAAATAAAATACCATTCAGGAGGTCATTATGGCTTTAGATACGGCGAAAAAACAAGAGATTATCTCAAAGTTTTCAAGAGACAGCAAGGACACAGGTTCTTCAGAAGTTCAAGTTGCATTATTTAGCAAGAGGATTTCGGAGCTGACAGAGCATTTAAAAGTAAATCCAAAAGATCATTCTAGTAGATTGGGGCTTTTAAAACTTGTGGGAAAAAGGAAGAATTTACTTAAATATCTCAAGAAAACTCAGTACCAGAGATATTCTAAACTGATAGTTGAATTAGGTATCAAAGACAGATAGGGTTTTGTTTGAATACTTTTATTTCCAATAGGATGAATCTAGTTTTTATGATTCTTTCTTGCGGAGTTTTTCTTCTTTCTTGTGTAAATCATTCTTCTGAAGCAATCTTAATATTATTTTTATTATCATTAATTTTTTGTGCTTTTAAAATTAGTAAGTTTGCAAATATTCAGAGGGAAGTAAAGTATATTGTTTTTTCCTTTATTGCGATGTTTGTAACCATTATTCCAAATTTATTTTTTAATGGTGGTTTTGCTTATGATCATTTTAGAAGTTTTAATATGCAGATAGCCTATATTATTGGTTCTGTTTGTCTTATCTTGATGATTAAATTAAAGGTAACTTTGAATTCAAAAATTATAATGTATATCATTTGTGTATCAGCTTATATTAATGGCATTATTGGGATCATTCAGAAGGTATTATTTCATATACAGAGAGTTGATGGCTTTACTGAAATATTTGAATTTGCACACTTGAGTGCTGTTTTGGGGCTGTGTATTTTTGCTTATTTTTTGAAAGATAGCACAAGTTTAAAAGAACGCATATTTTTTGGAATTGCTTTTATTTTGGTAGTGTGTGTGTTGATTTTTAATGAATCTAGAGGTATTGCGATGGGCTTTGGCTTTGGCTGTGTTGCTATCTTGTTTATTTATATTTTTTTCAAGCCAGAAAAAATCTCTTCTATATTCAAAAATATATGTTTATTGATTGTTTTTGGAGCACTATTTGCAGGTGCTTTCTCTCCTTTTATCAAGCAATCTTTAGGTCGCTATGATATGATAAAAACAGATCTCAAAGAATATGAAAATAAGAATCCTGATACAAGTATAGGTGCTCGTTTTAACATGTGGAAAGATGCTTGGTTGGCTTTTAAAATATCTCCTATCATAGGTTTGAATCCAAAAAGTTTATGTGAATATGTAAAATATCCAAATGAGGAAACTTATCCTAGAAATCACTGCTATCAAAGGCTTCATAGTGAATTTTTTAATACTCTAGCTAGAAAGGGTATTTTGGGTATTTTGGCATTATTGGCGGTATGGATAAGCACAGGTGTATTCTTTGCCAAGAGAATCAAATCAGATGATACGCTTTGTGATATATTTGATCCAAATAAAGCTCTAGCTTCAATTTTTAGTATTGCCTTTATGGGTATTTTGACTTTATATATTGTTGCTGGCATAGGAAATGAGCCGATGATTGCATTTTCAGAAGGAAATTATTTTCTTTTGATAGTCATAGTATTTGCAAGTATTGTTTATTCTCACAAAAATAAATCCTTGAATTAAGCATCTCAATAAATAGAAGAATAGTTTTGAGCTTGATTTGTTGAAATATTTATTTATGGTATTTAAATCAGGTTTGCCTTCCCTTTTTTATTTTTTCTAATATTTTTTTACAAACTTTTGATATTTTTTCATTTTATCTTTATTGATGAGATAATCTCTATACTGATGTCGCATTGATTTGATAGGAACGAGGGCACTTAGAAATCTTATCATAAAGGGCACTTTACCATAATGACCATTTTCATCACGATTAGGTAAGGAATCTTTGTGATAAATATGAGGATTTGAAAATATATTTTCAAAGAAATCTAAAATTTTATCATCATTTAAATCATCACAAAATTTGTCATTATTAAGATATGGAAGTGATAGTTTTTCAAGATATTTTTCATCATCGCAATCCAATTCTATGATGGCATTGATAGCCTCATCTATACTTTTATAATCATTGATATCAATAAATGCATCTTTATTGAAATCGTTTCCTACCATAGGACTTCCCCAATAAATAGGGATACTCTTAGCTAGAAATGCATCAAGTATCTTTTCTGTTGTGTAGCCTGGATGAGCACTATTTTCAAATGAGATAGAAAATTTATATTGTTTTTGAAATTCATATTTATTTTTGACTGGACCACCTATATTGTTCAAAAATCTTCCTCCAGAATCAACTTGTTTGTATTTTGATAATTGATGAAAGAATTCTTCTCTGATAGGATCAGCTTGCAGATTATTGGAATAGACAAAATTACAGAATTTTCTTTGAGCATCATTTTTTGTGATGTTTCTATCAAAGGTTTGGCCTTTGTGAATATAGTTATCTAAATACATGTAATATAGGGGCAATCTTAAATGTCTGTCCCCATATTGCAAGAATTCAAAACTCAATGCATAATCATAAGCGTTGAAATTTGGCACAATATTTTCACCAATAAAAATAATTCTAGGACAATTAAAATTTTTAAAATCGCTTCCAAAAACAGAACAAATAATAAAATCAGGTTCAGAAGAAATTTCTATTTCAAATCTTTTAGAAAGTAATCTTGTGAAGAAGTTGTCTTCAATATCAAAATCCACCCACATATCCACGAAATTAAGTTTTATTTTTTTCATCTTCTCTCCCAAATAGCGAAAATTTCAATTTTTGAATTGTATCAAAAACTCTTGGAATTCAATCAAAAAAGCTTTTTTGAGAATCTGTTAGGTGAAAATTTCTTCCTCTAGTTTTGAAATCTCTATTTGATGGGTTTGATAAAAATATTTTCTCAATACTAAAAACGAGATCAGATCTTCGGTATTTTTATTTAAAAACTGCTTGATGTAGTTGTTTGCATTATGAATAATTTCTTTAGCTTGTTTTGGGTGAGAGATAAAATATTGTAGGCACTCTTGCACATCCATATAATCAGAACTGATTTTTATATAATGCACATTTGGGATAAGTGTTCCTTCCATAAACCAGGTTTCAAACTTTGGTTCTGGCATCACTGCGATTGAATTTGAACTCATTATCCATTTTAGGTTTGTAGCAACGTCATTTCCCTCCAAAGATAAAATGAATTTATATTGCATATGATTTTCTATGCTAATTTTTTCTTTTCTCCATATATTAAGTTCGCTTTCATTTCCTCCTACGTGCCCAAGATCACAGATGGGATGATTGAAATATTTTCTCATAAAATCTTTTCTATGGGGTTGATAACACGCTCCACGAAAAAACAAAATATTTTTTTTTGATTCATATTCAACTAAGGGAGTGGAGGTAAAAAATTTAAAATGTCTAATTTTATCCATATTGAGCAAAACATTATTGCTGAAATCTTTTAGCACAGGTCGAGATTTACATAAAGAAGGGCTAGAGAGTTCAAAGTTAATATCTCCTTCTTTTAAGGTATAGATGAGATGTTTTGGAAAAAATCTCATATGTTCATAGGTATCAAAAAAATATCTTGATCCTCTTTTAAGTAGCTCTAAATTGCTTGGATTAGAAGTTGTCGGCAAACAAGTATGAAGAAAAGAACAATAATAATTCACTCTTTTAGCAATTTTCTGAAGTTCATCATCTTTGAGTTTTTTTATATTTTGGAGTTTGGAATTGATAGCATATTTTCCTAAAAACTTCGGGTATAAAAAATATCCCATTCCTTTTAGACTGTATAAGAATTTATTATTTTTCATTCAAACTCTTTTGAATTTTTATAGTAGAGGGAGATTATATCTAAAACTCTCTAAAGACTACCAGCATAAGAACTTCACAAGTCTGCTATAATTGCACAAATATTCTTTAAAGGGTTATTGTGAAAATATTTATCATCAATTTAGCTAGAGCACTAGATAGAAGAGAGTTTATGCAAAAGCAGATTGATAAATTTGAGCATCTTGATTTTATCTTTTTTAATGCCATTGATGCAAAAAATGGCGAACATCATACATTTGAGTCTTTTTATAAAAAATCTTTGGCGATTGTCAATGGAGGAAGAGAGTTAAAAGAGTCCGAAAGAGCCTGTTATGCTTCTCATTTTTCTTTGTGGCAAAAATGCATAGAACTAAATGAACCCATAGTGATTTTAGAAGATGATATTGAGCTATTGCCTGAGTTTGAACTAGGACTAGCTAGGATTTGTGATTGTAGTTATGATTATGTGCGATTGGTTGCTACAGATGCACCTAAGAAACCATTCATAAATATTGATTCGCATTTTGCCTTGAGTTATGATGAACTAGCAGGAGCACAAGGCTATTACATCACTCCAAAAGCGGCAGAAAAGTTTATCAAAGGATCTAAGTATTGGGTTTTACCAGTGGATAATTATATGGATAGGATTTCTATGACTGGCGTGAAGACTATCTTGCATATTCCTTTTTTGATAAAAGGAGATAATGAAATAGGGGATAATACCACTATTTTACATCGCTATGATAAGAATTTAAAAAAATTTTTGATTTGGAAGATTTTCAGGGAATTTTATCGATTTTTCATTCAAATCAAACAGAATATTTATATTTTTCTATGCAAAAAAGGGTTATTGTGAAAATATTTATCATCAATTTAGCTAGAGCACTAGATAGAAGAGAGTTTATGCAAAAGCAGATTGATAAATTTGAGCATCTTGATTTTATCTTTTTTAATGCCATTGATGCAAAAAATGGCGAACATCATACATTTGAGTCTTTTTATAAAAAATCTTTGGCGATTGTCAATGGAGGAAGAGAGTTAAAAGAGTCCGAAAGAGCCTGTTATGCTTCTCATTTTTCTTTGTGGCAAAAATGCATAGAACTAAATGAACCCATAGTGATTTTAGAAGATGATATTGAGCTATTGCCTGAGTTTGAACTAGGACTAGCTAGGATTTGTGATTGTAGTTATGATTATGTGCGATTATTTGCGATGGATACTTTTAAGAAGCCATTCATAAATATTGATTCACATTTTGCCTTGAGTTATGATGAAGTGCTTGGAGCACAGGGCTATTACATCACTCCAAAAGCGGCAAAAAAATTTATCAAAGGATCTAAGTATTGGGTTTTACCAGTGGATAATTATATGGATAGAATTTGGATGCATGGTGTAAGGAATATCTTGCATATTCCTTTTTTGATAAAAGGAGATAATGAGATGAGCCATAACACCACCATTTTGCATCGCTATGATAATGATGATATAAAAAAGCCTCTTGTGTATCGATTGAGGAGAGAGTTTTGTAGGCTCTATAATCAAATCAAAAAAAGACTATATGTATTTATGGATAAAAAATTTCTTTAATTTTTTCATAAACATCTATGACTTTGATTCTATCCATACACAGATAATAAGGACATTTTGTATTGCAAGAAGTGCATTCAGGCAGAGGCTCATTATTATCATCTTTGGGAGTAAAAACGGTATGTTTTTGCATATCAGAGGTGAATGGCCCCCATCTATCAGGCTTACAAGATCTCATTAAGGTATGAAATCCAATTGTGGGCACATCTAAAGCTATAGCACAATGCAAAGGCCCTGTACCATTACTTAAAAAGAGTTTTGCTTGTTGGATAATGGCAAAAAACTCTCTCAAGGGTTTCTGTTCTTCTAATAAGTTATTTTTATCAATGATAGGGTAGTTTTTTAGCATTTTTTTGTATTTTGATAATTCTTCTGTAGATCCAGTAATAAGAACTTCAGCAAGATTTTCTTCAAGGATTTTTTGTGCTAAAGCTAGATAGTTGTTGGTGTTCCAATCTTTTGATGATCCTCCACTGCCTGGATGTAAGATGATGAGGTTTTTCTCTAGAGAACCAAATTTTTTTTCTAAATACTCTTTTGCATTTGATTTTTCATTTTCATTCACGTATATTTTTGGAAAAAATACCTTCTGAGAACCTAGTGGTTTTAGTAGATTGAGGTTATATTGACCTTCGTTTTCAGATCCACTTGATCGTTTTTGACGAATTCTATGCGTGAAAAATATTGATCTGAGTTTAGATAAGGGGCCAATACGGATTGGAATTTTGGCAAAAAGTGGCACATAGGTAGCTAACTTGGATGCAAAAAATGAGATACTTATATCAATTTTTTTATTTTTCAGTAGCTGTGTGAGCTGTTTTTGTGAGTATTTATCTATCAAAATCACTTCATCTACAAAGGGATTATTTTCCAATAGGGGAGCTGTGTAAGAACGCAAAGCAAAGCATATATAACTATCAGGATATTTATCTTTGAGTGCTTGTGCGCATTGTATTGTGAGCACAGTATCTCCAAGTCTATCAGTCCTAAAAAGAATGATACGAAAAGGAGAAGATTCGTGAAGATTTATCTTTTTCATTTTTGCCCTTTTGAGTTTTCTGCCTATGATTTTTTGATTATGCCTTGAGGATAAAATTCTACCAAAAACCTTGCTAAAATCACGAAATATTAAGCTCAGTAAAATACCAAGACTAAATGCGAATATCAGTCGCTAGAGATTTTACAAAAAAGTAGAAAATAAGTAAGTATAAATTAGGTAGCAGTGGTGCGGAAGAGAGGACTTGAACCTCCATACCTTGCGGCGCCAGATCCTAAGTCTGGTGCGTCTACCAGTTTCGCCACTTCCGCAAAACAACAAGAAATTTAATCAAGGGCAGTATTTTACTCATTAAAACTTTAAATCAAACTGAAATAATAATTCAGTAAAACGAGTTATGGGAACTTAAAGAAAAATTTCGTTATTCTTCAATAATTTTTCAACACAAAAACAAAAGGATGGTCATTATGGAAGGAAAAATTGTTCCGCGGAAGAAAATATATAATCCCAATTCAAATGAAAGTGTGAATGATCGTAGGATTTTTGGAGGGAATCCCACGAGTATGTTTGATTTGAATAAAATCAAATATCAATGGGCATATAATCTTTGGAAACTGATGTTGGCAAATACCTGGTTTCCTGAAGAGGTGAATATGAATAGTGATAAACTTGATTATGGTAATCATCTCACAACTCAGGAGAAACTAGGCTATGATAGAGCTTTGGCACAACTTATTTTTATGGATAGTTTGCAGACAAATAATCTCATTGATAATGTGAATCCCTTTATGACCAGCCCTGAGATCAATCTTATTTTGGTCAGACAAGCTTATGAGGAGGCTCTTCACTCTCAAAGTTATGCTGTAATGGTGGAATCAATCTCTGCAAATACAGAAGAAATTTACGATATGTGGCGTGTGGATATGCAACTTCGTAGTAAAAATGACTATATTGCTGATGTTTATATGCAACTATCGGAAAATCCCACAGAGCAAAATTTAGTCAAAGCGATGTTTGCTAATCAAATCTTAGAGGGGATTTATTTTTATAGTGGTTTTAGCTATTTTTATACGCTTGCTAGGAGTGGAAAAATGTTAGGTTCTGCACAGATGATACGTTTCATACAACGTGATGAAGTGACCCATCTTGTGTTGTTTCAAAATATGATTAATGCTACCAAAAAAGAAAGACCTGATCTTTTTACAAAATCTCTTGAAGAAGAAGTTATTGAAATGTTTAGAAAGGCTGTTGAGATAGAATCTCAATGGGGTGATTATATTACTCAAGGACAGATTTTAGGACTTACCTCTGAAATTATTCACCAATATATTCAAAGTCTTGCTGATGAAAGGTTGTCAAAAGTGGGTCTTCCAAAGCTTTATAATGTCAGTAATCCGATAAAGTGGGTTGATCAGTTCGCTAGTTTTAATGATCAAAAAACCAACTTTTTTGAAGCAAAAGTAACCAATTATGCCAAAGGAAGTGTGAATTTTGATGATTTCTAATGATAGTATTATTTTATTATTAGGGTGATTTTTTTATTACATTCAATCTCAAATTACGGGAATAATTATGTTTAGAATCAAAAGCCATTTGATGTGTCATCAAATCGCCGAAAAATTTCCTCTTCAAGATAATGTCAAAGAGGCCATTTCAAGCATTGATAGAGAGTTGTTTGTTCCTTCTTCGCTCAAACATCTCGCTTATAACTTAGATGCTCTTCCAATGGGTGCAGATCAGTGGATAAGCTCTCCATTGACAGTTGCCAAAATGACTCAATATCTCATACCAGAAGGTGGGGATAGTGTGCTTGAAATAGGCTGTGGGAGTGGCTATCAAGCGATGGTTCTCTCCAAACTTTTTCGCCGAGTTTTTTCAATAGAGCGTATTGAAAAATTACTTTTAGAAGCAAAAGAGCGAATCAAAAAATCAGGTATAAGTAACATTAATACCAAGCTAGATGATGGTCAAAATGGTTGGTCGGCATTTGCTCCTTATGATAGGATAATGTTTTCAGCTTGTGTGAAAAAAATTCCTGAAGCTATTGTTGAGCAACTTGAAGAAGATGGAATTTTGGTTGCTCCAATTTTAGATGGCGATACTCAAGTTATTATGCGATTTCGAAAAAAAAATAATCGATTGAGTGCTCCTGAAATTTTGGAGAAGTGTTTGTTTGTCCCAGTTCTTGATGGGGTGATGAGATAATGCTAACTGATTTTTTTAACTTTGATAAAAGTGCTCTTTATTATCGTTTCCTCTCTCCTACTTCATTTGGTATTGATAGTTTTTTGGTCGGGATTTTTGGCATTGGTATTTTTGTTTTGGTAGAATTTTTAATTGATATACAAAAAAAAAGACAAAAAATAAATTTTGATCTTTATGGAGGGTTATTTTTTTCTAAGATTGAAAATATTGTTTTAATACTCCTTCTTTTTTTAGGAGGATTGGTTATAGGCTATTTTTATAGCGGAATATTTCAAATCTGGCTAATGATTGTTTTTAGCTTTTTGGTACTCTTATCTGCAATAGACTTTAAAATATTAGCCGTTCCTGATTGGATGAATTTGGTTTTATTTTTTTGTATTTTATTAGGTAGCTTTTTTTTCTCAGAAAATTTTTGGAATGTTTTTTTAAGCGGACTTGGTATTGCTGGATTATTTAGCATATTAAGAATCTTTGGAGATATGTTTTGTAAAACCGAAATTTTAGGCGAAGGAGATATTGTTTTTGGATCTAGCATTGGAATGTTGCTAGGAGTTTATGATACTTTGATGAGTATTTTTTGGGGTTGTGTTTTTGGCTCTACTTATAGCATTTTTTTCAGATTTTTTGGTAAAAAAGTTTCTAAGTTACCATTCATAACTTTTATTTCCGTAGGTTTATTATTTTGTTTTTTAATGAGTATATCAAATGATTAAACAATACATTTTCCTAGCTATCTCACAAATATTTTTTCCATTTTTCCTAGTATTGTTTTTCATTGCTTCTGTTGTTTTGCTTATTGGAATAGCTGGAGTCACATTAGTAGTAAAAATGGATATTTTTGATTTGGGGCAGCTTTTTTTATATTCATTACCTGGAACAGTCTTTTTTATTATCCCTATCACGTTTTTTGCTTCTTGCGTTTTGGGTATTTCTCGTCTTTGTTATGATTATGAATTGCTTGTTTTTTTTTCACTAGGTGTTTCGCCTAAAACGATTTTAAAGGTTTTTGTGCCCATTAGTATTTTGGTGAGCATCGTTTTGCTGATGTTTTCACTTGTAATGATACCCTTGTCAAAAAGTGCTTATTCAGATTTTATTGCTGAGAAAAAGAATAAGGTGGATGTGAATATTCGACCAGGTGAATTTGGTCAAAAACTTGGTGATTGGCTTATTTATGTTGGTAATGTTAGCCATAATCAATACAATCAGCTCGTGCTTTTTTCTAGTGATGGTTTAGCTCAAGAGAGTTTTATTGTTGCAAATAGCGGGGAAGTGAATAACAATAATGGTATTTTTGAACTCAATCTTTATGATGGAGATGCTTACTTTGCAGAAAATAAAGAAATAAATAAAATTGATTTTAAGAAGATGAGTTTAAAAAATCAAACAGGAACTATCAAGCTTAGTTCTTATGATTTGATTGATTATTGGAAGAGTGCTTTTAGTGGGGATTCATCTCAGGCTAGAAGACTCTCCCAAGCCATAATAACTTCTTTATTCCCGATTGTGAGCGTATTTTTGATACCTTTATTCGGAATTGCCAATCCAAGATTTCATAAGAATATGTCTTATGTCTATATTTTACTTGGCGTTGGAATTTATTTTTTGATTATGCATATAACAAGTCAAAACATTCCTTTTTGGGGCATGACACTTCTCCCCACTCTCTGGTTTATTGTTTCTTATTTTCTGTATAAACGATTTATTTTGAAATTTTATTGATGAAAAAACTCATTGCAAAAATTTCTTATGATGGAAGTGTCTTTAGTGGTTTTGCACGTCAAAGATGCAAGGGTATTATGAGTGTTAGCGAACGTATAGAGATCGCACTTAAAAGTATGGGTATAAATAATGAAATCATTGCCGCAGGAAGAACGGATAAAGGAGTTCATGCTACAGGTCAAATCATTAGTTTTTGTATAGATGAAAAAATACAGATTTCAAAAATTAAACCACTTTTGAACCAAAAACTTTATCCTCATATTTTTATAAAAAATATTCAAGAAGTTTCTATGTCTTTTCAGCCCAGATTTGATGCAAAATCTAGAGGCTATCGATATGTGTTTTGTGATTATCTTGATAATCCCTTTATTTCCAAATATATTTCAGTTGAAAAATACGGTTCAGAGGAGCTCATCAAAGAAGCATTGAATCTTTTTATGGGGAAACATTGTTTTAGTTATTTTAAAAAACAAGGAAGTCCTACAAAAACTGATGATAGGGAGATATCTAAGGCAAAAATATATCAATGTAAGATATTTTCTAAGAATTGCAATATCATCTACTTAGAAGCCAATGGTTTTTTACGATCTCAAGTTCGTCTTATCATAGGTTCTGTCTTGGCTTATTCTAGAGGTGAAATCACCTTAGATCAAATTTCATCACAATTGCGTTGTGAAAACTATCACTATCATAAGCCCGTTAGTGCAAATGGTTTGTATTTAGTGCGAGTGATTTATTAAAAAAATATATTTTATTTTAAAGCTGCATTGATTATAATGTGTTTGCCTGAATGATTCGTGTTTGTTAAAAATTACGAGTCTATTAATAAGTATTATCAGGTCGATTGTAGTAGTCTTTGTGTGTTCGGTATTTTTGCTTGAGCCTTTTTGGTTAGAATCTGCCGCCTAATAAGATTCTCTTGACCTATTTTGTAGCTTTCTGGGCTACGTATGAATACATAACGGTCATTTGGGTAATTGATACAAAGATAAAGTAATGAAAATAAACTCATCTCAAAAAATTTTAATTATTGGAAATGGTGGGAGGGAGTATGCTATTGGAAAGGCATTTTCTCAAGATATTCGCGTTGATAAGATTTATTTTTATCCTGGAAATGGCGGAACCCTTCAATTAGGAGAGAATGTTTCCTTCAAGAGCGATAAAGAGCTCATAGACTTTATCTTGTTTCATCAGATAAATTTTGTATTTATTGGTCCAGAAATACCATTAGTGCAAGGAATGAGCGATACTCTAAGAAAAGCTGGAATCAAAGTTTTTGGAGTGAGCAAAAAAGCTGCAAGACTAGAAGGCTCTAAGGCTTTTATGAAAGATTTTGTTTCCCGCTTTAATATCCCTACTGCGAAATATTTACAGACTTCAGATTTTACTAAAGCAAAAGAATTCATAACTTTATTAACCCCCCCTATTGTACTAAAGGCTGATGGTTTGTGTGCAGGGAAGGGTGTTTTGATTCTCCCCACCCACAAACAAGCTTTGGAAGAACTCAAGAATATGCTTGAAGGGAAGAGTTTTGGTGATGCTGCCAAATGCGTTGTGATTGAAGAATTTTTAGACGGGTATGAACTTTCAGTTTTTGCCATATGCGATGGAGAAGAATATGTATTGCTTCCCGCTTCTCAAGATCATAAACGTCTTTTGAGTGGAGATAGGGGTCCAAATACAGGTGGAATGGGTGCTTATGCTCCAACACCATTGTGCGATGAAAAGATGATGAAAAAGATAGAGGATTCTATTATAAAGCCTACGCTTAAGGGTATGCAAGAAGAAAATGTACCCTTTTGTGGAGTTTTATTTGCAGGGATTATGGTTGTAAAAAATAATAATATCTTAGAGCCATATTTGCTTGAATTCAATGTGCGTTTTGGGGATCCAGAATGTGAGATTTTATTACCATTATTAAAAACCTCTCTTTTAGATATTTGTTATGGTGTTATGGAACATAAATTAGGTCTATTGAAGATTGAATTACTAAATAAATATTGCGTAGGAGTTGTGGTTGCTTCAAAGAATTATCCTTATGATTCAAGTGAGCCTAGTGTGATTAGAATTGATGATTTTAATGATATCTTAGGACATATTTGTTTTGCTGGAGTGAGCTTTAAAGATGGTGTTCTTATGGCTACAGGAGGGCGGGTTTTGATTTGTATCGGTATAGGGGATGATTTTGAAGGGGCCAGAAAAAATGCCTATGCTTTAGTAGGTAAGATTCAATTTGATGGGATGGTTTATCGAGATGATATTGGATTTAGGGCATTAAGAAATGTATGAATCAGATCTTATGTTTGAATTTGAGGGATAGATGTTTTACACAGATGAAAAAATAGAGGAGATATTATATCGAGAAAATATCAAAATAGCTTCTTTATCTCATAGGATAGCTGCTTTTATCGTAGATGTATCTTTAGTTGCTTTTCTTAGTTGGGGTATATATATCAATTTTTTAATCACTTCTTCTGATGATATACAATCCAAAATATACTCGATTGAAAAGCTTATTCTTGTTTATTTTATTTTGAATTTTATATATCAGAGTCTCTCTCTGAGGTTTTTTAGTGCTTCTATTGGGAAAGTTATCTTTGGACTTAAGGTTATTTCTTTATTGGATCTAGATAGACCTATGTTAAAAGCAATATTCAAAAGATCTGTCTTGAAGGTTTTTGAAGAGTTGCTTGGCTTTGTATTGCTTATTTTTGCTATTGATGATAAATTTTATCGTGCTATTCATGATAGATTAAGCAGAACACTTGTCGTTTCAGATAGGTAAAAAGCTTGATTAGATTTATCATTATCTTCATTTCCTTTAGTATTTTTGCTTTTGGTACTCAAACTGCGGTGCAAAAATTTGATAAAAATAACAATAAGGTTTTTGAACTTCTAGCTGATAATGTCAAAGGTGAAGGAAATATAGTTATTGCTTCAGGCAATGCAGTGTTATTGAATACGGATATTTATATCCTTGCTGATAAGATTTCATATGATACAAAAAATAAAATCGCCACCATTGATGGAGATATTAAGATATACAAAGGCGGAGGTGTTTTTGCTAGAGCAGAGCATATTGTTTTAAATATGAATGAAAAATATGAAATTATTCAGCCATTTTATTTGCAAGATGGCGTGAGTGGATTATGGATAAGTTCAGATAATGCTGGTAGTCGTGATAAAAAATATAGTTTCAAAAAAGTCACAGTTTCTGGTTGTAGTATAGAAAATCCTATTTGGCATATTGATGCTACTTCGGGTTCTTATAATTCAGATAAGTCGGCTTTATCCTTATGGAATCCAAAGATATATATCGGTGATGTTCCTATCTTGTATTTTCCTTATGTGCATTTATCTACTAGCACAAAAAGAACAACAGGACTTTTATATCCAGAATTCGCTGCCTCAAATACTGAAGGTTTTGTTTTCATGCAGCCTTTTTATTTGGCACTTCAGGATTTTTGGGATATGACGCTCACTCCTCAGGTTAGAACAAGTCGGGGTTATGGAGCAAATTTTGAAGCTCGTTTTATCAATAAGGCACAAGATAAATTAACCTTAACAACAAGATTTTTTCATAATAATATGAATTATTATGAAAAATATAGTCTTAGGAATAAAAATATCTATGGTTTTGAGATTTTAAATACAAGTCGAAATCCTCTTCAGAAGTATTTTGGTTTAAAATCTCCATTAGATAATGGACTTTATGTAGATTTCTTGTTTATGAACGACTTGGATTACGCTAGATTTGAGAATATTAACACTATTATTACTGATGGAACACATATGTCTAGAGGAAATTATTATGTCCAAACTGAAAACAACTACTATGGCATTAATTTTAAATACTTTATTAACCTAAATAAAATTAATAATGATGGCACTTTTCAGTCCCTGCCAAACTTGCAATATCATAAATATTTAGATTCTTTATTTTTTAATAATCTTCTTTATTCAATAGACTATCAGTTTAAAAATACAACTAGAGATATTGGTTATGGATATGTACAAAACTCCATGAATGTACCTATTGGGATCCAGTTTTCACTTTTTAAAAAATACATTTCACTAGGAATTTGGAATAATATTTATGTCAGTAATGCTATTCTTACTAAAGAACAAAATACATACATACCAGATCTTCATAAGAAATCCACACAAGAATATGGAAATATTTTATCAGCAGGTTATACGATCTATTTGAATTCTGATTTAGCAAAGGATTATGATAAGGTTTTTCATACTATTCAATTTCAAATGGCATTTCGTGCTCCATATTTTAGTATGTCAAATGGCTTATTTGATTCTCAAATGTATAAGAAAACTACTCAAGCGAAAAATTTATATGCTAAAAATAGTCTTGAGCAATATCTCATAAGTGGAAAATCCTATAGCGATATTTGGGATCCTAATAGCCTAACAGGAGATGCAATTTCAGCAAAAACAATGGATCTAGGTCTCACTCAATATTTCTATGGACTAGAAGGAAAAGAGTTATTTTATTGGAAGATAACCCAGACACTGAATTTTGATGATTCAATCTCCATTGCCCGTATCCCTATGGAAAATAAGGTTGGTTTTTCCCCACTTAAAGGCTTAGATGTTTATGCAAGTATCTTTTATTCATTCTATTACAATGCTTTAGATGAAATTGCATTGAACGCAAACTATAAATACAAATATATGATTGCAAATTTATCGTATTATATTAAAAGAGATTTTCGTGATGATGGTATCAATAAAATTGTAGAAAGTTCAGCAAATTATCTCAAAGGTGGTTTTAGTAACGATTTTGGGTATTTTGGGCTCAGTGCCTCTGCAGGATATGATATCAAAAATAATGTATTGCTTGATTGGGATATTGGTATTTTCAAAAATATTCGTTGCTTTGGTATTGGACTAAAATTTGTTAATCAAAGAAGGCCTATACTCACCAACAATCCTGGAAACCCTCTTGAAGTTTTAAAGAATACTTATATCAAACTTGAGTTAAACTTTGTTCCTCTTACAAATACAGGATTGACTTATCGGATTACAAAATAAGGAAGCATAATGAGCAAACTAAAAATAGATAATCTCAAATTTGAAAATAGAGATGATGCCTTAGGGCGTTTGATGGATGAGATATTGATACGACATTTAGAGACTAAGGACTCCATTATTCTTGCAACAAGTTTAGCGGGAGTGGGATTTGGAGAGAAAATGTCTAAAAGAATGAATGTTCCATTGGATTTCTTATTCACTATGCCTATTTACGCTCCCTTAAATAGTGAATGTGAAATTGCTATTGTGAGTGAAAATCTCGATATAATTATGAACGAAGCTTTAATTGATTCTTTTGAAATCACTTTAGATTATGTTTATGGAGAAGCCAAAAGAACATACGAAGAAGATATTTTGGCTGATATTTATAAATTTAGAAAAGGCTCTATGATAAGTTCCTTGAGCGATAAGGATATTTTTATCGTTGATCAAGGGGTTGAAACAGGTCTTACCATGAATGTTGCTATCCAGACTTGCATAGCAAAAGGAGCTAAAAGCATCTATGTGGCTACGCCTGTGATAGCTCAAAATGTCGCTTCTTCTCTCTCAGAAATCTGTGATGAGGTTATTAGCGTTTTTAGACCCGATCATTTTGTTTGTACTGATCATTATTATAAATCCCTGCCACCTATGGATGAAGAGGAAGTTGAAAACATATTGGATCGATCTTTAAAAAATACAATTACAGTAAGGAATACCAAGTGAATGTTATTGAATTAGAACTACAAAATCTAAGAGAAAAATATACCCTAGAGTATGTTGCCAAGCAATCAAGTGGAGCGCTTTTATATCAAAGTGGTGGTACGGTGATTTTAGCAAGTGTTAGTGTGGATGAAAAAATCGTAGAAGAAGATTTTCTTCCACTCACTGTTCAATATATAGAAAAATCCTATTCTATAGGGAAGTTTCCAGGCGGATTTATCAAGCGAGAAGGTAAGCCAGGGGAATTTGAGACTTTAACTTCAAGAATTATTGACAGAACTCTCCGCCCTATATTTCCAAAGGGTTATAGCTACCCTACACAAATCACTTTGATGGTTTTAAGTTATGACAAACAGAGTGATTTGCAAGTTTGTGCTCTTAATGCTGCTGCAAATGCTCTTTATATTTCTAGTTTGCCTTTTTATCATCCTATAAGTGCGGTTAGAATCGGGATGATTGAGAAACAATTTATCATCAATCCAACAATGCAAGAACTTCAGAATTCTACTCTTGACTTGTATGTATCAGGGAGTAATGATCAGCTATTGATGATAGAAATGCGTAGTCTTTCCAAAGACTCTGAAACAAATGAAATAAGCGAAGAAAAACTTTTAGAAGCACTCATGCTAGCAAAAAATAGTATTTTAAATTCTTGCATTCAGTATCAAAATGCTTTTGATACTCATAAAAAAGATGCATTAAATCTGCTTTTGAAATCTGATAAAAATAACTCTGAAATTTATCAATATATTAAAGATAACTATTCTTTAGAAATTCAAAATGCCATTGTAGAAATGGCCAAAAGCGAAAGAACAGCAGGATTAAAAAACATCTCTCTAAAAATAGCCGAAAGTAAAGATTGGGAAATTGCAGACATCGTTGCAGTCTTGAAAAACTACAAAAAAGAAATCATAAGAAATCAGATATTGGATAAAAAAATCAGATGCGATGGTAGGGGATATGAAGACATAAGGCCTATAGAGATACAAACAAATATTCTTCCATTTGCCCACGGGAGTGCCTTATTTACTAGAGGACAAACTCAAGCTTTAGTTGTGAGTACTATTGGTTCAGATAGTGATGCTCAAACTCAGGAAATGCTTTCTGACAAGCTTCCTAACAAAGAAAAATTTATGTTTCACTACAATTTTCCTGGATTTAGTGTGGGGGAGGCGAGTATCATCAGCTCTCCAGGTAGGAGAGAGCTAGGACATGGAAATCTTGCAAAAAGAGCTTTAGAAAGTAATATTTTAGATCATTCTAAAACCATCAGATTGGTTTCAGAAATCTTAGAATCTAATGGATCTAGCTCAATGGCAAGTGTGTGTGGAGGTTCTTTGGCACTCCTTGCAAGTGGGATTGAGATAGGCTCTCTTGTGGCTGGAGTTGCGATGGGGTTGGTCATAGAGGGAGATAAATATGCAATCCTCACTGATATTAATGGCTTAGAAGATCAAGATGGAGATATGGATTTTAAAATTGCTGGTTCTAAAAATGGCATCACAGCGATGCAGATGGATATAAAAATGGGCGGCATTTCCCATATCATACTTCAAGAAGCACTATATCAAGCCAAAAATGCAAGAAAACGCATACTTGATATTATGGAAGAAGCAAAAGAAAAAATTATTCTCAATACTGATATTTTACCAAGTTTAGAAATATTTAGCGTACAACCTAATAAAATCGTAGAAATTATCGGACAGGGTGGAAAGGTTATCAGAGATATTATTGAACGTTTTGGTGTGAGTATTGATCTAGATAGAGAAAATGGAGAAGTAAAAATTTCAGGAAATGATAAAAATAATGTGAGTGGTGCAAAAGATTTTATCCTAAACCTCACACAAGGACAAAAAATTGATTTGAGTCAATATGAAATTGGCCTTATCTTTGAAGGTGAAGTAAAAAAAATACTCGATTTTGGAGCATTCATATCTCTTCCAAAAGGCGGTGATGGACTATTGCACGTGACCAAGATAACCAAAAATAGAGATGAGAGTATTCAAAGCTATATTTCTGAAGGTGATAAAATAAAATGTCAAATTTTAGGTTTGAGCAAGGGAAAAATAGAGCTTGATTTAATAAAAAACTAAGATTTATGCCATATTAATAATCACTTAAGAAAGGAAAAATATGACTCAGACAATAAAAATTATCTTGATGGTTTTATTTTACATCACTTTGTCTTTGGCAGAACAAACTCCCCTCTCAGTCGTTCAAAAACCTACAGATTCTCCTAAAGACAAGCCCATAAAAATCACTGTTCATGATGGAGGAAAATTTTGTTATGCTCCTAGTTTTAGTGGTGGAGAATCTTATATAGAAATCGTTCAATGTTGGGAACAAGGTGCCATAGCTTCTAGATATGATGTATTCCAAAGACTTTCTTATCAAATTGATGGTGTTTGGCTTTGTATCACAGCACCTCAAAGCGTGACTCAAGGAGGTGAAGGTTGGGATTATGTGCATCTTAGACCTTGTGTTATCAATGATGCCAATCAACGTTGGATTCTCAAAGATAATGCCTTTTGGACTGCTGATGGCAAGTATCGACTGAAAGATTATGAATGGTATGGCTATATTTCAAAAAATTCTGGTGATAATTACAATCACACCCTAGATGCTTCAATGAAAGATTGGATGAATACTATTGCCACACCTGGAAATATTAGTGTGAGAACACTTATTGGATGGAATTTTCCCAATACTAAGGGTATAACACGTTATTATCTAGATAGAAATCTCTCTTCAGAAGGGTCGCCTCCACTTTATTACAATCCCGATAATGGCCATATTGCATCTTATGATAAAGTGAGTGGGAGTCTTTATTGTATGCATACCCAAACTTCGGTATCACAGGATTGGAATTGGGCAAGTTGGGAGATTTGCAATGACGCACCTATGGCTAAAGATGATGCAAATTTTTGGAACCTGGAGTTGATGAGTAAAAATGGAGGCATCATTAGGGATTATAGAAATAATGCACTTAGAGTCACTAGATATGGATCTAATTGGGGCGTGGCTTATACCGCTAAACGCGGTTTTTTAAAAAACGATACCATTCATAGTCCTACCTCTGAGTTTAGAGTAGATCGAGATTTACTCAATTGGATTCGTTACGTTGATGGGAATATTAGCAGGACTCTTCAGCATTGTCCTGCACCTGGCTTAAAAACCATCGAAGGCAAGAAACGTCAAAAAAGAAATTTACCCTCTGATTTTACTCTCAATCAAGAATGGATTAATAGGCTTTATAGCATCGCAGTTTCAACAGATGGGAGTACCCCTATAGCGGGGAGATGTGGAATATGCTTGTTGCATTCTTATCAGATGTTAGCAGAACTCCAAGAACGTTATCCAGGTAGTCCATTCACAACTGGAGGGTATTTTTTCAATACCGCTACGGGGGTAAATCCATTCATTTCCTTTTCTACTAGGAACTCTTTGCTTTATCACACTCTCATTGATATGACTGATTGGTTCAATCGACCTCTTTTGCCTGGAGATAACGCGTTTTATCGGGATATGGATATTGTGCTTGCTTCATCCATTTCAATGCTTTCTCAATATGACTGGACACTCACACATCGTGCCTTGGCTCGTCCAGATATAATTGCTGCACTCACATCGCTTTTTAATGCACCTGATGGCAGTGCGTGGATAGCTGTTGTAGTTAGACGTGCACCAGATGGGAGTATCAATAATCACGCTATTCCTATTGTAAGAACAACACAAGGTTTGGTTGTGATTCCTACAAATACCAATATGTCTTTTGAGCGGTTCAATCAGTTACTAGCACCTTCAAATGATGCACAATCTTTAGTTAGTAGGCTTACTGCAAGAGCTTCAGGAAGCTATTCATTGACAGGTATAGCACTTTTTGCAATGAGGACTTTATATTCTGATTCCCTTGATAGGGAAGTTTCTAACAATAATTGTACTGGAGAGGGTGAGGATAGAAGAGGAACTGGAGTGTTTCCATCAGCAGCCTCTGTGAATCAATGTGATAGTGGGAGATGTGGCCTGAGTGAATAAAATAAGGATACATTCCTTGTTTTGATCTGGACGTCAAATCACTTTTTTATCAATTTCGAACAATAATGGCTAACTTGTATTTTTTTGTTAGATTATCTATGGTGTATAAGAAGTCTATTTTTTAAATATTGATTATTTTTTCAAATTCTCTCATAGATTTATTATTATTTTAAAACTAAACCTACTAAATAGTTTTAAAATATAATTTTAAAACTGAATATACTAAAAATTTATAAAAATAGTGAATAAAAAATACTACTCAAAATAGAAATAATTTAATTTCTAATAAATACACATTCAAAGTTAAGGTTTCTGATTCAGGGAATGGATTTTTTGTGGGGATTGAAAAATGTTTTGGGAATATAAAAGGCGATTTGACTAGGGATATTTGAAATCTAGTTTCTGATAAGCTAATCTTTATGTTATCTTATTTTTTGCTGATACAAAATAATTTCTGATTTAGGGTTTTTGGGGGATTGTAACCCCGCACGGAACCCAATAACCGTTTATTCTAGGCAGTTCTTAAATCTTCTGATGCAATTTTAGCATATTTCAATGCTATTTATCCTTAAAATTCCCACAATACAGGGGAAATCAAGAGGGTCTATTTTAGCATAAGAAGATTTAAGAACTGCCTAAAACATGATAAACATAGAATTGTTTATGTTTTTTATTTTAGCATAAGAAGATTTAAGAACTGCCTAAAACTATCCTGAGTTTTAAGAATCAAGGGCAAGATTTTAGCATAAGAAGATTTAAGAACTGCCTAAAACTTGTCTATTTTTTCCATAATAGAAGGTAATATTTTAGCATAAGAAGATTTAAGAACTGCCTAAAACAGGACATATTAATACTTTTTAACAAAAGTAATTTTAGCATAAGAAGATTTAAGAACTGCCTAAAACGAACTCACATTATTAGCATTACCAATGACAATTTTAGCATAAGAAGATTTAAGAACTGCCTAAAACCTGCCTTGAGTTTGGATAACTTATCAAAAGATTTTAGCATAAGAAGATTTAAGAACTGCCTAAAACAGGACATATTAATACTTTTTAACAAAAGTAATTTTAGCATAAGAAGATTTAAGAACTGCCTAAAACCTGCCTTGAGTTTGGATAACTTATCAAAAGATTTTAGCATAAGAAGATTTAAGAACTGCCTAAAACCTAAAGCCCAAGCAGAACAAACTGCCCAAAATTTTAGCATAAGAAGATTTAAGAACTGCCTAAAACTGTGGTATCGCCGTTTTTGCTCCCCATAAATTTTAGCATAAGAAGATTTAAGAACTGCCTAAAACAATTTTGATGAAATTATTGCAGAGAAGTATGATTTTAGCATAAGAAGATTTAAGAACTGCCTAAAACCTAGAAAGGTTTTTATCACATTCTATATAAATTTTAGCATAAGAAGATTTAAGAACTGCCTAAAACCTTTGGTAGCTTGATTAAAAATGCCCTATCATTTTAGCATAAGAAGATTTAAGAACTGCCTAAAACCTTCTGAAGATTCAAGTGAATATCTCATGTATTTTAGCATAAGAAGATTTAAGAACTGCCTAAAACTAGAGGAGGGAACTATTTACATTGGACTTCATTTTAGCATAAGAAGATTTAAGAACTGCCTAAAACTTTCTTTTCTATTTTTGATGGTATTCAAAATATTTTAGCATAAGAAGATTTAAGAACTGCCTAAAACTCAGGTTGTCCCTTTCTTTCGATTGGGACAATTTTAGCATAAGAAGATTTAAGAACTGCCTAAAACTCATTCGTTTTGGAAATATGAATTTTATTAATTTTAGCATAAGAAGATTTAAGAACTGCCTAAAACCTTTTAAGACTTTCAATAATAAATTCAATAATTTTAGCATAAGAAGATTTAAGAACTGCCTAAAACCAACCGAAGATATTTGGATAGCAAATGCTATTTTAGCAAGCATAAGAAGATTTAAGAACTGCCTAAAACCCGAACTCGCCATCTGTGTTCCTATCAGTGATTCTAGCATAAGAAGATTTAAGAACTACCTAAAACACAACACTCGAAAGCAGCGTACCATCTCCACCCAATTTTTTGAAAGGATTTCAGAAATAATCGAAAACATTAGTGAAGCACAACCACAATTTATGAAAAGCAACTTTATTTGTCCCCGTTGTAATGTACATGCTCAGATGGAATGGAGAAAATTTGTTACAATTTTTTTTGCAGAAATCGATAGAGCAACTTGTTGGGTTTGTGAAAAGCCAAGCATATGGTATTCAAAAAAAATGGTTTATCCCGAACCAATACTTGTTGATTCTCCTAATAAAGATTTACCTGAAGACATCAAAGAAATCTATAAAGAGACTGCTTTGATTGTGAATTATTCTCCAAGAGGAGCCTGTGCTTTGCTAAGATTAGCGTTACAAAAATTAACGCAACATTTAGGACAAGGTGATAAAAATCTTAATGATGTTATTGCAGAACTAGTAAAACAGGGTTTGCCTTCAAAAGTTCAAAAGGCACTAGATATTGTCAGAGTTGTTGGTAATAATGCCGTCCATTCCAAATGAGCTAGATATAAACGACAAGTCAGAAATTGCCTATAAACTTTTTAAAATGATAAATTTAATTGCTGACAGAATGATTACCGCAGAAAAAGAAGTTGATGAATTATTCGACAAAATTCCTGATGGAGCAAAAAAGGCTATTGAAAAAAGACATTCTATCTAACACAATAACAAATAATGATGCAATAAAGTTACGTTTTTCTCTCAAAGAACACTTTATAGAAAAAGGCTATAATCAAAATCAACATTCTATATTTGGCTCTGAAATAGACAATTATAGCAACCTTGGTTATGAGCCTCTTTTTATTTTTTTAATTATAGAAAAAGGAAAAACATTATATATTGACTTAAAAAAGCTAGGGTAAAATTGAAGAATAGAAAGATTATTTTTAGCAATACAAAAATATATAAACCTAAATTAATAGCTTTTTATGATGCTTTTAAATCCACGATAGTCTCCTTGTCTTCTAGCAAACTCGGAAGTCTATCGCATAGTTCAAATATCCCTAATTCTTTTTGATTCATTTGCTTAACACTCCCTATCATATCGTTATAGATTCCTAAAAGTTTTTTATATAAGATCAATTCAAATTTTATTTTTTGCTCTTTTAAAGCATTGTATTTGGTGAGATCAATGGAGAGTTCTTTGGTGGATAGATCAGCAAAACGATTGATTTCATTGATGGCATTGTTGAAGTCTATACTTGCGGATACGGGCTTAGAGATAAATGTGGAATAGGTCCCTAGTATTTGACCTCTAAGATCTGATAGCTGTTTATTGGCTCGTTTTAAATCCAATTCTGGTTTTACGTGCGTAGTATCGCTGATTCTTTTAGCCATTTCATCAACTTTTTTGAATTGACCTGCAGGAACACTGAAAGAGACTTTGAGTTTTACTAATTCTCCTTTGAATTTATTGATCGGGTTTGATATTCCTTTGGCAATGCTATCACTTAGGCTCTCTCCTATTTTTCTACTGAAAATCCTGATGCCTTTAGTGATCTCTGAAAATTCTGCTCCTAGATTAACTGTTAGATCTGATTTTAAGCCCATTGTTTATCCTTTATTGTGGTTTTGGTGTTGATTTTTTTAAACAAACGATGTAAAATATTTGCAAAATATTTATGATAAAAGGGTGAAATATGAGTTTGAGTCTTGTCGATCTGTACTTCCTAACCCCTCTTACTTCTGGCGATTCTAGTAACGAAATTAAGGAACTTGAAAAAAAAGCTAAAAATGCGCTTGATGATGTTACTAGGCTTAGTTATGAGCTCAAAGCTGAGAGAATTCAAATAGAAGCTCCAGAGCTTGAAAACAAAGTAAAAGAAATAAACGATGCTATCTCTAAAAAAATTGGCGAGAGTGTAAGCGAATTTGATGCAGACCTTAAACAAGCAGATGACGAACTTGAAAAGAAAATAAGCCAGATTGATCAAAATCTCTCTGAAATAACATCTTCTAAAGGATTTGGCAAAAAAATCAAAAAAACCTACGAATATCTTGATACCATAGACGAAAAACTTAACATTGCAAAAGATTATATACGCAAAAAAATCGGTGTACTTTATAAGCTTGAATTGAAACAAAAAATAAGCCAAATTCAAGCAGAATTTGACTCTATAGAAAAACCAGGCATATTCGATAAAATCAAGTTTGGCCTTAAAAAGCGAAGTGCAATAACCAAGCAAGAGCGTGAATTTGAGAAAGCAGTTCAACGCTATATCTAAATAGATAGAGTGTTGTCTGCTTTTTTACTCTCTTCTTTAATCCATTCATATCTTCACCTCAACTATCTTTTTAGCTATCTCAAAATAATCCAAAAATTCACTATAACCCATATTTTTTATTTCCACCAATGTGAAATGTAGGGCATAGCCTAATAAAGCTATGCCCTCTCTTAGTCCGATACATCAACCCCGATGAACTCTTTCACGCTTTCTAATAACTGCTTGAATTCTCTAACAGATAAGCTATTGATTGAATCAATGGTTAGATCACCTCCACTCATATCTACTAGCAAGGCTTTGGAAATACCTAATTCATCTTTGCCATATTTCTTTTGTGCTGATTCTAGCTGGAGTACTGTGGGTTCTTTGAGTGTGATTTCTCTATCATCACTGAATTTAAATGTTTTTGTTAGCATTTTAGCTCCTTTGTTGTGTTTTATTTGTTTGACCTTCTTATGAAGGTCAAGATGATGCACACGATTTAAATTCGCGTGGTTTTCTAAAGACTAGAGTTATTTTAAAGCTAAAGCTTTCTTATCAACCCAATTTTGATGGTTTGGGATTTTTTGAATCCTCATCACTACGCAGGTTAAAAATCTACCTCGCTCCTAAGGTATTGAGTTATAACCTGCTAGAGAGGATTAGAAACTCAGTTTTAGTGGTTTCTTTGGAAATCCTATCAGTGTGTTTAAGATCAATGATATAAGAAATAGTTCATTACATTCAAGATTGAACATTTATATATTCAATATCAAGATCTCACAAGGGGAGTCTATGAGATAAAGATATGGAGTTGTTTTTTTGATAGAGCTTCCTTGAGAATCAAGATTTATATAGCAACTCTAATGACTTCTTATCATTTAGCGAGTGGATTTGGAATGTCATCGCTCTAGCACTTCATTTTTAAACAAACCAAATTCACTTCTCGTCACTTCCTGTTTATTACTCTTTGAAATCATCGTTCCTATTGAAACAAGAGATGATCTCATTAGATTCAATATCAATTCCAATGAGTGAGAGATGTTGATTGCAGTGAGATTCTTAATTCAATCACTCCTTGTGGTTAGTTCTAAACAAATCCTATCATTTTCATAGCTCTTGACTTTGAGGAGTTTTTGGACTCTCTTTTATTGGATTTGTTCATCAATCACTCCTTGTGGTTAGATCTAAACAAATCAGAACAAAACATCTTGGATGGTTAGGATGGATAGGATGGATATTCAAGACACAAGATTAGCTTTCAATATAAATCTGAGTGGTTTTAATATGTATTATAAGAAATAAATAAAAATTGCTAGTATTACCCCCTCCCCAAGTTCCTATGATGACAACGTGGCTCAATCGGGTATTAACGGGGGGTTCAAGCTTGAAGGTTTCTCAATGCGTTCAAACAATAAAATGATGTCTTGAATCAAAAAGATTCAATTCAAAATCAAAATCAATCAGATTCAGATTTAAAATAAATCAATTAGACTCAATATCAATTAAAATCAGATTTAGATTCAAATCAAAATCAAAACATTCAAATCAATTAGATTCAATATCAATTTTAGATTTAAAACAAATCAAACAATTCAAATTCAAAACTAATTCAAAACCAAAACATTCAAATCAAAATCAAAACAGATTTAGATTCAAATCAAAATCAAAACAACTAAATCAAATCAATCAAATCAATTTCAGATTCAATCTAAACCAAACAAACTCAGTTTAGATGATGCAATCAGATTCATTTCGCACGTGATAAACAATCTGATCTATTATCAATGAGAGTGGGTTTATCACAAGTTCTCTTTTCACCTCCTTTTATT
>NZ_MLAT01000061.1 GCF_002272795.1 Helicobacter sp. 13S00482-2 | reverse complement strand
ATAAAGCACAATTAGATAGCCATAAAGCAGATATAGACAAGCTCACACAATGGGCAAACAACAATAACAATGCACAAGCTGAAGTTTATGAAGTCAAAAATGCCAAGTGAGAATACAAGCATCAAGCTATGGCAGGAATAATAAAGAAACGCTACAGCTAAAAAGATGAAATGGTCTAAGAAAGCCAAGAGAGATTAAAGAAAAGTTAAAAAGAGGAAATGGCCTAAGAAAGCTAAGAGAGATTACAGCTAAAAAGATGAAGACCATCTCAAATAAGCTCTGAGGTGATCAGCTAAAAAGCTAAAAAGACCCTAAGGATTCTTCCTTAGCGTTCTTGATAAAAGCAAAGTTAGCCTAAGAAAGGCCAAGAGAGATGTCTGATACTGAACTTTCTAGCCCATTCATTCCGTTATTACCCACCAATTGAGTTGTTTTTCGTAGGAACCCCAGGGGAGGAATGAATGTACTAGAGAGTTTAACATCAAACTCTCCATTGACTTGCTTTTATTGCGATTGATTTTTCTAGTAAATTACATTCTTATAAAAAAATAAATTCCACCATCGTTTTTATTTGAAAAAAATTAATGAATGGAATATGATAGCCTAAATAGATATGGCAATAAAGAGATTTCATAAGACTAAAGAAGCTTTCTTGCTAACTTTGAACTTAATCATTGATATAGCAGCATTTTTAGATCTCAATAATGATGATTTCAATCAAATTTATGATGATTTTGAAAAAGAAAATCTCCTTGAAATAAACATAGATCATACAGATGCACTCAATCTTTTAGATT
>NZ_MLAT01000060.1 GCF_002272795.1 Helicobacter sp. 13S00482-2 | reverse complement strand
TCTAAAGATTTCAAAACTCAAGACATTCTTTCAATATAAACAAGAGTTTAGAAATACATACAACAAAGGAATATTTTATTCAGAGATGCTAAACTTCTTAAGACTCTTTATAAGTTTCAAGACTACCTAAGTATAAGCAATCAATCTAATCACTGTTATGATGATGGAGTAAGACGTATCTATTGAAATGACTATCAAGCAACAAGAATAAGATGCAATTGTTTCATATCAAATTGCATTCCATTTATAACATTTGAATAAATATTTAAATATATTTTTTCTATATAGATAATCAATGATAATATTTATTATTTATGGTTCTGAATTGAAATGTTTTTGAAGTGAGGGTATTATTCTTATTCATTCCTCCCCTGGGTCCTATGAAAAATAATTGAATGAGTGGGTATAACGGAATGAATACCAAATGAATGTTAAGATGGTTTAAAGAACACATCACGTTTAGGTGATTGTGTTTGTTTTGTGCTGCTTGTGTAATATCTAAAGTCCAATCCTATGAATCCTATGAATCCTATGAATCCTATGAATCCTATGAATCCTATGAATCCTATGAATCCTATGAATCCTATGAATCCTATGAATCCTATGAATCCTATGAACTTGCAAATCTTTTTAGAACTCATGAATCTTTTAGAATCTTTAGACCCTTTAACTCCTTTGAATCTTGTAAAATCCAAATCCTTCTAAAGCAAAAACAAATCAATGAGAAAAACCTCCTCTGTTAGAATCCTATGAATCCTTAGATCTTGCAAATCTTTTAGAACTTTTAAAATCTTTTAGATTAT
>NZ_MLAT01000059.1 GCF_002272795.1 Helicobacter sp. 13S00482-2 | reverse complement strand
TTATCTTCATCTCCCGTTCTTGATATAATATTCTGTAATATTCTGAAACTACAGAATGAGTGAAATCTTGACAATTAAAGGGTTTTTCTCACACACAAGCATAACGTGGTATAAAAATACTCAACGTAGATAATTTACAGTAGTTTGCATCTCCTATTTTTTTCACAGGATACATTTGAAGGCTTCTATTCCAGCTATCTACAATCACTCTAGCATTTTTCTCATGATCTAAATTATAATCGATAATGGTTCCATCAAGAAGTGTGTTGATTGGATCTTTTTTGATTTCAGTACCTACCCTACAACCATTTTGCTCATCTTTTAGTATTAAAAACATCGCATATTCAAGAAAATCATCAAAGTTATCGACTTGATGCTCAAAAGTAACTCTGAGAAATTCTACTGTTTGAATAAAGTTATACACACCTTTGCATTTCATGATATGATTTATCACATCATAATCAATGACTTCATCTAAATCAGATACAAACTTGACATACTTGAATCTCTCTTCTAAAGCATCCATTATTCTCATTTGTTTAAGTCTCCTTTATTATCTTCTAAACTAGCTTCATTGGCATGTTCTTCAACCACTATTTCTTTAAAGTTATTCTCTTGTGCAACTTCTGGAGATAGAAGGGCTAAATGATACCTCAAAATGAAATAGTTTGGATCTGAAAATGTCTCAAAAGGAAACATTTTAAGGCTTCTATTCCAGCTAGAGACAATGAACTTAGCCTTTTTTTGATTGTCCCAATTATAATCAATGATACTCCCATCAGGAAATTTATTTACCTGCTCATTACTATTAGGATT
>NZ_MLAT01000008.1 GCF_002272795.1 Helicobacter sp. 13S00482-2 | reverse complement strand
GAATTCTGGAAGAATTGCTATGATGGCATCAGAACAAGAAGGAGATGGAGGATTTATCATTGATGTCAATGGCAAGGTAGAGATCTCTAAACCCAAAGAAGCT
The DNA here is from genome assembly GCF_002272795.1 of Helicobacter sp. 13S00482-2. GTDB lineage: Bacteria > Campylobacterota > Campylobacteria > Campylobacterales > Helicobacteraceae > Helicobacter_J. The sequence continues at coordinate 74,455 of NZ_MLAT01000008.1, read as the reverse complement.
TATGAAGCTTACAAACAAGAACAAGCAAAGCAATATTCATTCAAACAACAAAACAGTAATGATTTATCTGATGATGACAATTCAAATATAAATGAAAATAACAATCAACCAATGATGGGTAACACTGAAGGGATTGAAGATTCTAATGATCAAACAACTAGCAATAATCAAAACTCAAATTCCCATAAAACCACTGATACATTCACTCCTACTTTCATTCCTCCTTCTATCACTTCAAGTAAGGATCTGCTTATCAATGCAAAAGAACTCATCAATCACTCCATCATCTCTGCTAAAGGAGATCTAAACATACAAGCACATAAGGTAAGCAATATTGGGAGTTTGGAATTACAGAAGGTAGAGGACAGATCTTATATTATGGGCAATATCCAGGTCTCAAAATGAACATTTAAATTATTTTGGAAGAGGCTTTAGTGTTAGTATCAAGTGCAATTTGTATGATTATTTTGGAAGATAAGTGACTTGTATGGCACTATAGTAAAGATACAAATCTAGACATAGAGTTGCACTTCAAATGATACATATATTCAGATTCAATGAAATCTGAATATATTGAAACTCACTAGACAAAGTGAATATAAAAAGAATTTAAACTGTATTACAAAAAACTTACTGTTTCTATAAAAATTATCAACCTTTACGTTTTTCTACAATTTCTTTAGCAATATTAGATGGAACCTCTCCGTAATGATCAAATTCCATTGAATATGTTCCTCTACCTTGTGTAGCAGAACGAAGATCTGTAGAATAACCGAACATTTCTGCTAATGGAACAAAAGCATTCACGATTTTCAGACCCATTCTATCATCCATAGAATTGATTTGCCCTCTTCTTCGATTTAAATCTCCGATGACATCCCCCATATATTCTTCTGGAATCTCAACTTCAACTTTCATCATTGGTTCAAGTAAAACTGGGTTTGCATCTCTGCAAGCATCTTTAAACGCCATAGAACCCGCAATTTTAAATGCCATCTCAGAAGAATCCACATCGTGATAACTACCATCATAAAGAGTTACTTTAAAATCCACAACAGGATAACCTGCCAAAACACCACTTTGCATAGCCTCTTGAATTCCTTTATCAACAGCAGGAATATATTCTTTTGGAATAACTCCACCTGATATTTGATTTGAAAACTCATAACCCTCGCCAGGTTCTCTAGGCTCTAGTTTGATAAATACGTGTCCGTATTGTCCTCTACCACCAGATTGCTTAGCATATTTACATTCTTTATTTATAGATGATCTGATGGTTTCACGGAAAGCAACTTGAGGCTGACCTATCTCAGCTTCTACTTTGAACTCTCTTTTTAAGCGATCAACAATAATTTCAAGATGAAGTTCTCCCATACCACCTATAAGAGTCTGCCCTGTTTCTTCTTGTGTGCTTACTCTAAAGCTTGGATCTTCTTCTGCTAACTTTCCTAAGGCGACACCCATTTTTTCTTGATCAGCCTTCGTCTTTGGTTCTACAGCGATATGAATAACAGGTTCTGGAAATTCCATTCTTTCCAAGATTACAGGAGCTTTATCATCACATAAGGTATCTCCTGTCAAAGTATCCTTGAGTCCAACAAAAGCACAAATCTCTCCAGCATAAACTTCTTTAATGTCTTCTCGTTTATTAGAGTGCATTTTCAACAATCTTCCAACACGCTCTTTTTTACCTTTTGTAGAGTTAAAAACATAGCTTCCTGACTCTAACATTCCACGATAAACACGAACAAAAGTAAGTTGTCCAACAAAAGGATCTGTCATTATCTTAAATGCAAGTCCTGCAAAAGCACCATCATCGGTGGATTGAACGTGAACTTCTTGTTCAGTTTTAGGATCAATCCCCTTGATATCCACAACCTCTGTAGGAGCAGGTAAAAATTCAACGACAGCATCAAGAAGGGTTTGGACTCCTTTATTTTTAAAAGATGATCCACAAAGCATTGGAATAAGGCTCATATTATGACAACCCATCTTGATACCCTTCCTTATTTCTTGAGGACTGAGTTCTTCTCCACCCAAATACTTTTCCATTAAACTTTCATCTTGTTCAGCAGCAGCCTCAATGAGTTTTTCCCGATATTCTTTTGCTTTTGCCATCAAGTCCGCGGGTATCTCTTCAATATCATACTTAGCACCCATTGTTTCATCATTCCAAACAATCGCCCTCATTTCAATGAGATCAACAACACCCTTGAAGGTATCTTCTGCTCCGATTGGAATATTGATAGGAACTGGATTGGCTTTCAATCTTTGTTTGATTTGAGATTCGACATTATAAAAGTTAGCACCAATCCTATCCATCTTATTCACAAACACCATTCTTGGGACACCATATTTATTTGCCTGTCTCCAAACGGTTTCACTTTGCGGTTGAACTCCGCCTACTGAACAAAATACAGCGACAGCACCATCTAAAACTCTCATAGATCTCTCGACTTCAATAGTAAAATCAACGTGTCCAGGAGTATCAATAAGATTTATTTGACAATCTTTCCAATAACAAGTTGTGGCAGCAGATGTGATAGTGATACCCCTCTCTTTTTCTTGTTCCATCCAGTCCATAGTCGCAGCACCATCGTGTACTTCACCTATCTTGTGACTGACGCCTGTATAAAAAAGTATTCTTTCTGAAGTGGTGGTTTTTCCAGCATCAATATGAGCAGCTATACCTATATTCCTGATTCTTTCCAATGGTGTTTTTCTTGCCATTTCTTTCCTTAATTTAGAGATTTAATATGATGAATGAAGTTCTAAGGGGAGAGTGATAAATCACTCCAGAATTACCATCGATAATGAGCAAAAGCTTTATTGGCTTCAGCCATTTTATGAACATCTTCTTTTTTCTTGAATGCAGCACCTTTATCACCAGCAGCATCCATCAATTCGTTTGCTAATCTATCAGTCATCGTTCGTTCGTTTCTTTTTCTTGTTGCTTCAAGTATCCATCGGATTGATAAAGACTGTTGTCTAACAGGTCTAACTTCTACAGGAACTTGATAAGTCGCACCACCTACTCTTCGACTTCTCACTTCAACTAGAGGTTTTACTTTTTCAAGAGCCTTCTCAAATATTTCAATCCCTTTTTCACCACTCTTTTCTTCAATCTTATTGAATGCAGCATAGATAATCTTTTCGGCAATGCTTTTTTTACCATCATACATCATCTTATTGATAAACTTTGTCACAACCTTATTGCCATAAATAGGATCACCCAAAATCTCTCTTGTGGGAGCTTTTCGTCTTCTCATTTAATTCCTTCCTTATTTTTTATCAGAACCAGCTTTAGCTTTTTTCGCACCATACTTACTTCTAGAAACTGTCCTTTTTGCAACACCAGCAGTATCCAAAGCACCCCTAATAATATGATACTTAACACCTGGTAAGTCTTTTACCCTTCCACCTCTAACAAGAACAATAGAGTGCTCTTGGAGGTTGTGACCCTCTCCAGGGATATAGCTAATAACTTCTACCTTACTTGTAAGTCTGACTTTTGCGACTTTTCTCAAAGCAGAGTTAGGTTTTTTAGGTGTTGTAGTATAAACACGAGTACAAACACCTCTCCTTTGCGGACACTCCAATAAAGCTGGAGATTTTGTCTTCTTGATGACTTTTTTTCTTTCTTTTCTTACTAACTGATTGATGGTAGGCACTACTTGATTCCTTTTCTAAATTTAAATAAATGGTGCTATTGTACACCAAAAAATCTTTTATTTATCTTAGATATACAATTTTAATCTTGTATATCTGACTTAACGATAAACTTTTTATTTTTATAAAGTCCAGTTCCAACTGGAATCATTCTTCCTAAAACAACATTTTCTTTTAGGTCTTCTAAAAAGTCTTTTTTCGCAGCGATGCTCGCCTCAGTGAGAACTTTTGTTGTCTCTTGGAATGATGCCGCTGAGATGATACTATCACTTCCTATGGCAGCTCTTGTGATACCCAATAAAATCGGCTCTGCTATCGCAGGTTCTCCACCAAGTCTGATAGTTTTTTCATTTTCGTCTTTAAAATGTCTCTTGCTAATAAGATCGCCTTCGATAAACTTTGTATTTCCGCTATCTACAATTCTGACTTGTCGCAACATTTGAGAGACAATGATTTCTATATGCTTATCAGAAATGCTCACTCCTTGTCTTCTATAAACTTGTTGAACTTCACTAACAATGTATTTATGTAATTCTTTTTCACCACTGATCCTCAAAATATCATGACTTGAAATCACGCCATCTGTCATTGCCTCACCAGCATGAACAAATTCTTCAGCATGGACTAAAATTTGTTTATTTTTATCAACAAGATACTCCGTACTTCTTCCATCATCAGATGTCACAATGATTCTTTCTTTATTTCTAATAGGTTTGCCAAAGCTAACAACTCCATCAATTTCCGAAAGAACTGCGATATCCTTTGGCTTTCTTGCTTCAAATAATTCAGAGACTCTAGGAAGACCTCCTGTAATATCTCTAGATTTAACTGTAGCCTTTGGTGTTTTTGCCAAAATATCTGCAATTTCAACCTTTGAACCCTCCGCAACAGATATAGAAGTTTTGGGGTCAAGGACATATCTTAATACTTCACCTTTTCCACAATCAACTAAAATACTAGGTTTATATCCAGCAGGAATATATTCATTCACAACTAAATTAGTGACACCTGTATTTTCATCTTCTTTTTCTGCAACTGTGACACTTGGAATGATATCTTCAAATTTCACAACTCCAGCTTTATCTGAAATAATTGGGTTGTTATAAGGATCCCAAAGTGCGATGACATTTTTAATATCAGATTCAGGCTCTGCAAGCAATGTTTTTGAATCAACTTCGCTATTATCACTCACCAATATTCTTGAACTTCTTGCTAAATAATGCCTGATAGCTTCTCTGCCATTTTCATCAGCAACGACTGCAAAAATACCTTTTTCCTTTACGATATGCCCTTGCTTGATATCTTTATTTCTCTGTAAATGATCTGCTTCTAACGTGTAGTATTTAACAATACCCTTCTCTTTTGCATAGATTTTTTGAGCAATTGGTGCATTATCATCTACGACAATCTCACTTGCATAAGGAATACGATTTGGGATATTCCAACCATCTTTTATGATATCAACTATGCTTCCACCTGATTTGACACGATGTCCGCTACTATATGGTAAGAATATTTTACCTTCAATCTTGCCGCTAACCCCAGCAAGCTCATTTGGTTTAGCGACATCACCTTTTCTTAAAATAAATTTTGCTTCTTGTTTGTCACTATTGACACTCACAATCACTTCATCATGGACATTATCAATCTTAAGTACCCCATCAAATGGAGCCTTTATTTTAGGTTCTACAACCAATACAGCTGCATTTCTTCTGTTAGCGACGATATTTTTACCTTCTTTGTTCCTATAGGTCTTGAGATTATAATATCTAATAAATCCTTCTTTTTCTGCCAAGATTTCTCTCTCTTCTTGACTTCTAGAAGCAGTTCCTCCTACGTGGAATGTTCTAAGTGTAAGCTGTGTTCCTGGCTCACCAATAGATTGAGCTGCAATAACGCCCACCGCTTCTCCAGGTTTTGACATTTTGCCTTCGCCAAGATTGAGTCCATAACATTTTGCACAAACACCTTTTTGAGCTTTACAAGTAACAGGTGTTCTGATAATGGCTGATTTAACTCCAGATTCTGTGATTTTTTTGGCTTTCTCTTCATCAATAAGAGTTCCCGCACTTAGAAGAATCTCACTTGTGATCGGATCAATAATATCTTCAGCTAATACCCTACCAAAGATTCTTTCTTCTAATGGTTCAATAAGCTCACTACCCACTGTAATGTCAGTGATTTCAATACCTTCGTGGGTTCCACAGTCCTCCATAATAACCTTAACATTCTGAGAAACATCAATAAGCTTTCTTGTTAAATACCCTGCGTTTGCTGTCTTAAGAGCGGTATCAGCAAGACCTTTTCTAGCTCCGTGAGTGGAGTTAAAGTATTCCAAAACATTCAATCCCTCTTTAAAGTTTGAAATAATTGGAGTCTCAATAATAGTACCATCTGGTTTTGCCATCAATCCCCTCATAGCTGAAAGCTGTCTAATCTGAGCGGCAGAACCTCTTGCACCAGAATCTGCCATCATATAAATAGAGTTGAATCCACCTTTATCAGCTTCCACCAAAGCCATCATCTCTTTACTCATCTTATTATTTGTGTCTGTCCAAATATCTATGATTTTATTGTATCTTTCTTGCTCGGTTAATAAACCTTGATCGTATTGAGCTTGAATTTTTTTAACTTCATTTTTTGCTACATCCACAGCTTTTTGTTTGTCCTGAGGAACAATAATATCAGCTGCAGAAATTGAAATTCCCGCTTTGGTTGCGTATTGGAAGCCTAAATTCTTAAGATTATCCAAGAAAGTGGCAGTCATGCCAATACCGCCTTCTTTATAAACATAGTCAATAAGAGCACTAATATCTTTCTTTTTCATTACCTTATTCCATAGATTCACAGGAACAAAATCAGGTAAAATTGATTTTAAAATCAATCTACCTGCGGTTGTATGCAATACCCTACGTTCAATGACGGTACGAATTTTAGCATTAATATCTAGCTCATCTGAATCAATTGCTATCATAATCTCATTGATATTGCCAAATAGTTTATGCTCACCTTTAACTCCATTTCTCTCCAAAGAAAGATAATACAAGCCCAAAACCATATCCTGACTAGGGACGGCTACTGCTTTACCACTAGCAGGCAATAGAATATTCATAGGACTCAACATTAATATTTTACATTCGGCAATAGCCTCCTGAGAAAGAGGAACGTGAACTGCCATTTGATCCCCGTCAAAATCCGCATTGAATGCTGAACAAACAAGTGGGTGAAGCTGAATTGCCTTTCCGTCAATCAATTTGGGGTGGAAAGCCTGTATGGATTGTTTGTGCAATGTTGGGGCACGGTTAAGTAATACTGGATAACCCTCTACAATTTGTTGCAGACATTCCCAAACTTCATTTGTTTTTTGCTCAATCATTTTTCTAGCTTGTTTTAATGTTGTGGCATAGCCCTTTTCTTCAAGTTTTGCCAAAAGATGTGGCTTGAAAAGTTCTAAGGCCATATTCTTGGGCAATCCACACTGATCCATTCTGAGGTTTGGTCCTACAACAATAACGCTTCTTCCTGAAAAATCCACACGTTTTCCAAGAAGATTTTGTCTAAACCTACCTTGTTTGCCTTTGATAATTTCAGAAAGAGATTTTAAAGGTCTTTTGTTTGCACCTTTAACGGCATTTGCGTTTCTTCCATTATCAAACAACGCATCTACTGCCTCTTGAAGCATTCTCTTTTCATTTCTAACGATGATTTCAGGGGCATCTAATTCCATCAATCGTTTCAATCTCTGATTTCTATTGATAACTCTTCGATACAAATCATTCACATCGCTTACAGCAAATTTTCCACCATCAAGTGCAACAAGAGGCCTTAAGTCAGGAGGCAATACAGGCAACACGGTGAGCATCATCCACTCTGGACGATTGCCAGAATTCAAAAAGCTTTCTACTACCTTTAACCTTTTAACAATAGTCTTCTTTTTCGCTTCGGAATTTGTACCTTTTACTTCCTCTCTGAGATTTTGCAGCAACACAGTCAAATCAAGTTGTTCTAATAACTCCTTTACTGCTTCACCGCCCATTTGAGCGATAAATCCTTTATCTTCAAATCTTTGGTAGATATTCTGGTATTGCTCTTCATTTAAGACATCGTACTTCATAACAGGTTTTGTGGATTCATTATCATAAAATGCTTCGCCTGGATCTTTTACGATATATGCTTCATAATAAAGCACTCTTTCTAAATCTTTCATTTTAACACCAAGCAGTGTGCCAATCCTACTTGGAAGTGAGCTTACATACCAAATGTGGGCAACTGGTGTTACAAGTTCAATATGCCCCATTCTAGATCTACGAACTTTAGAACTCGTAACTTCAACTCCACATTTTTCACAAACAATCCCTTTATATCGAGGTTTTTTGTATTTGCCACACAAACACTCATAATCACGAACAGGCCCAAAAATCTTTGTACAAAACAAGCCATCTCGTTCTGGTTTGAGCGTCCTGTAATTTATAGTTTCAGGCTTTTTAACTTCGCCATGACTCCAGGAGTGAATTTTCTCTGGACTTGCCAAAACCAACTGAAAAGAACTGAAATCCTTAGGTCTATCCTCCTCTTTTACAAATATTGGCTTAGGGTTTCCATCTTCATCTGTGTCATCACCAAAAATATTCACATCTAAAGCCAAAGACTGAAGTTCTTTTGTCAGAACATAGAATGTTTCGGGTATTTCAGATTCACCAACATGTTCACCCTTTGTAATTGCTTTATAAGCGTTTTCTCTTCCTTTGACATCATCTGATTTTACAGTAAGCATCTCTTTAAGTGTGTGAGCTGCCCCATAAGCTTCTAGTGCCCATACTTCCATCTCTCCAAATCTTTGCCCACCAAATAAAGCCTTACCTCCAACTGGTTGCTGGGTAACGAGCGAATAAGGTCCTGTGCTTCTTGCGTGAACTTTTTCATCTACAAGGTGATGGAGTTTGAGCATATACATATAGCCGACATTGACTCTCTCTCTCATTTTTTCGCCTGTTTTGCCATCATATAGAGTTATCTTTCCATCAGTGGCAATTTTTGCCATTTCAAATAACTTATTGAATTTTTCTTGAGAAATTCCCTCAAAAACAGGAATGGCAAACTTCACTCCATTGCTCCAATCTCTTGCATAATCAAGCAATTCTTGATCGGAACATTTTTTTAGGACTTCAATAATATCAGGCTCACTTTGATTGACCATTTCTGCTATTTCTAACATTTTGCTTCTAAGGATTTTAACAAAAGCACCTTTTTGCTCTTCTAAAATCTCTAAAAGTTGATGACCAAATTGTTTTCCAATTAGTCCTAAATGGACTTCAAGTATTTGCCCAATATTCATACGGCTAGGAACACCTAAGGGGTTTAAAACAATATCAACAGGTTCCCCATCTGAAGTATAAGGCATATCAACAGCAGGAACAATATTTGAAACAATACCCTTATTCCCGTGTCTTCCAGCCATTTTATCTCCAACTTTTAACTTCCTCTTTGTGGCAATATATATTTTGACTTGCTTAACAACACCGCTTGGGAGGATATCATCTTTTTCTAAAATAGAAAGTTTTTCTTCATGCTCTTCTCCAAGTGTTTTTTTCTGTTCCAAGAAGTTGGTTTTGATTTGTTCATATTGAGCTTGAACGGCTTTTGAATAGCTTTTAATCAAGCTATTGAGTGCAAATCGATTGATATTGGCAATCTCATCTTTAGGAATCATATCCCCTTTTTTGTATTTTTTTTCATTGATGAGTGCATCCGAATCTAATTTTTCTTTAGAAAGCATCAAACTAATTCGAAGCATTTCTTCTCGATTAAGCATTGTAAGTCTATCGTGATGTTCAATATCTAGAACTGCTTTCTCCTCTTCGTAAGCACTGATGGCTCTAGAATCTTTTTCATAACCCTTCTTGGTAAATATTTTCACATCAACAACTGTTCCCTCCAATGAAGGTGGGCAATACAAAGACTTATTGACAACATGTCCTGCTTTTTCTCCAAAGATAGCTCTTAAAAGTCTTTCTTCAGGTGTGGGTTTTACTTCGCCTTTTGGAGAAACCTTTCCAACCAAAATCATCCCACCACTCACGTAAGTTCCAATTTTTACGATACCACTTCCATCTAAATGAGCAATTTCTTCTTCTCTAACATTGGGAATATCTGAAGTTATCTCTTCTATTCCATGTTTGAGTTCTCTTGCCTCAATTTCTTTCTCATAAATATGAATCGAGGTAAAAGCATCTTCTTTGATTACTTTCTCACTCACAACAATCGCATCTTCAAAGTTATAACCATTCCAAGGCATAAATGCAACACGAATATTTTTTCCTAAAGCTAATTCTCCATTATCCATACTAGGACCATCTGCAATTACCTGATCTTTTTGAATCACATCTCCCATTTGAACGATAGGCTTTTGAGTGAAACTAGTATTTTGATTGGTTCGTAGATTTTTTTGTAACGAATATGAATCAATATATGCACCATTTTCATCTTCACCCAAAATATAAATATTTCTAGCATCTACTTTTTCAACAACACCACTTCTATTGGCTTTGATGGCTTCCCAAGAATCTCTAGCAATGATTCTCTCTATACCTGTTCCTACAATAGGTGCATCTGGACGTAATAACGGCACAGCTTGACGTTGCATATTTGATCCCATCAAGGCTCTATTTGCATCATCGTGTTCCAAAAACGGTATCAATGAAGCTGCAACTCCTACAAGCATTCTAGGACTAAGGTCAATCAAAGTAACTTTACCTTTTTCATTGAGCATAATTTCTCCACCAACCCTTGTCTCAATCAAATCTTCAACAATCATGCCCTTATCGTTTATTTTTGCACTCGCTGGAGCAATAATATGTCCATCTTCTTGTGTAGCTGTGAGATATACAATCTCATCAGTCACCTTGCCATTGATAACTTTTTTATAAGGAGCCTCTATAAAGCCTAAATCATTCACTCTGGTGAATGTAGAAAGAGTATTAATCAAACCGATATTTTGACCCTCTGGAGTCTCTATAGGACAAATTCTTCCATAATGAGTAGGATGAACATCTCTTGCTTCAAAACCAACCCTGTCTTTGACTAATCCACCTTCTCCAAGTGCTGAAAGTCTTCTTTTGTGTGTGACTTCAGAAAGTGGATTGGTCTGATCCATAAACTGCGAAAGCTGTCCTCCAGTAAAAAACTCCATAATAGTGCTTGTAATCATCTTCGAGTTAATCAAATCATGTGGCATTATCGTATCAAAAGCACCACTCATTGTTGTTAGTTTATCTCTAATGGCTTTTTGCATCTTAACGAGACCTGTATGAAGCTCATTTGCAAGCAACTCACCAATAGATCTTATTCTTCTATTTCCAAGATGATCTCTATCATCAATCCTACCTTGACCATTCTTGACTTTTACTAAATATTTTACTGTTTCTATTACATCTTCGTGAGTGAGAACTGTCACATAATCAGGAACATTTAAACCAAGTTTATGATTCATCTTCATTCTACCCACTCGGGTCAAATCATATCTTTCTGGTTCAAAAAATAATTGTTTGACAAACTGCTTCGCAACGTCTTTGGTTACAGGTTCTCCGGGTCTCATAACCTTATAAATCCTGATAGCTGCCAAATCATTCTCATCATCTATTTTCTCTGTTTGTTTGAGTAATCTTAAAGACTCGGCATCTGCAACAAATGAATTAATAATCGAGTTATCAAATCCTAAGGCTAAATCATTAGCAATCGTGAATTCTTTAATTTTTGATTCTTTTAATTTCTTAAGTTTGCCCTCGTCAAGTTGTACAAGAGTATTAAGTATGACTTCACCTGTCTTTTTATCCACTACGGACTCTGCTAGATGACGATTTAGTAAAATTTCTGAAGGATATTCAATCCACTCAAGTCCTTTGTCTTGCAATTCCTTAGCTTTCTTAGGAGTAAGTCTTTTTCCTGCTGGAATAACAATATCTCCGTTAGCATCTTTAATATCAAACTCAATTCTACCATCAAAATCACTTGGATTAAAAGGTATAAGATATTTATCTTTCTCAAATCTAACCCTTAAGAGAGGATAAAAAATCTTTACAATATCTTCTCTGCTATATCCCATTGCTCTAAAAAGTATTGTAACAGGAACTTTTCTACGCTTATTAATTCTAACAAATAAAGTATCCTTAGCATCATATTCAAAATAGAGCCAAGAACCTCTATCAGGAATAATTTGTCCTGTATAAATAAGCTTATTCAAAGAAGAACTAGATTCTTCTTCTTTAAAAATAACACCTGGACTTCTATGCAATTGATTTACTACAACTCTCTCAACGCCATTTATAATAAAAGATGTTCGATCGGTCATCAAGGGAATTTCACGAATGAATATACTCTGTTCTTTAATGTCTCTGATGCCTGTTTTTTCTCCTTTTTCATCCTTGTCCCACAAAATGAGTCTGACTTTTATTTTTAGGGGAATTGCATAAGTAATCCCTCTCTCCATCGCTTCCCTGATGGTATATTTTGGTTTTCCAAATTCACATCCAGCATACTCTAAGGTAATTCTATTCTGTGCATCTTGGATAGGAAATATTGATTTAAAAACTTTTTCTATTCCACTTTCTCTATCATCTTTAGGAGACAAAAATGAATCATAACTATCTCGTTGCAGTAATAACAAATTTGGTACTTCCAAACTCTGTGGTAGCTTTGTAAAATCTATTCGTAATCTATTTTTTGTTTTAACTTTTGTTGGCATAACTTTAACCTTCGCTCAGTGGAATTTAAGAAGAGTCAAACACTCCAAATAAGCCTACCTCAATATAGATAGAATCATTTGGAGTGTCTATAAATACAAATAGCCCAAAAAATAGAAAACTCTATTCTTTGGGCAAAAAACTAAACATCGGTGCTCAAAATTATTTGATTTCAACCTTAGCACCAGCTTCCTCAAGTTTTTTCTTGAAGGCTTCAGCATCTTCTTTATTAACACCCTCTTTAATATTGTGAGGTGTATTCTCTGTAGCATCTTTGGCCTCTTTAAGCCCAAGACCAGTAATTTCTCTAACAGCTTTGATAACATTGATTTTATTAGCTCCGCTATCAAGTAAAACAACATTAAACTCTGTTTTCTCTTCTGCGACTGCACCACCAGCAGCAGCTGCACCAGCAACAACAGTGGGAGCTGCACTCACTCCAAACTTCTCTTCAAAGGCTTTAACAAGTTCTGATAATTCAAGAACTGATAGACCTCCAATATAATCCAAAACGTCTTCTTTTGTGATAGCCATAATAATCTCCTTATTTTTTATTCTTGTTCTTTTTGCTTTCTTAGATTATCTAATCCAGTGACAAAATATCTTGCTGGAGCTGTCCAAACAGACAAAAGCATACCAATAAGCTCATCTCTACTAGGCAATTTAGAAATAGCCATAATATGATCTAGCTCGACTTTCTTTCCATCAAAACATCCAGTTTTAATTGCAAACTTATCCTTATTTGACTCACCAAACTTTGCAGCTAACTTTGACAACGCTATTTGATCGTTTCCCCAAAGAAAGATATTGGTATCTTTTAAGTCTAAATCAGGATAATCAGCGTTATTCATAGAAATCTTAGCTAAAGTATTTTTAATCACTTGTACCTTAATATCTTGAGCTCTTGCAGATTTTCTAAGTTCATCCAAACTCTTTACAGTTAGACCCTTATAATAGCAAACAAGCAAAGTAGAAGCATTCTTAAACTCTGAACTTAAATGCTCAACCATTTGAGTTTTTTCGTTTTTGGTCATTTTTCCTCCTTTCTAGACTAGACTTCTACAAGGCGATTTCTCAATTAAGCATGGCCCTTGTTGTCTTCAATCTAAAGATAAAACTACAATCTATCTAGCTTAATCTATTTTACGTCCATAAGTTCTTGAGAATCAATCTTAATAGAAGGTGACATTGTCAATGACAAAACACCACCCCTGATATATTTTCCTTTTGCACTTGCAGGCTTAAGTCGATTGACCATTTTTACCAATTCTAGCATATTTTCTTTAATTTTATCTTCAGCAAAACTCACTTTCCCTATAGGAGCATGAATATTTCCCTTTTTATCAACCCTAAAATTCACCTGACCACTTTTTGCATTCGTTACAGCCTTTGTGACATCCATGGTTACTGTTCCTGTTTTAGGATTTGGCATCAATCCTTTTGGTCCAAGTATTCTACCAACCTTTCCAACAAGTGCCATCATATCAGGTGTAGCTATAACCATATCAAAGTTTAAATTACCATTTTTAATCTCTTCTGCTAAATCATCATCACCAACCACATCCGCTCCAGCCTTTCTAGCTTCATCAGCTTTGAGTCCCTTTGCAAAAACAGCAACTCTTACTTTTTTACCAGTACCATGAGGCAATACAACAGCACCTCTTATCATTTGATCGGCATGTCTTGGGTCAACGCCAAGCTTAAGAGATAATTCAACAGTTTCATCAAACTTCGCAGAAGCTAAAGTTTTAATTGTGCTCACTCCAGTGCTTATATCATACGTGCGATTACTATCGATTTTTGAAAGCAAACCTTGCAATCTTTTGGCTACCTTTTTTTCCATACCATAAACTCCAATCAATTAAATTATTTTAAATCAATCAACAATTTCCACACCCATACTTCTCGCACTACCAGCTACAATTTTTTTAGCCGCATCAAGAGTATTTGCGTTTAAATCTTCCATTTTAAGATTTGCAATCTCTTCAAGCTGTGCTTGAGTGAGTTTAGCAATCTTATTTTTTAAAGGATTATCTGAACCTTTTGAAACATTCGCAGTCTTTTTTATCAAATCCGTTACAGGAGGCTTTTTAGTGATAAAAGTAAAGCTCTTATCCTGATAAATTGTGATAACAACCGGAATATTAAAGCTCCCCATATCCTTTGTTTTCTCATTAAATGCCTTACAAAACTCCATAATATTCACACCTCTTTGACCAAGAGCAGGTCCTACAGGTGGTGAAGGATTCGCCTTACCAGCAGGGATTTGAAGTTTTAATTCACCAACAACTTTCTTTGCCATATCATTTCCTTAAAAATATCTTTATTTTATACTATTTTTTCTACTTGTGAATATAGTATTTCTATAGGAGTATTTCTACCAAAAATAGAAACATTCAACTTGAGTTTTCTATGTTCAATATCGTATTCCTCAACTGTTGCTGTAAAATTCGCAAAAGGTCCTTCTACAATCCTCACCACTTCACCAGAATCAAAAGAGATTTTTGGTTTAGGAGCGGCACGATTTTTCACTTTTTCGAGAATATGATTAATATCAGCTTCTCCTAAGGGGGTCGGTTTTTTACTCTCACCTATAAATCGCGCTACCTTTGGCAAAGATTGTATTTTATGCCAAAGAGCAGTATCCAAATCAACTTTTATAAAAACATAGCCAGGGTACAAACTTTGCTCTGTGACTTTATTTTTAGTTTTTTTAGAAACATCAATGATATCTTCTGTAGGAACAACAATTTCCTTCAATCGATCACCGATTTGACTCTCTTTAACAATATTCTCAATTGCCCTTTTAACAGCCTGCTCACTACCTGAATAAGTCTGTATAGCATACCAATCTAATGACATAAACTCTCCTACTTACAGAATACTAGATACAGAAGCAGACAAAATAAGATCAACCAATGCCAAGAACAAAGTAATAACGGTTACCACAATGACTACCGATATCAAAGCATTCCTTATTTGCTCTTTTGTAGGAAAAATTACCTTCGATAATTCTTCTTTAGCCAATCTATAATATGTAAATATTTTTTTCATAAAATCTCACTTCTAAATTATAGCCCAATTTAAAAATGGCAGGCCAGGAGGGACTCGAACCCCCAACACTCGGTTTTGGAGACCGATGCTCTACCATTAGAGCTACTGACCTATAAGCTAGGAAATTCCTAGCTTTTTAGCTTAACTTCCTTATGGACGGTATGTTTATTAAGCCTAGGGCAGAACTTTTTGAGCTCCAGTTTTTCTGTATTTGTTTTAGCGTTTTTTGTTGTGCTGTAGTTAATATCACCACATTCAGAACATTTTAGCCCTATTTTAACCTTCATTTTATTTCCTAATTATATTATTCAATAATCTTGGTTACAACACCAGCACCAACAGTTCTACCACCTTCTCTGATAGCGAACTTAGTTCCTAGTTCCAAAGCAATAGGGCTTATCAATTCTACATTGATTTTCACATTGTCTCCAGGCATAACCATTTCAACACCTTGTGGCAATCTGATTGCACCAGTCACATCTGTAGTTCTAACATAGAATTGTGGTCTATAGTTATCAAAGAATGGAGTATGTCTACCACCCTCTTCTTTTGAAAGGACATAAATTTCACCCTCAAATTTTTTGTGTGGTGTAATAGAGCCAGGCTTACATAAAACCATACCTCTTTCAACTTCTTCTTTTTTAGTTCCTCTTAAAAGAACACCGACGTTATCACCAGCCTCACCTTTGTCTAGTTCTTTTCTAAACATTTCAACGCCAGTAACAGTAGTTTTCTGAGTATCTCTAATACCAACAATTTCTACTTCATCTCCAACTTTTACAACGCCTCTTTCAATTCTACCTGTAACAACAGTTCCACGGCCAGCGATAGAAAACACATCTTCCACAGGCATCAAGAAAGTCTTATCGGTATCTCTCTCTGGAGTTGGTATATATCTGTCAACTTCAGCCATGAGCTTCAATACTTTCTCTCCCCACTCTCCAACATTTCCAGATTTTGCTTCATCTAGTGCCTTCAAAGCAGATCCAGCTACAATAGGAGTATCATCACCAGGAAATTCATAAGCACTCAAAAGTTCTCTAACTTCCATTTCAACCAAATCAAGTAACTCTTGATCATCGACCATATCTTGTTTATTTAAAAATACTACAATATATGGAACTCCAACTTGTCTAGAAAGAAGTATATGCTCTCTAGTTTGTGGCATAGGACCATCTGCTGCAGATACAACCAAGATAGCTCCATCCATTTGAGCCGCACCTGTGATCATATTTTTAACATAGTCTGCGTGTCCAGGACAATCTACGTGTGCATAATGTCTATTTTCTGTCTCATATTCAATATGAGATGTTGCAATTGTGATACCTCTTTCTTTTTCTTCTGGGGCATTGTCTATATTATCATAGTCTTTCATTTCTGCAAGACCTTTTAGAGACAAAACAGCAGAAATAGCGGCACTTAGAGTAGTTTTACCATGATCTACGTGTCCAATTGTCCCAATATTGACATGGGGTTTATTCTTGACAAATTTTTCCTTCGCCATTGTTTTCTCCTAAAATAAATTTGAGTTTTGATTTTAATAAAAGTGTCCTTATAGTAATGTTAAACAATACTTTAAAAATACAAATATCAAAATCCTAGAAAAACTGGAGCCCATAAGCGGAATTGAACCGCCGACCTCTTCCTTACCAAGGAAGTGCTCTACCCCTGAGCTATATGGGCAAGTTTGGAGCTATAAAAACATTTTAGTTTTAAGAAGTTCAGCTCCCAGTTAAAATGGAGCGGGAAACGGGGCTCGAACCCGCGACCCTCAGCTTGGAAGGCTGATGCTCTAGCCAACTGAGCTATTCCCGCATCTTGCAAACTATAAAGCAGCACTAGATACTAGTGGTGGTGAGACGTGGATTCGAACCACGGAAGACATAGTCAGCAGATTTACAGTCTGCCCTCGTTGGCCACTTGAGTATCTCACCCAATAGCTGAATTATAGTTAATTAACACTGGTCAAACACTGAAATCAGAGAATTCTGTTTAAGGTTTGAATGGAGCTGGTTAAGGGACTTGAACCCCCGACCTGCTGCTTACAAGGCAGCTGCTCTACCAACTGAGCTAAACCAGCGACTTAAATTAAACAACTTGCGATTTATTAAAGCAAGGGCGGAATTATATTAAAATTCCACTCGCTTTGTCAAGTGCTTCATAAAAAATGGGGAAATTAGAAAAGAACTTGATTTGATTATTTTGTTGATAAATTTTCCTGAATTTTAATATATAATTCATAGTTATTTAGATTCAAGCTAATGTTTTAGGACATTTGTAATTATAAATTTAAAATTTAGGATACTGTATTTATGACAATAGCAATACTTTGTGGTGGTTCAGGTACTAGGCTTTGGCCTTTATCTCGATCTTTATTACCAAAACAGTTCGCCCCACTCTTAGAGAATGGTTCGTTTTTTATACAAACCCTCCTTAGGAATCGTCCATTTATTAAATCTCACAATGCGCATTTTCAAATTATAGCAAATGAGACAAATTATTTCCTTGCACAAGATCAATCCAAAGAAGCCGATATTGAAATACAAAATTATATTTTAGAAACACTCGGGAAAAACACCGCTCCAGCTCTTTGCTTGAGTGCATTAGATGTAATATCAAAATACGGAGAAGATGAAATTATTTTAGCTCTACCAAGTGATCATCTCATCAAGGATTTCAAAGCCTATCAACAAGCTATAGAAAAAGCGATAGAATATGCTAAAAATGGTTATCTAGTGACATTTGGAATCAAACCCTCAAACCCCCATACTGGTTATGGCTATATAGAGTGTGAGAAAAATAACAATGTCAGAAACTTTACTGAAAAGCCTGATTTAAAACTTGCTCAGAAATATCTTGAAGATGGTAAGCATTTTTGGAATAGTGGAATGTTTTGTTTTAAGGTCTCTGTATTTTTGAATGAACTCCAAAAGTATTCAAAAGAGGTTTATGACTCTTGTGTTATGGCATATGAAAATTCAGATCACAATGAAATATATACTCGCATAAACCCTAAGCTTTCTGAAAATATTCCTGAAATCAGCATTGATTATGCCCTGATGGAAAAAAGTAAAAAAATCAAATGCGTTGTTGGAGATTTTGCTTGGAATGATGTAGGGAGTTTTGAATCTTTAAATGATGAATGGGTAAAAGATTCTCAAGGAAATGCTTCAAGAAATCAAATTATTGCAAAAGATAGCCAAAATAATTTTATTCTTTCAGATAAATTTGTGGCAACTATTGGCTTAAAAGATATAATTGTGGTAGATACAAACGACTCATTGCTTTTAGCAAAAAAAGGGCAGTCTCAAGCCATAAAAGAAATCGTTGCAGAACTCAAAAAAACTCGGCCTGAATTAACTCAAATCCATACCACAGCTTACAGACCTTGGGGAAACTATAGTGTTCTATTAGAGTCATCTTATTATAAAATCAAACAAATTGTTGTCAAACCTAAATGTCGTCTGAGTTTGCAAAAACATTTTCATCGAAATGAACACTGGATTGTGGTGAGCGGAAGTGCGAACGTTAGAAGTGGGGATAAAGAAATTTTTCTTAAAGCAAACGAATCTACCTATATCCCGATGGGGCAATTGCATCGATTAGAAAATAGAGGAAAAATTGATCTTGTTGTTATTGAAGTGCAAGTTGGTGAATATCTGGGTGAAGATGACATTCTGAGAGTTGAAGATGATTTTCAAAGATGCTAAACCTCAACTAGCAATATTATAGTGGGTGCAGGAGTTTTCAAAAATGCTAGGCTTCAATTAGCAATAGTTTAATTTAATACACAGATATTAAAAGATGGTTTTTCAAAGATCTTAAAGTCCAATTATTAAAAGCATAACAAGTTGGAAGTCTCAAATTTTAAAGTTTGTTGTGTTAAAATTACCCAAACAATCTAGCAAGGATATAGATGAAAGTTGCATTAATTACGGGTATAACAGGACAAGATGGGGCATATTTAGCAGAATTTTTGCTTAAGAAAGGTTATTTAGTTCACGGTATTAAACGTAGAAGCTCATTGTTTAATACCGATAGGATAGATCATCTTTATCAAGATCCCCATATTAAAAATCGTGATTTTATCTTGCATTATGGAGATATGACAGATTCAATGAATCTAACTCGCATTATTCAGGAAGTCCAACCTGATGAAATTTATAATTTAGCTGCTATGAGCCACGTAGCGGTTTCATTTGAAACTCCTGAATACACAGCAAATGCAGATGGTATAGGCACTTTAAGAATACTTGAAGCAGTGAGACTTTTAGGTCTAAAAGAAAAAACAAAAATATACCAAGCTTCTACAAGCGAATTATTTGGCAAAGTTCAAGAGATTCCTCAAAAAGAAAGTACACCATTTTATCCACGTTCTCCCTATGCTTGTGCAAAACTATATGCTTATTGGATCACTGTGAATTATCGAGAAGCTTACAACATATTTGCTAGTAATGGCATTTTATTTAATCACGAAAGCCCCATAAGAGGAGAAACTTTTGTAACTCGAAAAATAACTCGAGGAGTAGCAAAAATAGCACTTGGTCTTCAAGATAAACTTTATCTTGGGAATTTATCTGCAAAAAGAGATTGGGGACATGCCAAAGATTATATAAGAATGATGTGGATGATTCTCCAATCCAAAGAAGCTGAGGACTGGGTTATAGCCACAGGTATCACAACCGAAGTTAGAGAATTCGTAAAATTGGCATTTCAAGAAGTTGGTATTGGTATTGAGTTTCAAGGTGAAGGCATCAATGAAAAAGGTTATGTCACAAAATGTGAAGATAAGGATTTTCAACTCCCTATAGGCAAAGAAGTTATAAACGTGGATGAACGCTATTTTCGCCCAACAGAAGTCGAACTTCTCATAGGGGATGCAAGTAAAGCAAAAAGTAAGCTAGGGTGGATTCCAGAATATGAACTAAAAGATCTCATAAAAGATATGATGTACTCAGATGTCAAACTCGTTCAAAAAGACAAGTATCTCCAACAAGGTGGCTATGAAATTTTAAGCTATTTTGAATAATTTGATACTCTAAGCTCTAAAAAATACTTATATCAAGGATAAAAATGGAATTGGATTCTAAAATTTTTGTAGCAGGTCACAATGGACTAGTTGGATCAGCTATCACAAAAACTCTTTTGTCAAAGGGTTATAATAATCTTGTGTTAAAAACACGATCTGATCTTGATCTGATTGATGCAATAAAAGTAGAAGAATTTTTCAAAAAAGAAAAACCTGAATATGTTTTTTTGGCAGCGGCAAAAGTAGGAGGTATCGTTGCAAATAACACTTATCGTGCAGATTTTATCTATCAGAACCTAATGATTCAAAATAACATTCTTTACAGTGCGCATAAGAACAAAGTGAAAAAGCTACTTTTCTTGGGGTCAAGCTGCATTTATCCCAAGAATGCCACCCAGCCCATGAAAGAAGAATATTTACTCACAGATGCACTTGAGTACACAAACGAACCATATGCTATTGCCAAAATTGCTGGACTTAAAATGTGCGAGGCCTTTAACCTGCAGTATGGTTGTAATTTTATTTCCGTAATGCCAACAAACCTTTATGGTCAAAACGATAATTTTGATCTCAATAATTCTCACGTACTCCCTGCCCTGATAAGAAAATTTTATGAAGCCAAGCTGAATCAATCAAATTCGGTAACCGTATGGGGTAGTGGAAAACCTAGGAGGGAATTTTTACATAGTTCTGATATGGCAGAAGCCTGTATTCATATTATGGAAAATATCGATTTTGCCGATCTGATAGACAACTCTAAAGAAATCCGCAATACACATATCAATATAGGATATGGAAATGATGTGAGTATCTCTGAACTAGCAAATTTGATAAAAGATATTGTGGGTTTTGAAGGACAAATAATTTATGATACTTCTAAACCAGATGGAACCTATCAAAAACTTTTAGATACCTCTAAGCTCAATTTAATGGGTTGGAAACCAAAAATAACACTTAAACAAGGAATCAAAGAAGTATACGAGTGGTACATCAATTATAAATAAAAACACAAAGGAAAACAAAAGATAAAATCCTATCAAGCACTCTTATTAGAGGCTTGATAAGTTAAATTACTAAAAAGATAATTTGGCAAATACAACAGCGTTATTTTGTTGAGCGGTTTTTGATTGGAATCCATTACTCACATAACCTCCACCAATCTGGAGAGCTAGGTTATTTTTTGCTTTGAAAACATTCCAAGAAACAATGGCAGAAAACTCGTTGTAATCGCCATTTGCATAAAGTAAATCAAAATTGATAACCTCACTCTCAAACCCGGCAAAAACATACCAACTACTAGCATCTTGACCAAAATAACTATAGGTGCCAGGAGTCAAGTAAGTTACTCCGTAAAATCGACTTCTGTCATTGATGGTATAGATGCCATTTTTTTTGCCCACAGAATACCATCCAGCACCTACTTTAACCATATCTTTAAATCTAACTTCTTCATCTGCCCAGAATAAAAAAGTATCATCGTTGTTCACACCCAATATATTCTGCCACAAAATCCTACCAGAAGTGATAGATTTGATACTAGCGTCATCTCCAAATTCTAGAGCAACCTTTGTACCTGCTTGAATCATAGAATGGGTATTTGTATTAGTCTCATCATTATTATAATAACCATATCCACCGAGCCAATAATGCACAAATGGATCAATTTTCAAGAAACCTAAATCAACATTAATCCCACCAGCAAGTAAATCATTTTTTCCAATATTAAAATGACTGAAGCTAGAAGAGTATCGATCAAAACTATTTATTTCAGAACCAAATCTATTTGGTTGATAACCGTAAGTAGCATAATCATTTACCCAAGTTACCCAAATACCAAAATACTTACTATCCCACTTAGCAGCCACCCCTTGAGTGTGTCCAGCTATCCAGTCGGATTGTAAAAACTCTGTATCAAAACGACCTACAGCTAACTGTATTTCACCATCATATTTCACATACAAATCAGATAGGTCGCCGTATTTTTTGGTATATCTTGCTTCTGCATATGTGTAACCATCTTCATAATTTTTTGGGCTTCCATAAAACCCATATCCACCCCAACCAGCTGCACCGATATGAAGATTTCCAAATCCCACATCTAAACCTAGTTGAGCTGTCAATCCAGAGTAATCAGCATTTTTATATTCACCATTTGAGTAATCAAATGCTTGATTGCCATTTGAAAAACCTTTGTTAAAAGTCGCCCCAATATGACCAAATGGTTTAAAATCGACCGCGTTGGCACTACTTAAAAGAGCTCCTGCTAACACAAATGAACTAAAAACTTTATTCCTCATTTCATATCCTTCAAATCGAATTTTTTATTTTAGAAGACACTACCTAAATCGTCAAGACAAGATCTTTTTTTAGCCCTAGTAAGAAAACTTTCCAAAAAATATCAATGAGCTATTCCCGATAGTATTAGCAACTTTTGAAGAATATGCATACACATATCCAGCACCAGCATTAAATTTCATATTTTTATGTTGCCAAACTTTATAGTCTGCCACTAGTGAATATTCCTGATAGTTTCCAAATGCTACCATTGCATCTAATCTCACCCTATTGACCTCTAAACCACCAAAAATGTAACCTGTCAAAGTATTGTAAGCAAAATAATTTGCTGGAACACCTGGAGAGTTAATACCTCTACCATAAAATCTTGTTCTATCGCTGAAGGTATAAAGAGAGCCTTTTTTGTCCGCTCCTATAACGGCATAAAAACCTGCTCCGAAATTAAACATCTTGTATTTAAGAGCTTCATCAATCCAAATAAGTCCAGATGCATCATCTCCAGCTAGTCCATCTGTATCTCCATATTGAAACATGCCTCTTAGAAGTGTCGTAGAGTAAAAGCCACTACCTATACTTGTAGCATAACCAGCCTTAGCACCGACTTGAACAAGTACGCCCTTTGTTTTTGTTGGTAATTGAGTGTCAATGAGTACAAAAGGAGAAATTCTGAATGCCTTATAAGTATAATCCACTCCAGCGGCAATGACTTCACCACCAACATAGCTATTTTTTTTACCCCCTGTGTTGTAGGCCGCAAGAGAGTTCAGTTCTGTAGCGATTCTGGCACCTTGCTGTCCGCTATATTGGTAACCATTATAAAGCATTGAATCCATAAAAATTCCCCAATAATTCATTCCTTTATCGTGAATTTTTATTGAAGCACCTTGAATATTTCCTGCTATCCAATCAAACTCAGCAAAATCTGTATTGTATCTTCCAAGTGCAAATTTTAATTTATCTGTGTTATACTTGATGAAAGCATCTGAAATGTCACCTGTATTGACATATGGCTTATTTGAACCTGGAGTTAAATCATTGTTAAATACGCTCCATGCTCCAATTGCACCAAGGCCTAAACTCCAATTATTATCTAGTAAAAAATTTGCTCCAGCTCTCGCACTCAATCCAATATAACTACTAGGACTAGACTCAATACCTTGATTATATAGAGCACCTAGATATCCATAAGGATCAACTGTAACTTCTAATGCATTTAACTGACTTGCACCAAAAAAAGCACAAGAAAGTACCGAACCTAAAATAAACTTTTTCATAAAACTCTCCTACAATATTTAAAATATATAGCAATTATAATACACGAAACTAAAATTTATACTGAATAAAGCCCCTGCCCATAATATAGTTTTTACTCTCATTAAAATACCCTATGGCCTCAGTTTGATTAGATACGCCCAATAAACTTATTCCCAAATCAACTCCTTTTAGAGGATTAAAATTGACTTTTGCCTCCCAATTCAGAATATTTTTTCCATTGATAAAAGTCCCCCTCAATGCTCCATAAACTTTTGCATAATCTGTGATATTTGCACTAGCAAATCCATAAAAAGTAGTCGAATTTCCATAGAACATACCAACTGTGCGTTCAAATGGGGTATGTTCTCCAAAAGCATCTATTCTATTCGCACCTTCTCCTCCTCCAACCGTACTAAGCCCAAGACCAACTTGTGTTTTTCCTAATCCTATAAGTCCTTCTAGCCACACCAAACCACTTGATCCTGAAGTTCCATAATATTTTTTATCAGCAACATAAGATAACAAATAGATATGACTGTCAAAATAAATGCCCGATTTGAGTGGTAAATGCAAATCTACATCAATTCCAGGGGAAATAAATACACCAGGTGCAAAATATAGATAAGGTTTGATTTTCACAGGAGCATTAGGAACTTGAATATCTGCTTGAAATAAAATCGACCCAGCCCAATCGTACATTTTTCTAAAACCACTCAAATAATAATTTTCAACATACGCATTCCGAAATGCCCACACAAATCGCAATGAAATATTATCTAGCTTATCATAACTCATACTCAAACCCTCGGTATTATGGGTTATCCATTGTTCGTTTATTTGATATCGACCTATTGTTAATTTGAATTTCTCGTATTGATTGTAAAAATCCCCATAAATTTTCGTGAATACAAATAGTTCCTGTGCTCTATCAAAATCTCCAGTTGCACCCTGATAAAGACGAGGAACAAGCCAAGTCTCAGCTCCAATTTCATAACCCATAAATCTTTGAGTTTTATAAGACAAGGACATATTTATATCCCCATATGTAGGGTCTTTTTTGCTTGATTGCTGAAAAAAAGCTCCTATATGCCCGTTTATAACACCTTTCATCAGAGCATCTTGGGGGCTCTTTGCATTATCTGCAAGTGCAACACCTCCATATATAAACGAACAGCACAAAACAAGCTTCCTTAGCATCTGTATCCTTTTTCAATTCTTCAGCGAGTTCATATATTTAATTTGGCTTATTCTAGCAAAAATAGTTCCAAATAATTTTGATATAGTTTAAATGAATTAAAGTTGATTGACTTATACTAAACTTTTATGATACAATAGAACTTAAGATTTCAAGAAAGATTTTGGAGGATAAAATGAGTAAAAGTCTTTATGCAACACTTGGAGTAAGCGAAAATGCAAGTGCTGATGAGATTAAAAAATCCTATAGAAAATTAGCGAGAAAATATCATCCTGATATCAACAAGGAGAAAGAAGCTGAAGAAAAATTTAAGGAAATCAATGCTGCTTACGAAATTTTGAGTGATGAAAAAAAACGAGCTCAATACGATCAATTTGGAGACAATATATTTGGTGGGCAAAATTTTAGTGATTTTGCACGAAATCAAGGTAGTGAGGGTATCAATCTAGATGATATTCTTTCGCAAATCTTTGGAAGCTCTGGAGGATTTGGATCAGGGGCAAATAGCTTTGGTTTTGGAGGAGGTTTTGGATTTGAAACTGATTTGAATATTCAGGCAAATCTCACAATTCCTTTTTCTACAGCCGTGCTTGGTGGAAAACAACATATAAACATACAAAATGATAGTTTTGATATTAAAATTCCAGCAGGAATAGCAAATAATGAAACCATTCGCATAAAAGGGAAAGGGAAAAATGGAAGAAATGGTAGGGGAGATTTATTGCTAAAAATCTTTATTAGCGAGGATGATCAATATAAGAGAGAAAATGACAATCTTACAAAAACATTTGATTTGCCTTTAAAAACTGCATTATTTGGAGGAAAGATCACCATTCCCACGCTTTATAAAGAAGTGATTTTAAAGATCCCTGCAAACACAAAAAACTCTCAAAGATTTCGGATAAAAGAACTTGGGGTAAAAAATAGAAAATCTGGGCATATGGGAGATTTGTTCTTGAAAGCAAATATAGTTTTACCTCATACAGATTCTCTTTCTGATGAGCTCAAAAAAAATCTGCAAGAATATTTACCAGATGAAAATACAAAAGGATAACAATGTATAGCTATGATGAACCTGTCTATCTTATTAGTGTAGTGGCAAAGATTTTAGAAATCCATCCACAAACACTAAGGCAATACGAAAAAGAAGGACTTATAGAGCCAGGTAGAACCGATGGAAAGATGCGTCTTTATTCTCAAAGAGATATAGATAAAATCAAAACTATTTTAAGACTCACACGAGATATGGGTGTTAATCTTGCTGGGGTTGATATTATTTTAAGACTTAAAGAAAAATTAGACGAATTAGATAACATCAACGAAGAACTCCGTGATAATTTGCAAAAAAAGACTCAAAATTCAGGCACTAGAGTAAGTGTGAAGCAAAGTTCTTATGAATTGATTTTGTTTAAAAAATAAGTCAAGGTTATAATTGAGAAATTTAGCCAATCTTTTTCGTCCCAAAACCTTAGAAGATTTTGTTGGACAAGAGCATATTCTCGGAGACAAATCTCCTCTAAAACACGCTCTTTTATCAGGAAATTTTCCTCATTGTTTTTTTTATGGAACTCCTGGAAGTGGCAAAACAACGTTAGCAAGAGTCATTGCAAATAAGCTAGATAAGCCTTTTTTACAGCTCAATGCAACCGATTTTAAACTTGAAGAATTAAGATCTTCACTTAAACAATACAAAAATACACTTGTGAAACCTCTTGTATTTATTGATGAAGTTCATCGTCTCAATAAAGCACAACAGGAGTTTTTACTCCCCATTATGGAAAATCAAGAGGCTATTATAATGGGTGCGAGTACTGAAAATCCATACTATACTCTTACTAATGCGATAAGATCACGATCTTTATTGTTTGAATTTTTTCCACTAAATAAAACTCAACTCAATAGTATTCTTGAAAAAGTACTTCAGAGTTGTCCTCACATTATCACTCAGGAAGCCAAAGAATACTTAGTGAATTCTAGTGGTGGAGACGCAAGAGCGATGCTTAACCTATTGGATGTAGCGATGGAAGTGGAGGAAATAAATTTACAAACCTTAAAGATGCTTCGTCCTACTAGTCTAAAAGATGGTAGCAGCGAAGATGATACTCACTACAACCTCATCAGTGCAATGATAAAATCTATTCGTGGAAGCGATGAAAATGCCGCTATTTATTACCTTGCTAGACTTATTTGTGCAGGAGAAAATCCTGAATTTATAGCACGAAGGCTCGTAATTTTAGCTAGTGAAGACATCGGAAATGCAAACCCTAATGCACTCAATCTAGCTACATCTACAATGTTAGCAGTTTCCAAAATAGGCTATCCAGAATCAAGAATCATTCTCTCTGAATGTGTTATCTATCTCGCCTGTTCACCTAAATCAAATACCGCATATAATGCAATTAATGAAGCTATTAAGGCTATCAATGATGGAGAAATTTTATCTATTCCTAAAAATATCCTTCCTCATTCTAAAGATTACCTTTATCCTCATCAATATGGTGGCTGGATAAAACAAAAATACCTACAAAAACCACTAGAATTTGTTAGACATACCCAAAAAGGGTTTGAAAAAACACTATTTGAATGGATACAAAAGATCAAGGGCACGTAAATAATGTACTCAAAAAACCACTCTATTTATTTCGTTGCTTTAAATATATTTTTCTTGTATTTGTTTTTATCTATCCGACTTTATGCAAAAGATATCCCCGCCTTAGATGTCGATGCAAATAAAGATGGGTGGAATTTAGAGCTCAAAAAAATATCTTTGAATTTTACTTCAGCATCATTAAAAAATCAGACAATTTACAAAGATTTCTCAAACAATCGTATCAAAGGAGATTCTCAAATCGTTGGACAAGCATTTGGAAATTTCGAGGCCAACTATTACGCAAAGAATTTTGTCATCTTTAACTCACTCATTGCTGAATATGGGCGAAATATCATCTATCCACAAAATTCTGAAAAAATTGATAACAAAACTCTTGATAGAATATTGATAGGCACTGACTACACACAAAGAATTTGGAAAATTGAAAAAATTTTAGGAGGATTTGAGATTGGCCCTTATGTTCAACTAGGATATCAAACTGAATTTACCCCTCAAGCAGGTCTTGATAGAAGAAAGATTTTACGCTTCAACACTGGTTTTAAGATATTTGATGGACAATACATCAAAAATCTGCATTTAAATATTTTTGGAGAAGAAGATTTTACCTATAAAGCCCCCATAGAGAGTTTTGGTATTGAGACTGGTTTGAATGTAGAGCATAAAATTGAAGATAATATCACTTTTGAATATCAGTTTAATTTTCGTAGCTACCTACTCAACAACTATCCCGCTTCGCATAATCCAGAGTATGAGTTAGAGTTGAATGCAAAACTAGATACAAAAGTTTATAAAAATTTTTCAGTAGCCCCCTTTATTAGTTTTTATATGCTCAAGGGAAGGTATTTTAAAGAAGTTGGAACAAATGTGTTCATAGGTGTTTCAATCTCCTATAGTCAAATTTTCATTGATGCTAAACAAAAATAAAGTAGTTTTTAAATCAAACTTGCTAAAATGGAAAAATACGAAATCAAGCTATTTGGAGACCTAAAAATGAAAGATACAAGCAAGAATTTTGGCAAAGCCTGGAAGTTTGGCAAAAATATTGATACAGATATTATTATAGCCGCAAGATATCTCAATACAAGCGATGGCAAAGAGCTTGCAAAGCATATTATGGAGGATTCTAAAGGAGATTTTTACAATATGATTTCAAAAGGAGACTTTATTGTCGCAGATGAAAACTTTGGTTGTGGGAGTAGTAGAGAACACGCACCTTTAGCATTGAAGGAAGCAGGAATTTCTGCGGTTTTAGCCTCATCTTTTGCACGAATTTTTTACCGCAATGCCTTTAATACAGGTCTTTTAATTCTAGAGCTTGAAGGAAGTGATATTGATAAAATTTCAGAAGGCGATGAACTACAGGTTGATCTTGCGGCCAATATCGTCATTAACCACACTAAAAAAGAAAACTATAGTTATGCAAAAATCCCTCCTTTTATGCTTGAATTGCTCAATGCAGGAGGATTGATACCATATGCCCAAAAACAACTCAAGGAACAGATTTGAAACAATACAAAATAGCCCTTATAAAGGGGGATGGAATTGGACCTGAAGTCATTAATGAAGCTAAAAAAGTGCTTGAAACACTTACCGAAAAGCAAGATCTTTCATTTGAGTTCAATGAATATTTAATGGGTGGATGTGCTTATGAAAAATACCAAAATCCATTACCAGAAGAAACAATAGAAGGATGCTTAAAGGCGGATGCTGTTTTGTTTGGGGCTATTGGAGGAAACAAATGGGATAACCTCCCTAGAGAGCTTCGCCCTGAAAGCGGACTTTTAAAATTAAGAAAAAAACTTGAAGTATTTGCAAATATACGCCCTGCAATGGTTTTTGATGAACTTATAGAAGCAAGTACCCTTAAAAGCGAGGTGATTTCAGGGGTGGATTTGGTGGTTGTAAGAGAGCTCATCGGAGGAATTTATTTTGGAGAGCCTAAAGGAAGAGAAAAAGACAAAGCCTACAACACAATGATCTATACCGTAGATGAAATCAAGAGAATTGCCAAAGTTGGATTTGAACTAGCAAGAACTCGAAGAAAAAAATTATGCTCTGTGGATAAAGCGAATGTTTTAGATGTAAGTGCGCTATGGAGAGAGGTCGTCATTGAAGTTGCAAAAGAATATCCAGATGTTGAGCTAACCCATCAATATGTTGATAATGCAAGTATGCAACTTATTTTGAATCCAAAACAGTTTGATATTATTCTAACGAGTAATTTATTTGGCGATATACTCAGCGATGAAGCGAGTATGCTCACGGGCTCTATTGGCCTTTTGCCCTCTAGTAGCATAGGAGAGAAAGCTGCCCTATACGAACCCATTCACGGATCTGCCCCCGATATTGCTGGACTTGGGATTGCTAATCCAATAGCTACAATTTTGAGTGCCTCAATGATGTTAAAAAATACCCTCAAAGAAACATTAGCTGCTGATAAAATCCAAAAAGCTATCTCTAAAGTACTCAAAGAAGGCTACCGAACTAAAGATATTGCCTCTTTTGGTGCCAAAGAAATCTGTAGCACATCCAAAATGGGAACCTTAATTGCAGAATATGTAAAAAGGGAAGAATAATGAATTTTAGAACTATCACACTAGCAAGTATTTATGAACTTCAGGGGTTTAAAAATGAAGCTTTAGAAATCTACAAGGATATTCTCAAAAAAGATCCAAACAACAAAGAAGCTCAAGATGCCTACAATCGCTTGAGTGAAAAACCTAAAACATTTGAAGGAGTGAACCTAAAAGCCAAAGATTTTTTTATCAAAGCCTCCACGCACCAAGAATTGAAGACATTTGAAAGGTGGTTAATGCAATGGAATTAAAAGATATGATTCTTCAAACCCTTACTGAAATAGAAGAAAGTCCGATCAACACAGAACTTCAAAAATCTGAGGTCAAAAATGATGTCTGCATATCTGCAGAGGAGTCAAGCATTTTATATGCTTTACGTGAAAAGGCATTGGTCTTATTTGAAGGCTTGCAATCCACTCAAGATAAAGATCTAGAAGCAAAACTTGATTTGGTTGTGAATTATCTACAATATCAATTATCTATCATCGATCAAAAACTAGGAATTTAATTAGAAAATTATTTACTAAATCAGATTAAAATCACACTGCCTATCAAAAATGAAGGTAGATAACATGAGTTGTCTTTGAGCTGACAGGGAATCAAACCCAATCCCCTAATTCCTTGTTAGTTTGATTATTTTAAAACCCGATAAGGACACCATTTCATTACCCCCTCCCTAATGATGGTGGTCTTTATCTATAAGCTTATTTTTCTAATACGACTTTTCAAACTTCCAACGTTATTTATTTATCAAATTTAAGTATCATACTGCATTGAAATTAAATATTCCTCCAGAGGTTAAGTATGCTAGAAATACTAATGATAGAAGATGATATAGAGCTTGCAGAAATCTTGAGTGAATATCTCAAACAATACGACATTAATGTTACAAATTATGATGAACCATACACAGGTATGAGTGCGGTAGCAACACAGCATTACGACCTGTTGTTGCTGGATTTGACCTTGCCAAATTTAGATGGGCTTGAGGTGTGTAAGAGGGTAGCAAAACAAAAAAATATTCCCATTATAATATCCTCTGCTAGGAGCGATCTTGATGATAAAGTCAAAGCCCTTGAATATGGTGCAGATGATTATATTCCTAAGCCCTATGATCCCAAAGAACTCTTAGCAAGGATTCAGTCTCTTTTGAGACGCTACAACAAAAAGGGAGTCAAGGACGATCAAAAAAATAAAGATTTAACCTTTAGAATTGACAAAGATAGCAGGGAAGTTTATTTTAGAGAGAAGAAACTTGAACTCACTAGAGCAGAATACGAAATACTTACTTTATTGATAAGCAAAAAAGGGCATGTATTTTCTCGTGAAGCTATTGCTATAGAATCAGAATCTATCAACCCTGAGAGTTCTAACAAAAGTATTGATGTAATTATCGGTCGCTTGAGGGCAAAAATAGAAGAAGATCCAAAGAAACCTAAACATATCATTTCAGTTCGGGGCGTGGGTTACAAACTAGAATCTTAAGATGATAAAGAGTTCTATATTTTTCAAAATAACTATTTTGTTTCTTTTTGCTTTGTTTAGTTTTTTTGCCTTTTCATTTTATTTTGTAAAATCTCAAATTGATCGTGAAGAGCAAATATCTCAAATCAAGTATAGTCAATTCACTACAACCATAAACCAAATTATGGCAAACAATGGTAGTATTGAACTGATAGAGCGCTATCTTAAAGAACTTGGATTTGAAGTAACTTCTGAACCAGGCATCAAAAAAGCACTACTTAACTACAACAAACTTCCCACGAATTTTAATGGTGTGTTTGCCAAAACCATTAAATTAAATAATGAGGTTTTTATTCTTTTGGAAACTCACAACCAAGCAACACTGTATAAAGATACCTTTAGTGTATCCTATCACAGTTACTATCTGATTGCTTTTGCTGGAATGCTACTTATATTTTTGTTCATACTTGTTATCAAAAGTTTATTGCCTCTAAAAAGTTTGCGTAGGCAAATTCGCTACTTTTCAAATGGAAAACTCAACATTAATTGTAAAACAGACCAACAAGACGAAATTGGGGAACTTGCCAATGAATTTGATAATGCTATTAAAAAAATTGTAGCACTCAATGAATCTCGTACGCTTTTTTTAAGATCAATTATGCACGAACTCAAAACCCCCATCACAAAGGGTAGAATCATAGCTGAAATGGTAGAAAACCCTTTACAAAAGGAACGATTGACTTCCGCTTTTGGACGTCTAAACACTCTTATTAATCAGTTTGCAAAAATTGAACAACTCTCATCAAAAAGCTACAATCTAAATAAGAGAGAGTTTTTAGTAGATGAACTTATTGAATACACTAAAAAAATGTTACTTATTGATAAAATAAGTATTGATCCTATTGTCCTGCTATCTCCAAATGACCTCATCAAAGCAGATTTTGATCTCTTTGCAATGTCTGTAAAAAACCTCTTAGACAATGCAATAAAATATGGATCTGATGGAAAAGTAACGGTTACTACAGACAAATACAATCTCATCATTGCCAATAAAGGCGAACCCTTAAAAATGGATTTTAAAGAATATTTTAAACCTTACTTTAAGGATTTTTCAAAGAATTCTCACGGTTTTGGACTAGGTATGTATATCATTAAAAATACATTGGATGCACAAGGTTTTAATCTCTCCTATGAATACAAAGAAGACACAAACTATTTTATCATCAATGGATGTGTTGTTGAAAACTACTGTGTGATTCCAAAAAATACAAAAGCATAAGTAATTATGAATTTATTATCAACATTATGGAATAATACAAGACACACACTAAAGGGATAGCAATGAAAGAATGGAATGAAGAATGTGCGGTGGTTGGTGTATATAACGCTCATAATGCTTCTATGCTAAGCTATTACTCTCTCTTTTCTATGCAACACAGAGGACAAGAGGCCAGTGGCATTAGTGCGTCAAATGGGAAAAAAATCTCTACCTATAAAAACAATGGACTCGTAACCAAAGTCTTCAACAAAACAATACTTGAAAAACTCCAGGGAAAATCAAGCATTGGTCATAATCGCTACTCTACCGCTGGGGAAGATTCTATAAATGATTGTCAACCTATTTTTGCAAAATATGGACTAGGGGAAATAGCCATTGCACATAATGGAAACCTTACCAATGCCAAAGAGATAAGAAAATCTCTGATCTCAGAAGGGGCAATCTTCCAAAGTCACCTTGACACAGAAAATCTTGTCCATCTCATTGCTAGAAGTCAAAAAAATCATCTTGTTGATAGAATCAAAGATGCAATTGTAAAAATAAAGGGTGCTTATGCTTTGGTATTTCTATCACGGACAAAAATGTTTGTAGTTCGAGATAAATATGGACTAAGGCCTCTAAGTTTAGGGAAAGTCAAAAATTTTGATGGCACAATAGGCTATATTGTTGCTAGCGAAAGCTGTGCTTTTGATCTCATAGATGCTGAATACGTTAGGGATGTAGAACCTGGAGAGATGCTCGTTTTTGAAGGTGCTTATACTGATGGTAATGTCACAGTACAATCAATAAAAATCTTTCCTCCTACCCTTAGTCCGTGTGTATTTGAATACGTGTATTTTGCAAGACCTGATAGCAAGGTATTTGGTAAAAATGTCTATGAAATTCGCAAACAAATGGGTGTTGAACTTGCAAAAGAACATAAAATCCAAGCAGATATGGTTATACCCGTACCAGATAGTGGAGTTGCTGCAGCCATAGGGTATTGCAGAGAAAGCGGTATTCCATTTGAACTTGGAATCATTAGGAACCACTATGTAGGAAGAACTTTTATTGAGCCCACACAATCAATGCGTGAACTTAAAGTAAAACTAAAACTAAATCCGATAGCAGAACTTATAGCAGGAAAAGATCTTATAGTCATTGATGATTCTATTGTTAGGGGAACTACAAGCAAACAAATCATTAAGATTCTCAAACAAGCTGGAGCAAGAAAAATACATTTATTTATTAGCTCTCCACCAACCATTTCTCCTTGCTTTTATGGTGTGGATACGCCTGATAAATCACAACTTATCTGTGCAAATCATAGCCTTGAAGAAGTCAGAGATTTTATTGGTGCGGATTCACTTTTTTTCCTCTCTCTTGATGGATTAAAAAGAAGCATTCATTCTAAAAAAAATGAAGCATTCTGTCAGGCTTGTTTTGATGGTCATTATATTGAAGAACTTACAGGGAGAGAAGATTGAAAAAAATACTCACGATCGGGAGATATTTCAAGTCAAAATTTGG
Organism: Helicobacter sp. 13S00482-2; assembly: GCF_002272795.1. Lineage (GTDB taxonomy): Bacteria > Campylobacterota > Campylobacteria > Campylobacterales > Helicobacteraceae > Helicobacter_J. The sequence goes on along the minus strand of NZ_MLAT01000008.1, from coordinate 39,782 downwards.
GCAAAGGGTGAGAAAAATTCCTATTTCTCTAGAAGGTTTTACTTGTCCAAATATCGATGGAACTCTAGCAAAAGGTGGTTGCATATATTGCAGAAATGAAAGTTTTTCTCCTTCTATTGTTAAAATTTCTTCGGATAAATCACCCATCACGATGAATTTTAAAATGGCAACCAACCCGCTTTTAGACAAACAGCTCACTCAACTAACAGAACAATTCAAATGGCACTCAGAATTCCATAAAGATAAATTTGAGATCAGAAAGTATCTTATTTATTTTCAGTCCTATACCAATACATATGCTCCTTTTGATACTCTCAAGCAACTATATGAAAGAGCACTTTCTTTTCCTAGTGTTGTAGGCATGAGTATTGGAACAAGAGTAGATTGCGTAGAGGATAAATTGCTTGACTTGCTTGCTGAATATGTAAAAAATGGTAAAGAGATATGGCTAGAGTATGGTATTCAATCTGTGTATGATGAAACTCTCAAAGCGACCAATAGAGGACATCTAACAGATGGGATGAAAGAGTTATTTATAAAAACAAGAGATCGTGGTATCAAGGTTTGTGCTCATCTCATATATGGACTTCCAAATGAAACTTCAGAAATGATGCTGCATTCTTTAAAAACCGTTTTAGAGTGGGGTATTGATGGCATAAAAATCCATCCCCTGTATGTAGTAGAAGATACCCATTTAGCCAAGATATACCAATCGGGAAAATATACACCTATTGAACTTGAACATTACGCTGATTTAATTGTGCATTCTTTGCAAATTATCCCTACAGATGTGGTTGTCCAAAGAATCAGTGCTGGAGCCCACGATGAAACGCTTATAGCCCCTAAGTGGTGTTTTGATAAAAACATTCAAATGAGATACCTCCGAGATAGGCTAAAAGCAGTGGGTATAGAATATTAAAGGAAGTTAAAATGTTTAGAAGATTAAGACGCTTGAGATTAAAAGAAGGATTAAGAGAGTTAATAAAAGAGAATAGACTTGATATAAGAGATTTTATCTATCCTCTTTTTGTGGTTGAAGGTGAAAAAATAAAAAATGAAATCTCTTCTATGCCAAATGTTTATCAAATGAGCTGTGATAACATTCTTGAAGAATGTGAAGAGTTGTTAAAACTAGGTATTTATCATATTCTTTTATTTGGAATTCCTAATCACAAAGACGCTTGCGGGAGTGAGGCTTTAAGCGATCAAGGTATTGTGGCAAAAACCATTCGTGCTATCAAGTCAAAATATGAACAAATGATTATCACAGCTGATTTATGTTTTTGCGAATATACAGATCACGGGCATTGTGGCATTATTGATCCTCATCTTAAGACGGTGGATAATGATGCTACGTTGGAAATTCTAGTTCAACAAGCCATAGTTCTTTGTAATAGTGGGGCTGACATCATTGCTCCAAGCACAATGATGGATGGAATGGTTCTTCATATCCGTGAAGGTCTAGATAAAACAGGATTTTCACATATTCCTATTATGAGCTATTCTACAAAGTTTGCAAGTGCTTATTATGGTCCTTTCAGAGATGTAGCACAATCTGCTCCAAGCTTTGGGGATAGAAAAAGCTATCAAGAAGATCCTGCCAACAGGAGAGAGGCTATTCTTGAAAGCTTGAATGATGAAGCTGAAGGAGCAGATATTTTAATGGTAAAACCCGCTTTGGCCTATCTGGATATTATTAGGGATGTAAGAGAAAGAACCCTCTTGCCTCTAGCTATTTATAATGTAAGCGGGGAATATGCCGTATTAAAAGCCGCACAAAAAGCAGGGGTTATTGACTATGAAAGAACAATGATAGAAACAATGCTCGCTTTTAAACGTGCGGGGGCAGATATCATCATCTCTTATCATACTAAAGAGGTTGCAAATTATCTCAATAGAAACTAAAGATTAAACAGATACATATAAGAAATTCCATAATAAATATTCTTGAAACGCCTCGTTACAAGAATATTTTTATACATATCGTTATTGTACCTACCCATTGAATAAACCGGAACTCCAGCATTTAACTCTAAACGGTGTTTAGAGTTGATAGTAATATTCAAGCCTAAAATCCCAAATATCTCATTAGCGATAATATATTCAGCAGATCTTTTGTAATAGGCATTAAAATAACTAGCTCCTACCACAAAGCCAAAGTTAAATTTTTCACTTTCATAATAATTGAATAAATACTGTACTCCAACCTGCGTCCCCACCCCCGAATACAAATCAAATGAATCAGATTTATTTAGTAATTTGATATTTGTATATCCTATCCCTAGAAATCCCAAAATAGCATTTCTTTTGGTCACAAAATACTCTATCCCTAACCTACCGCCTATATATCCTTCATAGCCATAACGTTTCGTATCTATCGTCTTTGTACCATCTGCATATTTTGAATCATAAATGCTATCTGTCCCTCTTGTGTCTATCCCTAACAACAAATTCATACTATTATCAGCCCCATATCCAGTGGAAATAGCAAAAAATACGACAAACAAAACTTGCTTGAATATCTTCATATGTTTCCTTAACTTTATATTGCTTTTATTATAACAAAAAGACCCACTATTAGATTAGAATTTTTAAAAGCAAAAATTAGATGTGCTTTTGAATTTGATATAATTAGCCAAAAAATAGGAGACTATATGGGAAGAGCGTTTGAATATCGTCGTGCAGCAAAAGAAAAACGGTGGGACAAAATGAGTAGGGTTTTTCCTAAACTTGCCAAAACAATCACCGTAGCAGCAAAAGAAGGTGGAAGCGATCCAGAGATGAATGCCAAGCTAAGAACTGCGATAATCAATGCCAAAGCTCAAAATATGCCAAAAGACAATATTGATGCTGCAATAAAAAGAGCTAGTGGCAAAGATGGCATATTCTCTGAAGTCACTTATGAGGGGAAGGCAAGTTATGGAGTATTGATCTTTATTGAATGTACAACCGATAACACAACCCGAACAATTGCCAATATTAAAAGCTATTTCAACAAAACTCCTGGTGCTAGCATATTGACTAATGGTTCTTTGGAATTCATGTTTTCGCGAAAAAGTGTATTTGAGTTTGATAAAAAAAGTATTGATAATCTCAAAATAGGATTGGAAGATTTAGAGCTAAGTTTGATAGATTACGGATTAGAAGAACTTGAAAGTATTCAAACAGATGAAGGTGAAATATTGATTGCTTATGCTGATTATGTAGATTTTGGGAGATTGAACGAAGGTTTTGAGCTTTTGAAAATCCCTATCAAAAAAGCTTCCTTAAAAAGAGTAGCAAATACTCCTATCAATCTTGATGCTGAACAATTAAGTGAAATTGAAAAACTACTTGATAAAATTGAAGAAGACGATGATGTCCAAGCTGTCTATACGAATATCAACTAAATATTTAGTATAATCTTTATATGAGAATACTGACAATACTTGGGGCAAGACCGCAATTCATAAAAGCTTCTGTTCAAAGCAAAGCATTCAAGAAGTATCCACAGATTGAAGAAATCATCGTTCATACAGGTCAACATTATGATTTCAAAATGAGTGAAATTTTTTTTTCAGATTTAAACATTCCCAAACCAAAGTTTTTCCTCGAAGCTGGAGGAACAACTCACTCAAAAATGACTGGAAAAATAATGGAGGGTATCGAAAAAATAATCTTCAAAACAAAACCTGATAGAGTGCTAGTGTATGGAGATACTAACTCTACCCTTGCAGGAGCACTTAGTGGTGCTAAATTAAATATCCCTATCATTCATATTGAAGCAGGATTGCGGAGTTTTAATCTCAAAATGCCCGAAGAAATCAATCGTATCCTTACAGATAGAATTTCAAGCCTACTTTTTTGTCCCACTCAAAACGCATATGAAAACCTCAAAAAAGAAGGATTCTTAAACTTTCCGTGCAAAATCCATGTCAGTGGAGATGTGATGTTTGATTGCGTAAAGCAATATTCACAATATGCAAAAAAACCAAATATCCCTATATCCAGTAATTTTACTCTAGCTAGTATTCACAGAGCTGAAAATACTGATGATATAGATAAATTAAAATCTATTTTTGAAGCCATTGAATTCATTGCAAAAAAACATCAGGTTATTCTTCCTCTCCATCCAAGAGTAGCAAAAATACTCTCTGATCAAAAAATAAAATTTTCAAACATCACCATCACGGAACCTTTGGGTTATCTTGAAATGATTTGGTTACTTCAAAATTCTAAATGTGTTCTCACAGATAGTGGAGGTTTGCAAAAAGAAGCATATTTCTTTTGCAAACCCTCTCTTATATTGCGTAATGAAAGTGAATGGATAGAACTCACGCAAAATAATTGTAATATACTAGTAGGAGCAGATAAAGAAAGAATTATCGACTCTTTTGCTAACATATCCAAACTATTTAATAGTCCCTTTCCTAAACATTTATTTGGTAATGGATTTGCGAGCGAACTGATAGCAGAAAATATTTTGGAGCAAATATGAAATTCGGAATCATAGGAGTGGGCGGATATGTCGCCCCTCGTCATCTTAAAGCTATCAAAGATACAGGAAATACACTGATGTGTGCCTTAGATCCTAGAGATTCTGTAGGCATTTTGGATAGTTATTTTCCACAAGCTGATTTTTTCACAGAGTTTGAGCGTTTTGATCGCCATATTGATAAACTCAAGAGAAAAAATGAAGGGCTTGATTATATCTGTATTTGTTCTCCGAACTATCTACATGATAGTCACATTCGTTTTGCTCTTAGAAGCTCGAGCAATGCCATTTGTGAAAAACCCTTGGTTTTAAATACTTGGAATATTGATGGTCTTGAAGAATTAGAAAAAGAGAGCGGAAAGAAAGTCTATAATATCCTTCAACTAAGGTTACATCCTAGTATCATTGCCTTAAAAGAAAAAATTCAAAAAGAACTTCATCAAAATCCAGATAAAATTTATGACATCACTCTTACCTATATCACTAGCAGGGGAAAATGGTATTTTGCATCCTGGAAGGGAGATGTGAGTAAAAGTGGAGGAATCGCTACCAATATTGGTGTGCATTTCTTTGATATGGTTTCTTATGTATTTGGAAATCCTCAAAAAAATATCGTTCATATTTCGAGACCTGATTGTATGAGTGGGTATTTAGAACTAAAAAATGCTCGTGTTAAATGGTTTTTATCTATCAATCAAGATCATTTGGAAAAAAAAGACAAAAGAACTCACCGCTCTATGCTTATTAATAATCAGGAAATTGAATTTAGCGAGGGTTTCACCGATCTGCATACATTGAGCTATAAGCATATTTTAAATGGCAAAGGTTTTGCACTAGAAGATGCAAGGAGATCCATACAAATTGTTCATGATATTAGAAATACCAATCCTATAGGAACTATAGGCGAGTATCATCCACTATGCAAAATCATATAATGAATCATTTTATACATCCTAGTAGCTTTATAGATGAAAATGTTCAGATTGGGAAAAACTCTAAGATATGGCATTTTTGCCATATCTTAAATGGTTCAATTATAGGTGAAAATTGCTCTTTTGGGCAAAATTGTGTCATCGGACCAAATGTAATCATAGGCAATGACTGTAAAATCCAAAACAATGTCAGTATCTATGAAGGTGTACAATGCGAAGAAAAGGTATTTTTAGGGCCTTCGGTTGTTTTTACAAATGTTTATAATCCTAGAGCCTTTATCAATCGTAAAAATGAATTTAAAAAAACCCTCCTAAAAAAAGGATGTTCAATTGGAGCTAATGCTACTATTGTGTGTGGAGTGAAGATTGGCGAATATGCTTTTATAGGAGCAGGGGCACTTATCAGAGAAGATGTGAAGGCGTTTGCCCTAATGGTCGGAGTTCCTGCTAGACAGATTGGTTGGGTAGATAAGGGTGGGAAAAAAATGATTTTTGTAAATGACACTGCCATAGATAGCTATGATGGAAGTTCATATATACTCAAGAACAACGAGGTATTCCAAAAATGAAAATTGACTTTGCCAATTTAACTTTAGCACACAATGAATATGCCGAAGAAATCAATGCAGCGATACAAAAAGTCATTCATAAATCTGATTTTATTATGGGCGAAGAAGTTGAACTTCTTGAAAATGAACTCAAAAACTTCGTTCAATCAAAACACGTCATTACTTGCTCAAGTGGAACTTCTGCACTATTGCTTGCACTTAAGGCAGCTGGGATTAAAAACAATGATGAAGTCATCACTACTCCATTTAGCTTTGTTGCTGCAGCAGAGATGATTGCACTTTTGGGAGCAAAACCTGTATTTGTGGATATAGATCCCTTCACTTATCAAATAAATCCATCACTTGTTCCAAGTGCTATAACCCATAAAACCAAGGCTATTATATGCGTGAGTCTTTTTGGTCATGCTTGTGAAATTGACACCATCAACGAAATTGCAAAAAAATATAATCTGATTGTCATAGAAGATGGAGCACAGAGTTTTGGATCAATTTACAAAGATAAAAAAAGTTGTAATCTCACCCCAATAGCTACAACAAGCTTCTTCCCAGCTAAGCCTCTAGGATGTTATGGGGATGGCGGAGCAGTATTTTGTAACGATGAGAATATTGCCAAAAAAATTAAAAGTCTCAGGGTTCATGGACAAACAAAACGTTATGAACACTCTTTCATAGGAATAGGTGCAAGACTTGATACGATTCAAGCTTCCATTTTGAGGGTAAAACTCAAACACTATCCCATTCAGATTGATAAAAGAGTAAAGGTTGCTAGACTTTATGAAAAATATCTCAAAAACAAATCCATACAGCTTCCCACTATAGCAGATCATATTCAAAGTGTTTATGCACAATACAGTATCTTATCCACTCATAGAGATTTATTAGAACAAAAACTCAAACACAAAAATATACCTTATAGTATTCATTATCCTTTGCCCCTACATCTTCAGCCTTGTTTTTCTTATCTGGGTTATCAAAAAGGAGACTTTCATATTGCAGAAAAAATATGTCAACAAATCTTAAGTTTACCCATGAATCCATATCTGACCGAAGATGAAATCAAATATATAGCAGGAGCAATTACTTGAAATCAAAATCAAATAAAACAATAGCAATTATCGGTCTAGGATATGTTGGACTTCCTCTTGCTATTGAATTTGGAAAACTTTATCCAACGATCGGTTTTGATATAGATGCAAGAAGAATAGAAGAGCTCTGTGAGCATAAAGATAAAAATGAGCAAGTTTTATCATCAGATTTTACGGCCTCTATTCATTTATCTTTTAGTAATAATCCAATCAAGATAAAAAAAGCAAATATCTACATCATAACTGTCCCAACGCCTGTGGATGAATATAAAACTCCAGACATATCAGCACTTTTAATGGCTTCAAAAATAGTTGGGAGAGGATTAAAGAAAGGGGATATTGTTATTTATGAATCTACTACCTACCCCACATGTACTGAAAATGAATGTGTTCCTGTTTTGGAAGATACAAGCAAACTTATTTACAATCAAGATTTTTTTGTAGGTTACTCACCTGAACGCATCAATCCTGGTGATAAACAACATGCCCTCACAAATATTAAAAAAATTACTTCTGGAAGTACGGAAAAAATTGCCAAAGAAATAGATTCTCTTTATTCTTCTATCATTAAAGCAGGAACTCATCTAGCCCCTTCCATACAAGTAGCCGAAGCAGCAAAGGCGATAGAAAATGCCCAAAGAGATCTCAATATAGCCTTTGTAAATGAACTTGCTATCATATTTGATAAGCTTGGAATCAATACTTATGAAGTGCTAGAGGCTGCAAGCAGCAAATGGAATTTTCTAAAATTCACACCTGGTCTTGTAGGAGGTCATTGCATTGGTGTGGATCCATATTATCTCACTTATATTGCTTCAAAGATGGGTTATCACCCCAAAATCATCTCTGCAGGAAGACAAATCAATGATACAATGCCCACTTTTATTGCTCAAAAAATGATCAAATTATTGGCAAAAAATGGCCTAGAGATATTAGGGGCTAGAATTCTCTTGTTAGGCATTACATTCAAAGAAAACTGCAAAGACATTCGAAATTCAAAAGTTCCTCAAGTAGCAAAAGAATTGCTAGATTTTGGTTGTGACGTTGATATATGTGACCCTTTGGCTGATGAATCTGAAGTTCTCAAGGTATATGGGATTGATATTTTTAATCTATCTCAATCTATTAAAAATGCTCAAGAAAAAAAATACGATGGGATGATTTTATGCGTTTCTCATCAAGAATTTAAAAACCTCTCTCTCTCGTTATTTACACACAAAAATAGTGTGATATATGATTTGAAAGGATTTTTAAACACTGCATCAACACAAACAATCACAAAACTTTGATAAAGATTTTCTTCTAGAGGACTTGACTTATATAGTAAAATACTTTATAATCACGACTCTGAAAAATTTAGTGCAAACTTTTCATGATATTCCAGATTAGCTCAGCGGTAGAGTAGGCGGCTGTTAACCGCTTGGTCGTAGGTTCGAATCCTACATCTGGAGCCATAGTTCGGTCATTCACTAGTTAAATCCTTCGTAACATTCTTATAAAATACCTTGCTGGTAACAAATCACGCTATCGACTTTTCCTTTCAATAAATTCTGTTTTTAGATCTCATTGCCATTTTTATTTATTATAATAATTTCAAAATACGATTCAATGTGCTTCAAACAGAAAAAATAAGTCTATAGAAATAATTATTTTTATTAATTTAAAATTAATATCTAATTATTATCAAAAATATTATATTATACAAATAAATATAAATAAGGAAAAATTAAATGAATAAAAATAAAAAAATAATTTTAACTATATTGACGTTTATATGCTTTTTATGCAATCTTTCATCTGCTCAAGGTATTGAACCCATCTCAATAATTCAAAAACCTACAGATAAACCCAAAGACAAACCAATTATGTTAAACACTTCAGGAGCGAAAACTTGCTATATCCCTACCTTTAGACCTGATGGGGGTTATATTGCAATATTAAACTGCGATGATCAAGGAAACAAACCAGCTAGATATGACGTATTCCAACGAATCAGCTACAATATCAACAACGTTTGGGTATGCCTAACAGCTCCTGAAGATGTAACAAATGGTAAAGTGACATGGGATTACATTTATTTATCCCCTTGTAGCATCAATGATAAAAATCAACGTTGGATTTTCAAGGATAATGCTTTTTACACTGGAGATGGTCAATTTCGCATCAAAAATACTGATTGGCTCTACATCACTAAAGACAAAACAGACAAAAATAACCACACGCTTGATTCTTCAATGAAGGATTGGATTAATACAATAGCCACACCTGGCAATCTAAGTATGATAACATCCATAGCTTGGGATTTAGTGACACCAAGTTCTATGAATCGCTACTACATAGGAGATAATCAATCTTGGGATTATTACGTTAACCTTTATTATAATCCTGAGAATGGTCACATTGCTACTTATGATAGTGGTAGCGGGAGTCTTTACTGCATGTATTCAGAGATCAACGGCTATGATTGGAATTGGGTGAGCTGGAAAGAATGCGCAGACGCCTTAACAAAAAAAGATAATCCTGCTTATTGGGATGTTTCTTTTACAAATAAAGGGGGAGGTATCATAAAAGATTATCAAGGCAATCTTTTGCGCGTTACAAGATATGGAAGCAATTGGGGTGTCCCCTATACAGCAAAACCTAGTTTTTTAAAAAATGATACCAATCATAGTCCAACTTCTCTCTTTGTTGTGAGTAAAGATTTACAAGATTGGGTCTTATATACCAATGGAAATTTAGGAGAGACATTAGAGTACTGCCCTGCCCCAGGAGGAAAAAAGAATCTTTTAGAGAAAAAAATAAAACGTTCTTTGCCTCCAAGTTTTGTGCTTAATGATGCATGGATAAAAAGATTATGGGAAATAGCAACAAGTGCAGATGGATCTGAAGAAGCCATATTTATATGTGGTTTTTGTTTGCTTCATAGCTATCAGATGATAGCTGAATTACAAGAATATCATATTCAAGGACCACTAGGTGCTGGAGGATATTTTTTTGATACAGCACAAGACGTGAATGCATTCATATCATTTAGCAATAGATTTCCTTTATTAAGAGAACGACTTGAGGCATTATTTCATATTGAGGAAATGCCTCTACTTCCTGGGGAAAGCAGACAAACAAGAACGCGACGTTTAGCATGGATGGCCTCTACTTTGATGCTCCCTCAATATAACTGGTCACCCTCATCTATAAGAACAACCGATCAAGAAATACGCAACCTTATTCAAGAGCTTTTTGATGCTCCAATAGGAACCCTTTGGCTTGGATTATCAGAACTCACAAATCAACATGGTCTTGGTACGCAATATCACGCACAACCATTATTGCGTTATGGAAATGGAATTGTTATCTTACCCACAAATGTACCAGGATTTTCCCTAGAGCAATATCAAACTTTTATAGATCCATATACAAATGTGCAAGAAGTTTTTCACGCTCTTTCAGATCTTCGAACTTTACTAACTTTTACCGCTGTAGAGATAGGAAATCTTTATGAAAACCCAGTTACACGAGGAATTTCTCAAAGAAATTGCACAGGATCAGGCGAGGATCGAAGAGGAAGTCGAATGTTCCCTAGTAGTTCGCTTATAAATCAATGCACTGGAGGAAGATGTGCGTTGCAATAATCAATAGGGCAAATGTGATCATAATGCTGTTTATGATCACTTAAACTCACAAAAATAACACCACAAGTAAATATAATCAAATAAATAACTTCAATAAATTCTACTCCTAAACCAAATCTTTTAATTTTTCAATCTTTCTTATAAATAAAATAATTATCAACTATTCATAATCAATATTAAGAATATCTTAAGGGGGGGGGGGCATATAATAGCCAAACACTTTTTCACAATGATTTTTTCGATTTTCTAATACAAAATAAAAAATCATAGTATCTCAAAAATTACAAAAAGGTGTTTTTATGCAGGAAAACGAAGATTTTATGAATCAAATCAAAAGATTCAGAAAAAATAGAGTATTACAAGAAGGAATCAGAGAGCTTATAAAAAACGAGGAAGAGACGAAGCTAAAACTTGTCAATCCATTTTTAAAAATACTAGGCTATGATGTCGAAGAAGTAGGAGTTTTGGTATCTGAAGGTATCGCTGATTTTAGAAACAAAAAAGGTAAAAAAGTAGATTACATAGCCTACAAAGAAAATAAACCCATTATGCTCATAGAAGCAAAATACCATAAGAAAGATTTACAACATTCCACTGAACAGCTTGAATTTTATTTTGACACCAAGGTGAAGGATGGATGCCATTTGGCAATGCTAACTAATGGTATTGAATATAGATTTTTTTCTGATTTAGATAATATAAATAAAATAGATGAAGAACCATTTTTTATTTTTGATTTTAGAGATTTTAAGGAAAAAGATTTAGAAATACTTCAAAAATTTACCTACAATCAAATTGATGTGGCCCAGATACAAGAACTAGGAAAAAGACTAAAAAACTATGGTCAGGTTTTAGAAATACTCACACAAGAGATGGAAAATCCGAGCACTGATCTTGTAAGGTTTTTTGCCACAAAGGTCTCAAAAGCCCAAAGAACTACTGCAAGTATCATAGAAGAGTTTAGCAAATATCTCAAAGAAGCTTTTAATGAAGTGAGTCATTCAAAACATAAAACTCTACCAACAGAAAATGTTATTTCTCAAAAAACACCCACAGTGCCTACTCAACCAAAAATAACTCATTCATACACAGAAGATGATCATTTGAAAAATATTCCAGAAAATACTATAAGACTCTATGAAATAATTAAGAAAGAAATTTTAAAATTAGAAGGTATTTCTCTAGAACCCAAAAAACAATCTATATCTTTTATTGTCGGAAAGAAAAGTATTGTTAGTTTTGTTATTTTACAAGGTAAAATAAAGGTCTATTTTAATTTAAAATATTCAGAAATAAATGATTACAAAAACAGGATCAGAGACGTGAGCAAGATTGCTACTTGGGGAGTTGGAGATTGTGAATTTATTTATGAAAATATTGAAGACATAGTTTATATGATTCCTTTCATCAAACAGTCCTATAACAAAAATAGATAAGATATTGCTTATGACCACTTGTTGCATATTTGGCATTGTGGAATGACATTGCCAATCACAAAACCTTTTTTTACATCTATGCGTCCTTGTCTTAATTCTACCATGACATTATGTCTCAAAAAATGATACTCGTTTTCTTTTGAACCACACGTAACGCACCTATAGTCGTGTTCCTTTTTGATTTTTTCAAACTCCTCTGCACTAATAAATCCTAGTTTGTTATCAGATTTTGTATCCATAAAATACATTCCTAATTCAATTTCAATTCTCATTCTAAATTTTAATCTAAAAGAATTGGATTATACCAATAAAATCTCAACTTATAAATATTTATTTTTTAAATACTTCTCTATGATAAAAAAATAATCTACTCTATTTTTGTTTGAAATACCAATTAATATACATAATTTTATTATCATTGTAAATTCATTTCATTTCATTTCAATTCACTGTGCTTTGGCATTTAAACCACCCTAATCTTTCCTCAAAATATGTAAATACTCAATCGTAGAATTCTGCTTATGTGTTCGTGAAGAATCAGCTTTGAACCGTTGATAGGGTTGTGAAACCATCGTATATTTCCCATATCTTTCGAAGATAGTTTCTATCTGTTTTAAATCTAGCAAACCCTCATCATTGTAACTCAGAAAAACATAATTGAATTTCGCATTCTTAATCAATTCTTCTAAAGCATTAGCCACTTGAGTCTTTTTGCAAAAGGAACTTTTTTTATAAGATCTAAGTCCCGTCTTTCCTTTAGGAATAAAATCATCATACAAAGCGATGGTATTAAGCAAATGATAATTCGCCCCATACTCTCTAGCATTATAAGGAGGATCCAGATATAAAATATCGCCTTTGATCTTTTTTATCAACTCATTACAATCTTCATTAAACACTAAAGCAGAAGTATCTGTGATCTCAAATACAGCAGGAGATAAAAAGATATTTTTTAAAGCTGACTTTTTGAAATATTTCAGATAGGCTCCATAAACTGAGGCGGTATTAGCAACCTTATCTGCACTTTCTAATAATGAAGCAAGAAGATGATAATAATCTTGTGTGCCTATGAGATTGTTATTTTTCCAATCAATGATCTTAGAAATGATTGCATCAATTTTTGCACCATTATAATCAGTGAAATACTGACGTGAATAAGTATCTAAAACTTGTTTTTGATATTGAGTTCTTTTAAATCTCTGCTCTTTTAAGCAGTAGTTTTGATATATTTTTCCTTCAATAGGCGGAGTGAGTTCATCACATTGCAACTCAAAAAACATATCTTTAAGATTGTCACTGATTTTTTGATTGGCAATATAGTTTTGATTCAATACAAAACTATAATACTCTTTGTCATTTGCTAAAACTTGCTTGACTTTATTTTTAAAATATCTCCCAACCACCCCTGTTCCTGCAAACATATCACAAAATATGCATTCATTCAATGATTTATAATCATCTTCTTGCAATACACGATATATGTGTGTGTATAAAAACTCACGAAGTTTAAATTTTGAACCGATATAATTCATAGCTTGGCAAATAAAACTACAAATGCTTGAGTTTTATATGTTCTCTCTCCTGTATTTTTATGTTTGAAAGCAAAGGTTATCTCCAAAAGCTCATCTAAATCCATTCTCTTAATGCTATTTTTTATAACTATAGCAGAAATATCCTCATCTAGATAGACTATACATAATCTAGGACTACTTCCAAAACGACCCTCATCTTGTTGTTCGTAAAGATATTTAGCGACAAGTCCTAGATTTTTAAAAGCTTTAATTTTCCAATTATCTCTAAAGTCTTTTTTAAATTTATCACTCACACTTCGTGATACTTTTTGATCAAAGGAAATTCCATTAATAAAAAAATCTACTCCCCCAATATGAGATAAGGTAGGGATAATATTTTTATTTTTTTCAAAAATCAAGCTTTCAGGGAAATCATTTCTTTCTGTATTAATTTCTTTAGCCCTCCTGTATCTAACTGCAACATTTCTTGCCTCCTCATCTTTATAAAAATGCTAGAAATATCTTGCGAATTAATCCTATGCACAAAATCTTGAAAAGCACCTTATAAAAAGGTTATTTAATTTCACTAAATCCAAACTCTTCGATTCATTCAAAAGAATTTCTATTGTATATTCACTCTGATCCTCTTTGAAATTTTTTTATTTCTTTGAAGATCTTTCTTATACTTGGAAGTGCTACTTCATAATTCCGCTTTTGAACAATTAAATTATAAATTTCTTCAGATTTTAAATTCTTTAATGAAAAAAAGGAATCCAAATTATTTTTCTTTGAAATCTCTTTGAAAAAACCAATTGCATTTTCTTTGTTTCCAAAAATCTTTTTAACGAGATTAAAATCTATTCTGCTCTTTATGTCAAACACTTCCACCATTTTCCCTATTACAAAAAATACTTTTAAGGAAAATTATACCATCTTTATTTTCCTCCCTATGACCATCAAAGACTATCTAAGCCTAACACTTCATAGAAATAAAACCCTAATACAGTATTTTGAAATAATCAAAGCCAATAAATAAGCGATTAAAACCTCATCTTAGAAAACCATAAAGCACTTGATGAAATAGAGACAAAAATGCGATACCATCAAAAACTTATCAAACAAGCAAAAAATCTCAAAAACATCCTCATAAAAGTTTCAACTAAAATAATCATATATTTTTGAAATTTTCATCATTTGTTCTTGAGTGATAGCAACTAGCAGGTTTTATAATTTCCCATATCGAAAATAAAGGATAAGAAATGGAAAATAACAATCAAATCATTCACCAAAAAGAGGAATCAAAATCTTTTGATGGGGATGAAAAATACTTTAGTAGAAATGTGAAAGTTAATATGCTTTTTGAAGCCACACCCTCTATGTGTTTTAGTGGAGCTTTGGTCAGTTTTGAAAAAGGAGCTAGAACTGCTTGGCACACTCACCCAAAAGGTCAGCGTCTTATCGTTACTGAAGGAGTGGGCTATACGCAAGAGTGGGGCAAACCCATTCAAATTTTTCAAAAAAGTGACACTATTATTTGCTCACCAAATATAAAACATTGGCAAGAAGCAAGCAAATATCTTGGTGTGCTATACTTCACTCACAAGTCAAGATAAAGATGGAAAAACGCAACTTGGTTGGGAAAAGTTACCAATGAGGAATATAATCAAATTACAAAAAAGGAGATTAAAAATGGAAACAAAATTTAACACAAATGAAAGAATACCCGCAAAAGGGTATGCCGTTCGATCCAAAGATGGGAAGTTTGAACCCTTTAGTTTTACCCGCCATCCTATGGGTAAAAATGATATCATCATTGATATTCTTTATGCAGGAATCTGTCATAGCGATATTCACAGTGCTAGGAGCGAATGGGCTAAAGGTATTTATCCGATGGTTCCAGGACATGAGATTGCTGGAAAAGTAATAGCTGTAGGTAATGAAGTCAGTAAGTTCAAGGTCGGGGATTATGCAGGAGTTGGCTGTATGGTAAATTCGTGCGGAGAATGTGAGGCCTGTAAAAGAAGTCAAGAGCAGTTCTGCGAACGAGGTCAATGTGTTTTCACATACAACAATCTAGACTGTTTTCATAACAACGAACCAACCTATGGCGGATATTCAAACAATATCGTCTTATCTGAAAAATTTGCCATCAAAGTACCTAAAAATGCACAAATAGAAAAAGTAGCTCCACTTTTATGTGCAGGAATCACAACCTATTCTCCACTCAAATTTTCTGACATCAAAGAAGGTTCTGTGGTTGGGGTTGCTGGTTTTGGAGGATTAGGGAGTATGGCAGTAAAATACGCAGTGAAGATGGGGGCAAAAGTAAGTGTTTTTGCAAGAAATGACAATAAAAAACAAGAAGCCCTTAAAATGGGGGTTACTCATCTCTATACATCTTTGGAAAATGTAAAAGAAAAATTTGATTTCATCATTTCCACAATTCCCACAAAATATGACATTGTGCCTTATCTTAAACTTCTTAAATATGGCGGAGAACTTGCAATTGTCGGATTACCCCCTGCAGATGTGATCCCGAAAGTGAGTGTATCTGAGCTCGTTTATAATGGCGGACGTAAAGTTTATGGCTCAATCATTGGTGGTATCAAAGAAACTCAAGAAATGCTTGATTTTTCTATCAAACATGAAATCTATCCAGAAATAGAATTAATAAAATCCAATGAAAAAGAAATAGATAAAGCCTATGAAAATCTTACTACAGGTAAAGCAAAATTTCGCTACGTCATTGATATGAAAAAATAATCCTTCCATCCATAATAAGGGCTAATAAGCCCTTCAAAAATTTAAATATTAATCTAGTTTTCTCAAATTAAAAAGTCAAATACTCATTCATTTTTGGATTCCAAAATCTCATAAAATATTAATTATGATAATCTTTATTATTTTTTAAGAATGATTATTATAGTATTCAACTCACAAAATTTTAAATGAAAAGGAAATATATGTTTAAAAAATTATTACATATTTTTAGCCATATGCAGATATTCATCATGCAAAAAGCATTTTTTAAATCCCAAAAAGGCGTGACAGCAATTGAATACGCTCTTATAGCGGTGGCTATTTCTTCAATGCTTTTTATTGTGCTTGGTAGTGGCGGTGAAGATGGTCTTATTTCAAAAATAAAAGAATCTTTTCGTTCTATTCAAGATGGCCTGAGCATCAGTAAATCTCAAGGTGGAAAATAAATACAGAAGTGTTTTTATTTATCTTATGGATCTTGATTTCAATATGGATTTCTTATACAGATGTTTTTTTTAGAATTATTAGCAATATTCAAATTTTATTTATCATAGCTTTAAGTACTGTATCATCATTCCAATTACATTTGGAAATAAATCTCTTGATGGCAGCTTTAATCTTATTTATAGGGATCATCATTTGGAGATTTGGATTTTTGGGTGCAGGAGATATAAAACTTATATGTGCACTAAGCTTGATTATTCCTTATGATTTGATAGGCTTGTTTTTGTTTCTAACCTCCATTGTCGGAGCTATAATCGGTATATTCATTTATATTTGTGCGAATTTTATAAAAATAGAAAAAAGCGTTCCTTATGGAGTGGCAATTATGGGTAGCTTTTTAATCCTATTTTTGCCTCATCTGTATTAATAAAATATTTTAGGGGTTTAAAATGAATAAAAAGATAATAATTATCATATCTATTCTAATTTTAATTGTTTCTATAATGGGATTATTGACATCTCAAGAAAATTCTTCAAATAAAAACTCCCAACCATTGCCCGTTATTAAAAAACTAACTTATTCTTTTTTAGTCACTTCAAGAGACTTGCATAAGGGAGAAATTATAGATGCAAGCGATGTTAATATCCAAACCATTGAAGATGATGAAGGTATGAATTGGGATGAACGCATTGTCAATAAAAATAAAGATTTCATCACCAACTCTATTGTCTTGAGAGATCTAAAAAAAGGCGATTATATTTCAAGTGAAGATGTCGCACGTCCTGGGAGCGAAACATATCATCAGCTCAAAGCCAATCCTAAAAAGGGATTATTTTCTTTTAGTTTTGAACTCAACAAACGAGAATATTTGATTCTCTCAAAGCTAAAGCCCAACGAAGTTGTAGATATCTATTTTAAATATGAAACTAGAAATAAAAAAAGTATTCCTGTTTTGCCAAAAAGAAATCCAAATCAATCATATTCTAGTGAAGGAAATGCAAATAGTAGCAATCTAGCATTAATGTTTTCAAATAAAAGAGTGTTATTTTTAGAGAAAATTCCTCCTATTTCCGAAGAACACCCAAACAAATCAAAACCCATCGCAAACCTCCAAGTTGAACTTTCTGAAGAAGAAATAAAACAGATTTATACCATCGAAGATCTAGGAATTTTCGTGATTTTTCCTGCAAGCAAAAAACAAAAAGAAGGCATCTCGACAGCAAATGTATTAACAAAAGATTTTATCAAAGAACTAAAAGGAGGGATTGATGCAAAAAGTGATTCTTACTAGGATTGTCTTTTTATGGATAGTTATTATGTGTTTTGGTCAAAGTGAAGAAATCATAATGCAGAAAGGAAAATCTAGAGTCTTTAGCACAACTTCAGATATTAGTGCGGTCTTCACTTCTGATCCTAAAATCGTTGATTATAAAATCATCAATCACAGAAAAGTTGTGATTTATGCCAACGATAATGGATTTGCGGATGTGAAAATATTTGGCAAAGAACCTTTGGTATCATTGAGTATTTCTGTAGATCCTTATGCAAAAGATCTAGATAAAATTGCCAAACTCATAGAAAGCAAATTACCTGATTCAACGATCAAAATCACAAAGTTAGGAATCCCTGGCGAACAAGGTTATATCATCACTGGAACAGTTCTAGATGAAGGTAGTCGTGACAGTGCTTATAATATGGCCGCTCTCGCACTAGGATTGGAACTAGAGAAAAAAGAAAAAGACGCAGTTTCTGCAGATAGAACATCCCAAAGAACCTCATCAGAAAATGATAAAGAAGATAATTCATTGGATTTTCTCACTCGCTATGAAACTCCTTTTCTCATTGATAAGTTAAAAATTGAACTTCCTAATCAAGTCAATGTTAAACTCATTGTGGCAGATATTGAAAAAAACCTTGTGGCTAAACTCGGCTTAGATTTTAATGCTGGAACTTATGTGATTCCACTCATCACAAATGGCGTATTAGGGCTTTCTCAATTCAATATGCTAGCCATAGTAGATGCATTCAAAGATGAGCAAATGGCAAAAATTCTAGCCGAGCCCAATTTATCAGTTCTAAGTGGTGAAAATGCTCAATTTAGTGTTACTGGACAATACACTCCCATTACAAATTCTGTAACTTACGGAGGTCAGCCTGTAAGTTCGCCTGGAACCGCAAAAGATTATGGTATCTCTCTAACCATACAACCAAAAGTCCAAAGCAATGAAAAAATCACTGTGCGTATTTCTCAAGAAGTGAGCAATATTCAAAGCATTATCGAAAAAAATGGTGCCAGTGCAGCCAATCTTAAAAAACGACGTGCAGAAAGTGTTTTTGAAGTTGGGAATGGTGAAAGTTTTATTATTGGAGGATTGCTTGATGAGCACGATAATGAAAATGTCAGATCGGTACCTTTTTTAGGAGATATACCCTTGATAGGAGCATTGTTTCGCAAAACAAGCATCACAAGATCAAAAACCGAACTCATCATTATTGCCACAGTCACATTAGCACGTCCTGTTAGCAAGGATATTTCTATTAGCACCTATCAGCCTAGAAGCGTTGCAGAATCTTTTTTTAATTTGCCCTTTCATAAGCTTCAAAACGATCAAGGAGAGATAAAAATGTTCTTTCAGAATATCGGCTTTGTGAAGTAGGAGGAAATATGTTCAAACCATTTATGAAACAAAATATTCAAAAAAATAATCAAGATGTTATGCTCATCATCTCTGAAAATTCCCATAATGCAGAGATTGTCTATAAACATTTATGCTTGAAAGGAATTGATAATTCTAAAATAATCTATAAAAATCCTCTAAAAATCACTGCTGATGACATCAAGTATAATATTCAAGCTGTTATTTTAGATGCAGGAAATCTTACAGGCACAATAGAGTATTGCAATTTAATACAAAGGATTTTTCCAAAAACCATTCCTTGTGTGATTTTGGGTGAAAATGATTCAATAAGAATTCACGAAGATTTTTTATCTTCAGGAATTTTTTACCTGAATTGGGAAACCCAACTTGATCAAATATATGAAAAAATATTTAATTTTTCTGAAAATATTCAAAACAAAAAATCAATCAAGATTAGTTTTTTGGGCACAAAAGGCGGTTGCGGAAATTCTTTTTTGAGTTATCAAATCGCTTTGATTATCTATCGAAGATTTCAATCTTTGATTTTGAATGTTCAGGGTTCAGAAAGCTCTTTTAACCTAGATCTTTTATCAGGAAAGGTCTTTGAAAAAGAGTGTATTAATAATGAAGTCTCCTTATACAAAGAATCCAAAGAAGAGGCATACAACTATCACAATCAAAAGCATTTTAAATTCAATTTTATCCTTTATGATCATTCCATTCAAGCAGCACAAAAAGAAATCATTGAAACAATTCTGAATGAATCTGATATTGCCATCCTGACTATCACGGGCGACATTGATTCACTTAGAAAAGCAAAGGAAGTTTTGAGAATCAATGAATTTCTAAAGAGTGTTCATCAAGGAAGCAAGAAAATCTATATTTGTTTCAACCACAATCACTTAAATCCAAAAAATAGTTTTCATATTTCAGATATAGAAGAACTCATACAAACTAAAATTGATGCGATGATTCCTTATCAAAATATAGACAAAGCTTCTCCCTCAACCCTAGCAAAAGCAAAAACACTCCAGGCCTTAGAGATACTAGCAGATAAACTCATTGGAGTTTCTAACACAAAGGCTAAAAAATGGTTCTAGATACACTGCTTACGCAGAAACAAAATATTTCAATTCGCTTCATACGCGAAAAAGTACTTTCAGAAATTGACATAGAAAAAGTAGAACAACTTATTGATAATCACGATATATTTCTGAAGGAAATCTTGAGGGTGATTCAAAAAGTTGCAACACAAAATCAAAAATACCTCTCTAAATATGAACTACAAATGATGGGTGAAATTATTTCTGATGAGATTATGGGATTAGGACCATTGCGTATTTTAATGGAAGATGAAGAAATCAGCGATATTTTAGTCAATGGAGCTGAGAATATCTACATTGAAAAGGGTGGAAAACTACAAAAAACTGATCGGAAATTTATAGATAACAATCAACTCACAGATATTGCAAAAAGATTAGTTGCAAAAATGGGTAGACGTATTGATGATGCACAGCCACTTGTTGATGCAAGGATGCCAGATGGAAGCCGTTTGAATGTCGTTATCAACCCAATAGCATTAGATGGAACTTCTATTTCTATTCGTAAGTTCAATAAAAGCTCTAAAACTCTAGAGGAACTCTCTACTTATGGCTCTATGAGCGAGGAAATAGCGGGAATTTTAATGATCGCTTCAAAATCTAGGTGCAATATCATAGTATCAGGTGGAACAGGATCAGGCAAGACAACCCTACTCAATGCACTATCTCATCATATCTCTGATGATGAAAGAATCATCACTCTTGAAGATGCGGCTGAATTAAAACTTCAACAACCTCATATTGTACGCCTAGAAACAAGGATGGCGGGAGTTGAAAATAGCGGACAAGTCACGATGAGAATGCTAGTTATCAATGCACTAAGGATGCGTCCTGATAGAATTATTGTAGGCGAGTGTCGTGGTGGCGAGGCATTTGAAATGCTTCAGGCTATGAATACTGGACATGATGGATCTATGACCACATTACATGCTAATAGTCCTTTTGATGCCATGTCTAGATTGGAAAATTTAGTGATGATGGCAGGTTTCAATCTGCCTATAGAGGCCATCAGACATAATATCGCTTCAGCTGTAAATATTATCGTTCAAATAGCACGCCTTAATGATGGAAGTAGAAAAGTTATCAAAATATCAGAGCTCACAGGAATTGAAGATGGGCAAATAAAACTCTATGATATTTTTGATTTTAAAGTTGATAAGAAACGCGATAAAAACGGCAAGATTCAAGGACATTATATCTTTAATCATCTACCTAAAAATTCTATTTTAGAAAAAAATGCAATGATGTTTGATATCTATCCTCAGCTTGAAAAAATCATACAAAAATCTCAATCAGGAATAAAATGATGAAACTAGTTTTTCTTCTATGTATTACATGTGCGATCATGCTTATTATCTACGTTATCATTTCTAGCATAAAAATGAAAAATGCAGTAGTTTTTATGGAGATGGTTGATGCACTCTATCCAGATCTAAAAAATCAAAAACATAAACTTTCTTTTAAAAAACTCATTTATCAAAAAATTATTTGGCATTTTAGAAATGTCTATACACAAGAAAATGGAATTTCACTGAAGGGATTCTTGATTATATGTATTTGTTCATTTTTATGTTTATTGTCCAATCATCTATTTTTGCAATTTAATCCCTTTTTGGCAATCATTATTGGAGTTTTCTTTGGGGGACATATTGCCAATATGTTGCATAATAAAGCCATTAAAAAGGATTTTGAAAAAAGCTTTCCTGAAGCTTTGGTTATTATCTCTGGAGCAGTGCAATCAGGAAATAACATCACTTTAGCACTGCAAGATTGTGCCAATTCGATGAATGGGGTATTAGCAAATGAATTTAAAACGATAGTCAAAAGTCTCAATATTGGAGATGATCCAAGCAAAGTTTTTGCCAATTCTTACAAAAGACTTCCTTTTGGAAATTATTATTTCTTTCTCACTTCGCTTTTAGTAAGCATTAAAAGTGGTGCGAAAATCAAAGAGGTGCTCTCTAGGCTTTCATCTAGCACTACCAAAGCAAAATCAATGGAAAAAAAGAAAAATGCCATTACATCTGAAGTAAGAATGAGCTCAAAAATCACTGCTGCAATTCCATTTGCCTTTCTATTTCTGATGAAATTCATTAGTCCTGATAATTTTGAATACATTATGCACGATCCATCAGGTCGTTATATTTTATATTATTTTCTCATAAGTGAGGGTATTGGGATGGCGATTATTTTATTTCTGATGAGGAAAATATAATGAGTGGATTTTATTTATTTTCTTTAATATTTAGTATTTTTACCTTCCTTTACATAATAAACGAAAATGCTAAAATGAAAAAAATCAGCTCATTACTTGATGGAACAGATGAAGTTGATAAAAATGATATTTTTATCAAAAATTCTCAAAAACATAAATCTCAAGAAATACTCGAAAAAACCGACAAGTTGTTGAAAAAAATCCGCCTATATGATGAAAATATTAGCCTGAAGATTTTTTCTAGCTTTGGTGTGTTCTTGTTTATTTATATTTGTAATATTATTTTTACACTCCAAATTTCCCAAGCCCTTCTTGGGATGATGGCTATCCTTATTATATCGGTGAGTTTTTTAGCTCCAAATTATTTACAAAAAATTATCATTGAATCAAGAATACAAAAAATAAGTCGTGATATTCCAATGTTTGTGGATTTATTGGCGATCTGCGTACAATCAGGGATGAATATAGAAGGGGCTATTAAGTTCTTAGAAAATAGTATAGGACAGATCAATAAAGGTTTTGCACCTTTTCTATCCCGCATTGTATTAAAAAGCGAAATAAGTGGTTTAGAGGTAGCGATTGATGAATTACAAAAGGAACTTCCTAGCACTGAAATCAGTATGATGTGCACTACACTCAAACAAAGTCTTAGATATGGAAGCGGGATTTATGAGAGCTTGATGAACCTCTCAATGGAAATAAGAGAGCTTGAATTATTAAAAACTGAAGAGGCGATTGGAAAACTCTCTGCAAAAATGAGTATTCCATTGATTTTATTCTTTATGTTTCCAGTGATCATTATCATTGCCGCACCAGGGGTAATGAAAGTTTTGAAAGGATTTTAATGAAAAATTTATTTATAATAATGGCTATCGTAATTGTATTCATAGGGTGTTCTTCCAAAAATCCCAATTTTTTTACAGATGAAATTTATCAAGAAAAAGTGCTCTTAGCAGCAAAAAACTATAAAGATCTCATCAAGATATACAGGGAAAAATTAGAGAAAAAAGACACTCCCAAAACTCGCCTCAAACTCGCACAATACTACTATGAGGCACAAGATTATCACTCAGTGTTTTATTATCTACACCCTCTAGTGGAAGCAAAAAGCTCTCCTGAGGCTTTACTCTTATATTCTAAAGCCCTAGAAATCATGGGCAATCACAAAGAAGCACTTGAAATGCTTGATATTCTCACAAATATAAATAAAAATATAGCCGAGGCCTACAATCTCAAGGGAATCATTTATGCCTCATTGAAAAAATTTGTTTTAGCAAAACAAAACTTTCTTCAAGCTAAGGAGTTATTTTTAAAAGACTCTATTATCAATACAAATCTAGCAATGATGGCGATTTTAGAGCAAAAATATCCTGAAGCAATCAACTATCTAATGCCTTTATACAAAAGAGGTTATAAAGATAGCAAAATAATCAATAATCTGATATTTGCACTCATTAAAGACAATAAATCAAATATTGCGTTGGAAATTATTCAAAAAGAAAATCTTTCAAAATCTCCTAGAAATTTTGTCCGCAATTTACAAAAAGTCAAAGCAAAAAATCTATGAAAAAATATCATTTATCTGCAAACTTCATAAGATCTCAAAAAGGAATCGCTACACTAGAATTTGCAATCTTGTTTTTACCCTTTTTTTTATTCATAATGAGCTTATTAGAAATAATGATTTTGATTTATCAAATAGCTATTATTGATTATATCACTACAAGTGCAGGAGAATATGCTGCGGCGACTAATCCAACGCAAGGATATGAAAAAAAATTTCAAGAGTATATTGACACACACAAAAACAATCTATTATTATTCACTGATGTAAAAAATTCACTCAAACCCTCCTTAAAATTTTGTCGCTCAATCACAGAATTGCAAAACAATAATTGTACTGGCAATGATATGGAAAACAAACTCATTGTCTATACCTTAAATTACAAAATAAATCCAATATTCAAAATACTCAGGATCTTTCAAATGCCAGAAAGTACAGTAAGCAAAGCTGTTTATTACAGCGAAAAAAGCGAATATGACCCAAGTAATGATAAAAATACAAATACTCAAAAGAATAAAAATGAAACCAACAAGAGCTGATTTTATTTATCAAAATACAGGTTCTGTGAGTATTGAGGCTTCAATCATATTTGGATTACTCATTATTTTAATCATACTCATTGGAGATATAGGAAAAGCACTCATCAATCAAGGAAAAATGGATAGGCTCAGTTATTCCCTAGTCTCTATTATCAGAGAAACTAGCTTGCATGGAAATACTCAAGAAATCACCCCTGAAAATGCTTCTAATCTCCATAAGATTCTAAAAAATCTAAGCTCAGATTTTCTAAAAGATTCTGATATATCGCTCAAACTTGAAGTGATGTATTTCTCCACCTTAAATACGCCTAAACCCCAAAAAGTGCTTGTGTATGATTTTGGAGATTCTAATTGTGAAACTCCAAACAAGATTGAAGAAAATACTAACTTAAGTGTCCAAACATCAGAAAAAAAATATCTTACACTTTATCGAGTTACAACTTGCATGAAACAAAAAACTAGCTTTTCACCTATCAAAAATCTTGTAGAAAAAATTATCAAGATTCAATCTTCAAGTATTGCATTAGGAAGATAAAATGAAAAAATTTTTAAATGATGAAAATGGAGTCATAGCACTTATAGTTGCTATTATTGCACCGCTAATCATTGTGCTTTTAGCACTTAGTTTTGATGGAAGTATTTTACTTTTAAAACAAGCTCGTCTTCAAGATGCCTTAAGAGAAGCTTCATTAGGGGCGAATGCGTTATCTGAGGAAGGAGAAAAACGAAAATTTATAGAATCTTATCTAAAGGCTTATTTCAACAAAAATATAGATTTTTCAAATATCTCTACCAAAACCACACAGATAAATACCAAAGACAATAAAGAACAAAGCAATACTGCAGAAATTATCGATTCTTATGCACAAATGTCTGCTCTAACCTACTTTAGCAAAAACCTTACCAAAGAAAAATCCACCACGCTCAAAGCAAAGGTTTCTATAGAACCCGCTAATGGAATTAATCCAAATGTAGATTATGTATTTGCAATGGATTTTTCCAACTCAATGCGAGCAAGTTTTTTTACAAAAACCTCTAAAATAGGATTTTGCAAACTTGATAGTCCTGATTATGATGAGGTTATTTGCAATAAACTCAAGGTTGGTGCAAATCGTGCTGAAGTGATGCAAGTGATAATTTTAAAAATTATTCAAAGCATCAATGCAAACCCTCATCATACTTCTAAGTTTGCTTTTTTGCCTTTTTATGCAGGTTCTCAAATAAAAAAATCCTTTAATTATAATCTAAATATTGGTGGCAAACAAACAGAACAAACCCAAGAGGCTTCTTACTATGTACTTCAAGTTACTTTTAAACCAGAATATGCTCTTTCAGATTACGACTTTTGGTCTGGAGTGATGCCTATTGGATCAGCAGTCATTGACAACCATCGTCTCACCTTTGATACTCCGCCATACTCTACCCACGAAGAACGATCTAATGCTATTGCACTGTTCAGGCGTTTTACTTCCCCAAAACAAAATCTTATCCATACGCACATAGAAGATAATCTTCCAAAAATTATCGATTATGAAGAAACTCTTAGAAATATGTTTGATCCAAAAAAAGTCTTTAGTTTTCGATTTTATGGATCCCAAGATTTTAACAGCTTGATACCAGAAGCTAGAATCAATGGAGTGGCTTATGATTATTATGGTGATAAAAAAAATATATTCAAAGAATCAATGCGAAAACTAGATATGAAATTTTATGAGCAAGGTTTTAAACAAATCACAGATCCTTACAGTGTGGATATTTTAAATCTAAAGCCTTTTGATTCAGAGAATGTAGGTGGAGGTCTCACACTTGTTTCTACGGCAATTCTAAGGGGAGCTGCGATGCTAGGAGAAGGAAAAAACAAACGCCGCGTTTTAGTCGTCATCACTGATGGCATTGATTCTGAAAGTGTTGGAAGTTCCTCTTCTGCTGAGAGTGATTTGCTGTATATGGAAAATAAATTATTCTCTATGGGAATGTGTGAAAAAATCCGTAATGAATATAAAGCCAAAGGTGTAAATGTGGATTTATTTTTTATCAATATTTCTCAAAAAAATGAATCCAAAAACACACTCAAGCAGTGGCAAAAATGTGCTGGTCAAAAAAATGCTGCGGTCGTAGAAAATATAGATGAATTCTTAAAAACATTCAAGCAATTTATTTTTGGAAACCAATTAGGGAGATTTGTCAATGTAGATAAATAAAATTCTAATTGATTTCTAAAAAATTTCAGTTGCAAAAATGCAATCAATACATCAAAAGGATATATTATGAATAAGGCTTTAAGTATTTTTCTATTAGGTGGTATAAGCACTGCTTTGCAAGGAACTCAAAGTGATCTATGTTCTACAAGCGATATTGCACCATCTTGCAAAATCCTTGCGAATGCAGGAGATGGTTATAGTAAAAAAGTTGGTGAAAATATTGAACAGATATTAATAAACAACAACAAATCTGTGGAACTCTCAAACATTGATACTATGATATTTTATTATACCTTGCCTTCTGATGATGGGAGCACTCCTAGCAGTCATCTCACCTTAAGAGGCTCAAAAATCAATCTTCCTGTTGATCAAAATTCACTCAGAAAAAGACAAAATTCAATAGGACCCTACTCTCATCTAAGACTCATAGCAAATAGTCCTGGTGATGGGGAAATCAATGGATTGCGTATTGGTATTGGAGATCAAAGCATTGCTCCATTAAATACAAATTTAAAGAATCAATATCTTCAATCAGGAAGCTTAGAAGTTTCTATGGAACAAAGTGGGGATTTAAAAATACAGGGATCTATTTATATGAGCAATGGTTCAAGTTTGAACGCAAATCTAAAAGGTAAAATCAATTTTAGTGCTAGGATGCAAAATTCAATCACTTACCCCAAAACAAGATATTACACAGGAGATGAAAGTGATGAAAATAGCTTTGCTTATGATTTTTATAATGACACTAGAGATGATTCAAAAGATGACACAACTCCCATCGCTCAAAATCTAAATCTGAATTTCACTTCAAATGGTTTTAATAACTCAGGATGGATATATGTTAGCGGTGCAGCAAGTAATGCCAACATTAATACAGGTGCAGATAATTTTGAAAATGGGGTTTTTGCTCAAAATCCTAACTACATAGAACATCATAGTGCCTCTATGGTTGATGCACTCAATAATGCTCCAGATAAAAACAATCAAGACAAATTATTTACCGAACAATTAAACTGGAAAGAAGGCCGTATTTCTGTTTTTGATTATGCAACACTTAATGTCACAGGAAATTTTATAAATGGAGCTTATGGAAGCATACTTCTTATAGATGGAGGGATTTTAAATATTACAGGAAATTTTATCAATGATGGTTATTTGTTTTCTGGAGCAATCAATCACAAAGATTTTGGCTATATCAATGTATCTGGAACAAGCGAACTAAAATCAAATACTCAAATTGCACTCATCACTAGAACAGATCAACCCATCATAGGCAATAAGGCATACTTAATACTTAGAAGTGAAGGAGGAATCACACTAAATTTTTCCCAAAATCAAAAAAACGATGGCACTTCAGATACTGCCGATAAATGGGACAATAATATCCATTTATTCAATGCTAGTAAAAATAATGGTGTGCTTGTTAATGTTTCAGAGTCTTATCTGAATTCTAATTTAATATTTGACCCCATACTCTCAAGCGATAAAAAAGAATTTTACCTCACTATTAAGCCTACACAACAAGCTAGAGCAAAAAGCGTGGAAGATCTTATTAAAGAAGCCTCTAATGAATTCTTAGAGCAAAACAAATTTCAAGAAAACAAAAAACTCTCTACAATGAAAAAAATAGCCTTACAAAAACTCCTAGAACAACAAACTATTAATGATCAAAAATTGCAAGAATATAAAAATATTGCAAATGCTGATTTTATGAATCAAAAACTCCAAGAAATTCAAAAAAACATTGATGAGCAAAACGAAAATTTAAAAAAACTAAAAGCAGCTTATGAGGCGGCTCAGGCAGAAAAACAAGAGGAGTTAAAAAATATTCCATTTAAAGATCAAGCTCCTATTAGAAAAAAATATAACTCTCATCCAGACATCAAAGCTTATGAAACGTTGCAAAGAAAAATTCAAGATCAACAATACATGCTAGAAGATATTCAAGATGTCCTCTCAAAAAAAGCTAGTCAAGAAGAAAAAATCGCAAAACTGCAAGAAATCAAAAATAAATATGAA
This sequence comes from Helicobacter sp. 13S00482-2, assembly GCF_002272795.1. GTDB lineage: Bacteria > Campylobacterota > Campylobacteria > Campylobacterales > Helicobacteraceae > Helicobacter_J. The sequence goes on along the minus strand of NZ_MLAT01000008.1, from coordinate 10,664 downwards.
TCCTCTTCTAGCTACAATCCGAATTTATTAGAGAAAATATATAAAGCGGCTGATTTATACATAACTACACTAGATAATTCAATGAGAGATACCATACAAGGATTAAAATTCTTTTCTACACAAGAACAAATCGATAACCTAAGAATTCAGTACAATGCCAATCAAAACAAACAATACGCAACTTTTGAAGAGTTTTTAAGATCTTACGCAGAAACAAACATAGAAAATATGCTCCAATCATTAGGAAAGAACAAGGATGAATTAAAGCAGATAACAAAAAAATATAACTCCATTATTGATGAAGAATACAATAATTTTGAGGAACTCATCAAAGAATTCAGGATCAAACGCGATCAATACAAAAGTGAAAAAACACAAAAACAAGCTGAACTGAGTGTGAATAAAAGAGCTGCTGAGGCCGATTTTAACGCTATCGTCGATATGATTAAAAACATACCTTCCCCTGAGCTAAAAAACCTACAAGAAGAACTTGCCAAAAAGGAGCAGGAATTAAATATCAGTGCAAATTATCAAGAACTAATAAAAAAACAAAATGAAGTAGAAAAATATTCTGATGAATGGTATGAGGCTTATGACGCACTGAAAGAACTAGCAGAATACAAAGCTATTGAGAAACTTAAAAGTAGCATCAGTAAAGCCAAAAATGAGCAAGCACGCAAAAAATTTACTCCTGAAGATATACTCAATGCAGATGAATCCACCTTAAAAGAATATGCAGACGCACTCAATGGTTGGGCAAAAGAAGGTGAGTCTCATAACAACATCACTCCAGAAAAACTCAGAGAATACGCACAAGCACTTGCAGATGCAAATCTAGCCCTTAATGGAGACTATAAAAAAGGTATCAAATCTGGGGCAACGCTCCTAAATGAGATTCTACAAAAAAAACTATCTAAACTAGGTCAAGAAACTATTGCCAAGCTAGAAGAAATGGTTCTAAAAATTGAAAAAATCCGTGATAAAAAAGAAGAATTTATCAACACGCTATTAGCTGCAAAAAATAAGGATGCAAAAACAAAACGAAAAATGAATATTTTAAATGGTATCAAAAATCTATCTGATGAACTAGCAACTTCAGTGATCGCACATATTAAAGATGAAGATACGCTTGAAAATATTGTGAATGCAGTAGAAGAAAATATCAACAATCTTTCAACTCAAAGCAGAAACAACTCCATTGCTAAAACAGTTAATCTGATATCTTCTACTCTCACACAAAACAGGCTGACCCTCCAAAGCAATCCTTTCAATACTAATAATGCAATCTCTAAGGCCATTTTTGAACTCTCTAAAAAACGATATGCTATGGATGAAAGTATCCAAATAGATGCTTTTGATGCACTTCAAGAAGTTTTTAGTGAAGAAAAACAACAAACAATGGATATTTGGGCATCCGTGATTGGAGGATATGCACAAGCTGATGGTAACTCAATCATTTATGGAGGTAGCGTGGGTTATGATGCCATCATAGGCGAATCCCTGATTATGGGGATTTTTGGAACTTATGCTTATGCTAAAAGCAATAATGAAGGTAATATTACAGCCAAATCCCATAACGCTCAAATCGGGTTATATTCAAGATTTTTCAGTCATTATCACGAAATAGATATAAACATCTCCCATAATGTTGGCTTTGTGAATCAAAATCGAATAATGAAAATTTTAAGCGTTACTTCTACTCAAACTTCAGATTATATCAACCAATCTAGCAATATAGGAATTACCTATGGATACACTTTTGCTATAGGCGAAGATAGTAATTTTTATATCAAGCCATTAGGAGGATTGAATGCGACTTACAATATTTTGGGAAACTATGAAGAAAAGGGATTAAAATTTGAACAAAAAGGTGCTGGACATTTCACTCTCAATACTAATTTTGCACTAGAATTTCGAAAATATTTCAAAAATGGTGGGTATTTTTACCTCATACCAGGAGTGGATTATCTTTCTTATAATAGTCAAAAAAATATCACTTATAAACTAGGAGGAGTAGAAATTATCTCTGAGCTAGAACAAAATAATAAAATCTACTATACAATGATGGCTGGAGGAGAGTTCAAAATAAACAAAAGTCTCTTTGGTTTTGGTTCTTTAGGTGCAAAAATTGCCTCTGGGGAACAATACTACAACGGATCTGCAGGGATTAGATATAAATTTTAGTCCTTAGGCAAACTTTTACAAACCCTCCACTTTGGAGGGTAAAAGCATATTTAATCTATTTTCAATACCGCCAAAAAAGCCTCTTGTGGAAGTTCTACCTTGCCAATGGCTTTCATTCTCTTTTTACCTTCTTTTTGTTTTTCTAAGAGCTTTCGTTTCCTAGTAATATCCCCACCATAACACTTTGCAGTCACATTTTTACCCATTGATTTAACAGTTTCACGAGCAATAACCTTATTTCCAACACTCGCTTGAATAGCAACTTCAAAAAGCTGTCTTGGAATGATTTCTTTCATTGACTCTACTAGTGCCCTACCTTTTTCATAAGATTTGTCCTTATCCACAATCACACTCAGTGCATCTACAACCTCACCTGCAACCCTAATATCCAACTTGACCAAATTGCCTTCTCTAGATTCAATGGGCTCATAATCAAAACTTGCATAACCTTTTGTGCAAGATTTGAGCTTATCGTAAAAATCCATCACAATCTCATTGCTAGGCAAGGCATATACTAGCAAAACTCGCGATTGTGTGAGATATTCCATTTTTTCTTGCACTCCCCTTCGGTTACTTAAAAGAGTGATGATATTGCCCAAATAATCACTTGGAGTGATGATTGATGCCCTAACATATGGCTCCTCTATTTTATCTATTTTTTGCTCAGGAGGAAGCTCACTTGGATTTTGAACAAATACCTTACTTCCGTCTGTAAGAGTAACTTCGTAGATAACAGTTGGAGCAGTAGCGATAAGATCAAGTGAAAATTCTCTCTCTAATCTTTCTTTTACGACCTCCATATGCAATAACCCTAAAAAACCAACCCGAAACCCAAAACCTAACGCAACACTAGTCTCTGGTTCAAAGCTAAGGGCTGAATCATTCATTTTAAGTTTATTGAGTGCATCTCTTAGTTCTTCAAACCTATCTGTATCAATAGGATAAATTCCTGCAAAAACAAACGGTTTAGCAGGAATAAAACCTTCTATGGGTTTAGATACTGGTTTTTTTGCATCTGTGATGGTATCGCCAACTGCCATGTCTGTAACATTTTTCAAACCAAGTGAGATGATTCCAATCTCTCCACAGTTTATTTCTTTTGTAGGTATTTTATGGACTGGATGAGGGTAATATAACCCTAAAACTTCATGTCTCTTCCCTGTACTCATCACAAGAACCTCTTGACCCACTTTAATAGAACCATCTTTTAAACGCACTAAAGCCAAAGCTCCCAAATAATTATCAAACCAAGAATCATAAATCAAAGCTTTTGTAGGGGCATTTTGATCTCCATTTGGTGGAGGAATCTGAACCACAATTCTCTGTAATAATTCTTTGATACCTAGCCCACTTTTGGCACTCACACATAATGCATCTGTGCACTCAATCCCAATAGTTTCTTCAATATCTTCAGCCACAGCTATAGGATCGGCAGCTGGAAGATCAATTTTATTAATAACAGGAATGATTTCAAGATTATTTTCTAGTGCGATATATACATTAGCAATCGTTTGAGCTTCGACACCTTGAGAAGCATCTACTACTAGTAATGCACCCTCACAAGAACCAAGTGATCGTGAGACTTCATAACTAAAATCAACATGACCAGGAGTGTCAATGAGATTCAAAATATACTCTTGTTTATCTAAAACATATTTCAATCTGACAGATTGTGCTTTTATCGTGATGCCACGTTCTTTTTCAATATCCATAGTATCCATGATCTGACTAGTCATCTCTCGTTCGCTCACACCCCCACACTCTTGAATCAATCTATCGGCCAATGTGCTTTTACCATGGTCAATATGAGCAATAATAGAAAAATTTCGTATGTGTTGCATTTGAATCATTTATATCCATTTTTATTTTTATTGTATTGTATCAAATTATTCATTATAAGCTAGTTACACGTTATCGTGGCCATTGTTAAAATCTTAGCACCAAAATGAACTTATCTGTCATTGAAGATACAGTTTCACAAAAAGGAGATCGCATTGCTAGATTGGGATTTTATGATACATTCAATACCAGCATATACAAAAGGTTTATACCTGACTTTACAAATATCATTTTGGGGCATTTTATTTGCTTTGATAGTTGGTTTTATGGTTGCATTAACGCTTTATTATCAAATCAAATATATCAAAACTATTTCAAAAATTTACATTGAAATTTCACGCAACACGCCAATGTTGATTCATCTTTTTTTCTTATATTATGGACTTTCACAAATTGGTTTAAAACTTGAAGCCTATCAATGTGCGATTATCTCTGTGGCTTTTTTAGGTGGGAGCTATATGGCAGAGAGCTTCAGATCTGGCTTGCAAGCTATCAACAAAACACAAATTGATTCAGGAAAAAGTCTAGGATTAGGAAAGTTTAGTTTATTCTATCATGTTATATTGCCCCAGAGTCTTAGCATTTCTATTCCTTATCTTGGGGCTAATACTATTTTTCTACTCAAAGAAACTTCAGTAGTAAGTGCGGTTGCGTTAGTTGATGTGATGTTTGTGACAAGAGATTTTATTGGAACATATTATAAGACAGATGAGGCTTTGTTAATGTTGGTATTAAGCTATCTGATAGTTTTATTACCAATATCTGCATTGTTTGTTTTTCTAGAACATCAATACAAAAAAAGACTTTAAGGCGATAAAATGAGCATGATGTTTCTTTTTGAACCCACAACCATTTTGCGATTCTCGCACGGGATATTTATAACGCTTTATGTATCTGTTATTTCCATCATCATAGCAATTTTGGGAGGAACCTTAATGGGCATAATGATGACTTCTAAATCAATTTTAATAAATTTTCTATGCCGTTTTTATTTAGAAAGTATCCGTATCATACCTATTTTAGCGTGGCTATTTATTGTCTATTTTGGGTTCTCTACCTTCTTTGGAATACACATCAATGCATTAATGGCAAGCATTTTAGTCTTTGGGTTATGGGGAATTGCTGAAATGGGAGATCTCACCCGAGGAGCTTTAACATCCATTGCTTCAGTGCAAACTCAAAGTGCTAAAGCCATTGGTCTAAACAAAATCCAGATCGCCATTTTTGTGATTTTTCCACAAGCATTTCTGCGATTACTTCCTAGCTCCATCAATTTATTCACTCGAATGATAAAAACAACCTCTTTACTTGCCCTCATAGGCGTTATTGATCTGCTCAAAGTAGGCCAACAAATCATTGAAGCGAATATTTTAAAAATTCCTGATGCTAGTTTTTGGGTCTATGGAGCAATTTTTGCGATTTATTTTTTCCTGTGCTATCCTTTGTCTATTTTAAGCAAAAAACTAGAAGCAAAAACACTATGAATATTCAAAAAAATAATTTTGTTTCATTAGATATGATAATTTTTAGGTAGAATAGTTTAGTTTTATTTGAATGAAAAGGTAATTATAAATGCGATTTGGGAAAATAGACTATCTTAATCTTGCTCCATTTGATGTATTTATCAAATCATACCCCACAACTTCTGGATTTAAAAAATTCTTGCAACTACACAAATCTTATCCATCTAGATTAAATAAAGATTTTTTGTTTAAAAGAATTGATGCGGGATTTATATCTTCTATTGCAGGATACCACTCTTGGCGAAAAAATAAAATCACCTCCTCAGGTATTATTGCCAAAGGAAGTGTTTGGAGCGTGATTGTAAAGCCAACCGCACAATCAGAAGATTACCAATCTGCGACTTCAAACGCACTATGCAAAGTCTTAGGATTAAAAGGTGAAGTTCTTATCGGGGATAGAGCTCTATCATATCGGTATCATAATGGAAAACACATTGATATGGGAAAGATATGGTATGAAAAAAAACATTTACCATTTATATTTGGAAGATTTTGTTATAACACTCATGGTGATTTTTATAAAAATCTCTCAGAAAAATTCAACCAAAAAAAGATTAAAATCCCCTATTATATTCTAAATGAGTACTCACAAAAAACTTCTATTCCAAAAAAATATATCTTAGAGTACCTAGAACATATCTATTATAAAATAGAATCAAAAGAGAGATTAGGATTAGAGAGATTTTATAGAGAACTTTTATTCAAAAAAATCAAAAAACCCTCACGGTTTTAGCAATCATTTTACATGAAAGTCTTTAGATAAACTCTTATACATCCATTCACCATACCAACCTAAAAATACTAGTAGATAAAATGCCTCTTTTGCATTGTAATAATCTTGTGCTTGCGAAATGATATTAGAACAAAGTAAGCATATCAAAATCCCTATGATCATAAGCAATATATTTGCATATTCATAATATCCAAAAAGCTCTTTATGCATTAAAAATACTCTTAAAAATAACACTAAACACAAACAAAAGATGAAAAAATCTACATACAAAAATGTATTTGATTTATCATAATATGCCTGAAAACCAGAGGCAAAGAGTGCTATGATACAAATATTGATAGAAGGACAGAAGAAATCAAGATACTTGCCAAATATATTTTTAGTATTAAGACCATAGCCAAAACCAAAAAATATCAGAGGCAAAATCACAAAAAAGATATAAACAAATCCAGAAATAACAATAGATTGAAAATTCTTGATCAGAATCTCACCAAAAGAGAGTCTTTCAAAGCCACTATCAGAGACAAATCCAAGTATAGTAAAATCAAGAGTTTTTTCAGTACTTAAACGAAAAGTCAATAAAAAAATAAATCCTATACAAAAAATCACACTCACAATACGTTGCAATAAGACATCTTTATCCCACCAAGTAGAAGCAATCAAGTAAAAAATGGACATTAAAATACCACAAAAACAAAAAAAGTCTATGATGCTATCATAAGCACGTTCATCATATGTAAGTATTAAAAATAATTGTGAAAAAATACTACTAAATTGAGAAACCAAAAGCGAAAGCACGGTGAAAACAAATAACAAGAAAAATATTGATGAAAAAACAACTTTATACATATTAATCTTGCTCATTTTTTTCCTTAATAATTTTTTGCAAAAAAACCTTCAATCCCATCGGCTATACCCTTTGCTAAAAATCTTTGATAACGTTTATCATCAATGCGTCGTGCCTCTATGGGATTTGAATTATAACCTATCTCAATCAACACAGAAGGCATTAGTGCTCCCGCAAGAACCCAAAAAGGTCCTTCTCTGACTCCTCCATCAACAACTCCTTGATAATTCTTCCTGAGTTCTTTTAAAATCCCAAATTGAATATCAATGGCAAGCTTATTGGAAGCAATAAGGCGATGTGAATTCAAGGAATTCAAAAAAGAAAATCGTGAAAAATAATTCATCACATCCACATCATCTTTATTTTCAAGTTCAGCAACTTTTCTAGCTCTCTCACTTCTTGCCGTGGATAAAAAATAGGTCTCTATGCCCTGTGGAGAATTGCTGGAATTTTTTGTAACAGAATTTGCATGAATGGATACAAAAAGATCTGCATTCTTCGCATTGGCAAAATCCGTACGTTCTTTAAGATTAATATAAATATCTTTATTTCGTGTCATATAGGTGATATAACCTCTTTTTTTCAACTCCTGATCTAAAAACTTTGCCACACTGAGCACAATGTTTTTTTCACAAACTTTTGTAATACCCATTGCACCACAATCTTTCCCACCATGTCCAGGATCAATAACAATTCTGTATTTGGTGATTGTTTTTGGTACATTAGAAATATTTTGCTCTTTAGTGGTGTTAGGAGTTTTAGAATGCGCTTGTGGGGGGGTTTTTATTTCAGAAGTTTGAGATCTCACCTTAGATGTTTCTAAAGTTCTTTTAGATGAATGAGTAGGCACTTTAAGTGGTTTTTTAGATACAGAGGAGTTTTTAGAAACTTCTGGGAGCTTATCAATGACGCTGATATAAAGATGCTTTTGCACAATTCTAGTCTGATAAGAGCTATCTTTATTTGTCTTAACAACAATACGAACAATTTGTGAATTATTTTGAGCGATAGATATTTGAGTTTTGTTAGAAAAATTATAGATCTTCTTTGGAGTGACCAAAATTGCCTCAATATCTAGAAAACTTCTAAAATCCTTGAGTGTGTGTTCTTTGATAACTAATTTAGAAATATCTTGATCAAAAGTTATGCGAACACTACTTGTTCCAAAAGGAATAATCTGAAGTATTTTAGGCTCTGAGGCCAATAAGAATCCCAATAAACATAAAATGCCAATCAGGACTCTCACACCCTCTACTCCTGTGTTAGCTCTTGCATGAGTTCTTTCACACTTATTATTTTATCAACACGATAACCATTAGCACCACTAAAATAAAGCCCCTCTTGTTTATCCCCTAAATGTCCTTTTCCTAGACTATCTGCAATACAATAACCGACCGCTTTTGCTTCTACTCCACGATGGCAGGGCGATACACAATTGCTCACACATCTCACTTTAGGAGCATTCCCTTCTTGAAGTCTTTGCAATACTCCAACATTAATCGCTCTAGCAGGATAACCGACAGGTGATTTAACGAGTTTGATATCATCTTTTTTAACCTGTGGTAAAATTTCAGCATAAGCTTTAGCATCACATTCTCTAGTACCTAAAAATCTAGTTCCCATCTGAACCCCACTAGCACCTAATGCGATCATTCTATCAATATCGGCTCTATCCCATATTCCTCCTGCAGCTATCACAGGAATCTCTCCCCATTGTTTTGCTTCATTAACGATATGAGGAACTAAATTCTCAAGCTGAAACTCTTCTTTAAAACAATCCTCATATTTAAAACCTTGATGCCCTCCACTGAGGGGACCTTCAACTATAATTGCATCAGGAACTCGTTGATAACGTTCTTCCCATCTTTTACATAAAATTCTCAATGCTTTCACTGAAGATACAATAGGCACAAGTGCTACTTCTGGAAAATTCTTTGTAAATTCGGGCATATTTGTAGGAAGTCCTGCACCTGTTACAATTATATTTGCACCTGCCTCACAAGCATCACGGACAACTCTCCCATACTCATTAATAGCATAAAGAATATTTGCTCCCAAAGCATTGTTTTGGCATATTTTTCTGGCATTTTTAAATATCTCATTCAAGGCACACTTAGAATAAAAATTGATTGCCTCAAAGGGCTTAGAATGCACTATTTTCTCAACAAACTGCATTTTTTTATAATAGCCCGTCCCAACAGCACTAATAATTCCTAGTGCACCCTCTTTAGATACATTTCCTGCCAACTCATCCCAACTAATACCAACTCCCATACCTCCCTGAAATATGGGATATTTAATAGTATGTTTTCCGATTTTTAAAGACCCTAGTGTCGTTTTCATTAATCCTTTCCCCTAGTTATATAATCACTGCTTTAATAAATTTTCTCTTACCTATTTGAACAATATAATCTCCACTCTCAAACCTATAGTCTTGATCTATAATTTTATCTTTATTTATTTTAAGAGCCCCTCCTTGAATATCACGTCTTGCTTGAGATGTTGAAGATGAAAGATTTGCTAATTTAAGCAATTCGCAAATCCAAATACCCTTTTCAAACTTCATTTCTAATATATCACTAGGCATTTCATCTTTTGTAAATACACTATCAAATTCATTTTTTGCTTTCATAGAACACTCTAAACCATGATATTTTTGCACAATTTCTAAAGCCAATTCTTCCTTGGCTTTTTTAGGATGGAAACTCCCAGAAACAACAGCATTCTTTAAATCATTCAATTCCTTGATGGTTTTTGTGCTTAAAAGCTCGTAATATTTCCACATCAGCTCATCTGAAATGCTCATTATTTTAGCATACATTGAGTTAGGATTTTCTGTAACCCCAATATAATTTCCTAAACTTTTACTCATCTTATTCACGCCATCAAGGCCTTCAAGCAAGGGGACAGTGAGGACTGATTGTTCTTTATTGATTCCAAATGCCCTTTGAAGTGTCCTACCTACAAGCAAATTGAATTTCTGATCATTTCCTCCAAGCTCAATATCACACTTCAATGCTACCGAGTCATAGCCCTGAAGAAGAGGGTACATAAATTCAATGATGCTAATAGGTCGTCCCTCTTTGTATCTTTTTTCAAAATCATCTCTCTCTAGCATTCTAGCCACAGAAAATTTTGATGTCAAATTAACGAGTCCCGATACTCCTAATTCGTTAATCCATTTGGAGTTAAAACAAATTTCTGTGTGTTTTGGATCAAGTATTTTAAAAACTTGCTCTTTATAGGTAACAGCATTTTGCTCTACTTGTTCTTTGCTGAGTTGTTTTCTGGTTTCATTTTTACCACTAGGATCGCCGATAGTGGCGGTAAAAAATCCCTTTTTAAACTTCCCAACCCCCCCCCCTTTTTTTAATGTTTCTATGTTTTTTATTAATACCTTATTCCCCAGGGGGAAAATAGGGGGGGGTGGGGCTAAAACCCCCTTTTTCGTAAATATTTTTTTTCTTTTTTAAAAATTTTTTTTCAAAAAAATGATATTTTTTCAACCTTTTAAAATAACCCAACCTCTTGCAATTCC
>NZ_MLAT01000058.1 GCF_002272795.1 Helicobacter sp. 13S00482-2 | reverse complement strand
TAATCACATTCCTATCATCAACATCTCTTCTCCTAATCCTAGAGGTATCTCTAATAATTACTTCAAAGAATTCAATGTCAATAAAGAAGGTCTCATCCTCAATAATTCAAAAGATCTATTCACTCTTTCAGAACTAGCAGGTCTTATTAATGGCAATATTCATCTTAAAGACAAAGAAGCTTCACTCATTTTAAATCAAATCACAGGAGATCATCTCTCAACCTTACTAGGTTTCATAGAAATAGCAGGTAGAAAAGCAGATCTCATCATTGCCAATCCTAATGGAATCACTTGCAATGGATGTGGATTCATCAATAGCTCTTCTAGTACTTTAAGTACAGGAAGTATATCTTTAGAAGAAATCAATAAACTAAATGATCTTAAAGATCTCAATAACCACTTAACCATGATGGTTCAAAGAGGACATATCAACATAGAAGCACTCAATGCTTCTAATATCCCTATTTTGAATTTGATTGCAAGATCTCTAAAAGTAAAAGGTGATCTCTTAGCCAATTCCCTTCATATGATTTTAGGAAGCAATCAAGTACAAATAGATCTATCCAAACAATCTTCTATCTTGCTTTATGAACCCATAGAGATAACAGATGAAGCAACATCTAAAACTAAAATCGCTTTAGCTTTAGATGTTGCTTATCTGGGTTCTATTGTTTCTAAATCCATCTATCTAGTAGCTACAGAAGAAGGAATCGGAGTGAAGAATTCTGGAAGAATTGCTATGATGGCATCAGAACAAGAAGGAGATGGAGGATTTATCATTGATGTCAATGGCAAGGTAGAGATCTCTAAACCCAAAGAAGCTTATGAAGCTTACAAACAAGAACAA
>NZ_MLAT01000108.1 GCF_002272795.1 Helicobacter sp. 13S00482-2 | reverse complement strand
TACGCAGATTAAAAATCTGCTTCGCTCCTAAAGTTATCGGGTTATTCCAAAGCGTTGCTTTGTCAGTAACCCAGTTTTATAGGTGCTCCTTATATTTTATATTGCGTTCAGATGAACGCTATCACTACGCAGATTAAAAATCTGCTTCGCTCCTAAAGTTATCGGGTTATTCCAAAGCGTTGCTTTGTCAGTAACCCAGTTTTATAGGTGCTCCT
>NZ_MLAT01000107.1 GCF_002272795.1 Helicobacter sp. 13S00482-2 | reverse complement strand
TTCTGTAAAAGATCCAGGTTTTACAACAACATCCATATATCCAAGAGTAGGCTCTACCTCTACATCCACTCTATCAATACTACTCCCAGCATCAATTCCTAAGAAGAACTTAGCTTGTGCTAAGGTGCTTGCAGAAGTTAGCATCATAAAGGCAAGTAATACAATCCTCTTCATATTGGGTTCCTGTTAGTAAAATATTCAACTACTAATCTTTTATCACATTTTAAAATTTTATTCAA
>NZ_MLAT01000106.1 GCF_002272795.1 Helicobacter sp. 13S00482-2 | reverse complement strand
TAATGCTTTCATGTGATTATTTCTCCTGACTTAATATTTCTTTCCATCATTATATTTGAATCATTTTCTAGATTCAACACGAATTTCTTAAGTACTATATCAATTAAACCAAAACTTTTTTCAACATTTTTTTGCAACATGTTATATTTTTTATGCTACAATAAAAACATAAATTTTTTACCATTTTTTTGGTCAGGTCTCTTAGAGCACCCTTAGCGTTCAGCTATAAATCGAGCAAACCTGCAATC
>NZ_MLAT01000105.1 GCF_002272795.1 Helicobacter sp. 13S00482-2 | reverse complement strand
ATAACTCCACTGGAAGTTTTAAAAACTATCTAGATAATTCACTTAATTTCACAGATATTGTTAATACTGAAGAGAGTATCGCTTCTGGGATGCTCAATAATAGAACCTACAAAAATGGACTCATCATTCACCTAGATGGTAAAAAGGCCAATGAACTCTTAAAAGATTACAGAGAGATCTTTCCAATTAATTTCCTTGGCCTAAGTGTGGATAAGACCTCTGCATATACCCAACTTGCTCAAGAAAAAACCTGTGCAAGTGATAGCACAAAATGTC
>NZ_MLAT01000104.1 GCF_002272795.1 Helicobacter sp. 13S00482-2 | reverse complement strand
TTTTTGAATATTTTTTTATATCTGATAATTGATAAAAAACTGAGGCAAAAAACAAGAAAGGGAAATTTAGTAATAAAATAATTACTCTAACAGACACCTGGTCTTTATATAATGGAGATTGACATAATTCATTTAAAAATGAAATAATACTTTCCATCATTTTATCTTCATCTCCCGTTCTTGATATAATATTCTGTAATATTCTGAAACTACAGAATGAGTGAAATCTTGACAATTAAAGGGTTTTTCTCACACACAAGCATAACGTGGTATAAAAATACTCAACGT
>NZ_MLAT01000103.1 GCF_002272795.1 Helicobacter sp. 13S00482-2 | reverse complement strand
TTTTTAGTGGAGTCTTTTGACTTCTCAATTGTTTTTGTAGCCCACGTTTGGGATAGATTTTTATTTATCCCAATAGGGTGAATAGTCTATTCCTTAGAATATTTTTATTTCAAAGGAGATTTTATGAAAAAATACAAACTCACAAACGACACTATCACAATTGGTAGTAGAACCCTTTATCGAATTAAAGCACTTAGAGATTTCTATGATGTTAAAAAAGATGATTTAGGCGGATACATTGAAAGTGAAAACAATTTATCTCATGAAGGTGATTGTTGGGTGTATGATGA
>NZ_MLAT01000102.1 GCF_002272795.1 Helicobacter sp. 13S00482-2 | reverse complement strand
TAGTGCTATCATCATCTTTGAGACATTTTGTGCTATCACTTGCACAGGTTTTTTCTTGAGCAAGTTGGGTATATGCAGAGGTCTTATCCACACTTAGGCCAAGGAAATTAATTGGAAAGATCTCTCTATAATCTTTTAAGAGTTCATTGGCCTTTTTACCATCTAGGTGGATGATGAGTCCATTTTTGTAGGTTCTATTATTGAGCATCCCAGAAGCGATACTCTCTTCAGTATTAACAATATCTGTGAAATTAAGTGAATTATCTAGATAGTTTTTAAAACTTCCAGTGGAGTTAT
>NZ_MLAT01000101.1 GCF_002272795.1 Helicobacter sp. 13S00482-2 | reverse complement strand
TTCTGGAAGAATTGCTATGATGGCATCAGAACAAGAAGGAGATGGAGGATTTATCATTGATGTCAATGGCAAGGTAGAGATCTCTAAACCCAAAGAAGCTTATGAAGCTTACAAACAAGAACAACAAAATAACACTGATTTAAATTCAAATAACAACAATGTTGATAACACTGATTCAAATTCCCATAAAACCACTGATACATTCACTCCTACTTTCATTCCTCCTTCTATCACTTCAAGTAAGGATCTGCTTATCAATGCAAAAGAACTCATCAATCACTCCATCATCTCTGCTAAAGGAG
>NZ_MLAT01000100.1 GCF_002272795.1 Helicobacter sp. 13S00482-2 | reverse complement strand
TTCTGGAAGAATTGCTATGATGGCATCAGAACAAGAAGGAGATGGAGGATTTATCATTGATGTCAATGGCAAGGTAGAGATCTCTAAACCCAAAGAAGCTTATGAAGCTTACAAACAAGAACAACAAGCAATCAAACAACAAAACAGTAATGATTTATCTGATGATGACAATTCAAATATAAATCAAAATAACAATCAACCAATGATGGGTAACACTGAAGGGATTGAAGATTCTAATGATCAAACAACTAGCAATAATCAAAACTCAAATTCCCATAAAACCACTGATACATTCACTCCTACTTTCATTCC
>NZ_MLAT01000099.1 GCF_002272795.1 Helicobacter sp. 13S00482-2 | reverse complement strand
TGTTACTTCTATAAGTCTTTACAATAAGAGTGTGATGAATGGAGATATCCTGATCAATGCTGAAGCTAGTCGCTATATAACTGTAAATGATGGCTCCACTCTAAATGGAAACATCATCTTAAATACAAAGAGTACATCATTTAATGTTAGTTTTATTGATGCTACCTGGAATGGAGGTTTTAGAGATGTGGGAGGGACTTGGGATTCTGTTATAAAATTTGATTTCATTAGATCCAAGATCAATCCTACTGCTAAAGAACCCACCGATATGAGCTTCTCTCATGGAACCGCAAGAGTGAGTGTCGATAACTCCGATCTGAATCTCAGTGTCTATTCTCAAGCCACTAACACCTCT
>NZ_MLAT01000098.1 GCF_002272795.1 Helicobacter sp. 13S00482-2 | reverse complement strand
TCTAGGAGGGATTGAGTTGAGTTTAATAACTAGGAATCATCAAATGAAAAGTTCATTAACTTCATTTCTAAAAAGAAGTATATCCATATTACTTTCCTCTTCACTCCTATCTTCTCAATCACTCCTATCAACCCTAATATCTATCCTAATATCTATCCTAAAGACAAATAACGTTTCATTCCTTCAAGAATATTATCAAGTTAGTTTAAGAATACTAGAAGTAGAATATTTGAATAAAATTTTAAAATGTGATAAAAGATTAGTAGTTGAATATTTTACTAACAGGAACCCAATATGAAGAGGATTGTATTACTTGCCTTTATGATGCTAACTTCTGCAAGCACCTTAGCACAAGC
>NZ_MLAT01000097.1 GCF_002272795.1 Helicobacter sp. 13S00482-2 | reverse complement strand
TAGGGCTTTGCCTTTTTGGTTGCAAAAAAGTAGATTATTATCAATGTTATTGATAGTGTTGCGAATCTCTAGCCAGTGTTTAAGAAGCTTTTCTATATGGTTTTTACGAATCATTGCCATGCGGTATTTATGACCTTTCCCTAGAATGTTTAACAGATAAATATCATTCTCTAAAACAATGTCTTTGATCCTTAGATTGAGTACTTCGCTCACACGCACTCCAGTATAAATGATTATTTTAATAATCAATCGGTTTCTTGAAGCTATTTTTGCAGACATATCAAAATCATCTATAGCACGAAAAAACCTTTCTATTTCTGATTCGTTCATATGGGTTGGGAGCTTTTGTCCTGACTTT
>NZ_MLAT01000096.1 GCF_002272795.1 Helicobacter sp. 13S00482-2 | reverse complement strand
AGGAACCTATGGAAACTTCTCTTATCATCTCTCTAATTTCTTAGGATTCTCTTCTATAAACACAAAAGGCAGAGCCACACATCATAATGATAACACTACCACCTATGCTCCCATCTCTTCTAAACAATGGTATGAAAATCAAATCAACAACATTGGATTCAAAGAACCTAACTATCAAAGATACAATGCAAACAACACACAAGCAAACAATCAAAACAACACAAATAGCCCAAACAATCAGGACAATGCAAACAATGCAAATGTTCTAAACCAAAACAATCAAAACCATCCTTTATACTCAAAAGACACAGACTCAAACCATCCTTCTTTTAAAGATATTTTAGATTACAATAACCACCAAGCTTCTTT
>NZ_MLAT01000007.1 GCF_002272795.1 Helicobacter sp. 13S00482-2 | reverse complement strand
TGAACTGAGATTTGTTTTTGATAGTGCAAAAATAGCAGATAAAAAATTAACAGATGAAGAAAAACAAGAACTTTGTAGATTATTTGATAGGTTGAATCATATTGGTAAAAATAATCAGCTTGAAAAAGTATCAACACTAAATCCTAAAAATCTTGCTGATAGAGTGTGGCAAAAGATTTGGATAAGCACAGGAAAAGAACCTGAAAAATGTCTATATAATGTTGTTGAAATGTTTATTTTTAAGTATTTATTAGATTTGGAAGTTTTGGGTAAAAATGATAATCTTTATTATCTGATGGATTATGTGGATGAATGAGGTAGTAAAAGGGTTTAGAATAGTATGGTTGAAAAATTAGTTCCAAGATTAAAGAGCTATTTATTTGTAATGAAAAATACAAGACAACAATAATTAATCGAAGAATTAATCCATTTTTGTATTTTTTTATCAATATTTATTTTTGATGTTAATTTTGATTCTATAAAAACAAACACTAATGATACTATCAATCTCTGTTTTTGAGAGGAGTTGCTTGTCCTCTGAGATGGTTTTTTACTTTACTTTAATTTAGTAATTAGCAAGACTAATACTATCATTGCAACCAAGATATGCTTAAATATTTTCTTCATAATCTAACTCCCATTTGGTATTTTTTATCAAAACTATCGTTTCCATTTAATGTTTCTCCTTTATTTATATAAAAAGATTGATTTAATCCTTTTTGTAATGTAATGCTACTTTCTGATAATAGCCTTTTAATAGTGTGATAGTCTTCAAGCTCTTGCTTTAGCCTCTGTATCTCTAAAAACATCTCTATAGATTTAGCCACTTGATTGCTTATTTCTGTGCTAGTAGCTAATCTTCTCATACTCGCTTCACTTAGTCCTATTGCCTCGCCTAGTTCTTTGTAAGTCATACCTAAGTCTTTAGCAGTTCTTTTGATGAGGTCTGTTTCTTTCATTTTTATTGTTCATCTTGAATCCTTTATATCTTATTTCATTCAATTACAACATACAATTGTAAAATATCCCCCTTAGAATAGATTAATAAAATACAATAATTTATCAAATTTTTTCAAGATATTGCCTCATGCCTCCTCCTATCATCTTAAATGTATTTTTTAAAGAGTCTTATTGCCTATCATTTCTAGTTAATCTATAAATCACTACGAAACTGATCGTATTCCAAAAAATAGCAAATTAATGATTATATTTTTAATTTCTAGCTCCTTGTGCCATAAATAGCCTAGTATATAAATATAATATATATATAAATTAGCACATCTTTTCTAATATTTTCTTAAAATAACACAATTAAATTTAAAACATATTTAAAGGTTACTTTTCTGTCTTTAATAAAATCAATATGGCATATATTGTATTTAGTGTATATTTCTGAACCTATCTAAAAATCACTTCACCACCGAAACAAGGGTCTTGCTTGTTCTGTGTAATCCTTCTTGTAATCATAAGTTTTGAGCCATCTAATTTCCTATGCAATGTTCTAAAATCTATGATCCCTTTTGTGGAACAGGTGGCATGTTAATATCTAGCTATAAGTATATTTATGATCGTATGCCTCGCAATGGAAAACACTTGAGGCATTAAAATTTTCAACTGTATATGGTGGTGAAATAACAAAAATGTCCCATATTGCCAAAATGAATATGATCTTAGCAGGTGATGGGCATTCTAATATTTTTCGTCAAGATAGTTATCAAAACCCTCAAAGAGGAAAATTTGATCTGATCATAACCAATATGCCTTTTGGTAAGAGAATGAAAACAGAATATGCTTCTTTACATGGGTTCAATACAAACTCTGCAGAAGTGACAGGGGTGTTGCATTGTTTAGATGCACTTAGTGATTATGAAAATTCTAGGGCAGGTATCATCGCGCCAGAAGGTATTTTATTTGATAGTAGCAAAGCTTATACACAATTAAGAAGAGAGCTTATTGAAAAATATGAAATCAAAACCATCATATCACTGCCTAAAAAAATATTTTTACCAAATACAGGAGTTAAAAGCAATGTATTGATCATCAAAAAACAATCAAGAAAAAACAAACATATTTGGTATTTCAATGTTAAAAATGATGGCTTTACATTAGATAATGCCCGTAACAAGATAGAAGGTGTTAATGACTTTGATAATTTCCTCAATGAGCAAAGTGGTTAATACAATCTAATGGAGGTTTTGTCATAGAATCTAAACTTCTTGGGTAAATTTATGATCTCAAATACACGTTCTAGCAATATCAATATACTGAACGACTTTTTACATAAAAAATAAAGGTTGTGCTGAATATATTTGAAATCAACTTTAGTGAGGTATATTTTTCAGTATATATTCTGAATGCTATTTTGAAGGGAAGTTTGATGATTTTAATCATTTAAAATTTCCTTATATGTTTTAATATACTCCAAAGAAACGATGTTGCTATCAAACTTTGTGCAAATCTTTTTTCTAGCATTCTTGCAAAGGGTGTCATAATCTGTCTGCTCTAGATCTAAAACCCACTTGATACCATCTGCTAGATCTTTATGGTCTCTAGCCAAATAGCCATTTGTTTTATGCTCGATCATATCGCTATTCCCGCCAATATCAAATCCCACCACAGGAACCCCACAAGCTAAAGATTCCATAATAACATTGCTCAGATTTTCTGCAAGGCTTGGTGTTACAAAAACATCGCTAGCATTGTATAAAATTTTTAGAGAAATATCATCGCTTAAATGCCCTAAATACAAAGTTTCTATTCCTTCAATACTTTCTCCCTGAGATGCTCCAAATATGACTAATTTAAAATTTTCTTTATTTTTCAAAAGGCTCAAAGCTTTTTTTAATTGATGATAACCCTTTCTATCGATGCTTGTCGCATCAATTGCTCCAAATGAGATGATTTTTTTAGAGGATTGTAGATTTAAAATTTCTCTAGCGATGGATTTTGGGATAGGTTGATAGAGCTGTGTGTCAATACAATTGGGTAGATTGATGATTTTTTTTTCTTTTAAGAGCATTGATTGTTTTGCACAATCAGTAATCCATTTACTCAGTCCATTGATGGTAAGATTGAGTTTTGGATAGATTTTAGCTTTTTTATTAAATATAAAATAGCTCAAATCGTGTATGGAATTTGAATGTAAAAAAGGGCATTTTTGACAGTGTGTTTTGAAATTCTCACACTCATTAGGAATAATGTGACAACCGCCCGTGTATGGATTTGCATCGTGGAGACTCCAAAGCATGGGAATATTTATTTTTGCAAGATCTTTGATATTTAAAAATCCATTGTTAATCCAATGCAAGTGAATCAAATCAGGTTTAAGCGAAAGGATTGTTTTAATCAGATGTCTATTGCTAGGAGGATTTGGAGAAAAAATATCACGATGATGTTGAGGATAGGGCAATAGAAAAAATAAAGGTAATAAAGGCCTAATTTTTTCGATTATCTTCTCTTTTTTTGTTTTTGCCAATCTCATAACGCCAGGTTGATCGGTAGTCTTTTGTTGCACGAGCACAATGGAGTCAATATGTTCATTAAGAAGTGCTTTGTGGATTCTCAAAGCAGCCCTTCCAGCTCCCCCAGAGTCTTGAGAAACAAGATGTAATATTTTCATTTGCCCAACTTATGTGAATTCATAAGGGTATTATACAGAATTTCTAAAATGTATTTTTCTTAAGATGTGGTGGTTTATACTTTTCAAAGGGCAAATCAAGATTGATATCATAAGGCATATGCCTCTGTTCTCTCTTTTATGGGTGGGCAGATCTGATATTTTTCTTCATAGCTTAGTGTGTTTTAGAGAATAACTTCATCTAGATTTTATGGTTTCTATGGTTGTTTTTCCTTTATTTATGGTTGCAAGGGGGAGTCTTTTATAAGGGGCGATGGCACTTCAGTTAGTAATCCTGCAATAACTTTTCCATAGCTCAAAGCTATTTTCAAGATATTGATTATGTTTCTAGATGGACAAGGTCATCACTCATTGTCATATATACCATTGAATGACCCATAAGTTTATCTCTTTTTTGATCTAAATAAATCATAGATGATTTTTAGAAATCTGTAGATTTTTAGTTTTTTTAGTATCGGATTGATCATATTTGTCCGATATGAAAAGTAAGCATTATGCATAATCTTACCCATGACTTCAGAGTATGGGATGTCTTTTATCATTTTTGGAGAAAAATCAAATACTAGTGGTTGGTTTTGCCAGTATTTATCTTCTCCGCAATGTTCTCCTCTTCCATCAAACCCTCGATTTACTGAAAGAGTTTTGGTAGGATATAGCGTGTATTGATGGGTTTTAAACATATTGTAACAGATCATTAAATCTGTATATTTTTTGTCATTATCAAGCATATGTTTGAGGATAGGAAGCAAATGAGGAGAGATTGAATTGAATTTTGCAAGTTCGTGTTTATTTTCTAAGAATTCTTTCACTCCAGTTAAATTCCAATCAATGTTTTCATAACGATCTTTCCAGATCGCAGTTCCCCAAGGATTAAACATTTTAAGAAGAAAAATCTCATAAGGATAGTTTTTCGGGATCAGATTTTTCTTGTAATGCAGATGAGAAGTGATGGAGAAAATCCTTTTATCATCTTTGTAAAACTCAAGGGCGTTATTCATATATTCCAAAAATTTATTAGAGACCAAAATATCATCTTCAATGCTAATAACTCGATCATATTTGGTAAAAAGATATTCCATAGCATCTTTTCCAGAATCAAAACTACCCTTGTTCTTTTCCCAAAAAATGCCTTCAACTTTTTGAAATCCACTGATATTTTTGATGTATTCTCTTATTTTTGTGATGATTTCTTGATGTTCATTTTTATATGGAGCATCAGAGACGACGTATAAATTTGTGTGATTGGCTAATTTATTTGTTTTTAGGGAATTTATAGCATTTTCAAGGGAATCTAGCCTATCATAAACCATCACCAAAACAGGAGCTAGATTTTTCATTGAGTAACCCGCTTAATTTCTTTGAGTAGATTTTTCACAGGGATTAGTATAACACTATGCATTTGAGAAAAACAGTTTGAAGCTACAACAACGAAATAGCTTGAGTCAAAGATCATGATCTTGATTATTTCCCCTAATTCTTAAAATATTGCCTGAATTATATCATAATAGATTTTTGCTATCAGTGTATTCTTGGATATAATTACAAGAAGAAATATTTTGAAAATTATTATTGAGGCTATATGAGATATATTGGGTCAAAGGTTTTATTGTTAGAAGAAATTGAAAAAATTATTAAAAATAAAAAATTAAATGTGAAATCATTTTGTGATATATTTTCAGGAACCTCCATCGTAGGTAGATATTTTAAAAAAGATTTTCAAATTATTTCAAATGACTTTTTGTATTTTTCATTTGTACTTCAAAAAGCAACAATTCAAAATGACTGCTATCCTACATTTCAAAATATAAAAAAAAATCTACATAGGGAATTGTTTGATTATTTACAAAATACAAATATACAACCAAATCATCTCACAAATGAGCCATTTATTTACAAAAACTATTCTCCAAATAAGTATTCCAAAAGGCAATATTTTAGTAACCAAAATGCTCTAAGAATTGATTTTATCAGGCAAACAATTCAAGAATGGAAAAATAAGGATTTTTTGAACGAAAATGAATACTTTTATCTGTTAGCATCACTTTTAGAATCTATTCCTTTTATTTCAAATATAGCTGGAACTTATGGGGCATATTTGAAGTATTGGGATAAAAGAGCTTTAAAAAAATTAGAATTACCACAACTAGAAATTGTTGAAAATAAAAAAAACAATCAGTGCTTCAATAAAAATTCTAATGAATTGATTAGAGAAATATCAGGCGATATGCTCTACATAGATCCACCATACAACTCAAGACAATACGCTCCTAATTATCATATTCTTGAAACAGTTGCAAAATATGACAATCCTAAAATATACGGAAAATCAGGAATGAGACCTTATGGAGATAAAAAATCAGACTATTGCATTAAGAATAAAGCATTGAACATGCTTTCTGATTTAATAGAAAATGCAAATTTTAAATATATATTGTTGAGTTATAGCAATGAGGGAATTATGAATATTAATGAAATAGAAAATGTTTTGAAACAATTTGGTAAAGAGGGTAGTTATGAATTGATAAAAATTCCTTATAGGAGATACAAGCATATTTCAAAAAAAATTGAACATAATTTACATGAATTACTATTTTATATAGAAAAGAGATAAAAATGATCGATAAAAAAAAGCTCAATAAGTTTCTAAAAGAAAAAAAAATACAGAGTTCTATAAATGAAATATCAGAGCAAATTGAACTATCAATAAAAAAAATATTAGATGAAAAAATAAAAGAAATAAAAAATAAAAAGAGAATTATTGCGAATGACAATGCTAAAGAGCACTTTTTGCCCATAGAAGTTTTTTCCAAAGAAGAAATCAAATCTCTTCCTGATTGGGTAAAACATAATATTCTAAAAGCAAGAGTGATTGGAAGTTCAAAAAGAGTTATTCAAACTGAAGATGGAAAAAAATACCACATTAAGAATAAGCTAAACGATCTATCGGGTGCTGAATGGACTTTTTTTCTAAATTCGGTTATTACTACTCGATATAGCACAAATGGAAAAGATAGTTTTGCTTATCATATTAGAAAAATACATCCTTCACCTAAACCGCCACAACTCATGAGGCAGATTATAGAGTTTTTTACAAAAGAAGGAGAAGTCGTTTTAGATTATTTTATGGGCGTTGGAGGGACATTATTGGGTGCGTCCTTGTGCAATCGAAAAGCTGTTGGGATAGACTTAAATGATAAATTTATAAAAGCCTATACAGAAGCAAATGCTTATTTAAAACTCAAAGAACAGGTTGCTATTGAAGCTGATAGTATTGAATTTTTGAAAAATGATATAGGAGGATTTTTGAATAAAGAGGAAGTATCTTTAATTTTAATTGATCCGCCCTATGGAAATATGCTTTCAAGACCTAAAACAGGTGAGGCACTCAAGAGGGGTAGAGATATATCCCCTACACCTTTCAGTGATTCTAAACTTGATTTAGGAAATATGATTTGGAATGATTTTTTGAGGATATTCAATCAAAGTATTTTGGATTCTATGAAATATTTAAAAAATAAGGGTCATATTGTGATTTTCATAAAGGATATGCAACCTAAACAGAAGGAATTGAATTTATTGCACACAGATATTATTAGAGATTTGAATACCATAGATAATCTAAATTATTTAGGAATGAAAATTTGGGTAGATCAGAGCGTTAATTTATATCCTTATGGTTATCCTTTTGGTTTTGTTTCTAACCAAATCCATCAATATATTTTAATATTTCAAAAGGTCGAAAGTGGCAAATAGAACTTTTGGTTGGATACAAGATGCTGGTAAATTATCAAATTTAAAAGGTATTGTTTCTGATTTTATTCAATATGGCAGAATGGATAGTTTGGCTTCACAACAATCAATTAGTCTATCATTAGGCATTGGAAGATGGGCAAATGAAACTTATTTAAGGCTCTGTGAAGCATTAAACTTTGTTCAATACGATAGAGAATATGACGATTTTGTTGTAACTGATTTAGGTAGGGAGTTATCACAATCAGGTAAAGACAACGAAAAGAGTATTTTGACAGAAGCTTTATTGAGTTATCCACCAGCTTGTAGGGTATTGCAACTACTTAGAGATTCCCCAGAACCATTGACAAAATTTGAAATTGCACAAAAGCTTGGCTTTGTTGGAGAGAGTGGATTTCTCACTATAGGTTTAAACAACTACATTAAAATGTATCACAATTCAAAAGATAAAAATAAAATTAAAAGCAATAAAGAAAGCACTCTTGATAAATATGCAAGAATGATTGCTAACTATCTTATAGAACTAGGATTAGTTCAAAAAGCTACAAAAAATTTAAAATATGATGGTTTTGAAGCTCAAACACCACATACATATCAAATAACAGAAAGAGGCATACAGGCCTATACAAAAACATTAGGAAAAAGCACTAGTAAAAAAATATACAAGAATGTTTCTTATGAAATGTTGGCTTCTAGGAGCCAAATAGGGAATAAAATATTAAGAATGAGAAGGGCATTGATTCTTGATATCTTGAATCAGAAAAAAAATCAACTGCTGAGTTATGAAAAAATCAATGAATATTTATTAAAAAATAACAGCAATATTTCAAGAGCTGATTTTATTAGCGATATTGCTAAGCTTCAAAATTTAGGATTGCTTATAGAAATTATAGGAGATTATATTGTCTTGAAAGAGAATATAAATTTAAATATTCCTATTTTTTATATGCAAGATGAAATAATTAAAAAAGAAATTAAAAATAATATAAATTATGTTATTGATAATACTAAAAATTTAGATCAAAATTTAATTGAAAAGATTATAGAACAATCATTTAGTGGACAGAAATACTGTAAGGAGTTTGAAGACTCTATTTTTGAGTTATATAACAAAGTTATAGGTTTTGAAGGTATAAAGCTTGGTGGCGTTGGAAATAGGGAACCAGATAGTCTAATGTGGTATAGGGCATCTATCGACGATGACAGTTATGGATTGATAGTAGATGCAAAAGCGTATTCAAAAGGATTTAGAATAAATACCAATTCATCAAGACAAATGAATGATTACATTTACACATTTGCCAATAAGCTACAAGATGAATATAAGATAAATCGAAGTTATTATCATTGGGTGAGTAGTAAATATGTAGGGAATAGAGATATTGAGAATTTTGCAGAAAATGTCAGAAACATGTATTCTTTTGAAAGTAAAGGCTCCATTGTTTCTATTTCAAATGCCTTATTACTTGCAGATAGGTTTCAAATTCATAGAGATTTTAAAAAATTAGAATCCTTAATAGCGATTCAAAGAGAAATATTACAGAAAGACATAGAAATATTATTTTGATTATTTTTCTATCAAATCTTCTTATCTATGCATTCAAATCAAAAACACATCTGAATTTTTATATCTATTCATGTTGTGTCCTTTTAGGAGGTTTTGTTGAGTCTTGATTTTTTAAATCTTGTCCCAAGATTTAATGTTTCCATCAGGATAACTTTTGTGGGGATTTTGTATTTTGGCAATGAATTTTTGCAAAATTCACGAATAATTTTTTTCAGTTCCATTTTATCATTTGGAAGTATATTGTTATCAATCACTACTTCTGTGGTGATGCTTTGTCCTGTGATGGGATTATATTCTCCATACACGATGCAATCTTGAATGCCATTTATTTGTAAAATGGTATTTTCTATTTCTTGTGGTGATACCTTCTCACCTCCAACATTGATAATCTCTTTGGATCTACCAATTATTTTTAAATATTCTTGATTGTCTTTGTATGTTACTTCCACCAAATCTCCTGTAGCAAAAAAACCATCGTTATCAAAAACTGAATTATCAGCATTGATATACCCGAGCGTTTGTGTTTTTGATTTTATCCATAACTCACCATTTTTGATTTTATATTCCATTCCTTCTAATTTAAATGTATTTTCAGATGTTTTTGTTTGTGCAATTCCTACTTCAGTGGTTCCAAAGGTTTGATGAAATTTTACCTTAGGGAATGTTTTTTTCAATCGCAAAAGGAGTGAGTCTGGCATTGATTCGGTTCCATAAGTGATGATTTTAACACAATCAAGATATGAAGATACATCACTTAAAAGTACCAGATTTAGCAAAGATGGCGAGGCTGGAAGTAACGATATTTGATATTTTTGAATGGTTTTTGCGAGTAAATAAATATCCTTCCGTTCTTTTATAGCGATTCCACAAGCACCAATAGATAGGGTGTGAAAGAGGGTATTGAGTCCTCCAATATGATCAAACATTAAAAATAACAAGATATTCATTGTTTTGGAATTTTTATTCATATAGGAATTCAAAAGATTATCTAGATTATGAACAATAGCTTTTGGCTTACCCGTGCTTCCACTTGAAAAAAGAATCAATCCGCTTTTGGTGAGTTTTTTTAAATCTTGTAAAATTTGGTGTTTTGGAAAAGGCGGACTTAAAGTTTTTATATTGTCTTGATAATACAAAAAATCAACTTGCCCTTCATGGAGTTTATTTGAAATCTCATCATTATTCACAAAAGGAACCACAATAAATCTTTTTTCAATACAAGCAAGGAGCATTGAAATATTATCAATATCATAATCTCCAATGATACCTATGATAGAACCTTCTGGAAATTTTTCCAATTTTTTTATTTTGTATAGAATATTTTGAATCAGATCCTCATAGTTATAGGTGGTATTTTCATAAATGAGGGCTTTTCTATCTTTAGAAAAAGAGTCTAGTTTTTTTAAAAAGAAATGTGTAAAGTTAGCCATTCACGCCTCCTAGAAATAGAGTTTGGCCTGTAATAAAATCACTTTTTTCATCAATAAAAAATTCAATCACATTAAGCACATCTTCAAAACTTCCAAATCTTTTGATGGCTTGAAGATAGAGTAGGGCGTCTATTTTTTCTTTAGGTATGTTTCTTATCAGATCAGTTGGGATTGGGGTAGGACCTATTGCATTGATGGTAATTCCAAAGGTTGCTAACTCCTTACTAGCAACTTCTGTAAGATTTATAATAGCCGATTTTGAAGCACCATATATAGCCTCACCTTCTAATCTCAAGGCACTAGCGATGGTAGTGAAATTGACAATTCTAAAATGTGGGGCTTTGCCTTCTTTTTTTAATTTTTGAAAATCTGCACTCATTACCTTAGCACATTCTCTGATAAATAAAAAACTTCCAAAAAAATTCGTGGAAAATATATTTTGCATTGTTTTAAAAGGTGTCAAGAGGATATGATTCATTGAGGCAATACCTGCATTATTGAGCAAAACATCAATTTTCCCAAATTCTTTTTTGATATTTTTAACCATACTCACCACTGCTTTTTCATCCCCAACATCGAGTTCAAAATGTCTGTAGTTGGGGTGCGAGATACTTGCAGATGAACGAGAGCATCCGCAGACAATATGACCTTGTTTTATATAGTACTCACTTAAATTTTTTCCGATACCCTTCCTTGAACCAGTGATAATGAAAACTTTCATTATTGCAACTTTTGGGAGTTGATTAAATTCAAGATATAGTCATTTAGAGTTTTGACATCTTTAAAAGGAGAATTTTTTTCACTCATCGCTTTTTCATCTGCTAGTGTTATATCTAAGTGCATTTCTTCGCTTATCATCATTTCTAAATCTGATATCAAAGAGACTAGTGCCAAAGAATCAAGATTCCCATCTTTGCCATAGATCTTAGTATTTTCATTGGGATTTTTGAGTTCATCATTTGCTAGTTCATCACTTAGATTTTGCAGACATTTATAGATGAGATTTTGAATTTTTTCTTTCATAATAATTTCCTTGGATTGAATTTGACAAAAGCATAGTTAAAAACATTACTGGTTTGATAACCATATCTTAAGTGTGTATTTTTGACTCGAATGTTTTTGCTGATATCTACCCATAAATAGACGTGAGTGATTTGGAGAGTTTTTATTTTTTCATAATATTCTTCTAGTAATTCAATGATTTCAAATGAATTGGCATTGATATTTTTCAAGTAGTTCAGGTGTGAGGTTTTACCTTTTGTTGTAAAAATACAATAAGCTGAAATTTTTTTATCTCTTCTTTTGATTAGAACTTGTTTGTTTTGGATATAAGAAAGTAGCGTATTTTTATCAGGAAGATGATCAAAGTAACTATTAAAGCTTTCGTGTAGATTTTTGTATAAAAAATCCCATTCATTTTCTGCACAATATTGGATATTTTCAAGCAAATTTTGAGTTTTGAGTTTGGATTTTAGGTTTTTAATATAGAGGGTTATTTTTTCATAAATGCTTTCTAGAGTGAAGTATTTTTTTAGGATTTTTCCTAATTCAGGGGGTATATCTCCTTTTTGAATGATCTCTAAACAAATATTTTCTGTAGGTAAGTTTGCTATCAATTGTTCTAAATCATCTAAATCTGTAGAAGTAAAATATAAAGAAGTAAAATCAAGATATTTAACCATAAAAATCAAACTCTTTTGAGTGATTTCACCATAGATATTCTCTTTTTGATGATTAAAATAATTTGTATAGTAAGCAGTATTGCTCAGCAAATCTTGATGATGTTTGTTGATAGTTTCAGAACTTAGAAATCTCACGCACACCTCTGATTTTCAAAGAAGTTCAAGAGGTTATTGCAAGATTTGTTACTACCCCCCCCCCCATTGGGTTTTAAGATCATTGAAATATTATTTTTAGATAGTACTAAAGAATTTGTCATATGAGATTTTCCTCCAAATTCATATGATTCTATGAGATGCTCAATTGCTGATATTAAAATTTTAGGCTTAGGTATCACTCCTCCTGCATCCATACTTCGTAAAAATGCACTAATTTTATCTTCACTCCAGTTTATATCCAAAAATCCTCCATTAGGAAGATCTTTGGCTTTATTGATGGGGGCACACGAGAGAGGCATCTTTTTAAGTTTTAAGGTATCTTTTAAAAGATCTTCTTTAAAACTTAAAAAAGAGTGAATACCTAGTTGCATGAGGATTTTTATCAGTTCTATAGCTTTGATATGCGAGGTTAATTCGAATTCACTTTGAGAAATAATATCTCCACTATCTAGCTCACTGCTTACCATATGCCAGGTGATACCCGAGACTTTATCTTGGTTATAAATGCTCCAAATGGGTGCATTGACTCCTTTATAAAGTGGGAGAAGGGCATTGTGAAAATTAATAATCTTCATTTGAGGTTTATCGATAATTTTATTTGGGAATATGTAGGAGTTGTTTGCACTGATAATAAGGGTTTTTTTATTAAAAGTATCCAAAAAATCTGTAATTGCGATATTTTCGTTGAAATTATGATAAGAGATATGACTTTTTTTGCAAAAAATTTGCAAGATGCTTAAAGCGTGAGGTTTATAAGAGAGCACAATAGGATTATATGTAGATAAAATCTTAGTTATCTCTAGGGCTATTGTTCCATCGCCAATGATGATTATTTTTTCAAAAATCATCAAGCAACTTTTAACAAAAAATCAGGATTTAAAAGATTATTGCCCCCCCCCCCCTTCGTTTTTTTCTTTAGCTAATCGGGGGGTTTTGAGATAGATAAAGTTTTTGAGTCCATCTGGATAAAAACCTTCTATTTCATACATATTCATCGCCTTTGTATTTTTTGTATCGCACCATAGATAGATGAATTCTATATCAAACTTGTTTAATTCCTGATAAAACATTTCCCATATTCTTATCAAGCTATTTTTGCCTCCATAGTTTGCGATATAGTTGATATAAGCACCCTTTCCTTTGATATTAAACACCAAATAACTGATGATTTTTTCTTCTTGATTGATATAAAGTATTTTTTTATTTTTTATCCAATTTTCTATGGTTTCAAGAGTGGGTAGATGGTCAAAATAAATATTAAAATCTTTTTGAATGAGTTTGTAAAATTCTTTTGGAGAAGCTTTTTTATTGGAAATTTGTTGCAAATCTGTTTTGGGTATTTTGGATAGATTTTTTCTAAGTCTTAGGTAAATGGTTTGTTTTTGAATAGAATCTAGAATAATCTCTTCTTGTTTTTGGATGATTTCTATACAAATAGGGATATTGCTACGGATTTGGTCTAATGCATCTTGAAGTTTTTCAATATCATTGCTAAAAAAATATAATCTCCAAAAGATTTGCTCTTGTTTGAGTATGATAATGCAATCAGATAGGATTTTGACTTGGTATATAATATTTTCTTGAGTATAAAAATTGGTATAGATATTTTTTGCATTTTTTTTGATTAAAAGGATCTGAGAATGGATCTTTTTGAGATCCATTTTTTGAAAGTCTTCCATTGGCTAACTTTGTTTTTTGATGAATTCTTTAAGTGCTATTCTATCGATTTTGCCATTTGCATTCAAGGGCATTTTTTCAATCCGAAGTAGTTTTTGAGGATACATATATTTAGCAATTTTGTTTTTTAGATGTTCAAAAACAGCTTTTTTTTCTATCTCTATCTTGCTTTGATAACATAAAATAATTTCGTTGTTTTCATACATCACACATAGGCTTTCGATAACCTTGAAGTCACTCAAAGCTATTTCAATTTCTCCTAATTCGATTCTATAGCCATTATGCTTGATTTGATAGTCTTTTCTCCCCATTAATATTAGCTCTTTGAACTCGTTATACTGTCCAATATCGCCAGTTTTATAGACTTTGTCGTAGTATTTATGATGAGTTGGATTTTGAATGAAAACTTCAGATGATTTCTTTAGGTTTTGAAAATACTGCAAAGATAGACACGAGCCTCTGACATAGAGTTCGCCTATAATATTTGGTTCATTAATGATTTGATTATTTTCATCAATGAGTAGTATTTGTGTATTTCTGCAAGGTTTTCCAATGGGGATAGCTTGTGCATCGCTAAAATCTCTATCTACAATATAGCGAGAACAAATATCAGTTATTTCGCTAGGACCATAGAGATTTCCAAAAACTGCATCGGGATAGTATTTTTTAAAATAATTTAAAACCTTAGCGCTCATACTTTCTCCACCAAAAAAGATCTTATCTAGTTTTGGGCAGATTTTTGATAAAAGATCAAGGTTTGATATTTGAGTGAGTATAGAAGGCACCCAGTAAATGTAGTTGATATTTTGTTGTTCTACAAATTTTAAGGCTTCAATGGGGAATAAAAACTTTTCTTCAGGTATCAAAATCAGTTTGTTTCCTACTGCGAAGGTAGGATATATGTCAAAAAGGGATTTGTCAAAATAAAATGGAGATTGATTTCCTATCACATCATCACTGCAAGGTCTTATCTTTTCTTCTGCTAATATCCATTCAATATAATCAATAATACTTCTATGAGAGACAACCACTCCTTTTGGTGTTCCTGTAGATCCTGAGGTATTAATAATATAAGCAGGATCAGTATCAATTAGATTTTGATGATTTGTTTTTATTTCATCAACATCTTTTATCAATTCATCAATAAGGAGTATTTTTTCATCTTCAAAAATACCTTTGAGTTTGTCTTTGTTATTTTCATCTGTAATCATAAAATGTGGCTGTATATTTTTTATAATAGATTCTAGTCTATCTTTAGGACTTTTAACATCTAAAGGCATATAAATATTTCCAGAATAAAGAACACCAGCAAAGCACACAAGAGAGTCGATGCTCTTAGGTAGAAAGATGGCTATGGGATGAAAAAGAGAACCTTCCGGGGGGGGGGGGTGATTTGTAGCAAATGAGTTGAAAAATTCAGAGCTTTGTGTTGAAAATCGCTAAAAGTTATTTCTTTTTTGGAATCTATGATGGCAATTTTGTCGGGAAATTTTTTAGTGGTTTGTTCTAAGTATTCAAGCACATTTTTTTTCATTTTTTTTCCTTCATTTTGAGATTCATCTCTTTGAGAGCTATTCTATTGATTTTACCATTTGCATTTAATGGCATACTTTGAATGCGAAATAGTTTTTGAGGACACATATATTTAGGTAACTTATCTTTGAGATGATTAAAGATCATCGTTTTTGAAATTTCTTCTTTACTCTCATAAAATAATACAATCTGTAAATCTAAGCTGTCATAAATCACACACAGAGCTTCAATTTCTTGTAAATCCCTCAATGCACTCTCTATCTCTCCTAACTCAATTCGATATCCATTGTGTTTAATTTGGTGATCTTTTCTTCCTGTGGTGATGAGTTCATAATGTTCATTATAATATCCCAAATCGCCTGTTTTGTATATTTTTTCACCATAGTGGGGCTGGATTGGATTTTGGACAAAGCTTTGAGTTGTCTTTTCTATATCATTATAGTATCCTAAGGATAAAGAAGATCCCCTAACGCATATTTCTCCTGTTTTATAGGGAGTATTGATAAGCGAATTATTTTCATCAAATAGTAATATCTGCGTATTTCTACAAGATTTTCCTATGGGTAAGATTTCATCATCTTTAAAAGATCTATCTAGAACATAAAATGTGCAATCCACTGTTATTTCTGTAGGGCCATAGAGATTGGCAAAAATAGCTTTGGGGTAATGTTTTATCCAATAATTTAAATCTCTTGTTGGCATTATTTCTCCAGCAAATAGGATTTTGTTAAGTTTGGGGACTAGAATCTCTAAAGCTTTGTTTTTTGCTATATTACTTAAAAGTGTTGGTACCCAAAATATGTAGCTGATTTTTTTATTATCAATATATTCTAAAAGTTCTTTTGGGAAGAGAAATTTCTCTTCAGGAATCAATACGAGCTGAGTGCCTGTAAAAAAACATAAATAAATATCTAAGACTGAGTTGTCAAAATAAAATGGAGATTGATTTCCTATCACATCATCACTGCAAGGTCTTATCTTTTCTTCTGCTAATATCCATTCAATATAATCAATAATACTTCTATGAGAGACAACCACTCCTTTTGGTGTTCCTGTAGATCCTGAGGTATTAATAATATAAGCAGGATCAGTATCAATTAGATTTTGATGATTTGTTTTTATTTCATCAACATCTTTTATCAATTCATCAATAAGGAGTATTTTTTCATCTTCAAAAATACCTTTGAGTTTGTCTTTGTTATTTTCATCTGTAATCATAAAATGTGGCTGTATATTTTTTATAATAGATTCTAGTCTATCTTTAGGACTTTTAACATCTAAAGGCATATAAATATTTCCAGAATAAAGAACACCAGCAAAGCACACAAGAGAGTCGATGCTCTTAGGTAGAAAGATGGCTATGGGAGTTGGCATTTTATATTGTGGGAAAAAATTTATAAGGTGAGTTGAGATGTTTTTAGCAAGATGATAAAAATCACTGAAATTGATTTCTTTAGTTTTGTCTATCAGCGCTATTTTTTTAGGGACAGTGCAGATGGTTTCTTCTAGATACTCTAATACGTTGATTTTCATTCAAATTCTTTATTGAAAGTTACGCTTAATTATAGCATAAAACCTTTTTTGGACTTTTGAGATTTTTTAAAGACAACCATATATCTATATCAGCCATACAATGGCACCTCAAATATTTTTAAAAAAGATTCGCTTTAGTTTTTTATTCCTAGCATGTTTAGAAGGATTGGGTTCATTGTTTGCCAATGAAAATAATGCAACTCTAGAAGATATGAATCAAAAGATTTTTCTATAAATTTAAGAATTGCAAACAGAGCTTGAGAGTGAAGATTCTTAAAAAAGAAATCAAATTCAAAATTAAATTGATACTTTGAAAAATAATACGATGAGAATGCATTATTGCTTAAAGATCAAAATCCTGAAAAATCTAACAATGCAACTCAAAAACAAAAATTAGATTCTAAATTTTTAGGTGAGAGTGAAAAAATTTCTAAAATATTAAAATAATCAGGAGCTTTTTTTGGTATAAGTGTTTTTTTGGAAATCCACATCAATTTCTTTTATGCCTACCTCGCTTTTCACGCATTTAATAAAAAATTCACTTGTATTCATCAATGATAAGTCCTGTAAAAAAGGCGGTGAAGCTTTAATTGTAGATGATGAAGTCTCTATTTTAGAGCCTATTTTGCAATCATCATCAAAACCATCACAGCGTTGTGATGGTAGTTTAATTGCCACTAGAGGAGCTGTTTTGGAAAAAGTTGGTTATTAAAGTATGTGGATTAACTGGATTGGAGGTAGGATATATCTCTCTGGATGGCCCGTGTGAGAGAATTCTGATTTGCTATTGCAGATTTCTCTAGGTGGATTTGCTTTGGTTGTTTATGGTAGATTAGGCGGAGGGTTGTTATAAGGTGATTATGACTATAAAGCAATTTATCTGACGAAAACCTATACATTCACTCCAAAAAGAATGGCTATGGCTTATATTCCCTTTGGCGTGGCTCTAGCCCTTGGGCACTCTAGCGTTGAGTTAGGAGGTTTATTTATTGCTCAAGGCACTCAAGATGATGATAGTATTAAAACCAACTATGCGATGGCTTTGGAAGTGATAACTCTGAGTTATTGATATATTTTTTAAAATAAATAAAAGAATTCAAAGCAAAAAATCTATTTTTAATCACTTGATTCTTTTTTTGGAGGGTGTTGTTTGTGCTCGTTTGGGTCTGCTTAGTTTTACTTAAACTTAGAAATAAGCACTAAGAAAATTAAAGTCGCACTTAAATGAATTGATGTGAGCACCCCAATCAATAAAAACCAAGCCCTCAAGATGACTTTAAGTCCATTATAACTATTTGGAAAAATACACTTGGGGAATCTATGAATAAAATAGTCATCTTTGGAAAAGATTCAAAAAATAAGCTCAATCTCTCTGTGAAGTTTTCTTATATTCTAGTATGTGGTAGGTCATTACCACAAACGTATTAGCAAAGCCTGAAATCACTGATAGAAAAAACAGAAATGTTGTTTATTCTCAAAATATCTGTTCATTTATAGTGCTTTTAGCTGTTCTTTTCTTGGGATAAAAAGAGCTAGAGAATTTTTGAACAAAGGGATTGAAACAATACGTCATGGTTTCTTAAAAGTACGTAAAAACCAAAGCGGACAAGCTATATGTCCGTAAGGCAAAAAACAAATAAAAAAACTCATAAGATTTTGTGCTCAGTTCCCTATAGTGCTTCTACCTCCATCAAGAACGATATTTTGACCGTTTAGATACCCACTTTTTAGTAAAAAATCCACTAGATTACCGACATCTTCAGATTTTCCTTCCCCAATAGGTGAGGGCTTTAGTGATTCTAGGTGCATTGTGGATTTTGTATTGATATTGCCTAGGACAATTGAATTGATTTTGATCTGAGGAGATAATTCATCACATAAACTTCTAGTGATGGAGTCTAAACAGGCCTTAGAGGCTCCATAGATGCTACTACCTTTATATCCTCTGATTCCTGAGATGCTTGAGATGAGAATGATATTTTCTAGATGGGGTTTATTAGGTTTTTTTAGGAGAGTGGAGATGATTTCGCAACAAGAAAAGAAATTTACATTAAAGTTTTCAATGCTCTCTGCATAGTTAAAGTATCTGATAGGACTGAATTCAGCCTTGCCTCCACAATGTATAAAATTCTTTATACCCCCCCCCCATTCAGCATAGAAGAAATAGAATCTTTGATACTCCAAATATCTTTTAGATCAAGAGTTAAAATCTTGTGAGATTGTGGATTTGATAACGAATTTAAAGTGTTTTCTAGTTTTTTGGGATCACGGCCTGATAGGATTAGATTTTGTTTTAAGCATAAGGTTTGAGCGATATTTTTGCCAATCTCCGAAGTAGCTCCTGTGATGAGTGTGTGATTCATAAGGCGACCTTTTTTTCATAAATGTAGCTTTTGTCTAAAAAATCTCTAGGATAGGGAAACTCAAGCATAAAGTCTATATTAGAAAGAATCTCTTCAGAAATAATTTTATAGGCGTTTCTCTCATCTATAATCTGTATTTGACTTTGACCAATTTTCATCTCTTTGATGGCATTGTATTTATTTAAAGTTCTGTTGAGTGTGTCATCTTTGAACGCCTCCACATTTGCATATCTCACAGGTAGAACAAAACTATCTTCATAGTTAGTATTTTCTAAAATAATCTTGCCTCCAAAGATTTTATCATAGCGATATGGGACTTCTAGCATTCTCTCAATATAGTGAGAATAGGTGAAACAATCACACACTCTGTTTCCAAAAAATAAAAATTTCACATCTTTGTTGTGCAACTTATCAAATAAACTCCCCACACCACAAGATTGTTTGCTAATATTAAAAAGATTTCTATCTTCCCCCATAACCGCACAGGACATCAGAGGATCTAATGTTCGCTCAACGCTTTGTAGTTTTCTAAAATATTCACTCAAAATTCCCATTGGGGATTTAGTATTTTTAATATCAAAATCTTCTTTTGCACAAAAACTAAAACTAAAGGTTGGCATAATGATATTTTTAATCTTCATTGAAGTGAAAATATCCACGATGTGACCTAAAAGCTCTCTTTTGTTCAATTTTTCATTGGGTGCTCCAAAATTAAGCTCTGAATGGATAAATAAGTAATCGCATTCTTTTGCTCCAAGTTCTATCAGCGTTTTTAAGATATCATTTTTTGTGATAGGGTTATTTTTATCTATAAATAAAACTGTGTTTAAATCTTGCATTTTAGTTCCTTTTTATACGCTATATCCGCCATCTATGATGATTTGTTGTCCGCTTATCCATTTGCAATGAAGAATGAATTTTACTCCTTGAGCTATATCTTTTGTTTTACCTTCACCTAAGGGGTATGCTTTTAGTATCTCTTGTTTTTGAGCTTGGCTAAATAGATTTTTAGTCATACCTGTATCAAAGATACCTCCTGGCAAAATAGAATTAACTTTAATATCAGGTGCAAGCTCCAAACTGAGGCTTTTCATATAAGCATCTAATCCGCCTTTAGTGCTAGCATAAAAGCTATTTCCTATTTCGCCTTTTTTGCTGAATGTGCTTGATATGAAGATAATATCTTTTAGATAGGGTTTGAGATTTTTTTTGAGTAAAAATTTTATGATGAGCATTGCAGAATAAAGATTTATTTTTGCACATTTTATCATTTCATTAAAATCAAAGTTTTTTGCATAAGAAACATAGCTGACTCCAGCAGAGTGAATAAAAGCCTCAATTTTAAAATTTTTAGATATTTGCTCCATAATGTTTTGAAGTTTTTCTAGATCCAAAAGATCGCATTCAAAAATTTTATGTTCATTTTGATGATGTAAAGTGGCTATCATTTTTTTGGTTTTTAGTTCATCTCTCACGATGAAGATGAGATTGTATTTTTCTCCAAGCTCTAGTGCGATCTCCTGGCCTATTCCAGAACTCCCACCTGTGATTAAAATAGCGGGTTTCATTTGAGTTTGCTTTGAATCAAAGCGATTAAATCTCCTATTGTTTTGGCTGATTTTAACTCATTGGTATAGAGATTTACATTGTATTCTTTATCTAAAAATGTTATCAAAGTGATGATACATAGACTATCCCAATCTTCAAAATCTTCGAGTATATCATCCTCTTTTACAGACTCAGTATCTAAAAGATCTTCTAGTTTCTTATAAATTTTTTCCATTTGTTGTTCCTTTATTTGAAGTTAAAAAATTCATTTGTCCCAATTACCTCCGCAGGATTCCCAAATGCAATCGAATTATCTTTTATACGTTTGAATATGATACTTCCTGCGGAGATTTTACAATTACTGCCTACCCTTGCTTTTGGGAATAAATTCACTCTAGGACCTAAATAGTTACCATCTTCAAGTGAAGAAAATCCTGCAAAACCAGAGTAAGAACCAATGATATTAAAATTCCCAAGCACGCTATCATGACCTAATGCACAAGATACATTGATGAGATTTCCATTTCCTATAATGGTGTTGTAAGCAATCACACTAAAAGGTGCAATAACATTACATTCACCTATATTTTTTGTATGAGTAATAAAAGCTTTTGGAGAGATGAGATTATAAAATTTCAATCCCTTGTCTTTAAAATGATGATAGAGTTTGTATCTTGCAATAGGACTACCAATAGCAATGACTAGATAATCATTTTCTTTAAAATCATAATCATCATAATGACCTAAAAAAAACCTCTGCAAGTCATAAGGTTGTAAATCATTACTAGTAGAGAGAAAACCTTTAAAAGAGATACTTTTATCAGTACTCATTACATCTAATAAATACTGATAACATTCACTTGCAAATCCACCTGCTCCTATGAAAATAATGTTTTTCATTAAGCAACTCTTACAGAGGGGTGAGGTTTTAAACGAAGATGAGTGAAGCAATTTGCGATAAAAGCAAATTCGGTTTTTAGCTCACCCCCCCCCCCTCCATTAAGCTTAAAGAGATTGCAAATATCTTGGATTTTTTCACAAGCCCTTAATGCATCTAAGGTGATGTTTATATGATAATGTTTTTGTGCAAAAGAAACCAGAGCCACCATCGTGAGACTGTCCCATTCTTCAAAGTTAGTGAGCTTATCTTCTAAAAAAAGTTTTTCTACATCAAGTAAATCTTGGATTTTATTCAATAGATCTTGCATATTACTCCTTCAAAGAGATTAGATTTAGATAAGGGATTTTTTCTACATCCATAATGATTCCAGCTAGTGTTAGACCAACTCCAAAACCACCAAAACATATTTTCAATCCTTCTTGAGTGAGTCTTTCTTTTAGATTGAAACACATGTTTAAGGGTATGGTGATTCCACTTCCATTACCGAAGTTTTCCACAATATTATTAGGCATTTTTTGATGAGGAATTTCGAGCTTATCGGCTAATTTTTCGAGCATGAACTTATTGGGTTGGTGAAAAATAAAAAAATCAATGTCTTTTTGAGTGAGATTTCCTTGCTCTAATAATGATTTGACCATACTAGGGACATATTCTTGAACGAAGCTAAAAACAGAAGCCCCTTGCATGACTAGATTGTTTAGATTTCTTATGTTGCCATCTTCATCCTCAAAATCTTTGTTTGTTTCATCAGTGCTAGGAAGCTTGAAACCTCCAGCAGGAATACAGATTGCTAGGGCATTTTCTCCGAAGGTTTGATTGAAACACAAGATTTGATTGTTTATCTGACTTTTTTCTATGATTGCAATGCTCCCCCCATCGCCTACTAGTGGATAGCTATTACGATCTTTTTTATTGACCTTATGGCTTAAAACATCAGAGTTGGCTATGGCAACTTTGTGAATATTTGGATTTTCTAGCATAAAAAATGCTTGAAACAACCCGTGAACAAAACCCGCACAGCCTTGATTGATATCAAAACATAAAATATCTTTTTTAAGACCTACTTGATGCGCAATAATGGTTGAGGTTTGTGGTACTAGATAATCAGGGGATTGTGTGATGTAAATGAATGCATCAATTTCTTTGGGATTGATGATGTTATCTTCAAATAATTTTTTGAACCCTGCAATGACAAAATCTGAAGCTAGTTGATTTTTGCCAGCGATTTTATGCTTGTGATAACCCATCAACTCTTTGAGGATCTTTGATTTTTTTAGAGGAAAATTATAATTAGGAATCTCATCATCAAAATAACTTTCATTTTCAGGCAAGATGGCTATAATCGAAGAGATTTTTTTCCCAAAAAAGCTAAAATTCATTTTTTGCTTTCCTGCACTAGTTTTGTTATATCATCAAGTGTATTGAAATATTCTGGAGAGATTTTGGTTCCATCAATTGAAATGTTAAATTCTTTATCAAGTGCACTGACGATAGATACAATATCAAAAGAATCAAATATCCCATCATTGATAAATTCTGTGCTATCTTGTACTTCTATGTCAGGACGCAATTCTTTTATGATCTCTTTGATTTTATTTTTAGGCATTATGATTCTCCTGTGTTGGATTGGTTCCGATTACTTCTGCGGGGTTTCCAAGTGCAATAGAATTATCTTTTAGTTTTTTGGAAATCACAGAATTGGCAGATACGGTGCAGTTGTTTTGTATGATTGTTTTTGGTGTTAATGTGGCTTTATGAGCTAGGAAATTCAAATCCCCGATTTTTGAACCGCCCCCAAAAGAAACGTACGAACTTACAAAGTTATAATTTCCCATCTCGCAATCATGCCCTATGAGTGAATATGGGCCAATGAGGTTAGCATTCCCGATAATTGTGTTGATACCTAGTGTGCTAAAAGGTGCAATAACATTACATTCACCTATATTTTTTGTATGAGTAATAAAAGCTTTTGGAGAGATGAGATTATAAAATTTCAATCCCTTGTCTTTAAAATGATGATAGAGTTTGTATCTTGCAATAGGACTACCAATAGCAATGACTAGATAATCATTTTCTTTAAAATCATAATCATCATAATGACCTAAAAAAAACCTCTGCAAGTCATAAGGTTGTAAATCATTACTAGTAGAGAGAAAACCTTTAAAAGAGATACTTTTATCAGTACTCATTACATCTAATAAATACTGATAACATTCACTTGCAAATCCACCTGCTCCTATGAAAATAATGTTTTTCATTAAGCAACTCTTACAGAGGGGTGAGGGGATGTATGACTAGAATTGTACAAAGATTTATTTAAGAATCTTTTGTATGCCCCCCCCCCCATTGCTTTATCGGTATTGAAGCTAGAATCAAGAAATTCTTCACTCAGTTTCAAGAGATTCTTATCTCTTTGCATCAATCTCTTTGCAGGTATCCCAAAATATACACTCCAAGCTTTTGTAGGGCGTATCACCAAACTAGATGCTCCAACGCTAACACCTTCTGCAAGAGAGCCACCTGGTAAGATAATAGAACCACATCCTAGTAGAGAAAATTTTTCTAGTTTGATGGGTTTGCTAGTAATCTTTCTGTATTCCATAGGAATGCAAGGCCCCACCAAAGCTTCCCCCTTAAAATCATCGCTAGAGCCTAATATCTTGCACTGTACACTCACAGCTGAAAAATCATCAATATATATGCCTTCTTCTTTTGCCATAAGCACACTCCCTGTACTTATATGGACATGGTTTTTAATGTTGATATGTCCAGAGAGGATTACAAAATCATCAATTCGCACATTATTCCCGATAGAGATATTTTGAGGGTTATAAACACTAGCTTTTTTGCTCAACAACACATCCTTGCCAAGTGATTTGAAACCTAGGGTTTGTAATTCCTCAATCGTATAAAAACTATTCATTATTACCTTAGAATGTTAAAATTTATGATCTAATTTTTTGTGCGTTATTTTAGCATAACATCATCTAAAAAACCTATAGTTCAAACTTGAGCACTTCAAAAGGAATAAAATCTATTATGTTTGTTTAAAATCTAAAAGGCTATAATTTTGCCCATTTCAAATTAAGTAGAGAGATGAATAAGCACAATCAAAAAACAACCACCGATCTGTACAAGCTTCGTTATTTGGTTACAAGAAGAGATAAGATTATCTTGTTGTGGCTCTTGCTTGGAACGATTATGTTTTCGATCCTAGAAACACTCGGGATTAGTATTATTATGCCATTTATTACATTCGCAAGTAATCCTGATCAGATACTTAATAATGCTATTCCGCTCAAAATTTATCAATGGATGGGTTTTTCTAATACTTTGAATTTTATGCTTTTTTTTAGTGCTACTTTGGTTGTATTTTATCTTTTTAGAGCTATTTATGGTGTTTTTTACAATTATTTTCTCAATAGTTTTGCTTTTGGCAAATCACATTATTTTGCTTATCGATTGTTTTGTAAATCTGCAGAATTGAGTTATTTTGATTTTACAAAAAAAAATACTGACAGAATACGTCTATCTATCGCACAAGAAGCTCAAGATGTCTCGCAATATATTCAGAATTTTTTACAAATGTTTGCTGAGGCATTCACAATTATTTTGATGTATATTTTGCTCTTGTTGGTGAGTTGGAAGATGACTCTAGTTTTAACCATTATTATGGGGTTGCAAATATTATTTATTATCAAAACAGTTAGTAAAAAGATAAAAAAACAAGGCGATAAACGTGTTTTGATAGATACTCAGTTTGGAAAAATCATCACTCAAACCTTTGGTAATTTTAAGTTTATCAAGCTCAAAGGAAACCAAAAAGAAATTTATGAAGTATTCGAAAATACTAGCTCAAATCGTGCGAATATTTTTACCAAATTTCAAACACTCAATTCTGTTCCGAAAAGTTTTTTGGAAACCATAGGGTTTATTTTGCTTATTTGTTGTGTGGCTTACATTTTAATCCGCTATAACGATGTGAGTGCTGTGATTCCTATTATTTCTATGTATGCACTTGCCCTTTATAGGATATTGCCTTCAGCAAATAAAATCTTAACCAATTATAATGCCATGAGTTTTTACAAAAAAGCTCTCAATAATGTTTATGAAAATCTTACCCAGTCTGTGGAGTTAGAAGATGATAAGCCATGTAATTTTGAAAAAAATATTGAACTTAAAAATGTGAGTTTTGCTTATGATGTGACTAAACCTATTATTGAGGATTTTAATCTTCTCATTAATAAGGGAGATAAGATTGCATTTTGTGGTCCTTCTGGAGCAGGAAAAAGCACTTTGGTGGATATTATTATCGGAATATATAAGCCCAATAAGGGGGAGATTTTAATCGATGGAGTCAAACTGAACAATCACAATCTTCGCACTTGGCGTAAAAAAATTGGTTATATTCCTCAAACAATCTATTTATTTGATGGGAATGTGGCTGAGAATGTGGCATTTGGAAGTGAAATGAACAAACAAAAGCTTATCTCTGCTTGTAAGAAGGCAAATATTTGGGAGTTTTTAGAAAAACATGATGGACTTGATACGATTGTTGGAGAGGGTGGTATATTATTAAGCGGAGGCCAGAAACAACGAATTGGGATTGCTAGAGCAATATATGATGATCCAGAAATCTTGGTTTTAGATGAAGCTACAAGTGCCTTAGATACACAGACAGAAGCAAAGATTATGAATGAAATTTATGACGTTGCAAAAAATAAGACCTTACTAGTAATTGCCCATAGATTGGACACTATTAAACGTTGTGATAGGAGAATAGAAATTTCTCCGAGCATTTGAATGCTCAAGAGAGGGTATTGATTTTATACAAAAAACATTAGTTTTGCCAATATAACGATAAAAAATCCTAATACAATAGCCACTGGGTGGATAATTTTCCTTACTGGACTTGGTTTTTTTAGAATAAAAGCATAAGTCAAAGAGATAGCTACCATTAATATGATGACAAGGGCAAGGAACACTTTAATTAAGAGGAGTTTTTGAAGATTTGTATCAAACCAACCTGAATTAGTGTTGATATAATTACTCAGCATCATCCCCCCTGTAATCAAAAGCCCTAGAACACATAATGGCATAATCTTTACGCCTCTTGCTGAAATTGCTTTTGAAGCTTTAGAAGAAACTTCTTCCCCAAATATTCTTTTGATATTTGGAAATATCACAACATCAAAAAATAGATAACCTAAAAAAATAATCGCACAAAATAAGTGAATAATGAGTATGAATGGATAAATAGCCTGCATGTAGTTTTCCTTTAATTTTTTTGGTTCGTGAGTATATGTAAATATTCTTAAATTTAGCTTATTTTTTATTGATTTCAACTATAAGATAAATATAATATTTTAATATTAGAATTAATAGTTCAAATTTAATAAATAATATAATAATTTTATTTAATAGTTTAATTCTTATTAAAAACTATTTTAGAGTGTGTGGAAAATATATCAGTAAAATTTAAATTATTGGCATAAATATATGAGTAGAAAAAGCACTACGATGGTATTTTGGGGGTTTTATAGCACAGAAGATTGGCTAGAGACTTCCAAAAGTAGTCTCTAGCGAAGTGGGTGGAATTACATCATTCCGCCCATACCACCCATTCCACCCATACCACTCATATCTGGCATAGCAGCAGGCTTATCTTCTTTGATTTCATTGATAGTTGCCTCTGTAGTGAGCAATAAACTAGATACAGAAACAGCATTTTGAAGTGCAACTCTAGCTACTTTTAATGGATCAATAATGCCTTCTTTAAACATATCAACATAAGTTCCATTGCTAGCATTAAAACCAAAAGATTCTTTATTTTTCTCAACTTCATTGACTACCACACCTGCATCATAACCAGCGTTCATAGCGATTTGTGCTAAAGGTGCTTTTATAGCCCGTTTGATAATTTCATAACCGATGAGCTCATCTCCGCTTAACTTGAGATTGATTTTTTGAGTTGCCCTGATAAGTGCAGCACCACCACCAATGACAATTCCTTCTTCAACAGCTGCTTTTGTTGCAGAAAGAGCATCATCAACTCTATCTTTTTTCTCTTTCATTTCAACTTCTGAAGCAGCACCAACCTTAATCACTGCAACACCACCACTTAGCTTAGCAAGTCGCTCTTGAAGTTTTTCTTTATCATAATCGCTTGTAGTGGCCTGAATTTGTGTTTTGATCTGAGCGATTCTGTCTTTTACTTCACTAGATTTACCTTTACCATCTACGATGGTTGTGTTGTCTTTGTCGATAACAATTCGAGCTGCTTGACCAAGATCGCTAATCTCTGCATTTTCCAAAGTCTTTCCAAGTTCTTCAGATATAACTTGACCACCTGTAAGAGTAGCAATATCTTTTAGCATTTCTTTTCTTCTATCGCCAAAACCAGGAGCTTTTACTGCTGCGATATTTAAAACTCCTCGAAGCTTATTTACAACTAAAGTTGTTAGTGCCTCACCTTCGATATCTTCAGCAATTATAAGTAAAGGTTTTCCACCCTTCATGGTTGCTTCAAGTAGAGGTAAAATATCTTTCATGCTTGAGATTTTTTTATCTGTCAATAGAACATAAGCGTTTTCCAATTGAGTAGTCATTTTATCAGCATTGGTGACAAAATAAGGAGATAGGTAGCCTCTATCAAATTGCATTCCTTCAACCACGCTTAGTTCATCATTGATACCCTTGGCTTCTTCAACAGTGATAACTCCATCTTTCCCTACTTTTTCCATAGCTTCAGCGATGAGCTTACCTATCTTATCATCAGAGTTTGCAGATATAGTTGCTACCTGGGCTATTTCATCTTTGCCACCTACTTTTTTACTTGCCTTTTTAAGCTCTGCAATGATGGCTTCACTTGCTTTGTCCATACCTCTTTTTACTTCAATTGGATTAGCACCAGCAGTAATATTTCTAAGACCTTCTTTAAAAATACTATGAGCTAATACAGTCGCAGTAGTGGTACCATCTCCTGCTGCATCTGCTGTTTTGCTTGCTACTTCTTTTACGAGTTGAGCACCCATATTTGCAATAGGATCAGCTAGTTCAATTTCTTTTGCTACGCTAACACCATCTTTTGTGATGGCAGGAGCACCATAGCT
Organism: Helicobacter sp. 13S00482-2; assembly: GCF_002272795.1. Taxonomy (GTDB): domain Bacteria; phylum Campylobacterota; class Campylobacteria; order Campylobacterales; family Helicobacteraceae; genus Helicobacter_J. The sequence continues at coordinate 59,475 of NZ_MLAT01000007.1, read as the reverse complement.
TTTTTGTATCAATACATTTCGACCTCTAGGTCCCATTGTTACTTTGACGGCGTCATTGAGTTGTTTGACACCCTCATAAAGCTTGTTTCTTGCTGAATCTGAGAATTTTATTTCTTTACTTGCCATTTTTTACTCCTTATATGGTGTTATTATTTACTTAAAACACCTAGAACATCTTCTAGGTCCAAAACGATGTACTCTTTGCTATCTAGCTTGATTTCTGTACCTTTGTATTTACCAAAAACGATTGTATCGCCTTCTTTAAGGCATTTACATTCTTCAGAGATTTTTTTACTGATTGCCTTTACATTACCCATCAAAGGCTTTTCTTTTGCATTATCAGGAATAATGATTCCAGAGCTTGTCTTACTCTCTTCTTCTAGTCTCTCGACCAAAATTCTTTCACCTAGTGGCTTGAATTTCATTGTGTCTCCTTGCAAGTTTATTTATAAAATTGGCACTTAAAAAATTTAAGTGCCATAATTATAATTGATTTTGATAAACAAGTCAATATGTTTATAATAAATATATCAAAATACATTAGTCATATAGACTAAATATTAATATATGTATTCTACATAACTTTTTAAAAAAATAGCACTGAGAGGATTATTATTAAGGGTTAAAATAGTAATTTTTGATAAAATTATGCATGAACGATAAACGAAGGGAGATTGATGATCACTCAGGCTTCTATAGATTCTCTAAAGGCTACTGTTGATATTGTGGATATAATAGGTAGTTATGTGGATCTTAGAAAATCAGGTAGTAATTTCACAGCTTGTTGCCCCTTTCATAATGAAAAAACTCCAAGTTTTGTAGTAAATGGATCAAAAGGGCTTTATCATTGTTATGGATGTGGCGTCGGTGGAGATGTCATAAAGTTTGTAATGGAGTATGAGAAATTAAACTTTGCTGAAGCTGCTGAAAAAATAGCAGATATGTCTAATTTTAGTCTTGAATACGAGAAAAATACCATCACCAAGAAAGATGACTCTAAATTACTTGAAAATATAGCAAGATTTTATCAAAAACGTTTGATGGAATTACCTGAATGTAAGCATTACTTACTTAAAAGAGGAGTGAGTGAATTTTCAATAGAAAAATTTGGATTAGGATTTTGTGGCCCTAGCTTTGAAACTTTGAGATTTGTTGAACAAGAGGGGATGGATAAAAAAAAGCTTGTTGAACTAGGGGTGCTTGGAGAAGACAATACTCGCACATATGTGCGATTTTCTGAGAGAATTATGTTTCCTATCCATTCTCCTACTGGCAAGATTGTGGGTTTTGGAGCTAGAACAATCAAAGATAATTTGCCAAAATATCTTAATTCTCCACAAACTGCTCAATTTAACAAATCTAAACTACTCTATGGTTATCATATTGCTAAGGAACATATTTATAAATATGAGCAGGTGATTGTTACAGAGGGATATTTAGATGTGATTATGTTGCATCAAGTTGGCTTTAATACTGCCGTAGCTACACTTGGAACAGCACTCACGCAAGATCACCTGCCTATTTTAAGCAAGGGAAATCCCAAGGTTATTTTGAGCTATGATGGAGATGCTGCAGGAATAAAATCCGCGTTTCGTGCTTCTGTTATGTTGGCAAAGGATAGTAAAGCTGGAGGTGTGGTGATTTTTGAAAGCGGACTTGATCCTGCTGATATGGTATTTCAAAAAAAGACAGATGAATTGGAAAAATTATTTGCTTCTCCGATTCCTTTTGTCGAGTTTGTCTTTAAGCAGATTTCTTTAAAATATAACTTGATCGATCCTTTAGAAAAAGAAAAAGCCCTCAAAGAATCTTCAGAATTTTTACATTCTCTATCCCCTCTTTTGCAAGAAGAATACAGATTTTTTGTAGCAGATATATTGAAAATTCCTTTAAATCTCATTGTTCCTAGCTATAAAGGGAGTGCAAAGGTTTATCCAAAAAATATAGCCCCAATATCTATCAAGGGCAATACTTATGATAGATTAGAAAATCTTGTCATAAAGTATATTTTAGAGGATAGATCCTTGCTTGATATGGCAGTGGAATATATTGATGAGCGAGTATTCCAATATAAGAAAAAAGAATTTTGTGCTTTATGTAGAGGAGATTTTCAAGATGAGGGGCTCATTGGTATAGAGATCGATGAAGAGTTACTCTTGCGAGAAAATGGATTTAAAGATGAGTTGGTGATGTTGATTTTAAAATACAATCAAAATCAACTTGAAAAAGTAATAAATGATTCCAATTTGAATTTTCAGGAAAAAAGCTTCAAAATCAGACAGATAAAAAATAATATTATCAGATTACGAAAAGGAGAATTGATAGGGGTATGAAAAAAGCATTAGCATTATTCAGTGGTGGGCTTGATAGTATGATTAGTATGAAACTACTTAAAGATCAAGGTATTGAGGTTGTTGCACTTCATTTTAATATCGGCTTTGGGGCAAACCGTGATAAGCTTGAATATCTTCAAAATGCTAGTGCTCAAGTTGGGGTTGAGCTCAAGATTTGTGATATTAGAGATCAATTTTTTAATGAAATACTTTTTAGTCCAAAATATGGCTATGGAAAATTTTTTAATCCTTGCATTGATTGTCACGCCAATATGTTTGCACACGCATTTGACAAACTTTTGGAACTCAATGCTGATTTTGTTATCAGTGGAGAAGTGATTGGTCAAAGGCCTAAAAGTCAAAGGAGACAAGCCCTTGATCAGGTTAAAAAGATTATCAGGGAGATAGGTCAAAATCCTGCATTTGATGATATTGTTAGCCACGATGAAAAAGATAGTTCTAAACCTTTTTATCTTGATGAACTTATTTTAAGACCAATGAGTGCGAAGCTTTTGGAACCTACTTTTCCTGAGAGGGCAGGTTGGGTAGATAGAGAAAAACTCTTAGATGTCAATGGCAGAGGACGAAATAGACAACTATCTATGGTTGAAGAATTTGGTTGGAAATATTATGAAAAACCTGGTGGGGGTTGTTTATTGACTGATATGGGTGTGAGTTTAAAACTCAAAGATCTCAGTTCGCATCGAAAAATGGTGATAGAAGATACCGTGATGGTAAAAGTTGGACGCTATATGGTGTTAGAAAATGGTGCTAGATGTATTATCGCTAGAAATGATGAAGAAAATTACAAGCTAGACAAGCCTCATCCATTGATGGATAAAATTGAATTACTTGATTGTGTTGGTCCTATTGGATTGGTCGAAAAAACTGCAAGTGATGAAGATAAAATTTTGGCAGGAAGGATAGTGCTTTCTTATGGAAGAACTCAGATGAATCAAAGCTATAAAGTCAAGATTGGAGAAGTATTGATGGAACTTTTCCCTTATGAAAAAGAGAAAGCTAGAAAGTTTTTGTTGTTCAATACCTAAGAATTATACTAATCTGCCAAGTTATTTTTTTAATTTGATCCAAATTGATACAAAAACATCTCAATTAGGCTATTTCAAGTGGTTAAGAAATTATTATGTCGAGGATTTAAAAATAGAAATTATCAGACATTAAGAATTATTTAAAATATAATACCTAAAAAATGCTATTTAGGTTAGCCTATTGACTATTTATCTTCAAATAATTCTCATTACCTAGATTTAATCAGTCTAGTTCTGTTTTTTTGGGTAACATAAATGCCACGATAAGTGCAATTACAAGCATAATCGTAATATAAACAAAAAATCCATTTTCAAACCCCTTTTCTTTGAAACTCAGTGCCAAAGCTGGAGCGGTTCCACCAAATATTGTATTGCCTATTGCGTAAGATAATCCTGTTCCTAGTGCCCTAATATGTGTTGGGAAGAGTTCAGATTTTAAAATCCCTGCTACAGAAGTATATAAACTCAATATTGCTAAAAATAGCGTTATGATGAAAAATGCCATTGTTGGAGTATTAACCTGACCTAAAGCGATCATTAAAGGATAAGTGCATAGGGTTGCTAAAATGCAAAAAGCTATCAATAGGTTTTTGCGTCCTACTTTATCACCAATAGCCCCAAAAATTGGTTGAAAAACAACATAACAAAATAGCGCACCTAGCATTATGTAATTAGATGTCTGAGAAGCGATTCCAGTGCTATTTATCATAAATGTTTTGGTATAAACGGTGAAAGTATAAAAACATAAAGAACCAGCAGCTGTAAATCCTAGAACCATAAAAAATGACCTTTTATATTTCAAGAGTTCTTTCAAAGACCCCCTATTTTTATGCATCTGAACATCTGGCACTGTATCATGCATTTTTTTTCTAGCTAGTAATGATAATAAAGCCAGTACTCCTCCAAAGGCGAATAAAATTCTCCAAGCATACGAGCTAAGCTCTGATTGTGTGAAAAAAATTTCCATTATCACCGCTGATAAAACCGCAAGAAGTTGCCCACCAATGAGCGTGACATATTGAAAAGATGAATAAAATCCTCTATGTCCCTTGCTTCCAAGTTCAGATAAATAGGTTGCAGCGATTCCATATTCTCCCCCAACGCTAAGCCCTTGAATTAATCTAGCAATCAGTAAAAAAATAATAGCAATATCTCCTACTGTCTCTTTGGTAGGTAAAATAGCTATCAAAAAAGATCCTATCCCCATTAAAATGACCGAATAAACCATTGATTTTTTACGCCCAATTCTGTCTGCCAAAGATCCAAATAACCAGCTACCAATAGGTCTCATCAAAAATCCAAGTGCAAAAATAGCATACACAGAAATAAGCTCTATGGTTTTGTTATCTGATGAAGAAAAAAGATGAGCAAAATAATGAGCTGTAAAAGCATAAATGTAAAAATCGTACCATTCTACAAGATTGCCAGATGAGGCTGCAATGACAGAGGTGATTTTTTGTTTTTTGCTGAGAGTTTTTGATTCCATAAGAGCCTTTCGTCTAGTTGAATTATTTGTTTGGTGCGAGATTATGTCATAAAAATATTTGTTAGTGTGTAAAATAGTTATATTTGAATATCTTTTTGAAGTTAAATTTTTACTAGAAGTAACATTATTCAGATTATAATAAGTTTGATTGCAGTTTGAGTTGAAGGGTTTAGAAAAAACAAATTCTTGAACTCAATCTGTGCTTAAATGAAAATCTTCTCAAGAATACAAGAATACGTTCATGTATTTAGTGATATAAAATGCTATTAGTGAAAATATATAAGCCACAATGGTGGTAAAAATAAACAGATACAAGACAAATTTTATCCCCCCAGCTTCTTTGCCAAAGGATATTGTAGCAGCAAAACATGGAATATAAAACATCACAAAAACAATAAAAGCTATTGCTGTTGGCATACTAATGTTTGCTTTGAGGGCATTTCTGAGTCCTTCAGAATCTTCTGCGGCTGCATCCCCCAAGGAATATAAAACCCCCAATGTGGAGACAACCATTTCTTTTGCTGCAAATCCCGTGATGATAGAAATTGAAAGTCTCCAATCAAAATTCATAGGTGAAAAAATGGGTTTGAGGGCTATTCCAATACGTCCTGAATAGCTTTGCTGAAGGGATAATTCTTCAAGTTCATTTTTTAATTCTTCAATCTTTTTTTGCTGTTTTTCTTTTGAGATGTTTTTATTTTTTTCAATGGCAATGATTTTTTTCTCATAAGTTTGATGCAATTCTGGATTTTTGGGATAATGTGAGGCAAACCAAACCAGCATAGAACCTAAAAAGATGAATGTAGCTGCTTTTTTGATAAACATTAATACTTTCGTATATATACTAAACCAGATGATTCTATAGCTAGGGATCCTATATTTTGGCATTTCCATCACAAAGGGCTCATCTTTTCCCCTAAAAACACTCAATTTGAGAAATTTTGCCATCAACAAGGCTATTAGGGCTCCTAATATGTAGATTCCAAAAAGTGCTATTCCAGCGTATTTATCAGAAAAAAATGCTCCCACAAAAAGTACATAAATAGGCAATCTTGCACTACAGCTCATAAACCCAATGATAAATAAGGTGATGAGTCGTTCATTTTTGTTTTGCAAAGTTCGTGTTGCCATATAGGCAGGAACAGAGCAACCAAAACCAGTCACAAGGGGTATAAAACTTTTGCCATGAAGTCCAAATTTATGAAAAATGCCATCAAGTAAAAAAGCAACACGGGACATATAACCTGTAGCTTCTAACAAAGATATGCCGAAATATAAAATAATAATTAGGGGCAAAAATGATAATACCGCTCCAACTCCACCTATAATGCCATCTCCTATCAAAGAGGCAAAATCCTCATTTGTTATATATGTTTTCACAAGCGATCCAAGATTATCAATACCATCTTGAGCTAAGTCTTGCAGTACTCCACCGACTAAAAAACTCATATTAAAAAGCATGAACATCAAAAGAAGAAAAATAGGCAATCCTAAATATTTATTTAACATAATGGCATCAATTTTTTGAGTTTGATGAAGTGATTTGTTTGGTCTAGATAAAACCTCTTGTGCCGCTCCTTTTCCAAAAGATAAAGCATCAAAGATGAAGATATTTTGGACATTATTTTCTTTGGAAAACTTGTAGAGGTTTTGAATACAGTTATTCACAACTTTTGAAAGTTCTAACCAACAACCCTTGTTATGTAGATATGAATAAATCCTTGTTTGTTGAGATAGTAGCATCACAGAGATTTCTCTGAAAGAAATATTTTCTGTGCTCTGATGGGATGTTATAAAAGTTGAAATTTCTGGATAAGATTTTTGATGCAAAAAATCTGATAAGGTCTGAATTTGAGATTCTATAAAATCAGCATATATTCTTTTAGGCGGGGTGAATTGATTTTCATAGAGTTTTATTATCGATTCTATCAACAAAGTAGTGTTTAGATTTTTATTTGCAGAAGTTGGAATACATGGGACTCCTAGTATTTCTGAGAGGAGTTTTTCATCGATAGTAATATTTTCTTTTTGTGCTTCATCCCACATATTGAGTGCGATGAGAGTTTTTTTGTTTTTTTCTAAAACTTGAGCACTTAAGGCTAGATTTCGTTCTAAGTTTGTCGAATCGACCACATTCAAAATGATGTCATAAGGTTCATTGTCTAAGAAATCTTTGGTGATTTTTTCTTCCATCGTGAAATCATTTAAGGAATAGGTGCCAGGAAGATCAATAATGGTGATTTTTGTGTTGTTATAAAATAGGTAAGCTTGGGCTTTTTCTACTGTTACACCCGTAAAGTTGCCGACCTTAAGGTGTGCTCCACTGATACTATTGATGAGGGAACTTTTCCCAACGTTAGGTTGTCCCACTAAAGCTACGATAATCTCTTGCATATTTCTCTCAAATAATTTTTTTCCAATTATACACAAATTAAGATTAATTATTATTATGAGGTTGTAGAGAGTGCTTAGGTCTTTGCAATCTTAAAAAGAAAGCCTGATACCACCATTTATTTGCGTTGTATTGGGAATATTGATAGCATCTTTGTGAGTATTGAGAATATTTAGTACTCCAAAAACATTATTCGTGAAGCCTATTTCTGTAGAAAAATCAACTTCATTTTGCCTAGAAGATATTCCATAAGAGGTGCTACCATAGGTAAGGGAAAATTTGAATTTTTGTACATTTGCACTGATGCTTCCATATATTAAATTTGCATTTGGTTGTGTTTTGATGGCTCTTCCTCCCCAAATAAAAAACGGATCAATATTATCACCCATAATTCCTAGATTGCCCCAGCCTGAATCTTTGCTTGTATGAATATAGCCTGCAGAAATTTCAAAGTATTTCATTCCAAAAAATATTTTTGCATCCAGTGCTGAAGCATTGTGAATATAGCCACTATAGATAGGATTACCTTCAAAACTATAAGCATACCCAATATTTCCTCCAACAAAAAAATCTGAAATATTAAAGCGTCCATCAAGACTAGCTCCTAAAGCAGTGAATATTTTGGGTGTGAAAAATGTGTACGCTTTGATTGTAAATGTTTCAGTGATATAGTATTTTGCAGCAATATTGACTAGGCCAAAATCAGAATAGGGATTGATTTTTTCAAAGGAAGTCATTTGATAATACGCCACACGACCATAATCGTGTGCCCAAAATCCTTCAAGCATAAGATTATCAATGGAGCGATTGCGTATCCATATGCCATCACTCATTGTATTTATCCATTCATTAGGAATAGTGAATCTTCCTGCTTTGATATTGGTATCTCCATCAAAGTATTCAAAAAATGACTCAGCTAATGTAGCTTTATTTTGATTAAAAAAATCCTTTGAAGAATCTCCATTCCCATAGGAGGTGATGAGGTCTTTGTGCACGTTCCAAAGCGATGCCCCAGCCCTAAAACCAATAGCGGCACGAACATATTTGTAGAACCCAGATGTATAGCTGAGTCCTACACTTCCTTGCAAGTATCCTGTTTTTCCTAGATAGCTGTATGTAGCGATATTGTTTGGAGTTAAGATGGTGGCATCACCTTTATTCAACCCTTGATAATCCCCATAAAAAATCACATCACCTTTAGAGACTCCATTTTTTAGTGCCTCATCAATGCTATCATAAGCCCAAATGCGAATAGATCCAAATAGTAAAAGAGGTATGATTTTTAATAAATTTCTCATTTCGCTCCTTATTTATAGCCATAGATTATCTAATAATCTTGTCTTTCCAACTTTTGCAGCAATGAGTGCAATGCTAGAATTTTTTTGTATATATGCGATAGGGTTAAGATCGTGATCGCAAATATCTAGATATTCTACATTCAAGTTTTCAAGTTCAATTTTAGCCAATTCTATTAGGATAGAAGTTTTTAGCTCTCCTTTTTGAACAGCTTCAGCAATTTTTTTCAGTGCGGTAGGGATTTTGAGTGCTTCTAATCTTTCTTCCTTGCTTAAATAAATATTTCTTGAACTCAGTGCCAAGCCATCAATGTCTCTTTGTGTAGGACAGGGAATAATTTTGGTTTTTAAAAAGGTATCTTGTATCAATCTTTTGATAATAAGTAGTTGTTGAGCGTCTTTTTCCCCAAAATATGCGTGGTGAGGAGTGCTGAGATGCAACAGCTTTAAAACGATACGTAAAACTCCATCAAAGTGTCCTTCACGAATAAAACCCTCATGTGTATAACCCATATTTTTTGGTGGCCTGAGTGATATTTCATCATCTTTTGGATACATTTCAGTGGGATTTGGAGCAAAAACCACAGCCACTCCATTTTCTTCACAAAGTTTGAAATCTTTGTTTAAATCTCTAGGATACTTGCTAAAATCTTCATTTTCACCAAATTGGGTTGGATTAACAAAAATTGATACAATGGTTTGAGTGTCTTTTTTTCTAGAGCATTCTATGAGGCTTTTGTGACCATTATGTAGTGCGCCCATTGTAGGAACAAGCCCAATGATAGAATCTTTAGGAAGAGAGTCTTTATAATCAATAAGTTCTTTTTTGGTCTGTATGAGTATGGTTTTCATCTTATCTTTTCCAAAATCCTTTCAACAACTTTTTTTGGATTATCAGCTTTGTAGATAGGTCTTCCTATAACGATAAAATCTGAAAGAGCCTTTTTCGCCCCCTCTATATCAGAAACCCTTTTTTGATCATCGCTATCTTCAGAAAATGGACGGATTCCAGGTGTTAGCGTCAAAAACCTAGAATCTGTGTTTTTCTTGATATTCTCGCTTTCATATACTGAACAAACCACCCCATCAAGGTTGCTTTTAAAAGCTAATTTTGCCAAAGTTTGAACATGCTCATCTAATGGCATGTTGTAGATGTATTTGAATTCTTGCGGACTAAAACTAGTCAGCGCGCTGATGGCAAACACTAAGGGACGCTTTTGGATTTTATTTAGACGCTCCATAACTGTTTTCATCGCTATTTCCCCACTACTTGCGTGTAGAGTAATCATATCCACATTGAGTTTGGCACATTCAAATGCTGCATCTGCCATTGTATTTGGAATATCATAGAGTTTTAAATCTAAAAAGATTTTAAAATTTCCATCTATTTCTCTGATTTTTTCAATAAATTCTTTTCCATCTCTGATATAAGATCTTAAACCCACTTTTATCCAAATTGGAAACCCTTTTAATGACTCCAAAAGTTCTAAATTTTGTATTTTTTCTTCAAGATCTAAAGCAACACATAACTGCATTTATTTCCTTCTTTTTTGATAAAAAATATATCCCAAAGCAATAATAATAACAGATCCAATCGTTATCACAATGATTTTATGTAAATGGTTTTTAATATCTAACTCGCCTGAATCTAAAGAAGCAGAAGTGAAGGTTTTAATAATCGTTTCTATATTTACATTATAGCCCATCCACGTTCCTATGTAATATCCAAAACAGGTCAAAATAACTACCCATATCCCAGCCCCAATTCCTGTATAGATGCAGAATTTTACTAGGTTCATTTTTGAAAGTCCAGCAGGGAGTGAAATATATTGTCTGAGTACGGGAATAAGTCTGCCTAAGAATGTACTGATTTCGCCGTGTTTTTTGAAATACATTTCCATTTTTTCCATTGTTTTTTCACTGAAAAAGAAATATTTTCCATACTTGATAATAAAACCTCTACCAAACTTCAATGCAAGGAAATAGTTAAATAAACTTCCTGCTATGCTTCCTAATATTCCCATTGTGATTACTACGTAGATATTCATTTCATTTTTATAAACCAAATATCCTGATGGGATCATCACAACTTCAGAAGGAAAAGGAAAAAAACTTGATTCTAAAAACATCATTAAAAAAATGCCCAAATACCCAAAACTTCCAACAAATTCAACAATAAAATCAATGATCTGCGACAAAATATCCTCCAAAGCTTTGGAATACTGTTTTGATATTATATGCTATTACTTTGGTATAATTCAAGACTTTAGTTTTTTTGATATAGAAGGTAAGAATGAGAGAGTTATTTGAAGGTGCATTGAAATTTCAAGAAGACGATTATAATAAATATAAAGATTTGTATGAGAGTTTGAAAAAACATCAAGAACCTCATACTCTATTCATTACTTGCGTGGATTCTAGAGTTGTTCCAAGTATGATTACTAACGCCCTACCTGGGGATTTATTTGTAGTGAGAAATATGGGTAATATTATTCCTCCTTATCGTGAAAATGATAATATAATGCGTGCAGGTTATCTTGCTACGACTGCTTCAATTGAATATGCACTTAACATACTAGATATCAAAAACATTATTATTTGCGGTCATAGTAATTGTGGAGCGTGTAGTGCTGCTTATGCTCCAGAAGAAAAACTTCAAAATGCTCCTTATGTAAAGAAATGGATTGAACTTCTTGAACCTGTGAAAAAAAAAGTAAAAGCTCTTTGTCCATCCAGTAAAGCAAAAGAACTTTGGCTAACTGAACAAATCAATATAGAGCATCAGTTAGAAAATTTAATGACCTATCCATTCGTAGAAGAACGTTTTGATAGGGGAGAGATAAATATTTATGGTTGGTATTACATTATAGAAACAGGTGAGATTTTTAATTACAATATGATCACACGTGAATTCAAACCTATTAATAAGGAAAAAAAATAATGACAAAAATGATACTTTTAAGTGGTCCTTGTGTAATAGAGAGTTATGAAAATCTTCACACTGTTGCTAAGGGCATGAAATCTATAGCTCAAAATCCAAAAATCGATTTTTATTTCAAAGCAAGTTTTGATAAAGCCAATCGAACAAGTCTTGAAAGTTATCGAGGACCAGGACTTGAAGCTGGAATGGAGATGTTAGCTCAAATTAAAAAAGAGTTTGGCTACAAAATCATCACCGATATTCACGAGAGTTATCAGGCTCAAAGTATTGCTAAAGTAGCTGATGTCATACAGATTCCTGCATTTTTGTGCAGACAGACAGATTTGATTGTAGAGGTAGCAAAGACAAATAGCATTGTCAATATCAAAAAAGGTCAATTCATGAATCCTGAAGACATGAAATATTCCGTTCTTAAAGCTATCAAGACAAGAGGTGGAAACAGTGCAGAATATTCTCAGGCACAAAAATATGGGGTTTGGTTATGCGAGAGAGGCAGTAGTTTTGGATATGGAAATCTCGTTGTGGATATGCGTAGTTTGGTGATTATGAGGAAATTTGCTCCCGTGATTTTTGATGCAACTCATAGTGTGCAAATGCCAGGAGGGGCTGGAGGAAAAAGTGGTGGTGATAGTTCTTTTGTACCTTATTTGGCAAAGGCGGCTGCCGCAGTGGGTGTGGATGGCTTTTTTATGGAAACACATCCTAGCCCTAAAGATGCACTAAGTGATGGTCCAAATATGGTTTGTTTGAATGATTTGGGAGATTTGGTGGAAAAAATTTTAGATATACAAGGAGTTTTGAAATGAATATTATTGAAGGAAAAATCAGTTTAAAAGGTGATGAAAAAATTGCAATCATAGCAAGTAGATTTAACCATATCATAACAGATAGGCTTATAGAGGGGGCAAAAGATAGCTTTTTGAGACACAATGGGGATGATAAAAAACTTGATTTGATTTTAGTTCCAGGTGCCTATGAATTACCCTTTGCACTTGATCGAGTTCTTTGTAGTGGAAAATATGATGGGGTTTGTGCTTTGGGAGCTATTATAAGGGGTGGTACCCCTCATTTTGATTATGTGAGTGCGGAAGCTACCAAGGGGATAGCCAATACAACTTTAAAATATAGCACCCCTGTGAGTTTTGGAGTATTGACTACAGATAACATTGAACAAGCTATTGAAAGAGCTGGAAGCAAGGCAGGAAATAAAGGTTTTGAATCAATGAATGCATTAATAGAGCTTATTGATTTATATAGACAATTAGGTTAAAGATGGCGACAAGAACTCAGGCTAGAGAAGCTGTAGCGGGACTTTTGTATGCTTATGATAGTGGAAATACTAGTATCAGGGATTTTGCACAAAACATACTAGGAGAAAAAAAAATAAAAAATAAACAGCAAGATTTTGCACTAACTCTTTTTGATGGAGTAATTGCAAATATCCAAGAACTTGATAATTTGATTAAAACTCATTTAAAAGATTGGGATTTTGAAAGACTTGGAGGAATGGAGAGGGCCATTTTGAGACTTGGGGCATATGAGATTAAATTTACCCCTACAGATTCTCCTGTTATTATTAATGAGGCTGTTGAACTTGGAAAAATGTATGGCGGAGATAATGCCCCCAAGTTTATCAATGGAGTCCTAGATTCTTTATGTAAAATCAATAAAGATATTTTTAAAGAAGCTTCTAGATAGTCATTACCGAATCCTAAAGTTTATTTTTATTGGATTTATAAACGTATTATTTGGATGCTATTGTGGCAATTATACTAGGACAAAACACATCATATTAGGAAGAAGGATATTGTCTATGATGGAATAAATTTCTAGAGCTTAAGAGCCACAATACAAGAAGATTTTGAGCTCAATTATATTTTATGATTCTAGCGTCATAGAAGCAAACACATTGATTCCCTAAGAGATAAAAGTCATACTAGAAGGAATCGCCATCGTAGGAAAGAGTTTAAGAGGATATTCTGAAGGTATCCATCACCTACAAACTATTGAATATATCAAGGAGATTGCAAGCTAAAAAGAAGAACTATCACAATGGCAAATTAAAACAATACATTCGCTCATATTAAAAAATATTGACAATAAAAATGCTGGAAAATATCAAAATGCAATGTCAAAATAAGCAGTGCAAAACATATTCTCGCTGACTATTGAATCTAAATGATGAGATGATAAATTTCATCAAGTGGTGTCAAGAAGACACACAGAAACTACATCCAATCATTGGTGCATCTAGGGTGCATATTCATTTTATTAGCATACATCCCACAAAATTGGTTGTCCTCTTTTTTTAAGTATCTCAATCGTTTTAGTATCTAATTGTTTGCCATGCAAGTAAGCTTTAGCTGTTTTGTATTCTAGCAAGGATTCCTGGTTCCCACTCCTAGCTTCTTCATAAAAATAGCTGAGTTCTGTGATGTCTTTCATATGTTTCCTTTAATATTTTTATAGTGACCTACCATATCGTGATGCTTTGTCTTTCTTGTAGGGCTGGATTTTTAAATTTCATTTTGTGTTTAAGATTTCTATCAGAATAAAAGGTTATAATTCGCTCAGGAAAAGGCAACTGGTTTCGGTCGCTTCCGTCGTGAGAAGCACCTTTTCCCCTGTTACCCACTACGATTCTAAATCTCACTCCATCTTTATCTTTCCATTCATAAATCCTACTACCGTTATTATCAATATAAGGTTCTTTATGGTTTTTAAGATACTCTCGTATGGAATTGCCCATATCAAGTAATTCATTTTGACTCACATAGCCTATGTTTTTTGGATTGCTATGCCTAGCATTGATATGACTTGCTCCAAAGCCACTATCATTTTTGTGTCTCCCCTTTTCGAATAAAATAGCCTTATCAATAGAGTCCAAATCTTCTTTTATGACTGTGGATTTTTTATTATTATAAGCCACATTATAAATCCCTCTTTTTTCTTTTTGAATTTGTTTTGTAAAGGCAGTGTGGATTTCCTCTTTTTTATCTGGAAAATAATGCAACAAGACATTCTTCAATACATTCTTATTTCTTTTTAGCAAGTATTCAACTGCTTTGCCTCCTAAAACAGCACTCAAGCCTCCTAGTAACATATCACCTTCATCATTCTTGCCATCTTGGTTGTAGTCTATCTCTAAGCCTGAGATTGCCCCAAATAATCCTATCCCTGCATAGGGGTGGGATTGGATTTTTACTTGTAATTCTTTGATGAGTTTTATGTGTTGTTTTGTTTTTTCTTCGAGTTCTTTTTGTTTATCAAATTTCTTCAGAGAATTCTTGAGTATTGGCAAGGTTGTTTGTGCATTTTTGAGTTCATCTTGCATTGCTATGAGTCTTTGGGCTTTAAAGTAATTGTCTATTTTTATGAGGGCTCCATTGGTTTTAAACTCTTGTTTTTTTGTGGTGCTAATAAGATAGCTTTGCTCACTTACAGGGGAATGTGCGATGAGATCAATACTTCCAAATTCACGTTTAGAAAAAGAAGCTTCAATGATAAAGCCATTGTATTTATAGATATTTTGGATTCTTTCATCGATTTTAATCTGATCAAGTGCATCGGCAAGTCCATTGTTTTTCTCTCCTCTGATGTACGTAGTATTCCCTATTTGAACTGTGTTTCCGCCTTTGTTAAACGCCTCCATATCTGTTTTAAAATCTTGTATTTCTTTGGGTTTGTATTTGATTAGTTTTTCTAAAGCGTTTATTTCTCTATTAGTCCGCAAATTGATATTGGCGATGTTTTTTTGCAAGGCTTGAAGACTCTCAATGTCTCTTTTAAGATTCAAGATATCTAGATGTCTTTTATCTTCTAATGTAGCTGCTTGAATTTCTGCAAAGTTTAAAACTTCATCGCCTATATCTTCAATCTCTCTACCACTGAGTTCTCCTTTTCTTAGCTGAGAGATGAATTTTGATTTGGTCAGAAGCTTTTCAAATATCATCGTATCTAACATTCCTTTAGTAACATAGGTGTAGATATTCACTTTGAATGTATCTTTTCCGTATTTATCATAAAGACTATTGCCTTGTCTGATAGCACGGCCATTTCTTTGCTCTATATCAGCAGGTCGCCAGGGGGCATCTAGATGATGAATCGCAACGATTCGCTCTTGCACGTTTGTTCCTGCTCCCATCTTACTAGTAGATCCTAGCAGGATTCGCACTTCACCATTATTGACTTTTTCAAACAATTCCGCTTTTTTCTTATCTGTGTCAAAATCATGAATAAAAGCGATTTCTTTTTCTGGGATTCCTTGTTTGATTAATTTCTCTCTAATATCTTCATATACAGAAAATCCATCACCATTAACGACTTTGATATAATCCGCCCCACCTTTATCTTTTAAAATCTGCTCTGCTTCTTCATTTCCTTGCTCTATTGCTTTAAGAAGGTTATCGAGTTCTTGTTTTGCTTTGGGATTTTTATTTTTGGGCGTACTCATATCTAAAAATACAAGTTGGGTGCCCTTATCTTGTTTATACTGCTCATATTCTTTCAAGATATTGGCGATGCTTTGATTGATTTTAGAATCAGGAGAGTCCTCAAACAAGGGGTTTATGAGTCTCATATCCAAGCTCCCCTTCTTCCCATCGGTAGTGACTTTGAGATAATTGTCTTTTGAAGAGTCTAATCCATTATCAATAGCTTTGCTTCGCTCCATAATTTCTTGCATAAATTTCTCTTGTAAAGGACTCTTTTTGATTTGCACGGTAATAAAATCTGCTTTTGGCAAATCAAACTCTTTGCCCTGAAGTTTTAACATTGCTTCCACATCTTCATTTACTATCACATCAGAGAATTTTTTGTATTCTTTGATAAGTTCAGGCATATTGATATAGCCAACCAGGCGATTAGCGAGTTTAAAATCCCCTTTGGGGTGGTATTCAAATCGTGTTTGTACTTTTCCAAAAGTCTTGCTCCACTGATCAAAACTATGGATTCTTTTTTGCTCCAATCCTTTATAATCAAGGTATTTCTGAAGGGTATAGAGTTCAGCGATTGAATTGCTGATAGGCGTTCCTGTAGCAAAGACTATTTTTTTATTGTTGTCTTGCAAATAGCGAGTTTTCATAAAGAGATCAAAGGCTTTTTTTGAGCCTTTTTGATTGCCTAATCCTGAGATGTTTTGCTTAGAAAAAAACTCTAAGTTTTTAAATTCGTGTGCTTCATCTAAAAATAAAGCATCAATGCCTAATTCTTCAAACGTGATGGTTTCATCTTTTTTGCTATCCATTAGCTCTTGAAATTTTTTTCTTTTTGAAGCAAGGGCTTGTTCGAGTTTTTTTATAGAAAGTGGATTGACCTTATCAAATTCTTTTATGGCTTCTTCAAAAATACCGATTTGTTCGCTCATAAAATTTAGCTCAGATTGTTTGCTCATAGGAAGCATTTCAAAGTTGCTATGCCCTATAATGATAGCGTCCCAATCTCCTGTGGTGATAGCAGAAATAGTTCTTTGTCTGCTCTTTTTATCAAATTTTCTAGTGGCTAGGATATTTGCATTAGGATAAAGCCTAGCAAACTCTGACCCAAATTGATTCACGATGTGATTGGGCACGACGATGAGAGGTTTTTGTGCTAGTCCTAATCTTCTTAGTTCCATCACGCTTCCTACCATCGTATAGGTCTTCCCTGTACCAACAGTGTGATCTAAAAGCGTACTAGGAGAGCTTATGATGCGATAGATTGCATTTTTTTGGTGAGGACGCAAATCTATCAGATCGCTAGAACCTTCTAGTTTCAAAAAATCTCCATCAAAGTTTCTAAGTTTAGTGCTATTAAAAATATCATTATAAATATTCTCGACACTCTCAGCCCTTTTATAATCTTCATAAATAAAATTCTTAAAAGCTTCTTTGAGTGCTCCTACTTGTTGATCTAAGGCCTGTTGCCCTTGTGAATCAGGGTAAAATAAATCTCCTTCTTTTTTCCCCATATTGATTTTTTTATCATTTAATGCTATTTCAAACACATCAGAGGCACTGATGTGTTTAAATTTCCCTTCTACCCCAAAGGTTTTATCTGCTTCAATAGAACTTTTGAAATTCACGATGAATTCATCAGTGAGTTCTTGATAACTCACGCCCTTGTGATTTCCTCCTAAAAATTGCTTTGCAAAATCTTCATAGATTTCTATAGGGATATAGTTCGCCCCCATATTAATTCCAATTCCTTCTATCTCTACCTTTTTTGGCAATGCTTTTTGCAAGGCATCTAATGCTTTTGCTTGATAGCTATCAAGTTCTTTTCCTTCAAAGTTTTTTATTTTTACAGCAATATTTCCACTTAAAAACTCAGGGGCATAGATAATATTTCCTTGTGCATCTTTAAAAGCTAGATTCTTATCTAATATCTCTTTTGTGATGGATTCACTATCGTTACCTAATAGCCCAGCAACACGATCAATATCTAGCTTTCCTGTTTGATTATAACAGATGGATATGCCATCTTCAACACTGTGTGCTTTTGTGGGTCTCACATAAGGAAATTGCGTTCTTTTAGTAAAAATATCTGCTTTTTTAGCACGGTATTTTCCATCTATTTTTTTATAATCTTCTTCTAATGAAGCAATGTGTGGATAAGTAGGATCTCCATCAAAGGCTCTAGCGATTTTATGATCACTTAAATAGGTGTTAAATTTATTTCTAAAATCATCATAGAGGGTATTGAGTTCTTTTCTTTGATTGAAGATGCTATCTTCAGTTGCTAAAGGGTCAAGTTGCATTTGTTTTAGCTTCATAAGGGTGTCTCTGATTTTTGAAACAGCAGGGATTATTTCTTTGATTTCTTTGATTTGTGCTAATTTGGCTTTTTTTCCTGTATCAGTTAATCTATCAAATTCTTCTGGTGTCTTGTCAATAAGCTCTAAATCAGGTATTTTCTCTAGTTTTTCTTGATTGATTCGATAAAACGCTCCATCTTTACCACTAGCGATACTTCCAGATCTAGCATAGCTAGAATGTATCAAATCATCTTTGATAGAAAGATTCAATGAAGGATTATCTAGCATCTTTTGTGCGATTTCAAACCCCGCTATAACAGGGCGAGTGTCTATATGAATGCCTTCAGAGAGTTTATCTATGGCTTCTTTGAGTTGCAATGCTGTATCGCCATTAGCTTTAAAGCCTACGCTATCAGCTCCATACATTCCACCATATCTTCCAGGAGTTCCTAGCATAAAATGTGGATTGTCTGCAAAATAAGAATTGATAAGAATATCTTCTTTTCCTTGTGTATCAGGAATACTTTTGAGATTCACCCATTCAGAAGAAGGCCTATTCTCTCCACTTTTAAGTTTTCTGAAAAAGACAATATCTGTGGCTACTTGAGTATCTTCAAAAGACCCCTGTGGCAATCTTATCGCTCCTAAAAATTCAGCTTCTTTAGCTATGAGTTCCCTTACTTCAGGGTTCTTTGTATCTAGAAAATGAGTGGTGATGATTTGTGCTAGAATCCCATCTTCTTTAGTAAGAGCGAGATTTTTAAGCATAAAGTAGTTGTGTATGTTAAAGCCACTTTCTTTTTTAAAATGCTTATCATAAACGCTAAAGCTTCCATAAGGAGGATTGCCTATGATTAAATCATAATTATTTTTAGGTAAAAGTGCCTCTTCATATCCCATATGATCTATTGTTGCACGGGGGTAGAGATATTTAGCGATTTTAGCAGTGGTATCATCAAGTTCTATTCCTTTTAGATTGGTTGTGCTTTTCAAGCTATCAGGGAGCAATCCAAAGAAATTTCCTACGCCAACAGAAGGTTCTAGTACTTCTCCGCCCCTAAAGCCCATCTTTTGTAGTGCCTTCCACATAGAATCCACAACAAAATAAGGGGTGTAATAGCTAGAGAGGGTACTATTTCTAGCTTTGGCATATTCTTCTTCACTTAAAAGCTCTCTTAATAGCGTATCTTCAGGGGCATTGTCTTTAAAGCTATTAGCTAGTCCTCCCCAGCCTACATAACGGCTTAGTTTCTCTTTTTCTTCTAAAGAGGGCAAGGTTTTATCTTCTTGTAGCTTTTTAAGGATTCTTATCGCTTCTATATTGTCATCAAATCTTTTTTTAGGGCTTTTTGAAATGACACTATCAGGATTTATACTGAAGTTACTTTCTAAAGAAGAAATTTGAGAAGAGCTAGGAGCAGAGGAACTAGAGGGCGAACTGATAGGGAGCTTGACTTCAGGGTTTTTGAATTCTACCTCTTTTATACTTTCATTGGTTCTTAGATCTAAGGTTTCTTTGATGGTTTGATTGCCTTCTTTTTGTGTGCTAGAGATAAAACTAGGAGTCACTAAGACCTCTTTTATCTCATTACCCAAGCTATCATATTCCTTATATCCATTAGGAGAGATGATGGCTTTAGGAGTACTAGGAATAGCTAAGGGCTCTAGATCTTTATTGATTTCTTGCACGGGGTGAGAGATGATGGTATTGTTACCTTCAAAGGTCACTTTATTGCCTTGTTTTTCTAAAAGCTTTTTAAGCGTATCTAAAACATATCCGTGCAGTTTTATCTCAGCAAAAGCCTCTGCTATCAAGTCCTTATTTTCTTCTTCTTTTAAAGCAGATTTGCCATAGATTTCGCTTATCTTTTGTTCATAAGCTTGTTTATCTGTTTGAAGTAATTCTCTAAACCAATCAATTTTATCAGGTTCATAAGTAGGACTTTGTTCATATTGTTTTATTTTTTCTTCATAAGTCTTGATCCTTCTTTGCAGCTCTAGCGTATCAAAAATATCTTCATTCATAGATTTAACAAATTTCTCTACTTGGGGGTCATCAAGCATGTTTATGATGTATTTAGCTTTTTGTATTCCTTGCTTTTTTAGTTTTTTACCTTCAAAGGTTTTAGTATCTAAGATGCTTTGGTATTGTTTTTTGAGTGCATCATACGCATCATCTTCATTTAGCTTTGCTTGATGTTTTTTATAATCCCTATAAAAACTCAGGGAGAAGTCATTAGTATTGGGGTATTTCTTTTGTAGTTCTTTGTATGTTTGTAAAAGTTCTTGATTTTTTAGCTGTTCTGTGGTAGGATTTGCGGGAAGATCTTCAGAGGTTTTAGAGAGAGTCTCCTCTATATGATTAGCATCAGAGGATATACTTGGTGCTTCCTTGTCCTTTTCATACGCTGTGACAACCCATTTATTCTTTGTAGGTTCCCCTTTCCAATTGCTTTTTAAAACAACTTTGTAACCATCTTTTTCAATCTTGACTGCTTCATTGTTTCTTATAGTGAATTCACCTTCTGTAATAATATTCTCTAATTTTTCAGGCGTGATGTTAGGGTGTTTATCTATGATGTGAGCTAATCCATAACCTATGTGTTTTTCTGCACTAGTTACTTCACCCCATACCAAATCAATATCTCCTAGACCTTCTTTATGGAAAGCTCCTTGTACTTGTCCAAGTTTATAAGTGAGTAAGCTTTTAATCGCTGAGATTCCCCTAATAGGACTTCCATCATATTGAGTGAAATTGATCCCAAAAGGTTCATTTAATTCTTCTTTGATCCAATTATCATATTGTTTTAATACTAAAGGATCTTTTTTGAGAAAGCTATTGGCTTGTTCTACTGTGATGTCTTTTTTAGCATAAGGAGTGGCAAGGCTATTAGATTGATTTTGATATTCTTTGGTTTGAGTGATTTTATGTAAATCATAATATGGCTTTAAACTATGAGGGAGTTTAGCAGAAGTTTCTTGCAAGTTCAGGGATTCTTCTTTGGGTTCTGGTGAGAGTGAAGATAGCGTTTTTTGAGATGTTTGAATTGGAGAAATAGGCTCTAAATCTTCGTATAAATGTTTTGAGAACGCATTGTCTGATAGTACGCTAATTATGTTATGCTTATTATCCATTAATAATACATAATCATCTTTAATAAAATAAAGATCACTAGTGTTAGGATTTTTAAAGAGTTTTCCATTATTGATAATATCAGGAAGTTCATTTATTGTCATTAAGCCATAGTTGTATTTAATTTTTTCTAAGCTATGAGAAGAGAGATTAATATCCCCTATTTCTTCTCTATAAAAAGCCCCATCAACTCTTCCTTGTTTTGTTTCTAGGATCTTATCTATAGCTTCTTTGCCTTTATGATAATATTGTGGATAGTTTTCATTAGTAGGGAGAGGTAAATCTTTGAAACCTGCTTTTTTTGTTTTTTTGAGATAAGTGATGATTTTTTGTTCATCATCTTTTAGATTATAAAAATGATCTTCTTGGAATGTGTATTTGAGTTCTTCTAAAAGATTATCGATTTCATTACCACTAAAAAAAACATGGGTATATTTATATGCTCTTGAATTTTCTTTATCAAGCTCTATTCCAAGATCTTTTTTAAATTTTTTCATCTCTACAGTATCTGCAATATCATAAACAAGCTCTCTTTCTAGATAAGTTAATTTATGTTTCAGATCAAAATATTTAAAAATTTCTTCAGGGGATTTTAGATAGTTTTCTATCTTTAAAGCCTCCTTCATTCTAGTTATCCCTGACTCTTTTAAGACATCTTCAAACTCTTGTATGGTTGTGATTTTTTCATCTTTGATGATTTCTTTTTTAATCCTTAGTCTTTCTTTCATTAAATCTGCATTCAGTAGATTTTCTAATAAAAGGCTGTCTTCATTTTCTGTATTCTCTTTGGTGCTTTTATCTCTATTAGTTTGTTTGATTTGTTTGTCTTGATTTTTTAGTTGTTCTGTGGCATTATTACCTTGAAGATCTTCAGAGGTTTTAGAGTGAATCTCCTCTAAATTTTGGGAAACAGAGTCAATACGCTTGTTTCCGCCTCGTGTATCTTCATATGCTGTTAATACCCAATGATTCTCTGTAGGTTTTCCTAAAATATTCTTTTTAAACACAACCGTAAAATCATCATCAATAATTTTTGTTGCACTATGAGGGCTTTTTACTATCTCCCCTTTCTCTATAATCTCAGGAATCTTATCTATGACTTCAGGGTGTTTATCTACTATATGGGCTAATCCCATCTTCTCATTACCCCAAACTAAATCAATATCTCCTAGACCTTCTTTATGGAAAGCTCCTTGTACCTGTCCGCTTTTAGTTTCTAAAAGCTTATTGATAGCTTCTTTGCCTTTATGATAATACTCAGGATAGTTAATTCCAAAATCACTGATAGTTTCTAGGGGTTTGTTTTGATCTTTAGTTGTTATATGGCATTATTAGGAGGAAGATTGTTTGAGGGTAGAACATCCCTTGAGGCAACTCCATTACTTGGCAGAAGGTCTGAATGGGGCAATCTCTCAACTTCATAAAAGGTTAGCATCTAATGATTCTAACCTTTTTCGCCCCCAATTTTTTTGATAATCCTGCTTTGTATATTAATCCTTGTTTTTAAGTCAGAGGACATTACATCCAATCAAGAAGTTTTGTGACCTCTGTTACTTCATAGCATTTGATTTTTGAAGATGTACTTGGTTTTTTTGGAATGATAGCTTTACTAAAACCATAACTTTCCATCTCCTTGAGTCTTGTGTCTATATTGCTAATTTCTCGTATGTCTCCTGTTAGACTCACCTCTCCCATAAAAACCGTAGTATTATTTAATGGGCGATTTTTAAAACTAGAAATGACACTTGCGATGAGTGCTAGATCCGCACTTGTTTCGTTAATTTTGATCCCACCTGTAACATTCACAAAAACGTCGTAATGGTTCAATGGAATTTCGAGTTTTTTCTCTAAAAGAGCCAACAGCATATTGAGTCGATTGCTATCAAAACCAGTAGCAGATCGTTTAGGTACAGCAAAGCTACTTTCACTCACAAGGGCTTGAATCTCAAGCACAATAGCACGAGAACCTTCTAATATTACAGTTATTGCACTTCCAGATGAGGCTTTTCTTTGAGAGAAGAATAGTTTGGAGGCATTTTTTGCACTCACCAATCCTTCAGCTTTCATTTCAAAAATTCCAATTTCGCTAGTGGTGCCAAATCGGTTTTTAAATCCTCGAAGCATACGGAGTTCCCTGCTAGGATCTCCCTCAAAATACAAGACTGTATCAACCATATGTTCAAGTACTCTAGGACCAGCTATAGAGCCTTCTTTGGTAATATGCCCAATAATGAAAATTGCTATATTGTATTGCTTTGCTAATCGCATTAATTCAAATGTTATTTCTCTAACTTGAGAGATGGAGCCAGGTGCGGAAGTGATTTGAGGAGAATAGATCGTCTGAATTGAATCAATCACACAGACAGGATACTCTTTTGTAACAAGGTTGGATTTGATGGAATTCAAATCAATCTCATTTAGCAAATAAAGATTTTCTTCTACACAATCAAGTCTTTGTGCGCGAAGTTTTATTTGTCCTGCACTTTCTTCTCCACTAACATATAAAACTTTTTTCCCATTTTTTGCAAGTCCTCCTGCAACCTTTAGTAAGAGTGTGGATTTTCCTACACCTGGACTCCCACCAACAAGATAAAGTCCACCTGGTACAATTCCTCCTCCCAAAACAATATCAAGTTCTTCTTGCGAAGAAGAAAATTTCACAACATTTTCGTATTCTATGGAAGTGATAGAGGTGGCGGAGGTGTTTGAAAGCATAGTATTTGTTTCTTTGATGCTTTGAATTTGTGAAGGAGTGAGTTCAACAAGGCTTTCCCACGCACCACAATTGCTGCACTTGCCCATCCATTTTGTGCTTTGAAAGCCACAATGTTGGCATTCAAAAAGATTTAAAGATTTTTTTGCCATATGCTACTCAAAAATAGATTCAAGGATACTCTGAATATATGCTTTTTCATCAAATAAAACCAGATCATCTTCTTTTTCTCCCATTCCTAAAAACATAATGGGTAGTTTGAGTTCATATAAAATACTTAAAATTGCTCCACCCTTACTAGTTCCGTCCAATTTTGTAATGATAATTCCATCAATTTCAAGCATTTGATGGAATATTTTTGCTTGAGAGAGTGCAGAGCTTCCTTGTGTGCCATCTAAGATGAGTATTTTACGAAACGCTTCTCCATTGAGTGCCTTAGAACAGGTACGAGAGATTTTTACCAGTTCATTTTTTAGGTTAGTTTGATTGTGTAATCTTCCTGCGGTATCAATAATAATGTTATCCATATTCCTTGCTAATCCAGCTTGAATGCTATCATATGCCAATGCACTTGGATCGGCTCCATTTTGTGCACTGATGATACTAACACCAACTTTTTCACTCCATAATTTAAGTTGTTCGTTTGCAGCTGCTCTAAAAGTATCTCCTGCCCCTAAAAGAACTTTTTTTCCTTGAGATTTGTAGAGTTTTGCCAACTTTCCAATAGTGGTTGTTTTTCCCGCTCCATTTACTCCAATAATGAGCTCTACAAGAGGTTTAGTTTCAATGGGTTTGAGTGTTACTTTGTCATAATAACTTTCTCCTCTAAAGAATCTATCTAAGGCAACTTCAAGTTGATTTTTATTGATAATTTCTGGTAGATGTTCTAGCATAGAATCAATGATATCATATTGAATATCTGCTTCTATGAGGATATTTTCTAGCTCATCTTTTGATATATTTTTAGTTTTTCTGCCCATTATGGAGGAGATATTTTGAGCAGTTTTTTTGAATATTTTTAACATTGCACTCGCTTTTATTTTTAATGTTTTTTAGATAAATAATCAATATCGTGATCAAACATTTCCTCAGGAATGACTCCACTGTAGGTTTGGTATTTTTTTCCATGTCTGTCATACATCACAAAGAAGGGAAGTTTTACAGATGAAGTCATTTGATCTGCTTGAGCTTTATCTGCTGGGTCTGTTTTTTCTTCAGATTCATTTATTTTTTTGAAAAAATCATTGAGTAAATTTTTATTATCCGCTGGATTTAGCACGGGAAAAGAGACTTTATTTGCTTGAACATATTCTTCAATCTCTGTTTTGGGATATTTCTGAGTTAGTATTGTGGCTATATAAACTTTAGGAAATGAAGTTCTCAGGTGATTCATGCTAACGATATAGTTTTTAGAATCTTCAGAGTTAAGATCTAAAAACATTATAAGGGTCGTTTTCTCAATATCTTGAGGTTTTGGAATATCATTAAAGATGTCAAAGGTCTCAAAATCACTCATAATTTTCATACTCCTACCTTCTTGATCGGTGAATTTATAAGTGATTTGATTTTTGTGTGAATGATCTCCACAAGCTATCAAAAAAAACCCTATTAATATGGAGTAAAAATACTTCATTTTCAAATCCTTTTTATCTTTACAAAAATCACAATGGTGTATTATACATCAAGACAAATTAAAGGAGCGATCATAAAGGCTGATTTTCGTAATTTTTGCAAGAAAGAATTGATGAGCTTGTCTAGGGGTTCTAATTCCAAAGATAAAAGAGTAAATGCAATCCTAAAAAAAGAAATCCTTAATCTAAAAAGCAAGAATATTTTGCTATATTGCCCAATAGAAATGGAATTAAATATTTAT
Source organism: Helicobacter sp. 13S00482-2 (assembly GCF_002272795.1). Lineage (GTDB taxonomy): Bacteria > Campylobacterota > Campylobacteria > Campylobacterales > Helicobacteraceae > Helicobacter_J. The sequence continues at coordinate 33,527 of NZ_MLAT01000007.1, read as the reverse complement.
CCTCTAATTTATTGGCTTAAAAAACAAAGAGAGATAAAAATTTTTATTCCATATGTGGAGGGGGTTAGTTTTAAAATGATACCATTTCGTTTACCCTTGACAAAAAATAAATATGGTATCTTTGAATCTGAAAAATCTTTATTTGATTTAATTAAAATAGATACGGCTATAGTCCCATTTATAGGCATTGATAGAGATTTTAGACGAATAGGTTTTGGGAAGGGGATGTATGATAGGTTTTTTGCAAATCTTTCCTATCGCCCAAATATTATTTTTGTAAGCAGAAAGGTAATATATTCTAAAGAAAAAATTACCGATGGGCACGATATTGTAGGCGATATTGTGATTAGTGAGGGTTGCAAACTAAAAAGAGGAATCAATGGTAGAATACTTGGTGATAGGTTTTATAATATTTGGTCTAATCGTGGGTATTAGTGTTTTTTTTCTTGCTAAAAAAATATTTACTTCAGATGCTAATGCTATTATCGGTCAGGCTAAAGCTAAAGCTCAGGCGATTGAATATGAAGCACAAAATTTACTCAAAAATGGACAGTTTAAAATCAAAGAAATAGAGCTCGAACTTGAGAATAAACACAAGGAAGAGACCTTAAAAGTTATCAAAGAATATGAACATAAACTTTCTGTGTTGCAAACCAAAGAAGACAAGATGGTTCAAAAAATTGCCCGTGAAATACAGTTTATTGAGGAGGAAAAACAAAAAATTTCAGATCTAAAAAATAAACTTTTAATCGAACAGCAATCTCAGAGCAAACTTCACAGACAATATCAAGAGGCAAAAGAAAAAGCACTCAACATACTTGTTGAATATACTAGATATACCAAAGAAGAAGCAAAGTCATTGTTGCTAAAGTATTTAGAAGATGAGCTAATGATTCAAAAATCAAATATGATTCGCCGATATGAGCATCAAGCTAGAGAAGAGGCGATGAAAAAAGCAAATTATATTATTGCACAAGCGACCACTCGATTTGCCGGTGAATTTGCTAATGAAAGATTGATTAATGTCGTCACTCTGCCTAATGATGAGCTAAAAGGTCGAATCATTGGCAAGGAGGGCAGGAATATAAAAACCCTTGAGACTATTAGTGGCGTGGATGTTATTATTGATGATACGCCTGGAACTATCATCTTAAGCAGTTTTAATCTCTATAGACGTGCAATTGCAACAAGAACAGTTGAATTGTTAGTGGAAGATGGAAGGATTCAGCCTTCTAGGATTGAAGAAGTTTATGCAAAAGTAAGTTCTGAAATGGAGGAACAGATCCTCCAAGATGGAGAAAATATCGTTTTGGATATGGGGTTAGGCTATATGCATCCTGAACTTAAAAAGCTCATTGGTAAGATGAAGTATCGAGCAAGTTTTGGACAGAATGCCTTAGGGCATTCCATAGAGGTTGCTAATCTTGCTGGCATCATTTCTGGAGAGCTTGGTGGCGATGAAAAACTTGCTAGAAGGGCAGGATTATTGCACGACATTGGAAAGGCACTCACCCAAGAATCTGGCGGCAATCACGTTAGCTTAGGGATGGAAATTTGCAAACGCTATAAAGAACATCCTGTGGTTATCAATGCCATCATGTCTCATCATGGAGATGAGGAGATTGCTAGTATTGAAGCCGCGGCTGTTTGCACAGCTGATGCATTATCGGCAGGACGACCAGGTGCTAGAAGAGAAGTTTTGGAGAGCTTTTTAAAACGAATGCAAGATTTAGAGCGTATCGCAATGGAAAAAATAGGTGTCAAGCAAGCTTATGCATTGAATTCAGGCAAAGAAATCAGGGTGATTGTACGGGCAGATTTGGTCGATGATGCTCAAAGTGTGGTATTAGCTAGGGATATTGCCCAAGAGATAGAAAACACTTTGCAATATCCAGGTGAAATCAAAGTCAATGTCATTAGAGAGAGTCGTGCGGTTGAGTTTGCGAAATAAAATCTAAGGCTTTTTGCAGATCATTAGGTGTGTCAATACCGATGCTTTGACTCTGAACTATTTCAATGAGAATCGCTTTTTTGTGATAGATTGCACGAAGTTGCTCTAGTTTTTCTATATCTTCTAGAGGACTTTTTGAGAGTTCGCAAAACTCCTGTAAGGTTTGAGCATAAAAGCCATAAATTCCTAAATGTCCATAATAAGGATTTGTATCAAGCAATGGATTTTCCATTCCATCACGACTATAAGGGATAGGAAGTCTTGAAAAATAAATAGCTTCTTGGTATGCATTAAGAACTACTTTTACTAAATTTGTATCAGAAATTTCATTTTTATCAATGATTTTTGCACAAGTTGCCATAAAGGAGGCTCTTTTCATAGAAGCAATAAGCGAAGAGATAATTTTTGTTTCTAAAAATGGTTCATCAGCTTGAACATTGATAATGACTTCATCATTTTTGAGCTTTAAAATCCTGCATACTTCCGCACATCTGTCCGTACCGCTTGTATGCGATGGATTTGTAAGGAGTGCTTTGAAATGGTATTTATTGCATAACTCAAGTACTTCCTTGTCATCACAAGCAATAATGACCTCATCCACTTTTTGTGCATTTTGAGCAGTTTTGATGATCATAGGGGTGCCATAAATGTCAGCTAATATTTTTTTTGGAAATCTGCTTGAATGCAATCTTGCTGGAATGATAATCATCTCAAATCCTTTGTTTTTTATTTTTTGATACAAGCTTAACACAAAATAGAATCAAAAATATCATAAAGATGATATATGAGGCCATAGAAGGAATCTTTTGTCCTATTAGATAATGAACACTTCCAAGAAGACCTATGAGATAAGAAAGCGAAGAAAGATAATAAAAATATTTTGAGAAAAAAAACGAGAAAAATCCTAGTATTAAAAGTCCCAATAATCCCCAAAATCCTAAGAATAAATACACACGAAGTAGGATTTCATAAAAGGTATTTTTGATATCCCAATTTTGTTCAAAAGCCATATAGGCTAGGAAATGTAAAATCACATAAAACAATCCATACAAGCCAAACGTTTTTCCTAAAATTTTTAAATTTTTATTTAATAGGTTAGATTTTAAGGGTTTTGAAAAAACAGAAAATAATAGGGAAATTAGTATGAAATAAATACCCCAATCCCCCAAAAAATGTAAAATTCTTTTGGTTGGTTCTGCCCCGTAATTTTGAACTAAAATATTGTAAATGAGATAAGCAAGTGGAAAAATACCTCCAGAGATTCCTAATAAAAAAGTAAAATATCTCAAAATATATCCTTATGTTGTTTTGATTGACTAATTTTATATAAAATTTGTGGCATTAACTCTTCAAAAAAGGAAAAATCAATGAATAAAATATTAAGCATAGTAGCTATCGCATCTTTTGGCATCAGTGCTTTAAGTGCGGATGTCTCTGATAATATTGTGAAGATTCTTCAAGAACAAACAGGAAAGAAAATATCTGTACTTGAAGTAAAATCATTAAGTGGTAGCTCTGATTTTAAAATAGCCATTATCAAAGATATGGATACAAGATATGAAATTCCTATTTTTGTGAGCAAAGATGGTAAAACAATGATTGGTTTGAGTAATGTATTTTTCAGTGCCAATAAAGGAGATGCAACGCTTGTAAATGAGGTTTATAAAAAAACTCAAGACCATAATATTCAGCAGCAAAATAGTGCTAAACTCAATACGTTATTTGAGTCCATACCAAGTGATTATGTGATTTCTATCCCCTCAACAACAAAAGGAAATCAAAAAATCACTTATATAGTCTCAGATCCAATGTGCCCTCATTGTCAGCAAGAACTTAAAAATATTGACACTCGTTTAAAAGACACTAACATAAGACTTGTTCTTGTTAGTTTTTTAGGTAGAGAATCAGGGATAAAATCAGCTCTTGTGTTGGAAAAAATCAAAACTGCTAAAACCCCTAGCGAGAAAATATCTATTCTTAATGAGATATATAATCCTATGTATAAGCCTAGTGGTGCTAAGGATACTGAGATTAAAAAGGTTGAAAACATTAGTAAAAAGATTTCTGATTCAGATATTATCAAGTATGTTCCTTATATTTATGAATATCAAAAATGAGGCTCTGAAAAATTTTATGACAAGGATGATTGGATGAAACATCTTAGAAAAATATCTGATTATACCGTGATTGGGGGTCTGAGTGCCTTGGTTATGGTTTCTTTGGTGGCTTGTGGGAGTGATTCAAAAAACTCTAAAGATGAAAACTCTCCAAATATTTCAAGTACGTTGCAAAAGGGAGCTTTTGTAATATTAGAAGAACAAAAAAATGGTACTTATAAAATTGCCGAAGAATACCCTAGTGCAAAAACTCACGTTGTAGTACGGGACATTAATGGAAATGAAAGAGTGCTCTCTCAAGAAGAGATAGATAAACTTATAAAACAAGAAGAAACCAAGATTGATAATGGTACAAGTGCTCTAGTAAATCCAAATTCAAATTCAGGACTTGGACTTGGTGGAGCATTGTTGGCAAGTGCAGCAGGGGCAATATTGGGAAGTTATATAGGTAATAAGCTCTTTAATAACCCCACTTATCAGCAAAATCAGCAACGTAATTATAAGTCTCCTCAAGCCTATGAAAGAAGCAAAAATAGCTTCAAAAATACTACACCTACAGCAAGGACGGGCTCTGCTCCTAGTAGTGCTAAAAGTGGATTTTTCAGAAACAATTCAGCATCTACTGGTGCTAGAACCACAGGCTCTTTTGGCTCATAAGGAACAACATGAAAATAATACCTCTGGAAGCACTTGATAATGCCACTCTTGAAGAGATTGGATTGCATTGGCATACTGATATAGACAATACCCCTTATATAGAAAATGAAATGATTGAACTCACTCAGAAACAAGCTGATGATTATTATAATGCTTGTAATGAACTCTACGATATGTATATAGAGGCAGGAGAATGGGTGATTGAAAAGGATTTGTTTTTTGATTTAGACATTCCTCCTGTTTTGATTCCTATGATTAAGCAAAGCTGGGAAGAAGATGTTCATTGGCACTTATATGGTCGTTTTGATTTAAGCGGAGGTCTTGATGGGAGACCTATAAAACTTCTTGAATTTAATGCTGATACCCCAACAATGCTTTATGAAACTGCAGTAATTCAATGGGCATTATTAAAATTCAATGGATACGATCATGCTTCACAGTTCAATAACATTTATGAAGCTATCGGAGAAAATTTTAAACGGATGATTACTTTGGGAGAAGACACGAGTAATTTTTCTCAAAATTATGAAGGTTGGAAGATATTATTTTCTTGTGTTAAGGGCAATATAGAAGAAGAAAGAACAACAAAATTCCTCCAGGAAATAGCCAAGAGTGTAGGGTTTGAGACGGAATTTTCTTATATTGATGAGGTAAAATTTTCTGAGGAACAGGGTATTTTCGTCAATGATGCCAATTATGAGTTTCTTTTTAAGCTTTTGCCTTGGGAAAATATTGCTATTGATGAACCAGAACTAGCACTTATAATGCGTTCAATGATGGAAAATAAAAACACCATATTTTTAAATCCTGCTTACACGTTAATGTTTCAAAGTAAAAGGTTTTTGAAATTATTGTGGGATTTGTTTCCAAATCATCCTTTGCTTTTAGAAGCTAGTTTTGAGCCATTAAAAGGCAAACAACAGGTGAAAAAAAGTGCTTTTGGTAGAGAAGGTGCGAATATCGACATATTAGATACTTCTTTGAAGTCTGTCATTTCAAATGGTGGGATATATGAAAATCACAAAAGTGTTTATCAAGAATTTTATGAGCTTAATAAAATAGGAGAGTTTTATTATCAGCCCAATGTTTTTTATGCTTATGAGTCTTGTGGGCTGGGCTTTAGAAAAGGTGGAATGATTTTAGATAATTACTCAAAATTTGTGAGCCACATCATCAAGTGAAACTAAAATAAATTTCTGTTTTCATAAATAATTTACTTTTAACTATTAGAATTTTAATTCCTAATCTTTCTTAAAGGATTGCAATGAACCTAAAAAAATTTTCTCGCGAATTTCACCTTTATGTGAGCGTATTTTTATTGCCAATGGCACTACTTTTTGCAATCACTGGTATTGTGTATATTTCAGGTATCAATCAAGATTTTGGAGCATTAAAACAGAAGTGGGTTGTTGCAGAAGGTATTTCACAAGATAGACAATTTGATTATTTGATTAATTTTATGCAAAAAGAAAATATTCCGTTTCCAGAGGATATAAAGCCAAAAAAATATAGAGGTTCATTGATGATAGGGAGTGCAAAATATAGCATTACTATAAATTCTCAAGGCGATAATACAACCATAGAATCTATAAAAAGGAGTTTTATAGGTAATATGATCATGCTTCATAAGGCAAAAGGAAAATGGTATTTTGATATACTCAGTATCGCATTTGGGGTTTCTTTGGTATTGTTTTATATTAGTGGAGTTATAATGACTGCATTTTGTAAGAAAAATCGTAGAGAAGTTATCATTTCATTTGTTTTAGGGTTTTTTATCGCTGTATTATTGGGCTATATTAGTCTTTAAGTTTGTTTTTATTGACATAAACTTCATACCTTCTTTGTCCAAAATTAATACAATATAATTATCATTATCATTTTTAATATATCAATAAGAGGATATACAAATGATAATGAATTTTATAAAAAAATCTCTATGGCTTTTGCCTTTATGTTTATCTGCACAAGAGCAAAAAACTTACACTCTGAATAAGTCTGTTGTATCTGCATCAGGTTTTACGCAAGATATTAAAGAAGCTCCTGCCTCCATTTCTGTTGTGACTCAAGAGCAATTAAAAGATAGGCCTTTTAGAGATTTAGCGGAGGCAATTTCAAATGTTCCAGGCGTGAGCATTGATACAGGCGTTACAAAAACAGGGGGTTATGCTATCTCTATACGTGGTATGCCAGCAAGCTACACTTTGATTTTGATGGATGGAAAAAGACAAAATGTGACTTCAAGTGTTTTTCCTAATGGTTTTCCTGATGGCGTTTTCAGTTCTTTTATGCCTCCTTTAGGGGCTATTGAGAGGATTGAAGTCATTAAAGGACCAATGAGTACTTTATATGGAAGTGACGCAATTGGTGGTGTGGTGAACATTATTACAAAAAGAAATTTTGATAAGTGGTCATCTAGTTTTACTATTGATACAACAATTCAGGAGGAAAAACTATTTGGAAATTTATATGGAGGAAGTTTTTATACTTCAGGTCCCTTAGATAAAGCAAAAAAATGGGGACTTGCTTTAAGGGGTACTGAAAGTTATCGAGCTTTTGTTCCAACTTCTAATCTTAGAGTGATACCAGATGCAAAGGGTGGAGAAAAAGCCATCAGTAGGAATAATATTGTAGGTCTTTCAGAGTCAAATATTTATAGCATTGGTGGAAGAATTTCTTATTCGCCAAGTCAAGAAAATTATTTTTATATTGATTATCAAAATGCAGAGCAATGGTATAATAATGCACAACAACTACTTGGTACACTTGGTTATGGAGCTTCTGGGGGATATTCACCCAATGTTTATTTCAGACAAAATAATGCAATATTTGCACATATGGGCAATTATTCTTTTGGAAAAACTGACACTTCTGTTCAGTATTTATCCACAAGCAATACAGGAAGACTGATTACTTCAGGTGGTATACCAAAGAGTGCTTCTGATGATATTAAAGCTCAAGCTGGTCAGGATAGAGGGCTTCGTGGAGATGATGTCATCTTAGATGGCAAATTAATATCAGCTTTTGGAAAAAACTGGTATAGCAACAAGCTTACCGTGGGTTATCGCTATTGGTTTGCTAGTATGAGAGATAAAATTGCATTTAGTAGTCCTTTTATGTATCAAAACAACGCAGCACTTTTTGCTGAAGATGAGTGGAGCTTTACAGATTTTTTATTTTTGACTTTAGGCGTGAGAGAAAATTATAATTCTGCTTTTGGTTTCAATACCTCCCCAAGAGCCTATCTTGTATATAATGCTTTTGAATGGCTTACTTTTAAAGGTGGAATATCCACAGGATATAAAACCCCAACTGTTGCACAACTTGTATATGGGGTCAATGGTGTCACTAGGCAGGGTGCAACCTCTACTTATGGAAACCCTGAACTCAAGCCTGAAAGTTCAATTAATTATGAATTTTCTATTCTTTCTGAGACAAACTGGACTGATATTGGTATAACTGGATTTTTCAATGATTTTAAGAACAAGATCACAAGTGCGACAGTTAATACAGGTTTTATTGTTCCAGTGATGGGGGGAGGTGTTTGTACTGGCACTACAAACTGTTCTTATAGTATCAATGCTGATACGGCCATCACCTATGGAGCAGAAGTATTTTTTGGAATCAAACCCATTGATGTTGTATATGGAAATATAGGCTTGAATGTGAATTATACTTTCACAAAAACAGAAATTACTTCTGGCAAAGGCAAGGGTTTCCCATTAAATTATGTCCCTGAACATAATATTAATGGAGCTATCAATTATTCAATTGGGGATTTTGGATTTTATATCCGTGGAGAATTTAAAGCAAAGCAATTTAAACGTTCTATCTCATCTGATAGTATTCTAGCAGACTTGCAAAATAGTAATCCTAACTTTAGTTCTTATTACAAGAATTTTGGCCTACTTCACATAGGAGGGCACTACAATATTAGCAAATCTATTTCAGTGCACGCAGGAATTTATAATCTTCTCAATCATAATTTTATAGATTTTGATCCACAAATAAGCCATAATGCAAAAAATGTTGCTATCACCACTTATGTGAATAATTATGAATACGCACGTGAAGGAAGGAGATATTTTCTTAGCTTGAATATGGATTTTTAGATCCTTTATTCAATTCGATTTAGGATCTATGCTTAGATTGTATCATTCCCGCTTCATATAAAAAAATGGAAGGCTCATAATCGATATTTTTTATGGAGTCTTTTTTTGCATAAGAGAGGAAGAGATTTTCTTTTGCCCTTGTGGTTGCAACATAAAAAAGCCTTCTTTCTTCCTCAAGACTCCCACCTTTTGACATTAATTTGCGATTAGGAAATCTACCATCCATTAAATCAATGATATACACATCTGTAAATTCAAGTCCCTTACTAGCATGTATGCTAAGTAAATTCACCCCATTCCCTTCACTTGCTTCTCCTGCGCCTAAAATCATCGCATTTAAGAAACGTCCAATATCTTCATAATGCTTGGCTAGATCGCCAAGTAATATGAGTTTTCTTGCAATCCTTTCCATTGCTTCTTTTCTTCTATTTTCATCAAAGCTCCCATCTTTATTTTTGCTTCTTTCTTTGCAAAAAATATCACTGATATATTTGAAAAAATCAGAATCAGCAATACTTTTAATGATTGAATATGGAGAAATGAGTTTGTGTGTTTGCTTATAAAGATTAAAAAATTTACCTAAAAATATTGCTCCATCTTTTGTGAGTTTTGGATGAGAAAGAAGCGGATGGGAAGCAAAATCTTGTGGCAAGAATTCATCAAAACGAGCACTTGAGTTCAAGGCAAAAAAATCATCAAATAATCCAAGTTGAGTATTTTTTGTCCTGGTTGCATAGGGTTTTTTTGATTTATCAGGATCTAGAAGTCCTTTTTTTGCATTTCCTTCACCTAATGTATTTAAAGCTTCATAAATGTCTTTGGCAATAGAATTACCAATACCGCTTCCATAGCTCAGAGTATGAATGTGTGCCATCATATCTTTTGGATTATAAAGGAGAGAACAAATATCAAGTGCGAGTGATATTTCTTTGGTATCAAAAAAACTAATACCTCCTTTTCGTTTAGAAGGGATTCCTAGCTCTCTTAGTGAAGCTTCACAACCATCAGCACTTGAATTATTTCTGAAGATGATAGCAACGTCTTCAAAATTATAATTACTTGTAGCGATTCTTTTTGCAATTCCTTGATATTGTAAAAATAGTTCGTCAAAACTTAGTAGTTTTGGTAGGGAATAATCCCCAATTTTGACCACTTCAAGGGTTTTTTCATAAATGCGTTCATTTTTTTGAATCACACGATTAGCAAGATCTAAAATGTGATGAGAGGATCGGTAGTTTTTTCTAAGTGTGAAAACTCGAGCTTGAGGATATTTTTGTGTAAAGTTGCTTATAATGCTAATGTCTGCACCATTGAATGCATAAATGCTTTGATCATAATCTCCAACACAGAATAAACTTTTTGGATTGATTGCATTGATCACCGAATCTTGAAGGGGATTGGTATCTTGGTATTCATCACATAGTATTTCAGCATAAGGACTTTGCAATTTTTCCATCTCTTTTTTATACATTATGAGCAAATCATTATAATCTGCATAACCATATTCTTTTTTCAAATTCAGAAATTCATCTAGGATATCTTCATAAATGGGTAAATATATTGTTTGTTCGGGGGATTTTTCACTCAGCCACTCTTGAAAAGTTTGATTTTTTTGAGAATTCAAATAAAGAGAGTGAATATCATAGAGATATTGTGGAGAATAGGGATTAGAGCTACTTCTGTCCATATAGATTCGACGCTCAGCGATACTCTTGAAGAGAGTTTTTAATTCTCTTGGTTGCTTAAGAGAGATTTTAAAATGTTCTTTGAGATAGCGATAAGCAACGGCGTGAAATGTTCCTGATTCAATTTGTTTGGCGGTTTTTGTGCCAAACATTTTAGATACGCGCTCAATCATCTCCGCACTCGCTTTATTGGTAAAAGTTAGCAGAAGAATCTCTTTAGGAGAAATACCATTATTTAACAAAAAGGATATTCTACCTACAATGGTTGAGGTTTTGCCTGTCCCAGCAGATGCGATAATAAGATTATAACCACTAGGTGCACTTGCAGCAGAACTTTGCTCAGCATTGAGATTAAGGTCTTTTTGGAAACTCACGGATTGATTATCCTCTAAAAAAGTTTGACGAAATTATAATGGGTTTTGTTTGAATTCTTGCTTCAGTGATGTTTGCACTCTCTGAAGCTTTTATTAAGAATTTTACGCCAGAGTGGGGAATCTAATTTTTACTTATTTCTTTAAATTAATGGCTTCTTTAATGAGATCATCCCCAGTACTGAAGGCTTTGGCATTCATTGAATATCCTCTTTGCATCAAGATAAGATTGGTGAGTGCATTCCCAACATCCACATTGCTAGTTTCTAGGTTTTTATACATCACTTTGCCAAATTTTAATATACCATCTTCATTCCAACCCAATATTGGATTGCCACTGAGCAGTTTATTCTCTCCATTAACCGTATTAGAGGTCATTTCTAGTAGATTTCCTCCAACCTTTCTAAGTCCTTGATCATTCACAAATGCAGCTATTCCAACCCTTCCCATCGCTTCACTCACGCCATTACTGAATGCTAAATAGATGATTCCATTCCCATCGACTCGAATTTCACGTAACGATCCTTCAGGTTTTCCATCTTGAGTGATTTGAATGAGCTTGGAATCTTGATAGGGTAGATTTGTAGATTTATATTCTTTACTGCCTTTTAATGAATATTCTATCTTGTTTTCTTTGAAATCAACTTCTATTGGATTGGCAATGATATCTCCATTTGAATCAAACTCTATGGTTTGACTCACGGGCTTTTTGCTCACCATAATATCGCCCTTGAAATCATATACAGCTGTTTTCACTTCCCATTTTTGGTTAATAGGGGGAGTGGATTTGTTATCTCCAGAGTCAAGCATCACATAATCACTCTTGAGTAGGAATTTTTTCCCATCTGTATCATAAATCTCTGTACTAGTGCTATAAAATGGAATTTTTATGGGGTTTGAATCCTCCGAACCTCCTTTTTTTAGAGGCAATTCAGAGACACTGAGCCCTAATTGCTGAGCTATTTTTCCTCCAACACTTAGATTTATATCTGCCACATTATTGAGAATCCTGAGCGATAGAGGTATTTTTGGGTTATTGTTTTTATCTCTTGCGACATCTAATTCTAGACCTGTTTTATCTTTGATAAGTTTTTGAAGATCTCCAATAGTTCTGAATTCATTTTGTTTTTCCCCGCCTTCTCCGTATTTAAAACTAAATTCACTAGTGTTTCCATTTTCAGAGATTTTGAAATCAATATCATTGTAGATATTTGTATCAAGAGGTTTATCATCATTATTTGCTATGGCGTTCATATCTTGATTTTTAAATTTATCTTCAATGAGCTTACCTGAGGTATCTAAAAAAACATCCTGGGCATTTTGAAAATTGCTTTTTGGGTTGAGATTGATACTTATATCTACTTTTGATGTTAAAAGAGGCTGGAATTTTAGTTCTTGAGGAATATTCAGAGGTTTAAGATTGTTTTCGCTGAGTTCTTTGAGGTCTTTTTCATTATCGTTGTTGGAAACAAAAACACCATTTTTTATTTTGTCTAGATTGATTCCATAGACATAATAACCCTCAGAATTTACCAAATAACCATCTGCATCACGTGTAAATGCACCATCTCTAGTAAAGTAATTGGCTTGTTGTTGTTCATAGCCATCTTTATCTATTTTGAAATTTCCTTTTTGATTTGGACCTACAATAAACCAACCCCTTCCTTGATATGCCATATCAAATTCACCATCAGTTTGATGGTAATTTCCACTTTTTGTAGAAATTGCATTACTTGCACCACTAGATCCAAAATTTCTATCACTACTCACTGCTGATGAGCTACCTAGAGAGTCTAAATGTGCAGAAAAAAGACTTTTAAATTCTGGAATATTCTCTTTATATCCTGTGGTATTGACGTTGGCAATGTTGTTGGAAATGCTATCTAATCCAAATTGATGAGTTTTGATGCCACTATAAGAATTTAAAATCGTATCATTCATAGATTTTTTTCCTTATCATAAAATTCTATAGCACTATCAATGGGCAATATCATCTCCCCCATCCTGATCATTGGTTTGCCCTTATCAAAAAGTACGCTTTGCACCTCTCCTCTACCTACACGTGTCTGATGATATTTGTTGCTTTTTGGATCCAAGTTATATTCTGCTCTTATGCTATAGCTCCCTTCTGGAACTTGAACGCCTTTTTCATCTAGCCCATTCCAACTAAAATCAAGATAACCACTTTGGCCATCTTTGCCTTCAACAGGAAGGGTTTTGATGAGTTGTTTTTTTTCATCAAATATTTCTATCACAGGATTGCCTTTGGTCGAATCAATTTTTTCATCAAAATAAAGTGAAAAATTCACTTCACCAGGGGCTTTGATATTCACGCCACTGATGTCTGTTTCTGCGATTTTTCCTATCATAGATACAGTATTAAGGGCTGAGATCTGTGCCATATGCGAGTTTGATTCCACATTGTTATTCATACCCTTATCAAGATTTTCTAGTGTTTCTTTAAGAGAAGTCTGAAAATCTTTGAGTGAGTCATTGGTTTCTTTGGTGGATTTCATTGCTTCGGCAACTTCTTTCATCGTTTTTTTATTCTCTTCTTGCATTTCTACTTGGGTGAGTTGTGCGGTTTGCGTGATAATTTTGTCAGTTTCCATTGGAGCAGTGGGATCTTGATTTTTAAGTTGCTCTAAAAATAGCTTCATAAAAGCATCTTTGTCTAGACCATTGGCTATTTTTGATTCATCTTTTTTCTTCGCGTTGGCGACTTTTGCACCTGTTACTTCAGCTAGATCAATTGCCATTTTATCTCCTATGCATATTTAGGTAGCACAATTTCCATTGTGTCATAAGGGGTTTGAGAGATTTTTTTAATGTCTTCGTATTCTTTCAAGCTATTTTTGTTCCTTTTTTGATTATCTGAATCCTGATTTTGTTTTTGTGAGCCATCTTGGGAAGAGAAATTTAAATCCACGCCAGAGAATCCTATCATTGCGAGATTTTGCTTCAAATCAGCTTGATTTTGGACAAACAAAGCTATCGCTTGATTGTTTGATACCACGCTTACGTGTAGATTATTCCCTATCTGCTTGATAGTTAGTTCTACTTTGCCCAATTTTTCTGGATTGAGTTCAAGTGAGATTTTGCTCATAGGAGGCTTGTAATTTTTGATTTCTTCGCTGAGGTTTTGAGCAAAATTTTTGATAGTTTCTTTGGCGTTTGAACTTTTATAGAGCAGGTCATTTTTGGGCACCACTCCAAGAGTAGAGGTAGAATCTTTTTGAGTAGGTGTTCCTTGCGTGGTTTTATCTTTTGTTTTTTCAACCTCTTTTGCATCGGTCGTTTTTTTGTTTTTAGCAATTGTTGTGGATTGAAGAGTCTCTTCCTGGTTTAGAAATTTTTCTTCATCAAGTTGGTTTTGTATTTGCTTATTTTGATCTTGAATTTGGGTTTTTGTATTTTGATCATTAGATGCTTGATTCACTCCAGATTTAGATTTTGAAGAAGTGCCTAATTTTTTAGTTTTTTTTTGTACATTTTCCTTTGAATCATCAATTTTTTTTTCTTCAGGACTAGTTTTGAGCTTGATGTCTTTTGTGATTTTTCCACCTATGGATTCTTGGAGGATTTGATTTTTTGAATTCATTTCTTCAAGTTTTGTAGCTCTTTTTTCTTGATAAATTCTAGGTTCCACAATATTTTTTGGTAAGTTTTTGCCTCGCTCTATGATTGCAATTTTTTCTGTTTTATTCTCAATTTTATATTCTATCTTATGATCGCGATTAAATTTTTTTCTTGTTTTGAGTTCTTTTTCATCAATACTTTTAAGCATTGTAGAAAGGGGCTTGTTTTGTTCTTTTGCATTCTTTGAAGTTAGCATAGTGGTTGTTTTTAGTTTTTGATCCAACACGCTTTGAGTCGTTGGTTTTATAGCTGCAGATGACTCTATGCTTTTTGATTGTGTTGTTGAGTTTGGATCTAAATCATCCATTTGAGTTGTGCTTTGATTGGTTTGAAGTTTTATATTATCTGCTTTGAGGTTTTTTTCTTTTCCCAATGCTTGAATATCAGAGAGTTTTTTTTCAGAATTTTTGGTAGATTTGATATCTTTACTATCAATGTTTTCTAAGGCACTACCACCCAATTTTGTCGTGAGGTTTTTTTCAGATTGAGGGTTATTTTTTTCTGAAGTTGCACTGAGCAATTCCTGTGTGGGACTAAGATGATTTGCGTTCTTTAAGGTATCTTTAGAAATAGGTTTATCTAGCCCCATAAAATGAGAGTCTTTGTCTGCAAGATGAGAGAGTGAATCATTTTGGGCGTCATTTGAAATTTTAGGCTTAGATGGTTTTGATTCTTCTTTTGTCTTTTCATCTTCTTTGGAGAGATGTTTTTGAAGTAAATTTTTGAAACTATCGCTATTGGGGATTTCAGCAGTATCTTCAGATTTTTTGACATCGTTTTTTGGTTTGAGCACTTCTTGAGTGGCATTGACATTGTTTAAGATATTCTCTAGCATCTAAAAATTCCTTAGAAGATTATAATGATTCAATTAAAGCAAAAAAGATTCCATAAACCCTGAAATAAAATCAAATAAAAGTATAAGGATAAAGTCTCTATACTTACAGAATAATTTTGTTACAACCACAAGAAAGAGAGTAAAAATGCAGAATATAAGAAATATTGCCGTTATAGCACACGTTGATCACGGAAAAACCACTTTGGTTGATGGGTTATTAACCCAATCAGGAACATTTGGTGAACGTGAAAAAGTTGATGAAAGAGTGATGGACAGCAATGATTTAGAGCGTGAAAGAGGAATCACAATCCTTTCAAAAAATACTGCAATCAGATATAAAGGCACTAAAATTAACATCATAGATACCCCTGGACACGCTGATTTTGGCGGAGAGGTTGAGCGAGTGTTGAAAATGGTAGATGGAGTGTTGTTGCTAGTAGATGCACAAGAAGGAGTGATGCCACAGACAAAATTTGTTGTCAAAAAAGCTTTGAGCTTTGGCATCAGACCTATTGTAGTGGTGAATAAAATTGACAAACCTGCCGCTGAACCAGATAGGGTCGTAGATGAAGTATTTGATTTGTTTGTCGCAATGGGTGCGAATGATAAACAACTTGATTTTCCAGTTATTTACGCTGCAGCAAGAGAGGGATATGCTATCAAGAATTTAGAAGATGAGAAAAAAAATCTTGAGCCATTATTTGAAGCCATATTAGAATATGTACCGCTTCCTGAAGGGAGTCCTGAAGATTCACTGCAAATGCAAATTTTTACTCTTGATTATGATAACTATGTTGGAAAAATAGGGATTGCTAGGGTTTTTAATGGAAAGATTAAAAAAGGCGAGAATGTGATGCTTGCTAAAGGCGATGGAACAAAAGAAAACGGAAAGATCACCAAATTGATAGGGTTTTTAGGATTAGCAAGGACAGAGATAGATGAAGCTGAGGCAGGTGATATTATCGCAGTAGCTGGATTTAATGCTATTGATGTAGGAGATAGCGTTGTGGATCCAAATAATCCGATGCCATTAGATCCTATGCACCTAGAAGAACCCACAATGAGTGTTTATTTCTCGGTCAATGATTCACCACTTGCTGGACTTGAAGGAAAACACGTTACAGCCAATAAACTCAAAGATAGATTGCTTAAAGAGATGCAAACTAATATTGCTATGAAATGTGAAGAGATGGGAGAGGGTAAATATCGTGTTTCTGGTAGAGGAGAGCTTCAAATCACCATTTTGGCAGAAAATCTACGAAGAGAAGCTTTTGAGTTTAGCATATCTAGACCCGAGGTGATTATCAAAGAAGAAAATGGTAAAAAACTCGAGCCTTTTGAGCATTTGGTTATTGATACTCCTCAGGATTTTAGTGGAACTATTATTGAAAGATTGGGTCGCAGAAAAGCTGAAATGAAAGCGATGAATCCTATGGGTGATGGATACACAAGATTGGAGTTTGAGATACCTGCTCGTGGATTAATAGGATATCGAAGTGAATTTTTAACAGATACAAAAGGCGAGGGTGTTATGAACCATTCATTTTTAGAGTTTCGCCCACATAGCGGGAATGTAGAATCTCGAAAAAATGGAGCTTTGATCAGTATGGAAAATGGAGATGCCACGGCTTTTTCACTTTTTAATATCCAAGAAAGAGGAACTCTTTTTATTGAGCCTCAAACAAAAGTCTATATAGGGATGATTATCGGTGAGCATAGTAGAGATAATGATCTAGATGTTAATCCTATCAAATCTAAACATCTTACCAATATGCGTGCTAGTGGCAGTGATGATGCTATAAAACTTGTGCCACCTAGAGATTTGACATTAGAGAGGGCACTTGAATGGATAGAAGATGATGAGATTCTTGAAGTTACCCCGTTAAATATCAGAATCAGAAAGAAGTATCTTGATGCAAATCAACGTAAAAGAATGGGAAAAAAATAAATTTTCCTAAAATATCAATAATATGTTAAATATAATTTGGCAAAATGATTAATAGTCATTAATAGTAAAAGCTTACTTTTAAAATAGTTTTATTATTATTTAATAATTTTTTTTAGGATCTCAAAATGAAACAAAATAATTTTATCGATATATTGCGTTTTAGACATGCCTGTAAGATATTTGATACAAGTAAAAAAATATCTTCTGAAGATTTTGAGCTGATTTTGGAATCTGGAAGACTTTCACCAAGTTCTTTTGGTCTAGAACCCACAAGGCTTATGATCATAAGAGATAAAGACCTTAAAGAGAAGATGAAACCATTGTGTTGGAATCAAGAACAAATAACCACAGCTAGTGAGCTTGTCGTCTTTAAATCCAAAGTTGCTGATCTGAAGGCACCTAGCGATTATGTTGATAAGATGGTATCTCGTCGTATGGCTAATGATAAATCCGCTTATGAGGCCTATAAGCAAAGAATCAGAGGTTTTTTGGTTGCAAACGATCTTCTGGGAGAGAATATTATCAATTGGACAGCTAGACAAGCTTATTTGATGGCAAGTTCAATGATGAGTTGTGCCGCTTCTTTGGGGATTGATTCTTGTCCTATGGAGGGATTTGAGCAATCCTCTTTAGAAAAGCTTTTTGGTATTGATACTTTCAAAGAAAGGATTGTTTTGATTGTTCCTTTTGGCTATCGCTTAAAAGAACAACCTGCAAGTAAGTATCGTATTAGCATTGATGAACTAGTCGAATATAAATAAAATATTAGGAGTCCCTTGTGATAACGGTTATAAAACGTAACGGGAGAGTCGAAGTCCTGGATATCTCAAAAATACAAAAGTACACTTCAAGTGCTGTAAAGGATCTCACTGGTGTGAGTCAAAGTGAGCTTGAAGTGGATGCTAAAATCCATTTCAAAGATAAAATTACCACCGAAGACATTCAACAAACATTGATTAAAACAGCCGTGGATAAGATTGATATGGATACTCCTAATTGGACATTTGTAGCAGCTAGATTATTTTTGTATGATCTTTATCATAAGGTGACAGGATTCACGGGTTACAACACTTTGAGAGAGTATTTTGATAGGGCAGAAAAAGAAGGAAAAATTCTCAAAGGATTTAAAGAAAAATACGATTTAGAATTTTTGAATGCACAAATTAGACCTGATAGAGATTTGCAGTTTAATTATTTGGGAATAAAAACTCTCTATGATAGATATCTCATAAAAGATAGGCAAGATAATCCTATTGAGCTTCCTCAACATATGTTTATGGCAATTGGAATGTTTTTAGCACAAGATGAAAAAGAAAATCGCAACGAATGGGCAGTTAAGTTTTATGATGTTATCAGTAAATTTGAAGTTGTGACTGCCACACCCACTTTGGCGAATGCTAGAACAACCCGTCATCAATTGAGTTCTTGCTACATAGGAAGTACGCCAGATAATATTGAAGGTATTTTTGATGCTTATAAGGAAATGGCATTATTATCTAAATATGGCGGTGGTATTGGTTGGGATTTTAGCCGAGTTAGAGGTATGGGAAGTTTTATAGATGATCACCAAAAAGCTGCAGGGGGTGTTGTTCCGTTTTTAAAGATTGCCAATGATGTTGCTATTGCTGTAGATCAGCTTGGTACTAGAAAGGGAGCCATAGCAACTTATCTTGAAGTTTGGCATAATGATATTGATAGTTTTATTGATTTGCGTAAAAATAGTGGCGAAGAAAGATTGCGTGCTCACGATCTTTTTCCTGCACTTTGGATCTGTGATTTATTTATGAAAAGGGTTCAAGAAGATGGCTTGTGGAGTCTTTTTGATTCTTATCAGTGTAGTGATCTCACGGAGTTATATGGCGAAGATTTTGAAAAACGATACATTGAATATGAAAATGATCCTTCGATAATTAAAGGCACTGTCAAAGCAAAAGAACTTTGGAAGAAGATTTTGACCAATTATTTTGAGTCTGGACTGCCTTTTTTATGTTTTAAGGATACAGCAAATCGAGCAAATCCTAATCCACATGTCGGGATTATAAGAAGTTCAAATCTCTGCACTGAAATTTTTCAAAATACAAGCCCTAGCCATTATGTGGTGCAAGTAGAATATTGTGATGGCACTATGGAGTACTTTGAGGAAAAAGATGAAGTCACTACCGATGTTGGTATCATAAAAAAAGCCAATAAACTGACCAATATTGATTCGCTCAATGGAAAAAAGATATTTATCACGACTAAAAAACAAGTTGATGGAGAAACCGCAGTGTGCAACCTTGCTAGTGTGAATCTGAGCAAAATCCACACACAAGAGGATATTCAAAGAGTTATTCCTATTGCTGTTCGTATGCTTGATAATGTTATTGATTTGAATTTTTATCCTAATCGTAAGGTAAAAGCAACCAATGCACAAAATCGTGCCATTGGACTTGGCGTGATGGGAGAGGCAGAAATGTTAGCTACCCAAAAAATACATTGGGGCTCTGAAAAGCATTTTCAAAAAATTGATGAAATTATGGAAGCTATCAGTTACAATGCAATTTTATCAAGTTCAAATCTTGCAAAAGAAAAGGGCAAATATCCTCAATATGAAGGCTCAAATTGGAGTAAGGGAATTTTTCCAATTGATAGGGCAAATAAGGAAGCTCTTAAGCTTGTAGATCGTGGAGGACTTTTTGGTAGTAGTTGTGATTGGTCTGCCCTCAGAGAAACCGTAAAGAATCAGGGTATGCGGAATGGTTATTTGATGGCAATTGCACCTACAAGTTCAATCTCCATTCTTGCAGGAACGACTCAAACTATAGAGCCTATTTATAAAAAGAAATGGTTTGAGCATAATTTAAGTGGAATGATTCCTGTAGTTGTACCCAATCTTACTCTTGATACCTTTGAATATTATACTTCCGCATATGATATTGAACAATTTGAACTAATCAAAGCCGCAGCAATCAGACAAAAATGGATAGATCAAGGTCAAAGTACAAATATTTTTATGCGTCTTGAAAAAGCAAGTGGAAAGCTTTTGAATGATATTTATATGCTCGCATGGAAACTTGGTTTGAAATCCACTTATTATCTCAGAAGCGAAAGTCCTACGATTGATGATAATGTCATGGATAGATCCATTGAATGCGTGAATTGTCAATAAACTTATTGATATGAAGTGGCTTCTCCCGCGACTTGCAGGAGAAAGCTAGTCAGTTTATTTTTGCGATTATCTCTTCATCTTTTGTATCAAAAATGACCTCATTGCCTTCTTTAACTTTGTCTTCTAGTATTAATTCTGCTAGAGTATCTTCGATTTTTTCATAGAGTGCTCTTTTGAGTGGTCTAGCACCATAAACAGGATCAAATCCTGCTTTTGCTATAAACTCTTTGGCTGCTTGAGTGATCTTGATTTGGATACCTCTTTCGATCGCCTTTTTAGCAATATCTTCAAACATAATTTCTACAATTTCTACAATACCTTGAATATCTAATGGATTGAAAATAACAATATCATCAAGGCGATTTAAAAATTCAGGTTTAAAGTATTTTTTGAGAGCTTCATTTACTGTTGCTACTTTTTCTTTCTGATCTTTAATTTCTATTATTTTATCACTGGCGATATTGCTTGTGAGAATGATGATAGTATTTTTAAAATCAATTGTTACTCCTTTGTTATCTGTAAGCCTACCATCATCAAGAACTTGTAAAAGAATATTAAAAACATCAGGATGTGCTTTTTCAATTTCATCAAATAGCACTACAGAATAAGGTTTTCTTCTCACAGCCTCAGTGAGTTGTCCGCCCTCTTCATATCCAACATATCCTGGAGGAGCTCCTACTAAGCGACTTGCAGCGTGTTTTTCCATATATTCACTCATATCAATTCTAATAAGATTTTTATCACTATCAAAAAGAAACTGAGCCAATGATTTTGCACTTTGAGTTTTTCCAACTCCTGTAGGACCCAAGAACAAGAAACTTCCAATAGGTCGGTTATTTTCACTCAATCCAGCTTTGTTTCTCTTGATAACTCTAGAAATTGCCTTGAGAGCCTTTTCTTGGCCAACCACAGTTTTTCTAAGCTCATTTTCAGTATTCAATATCTTATCTTTTTCACTTTGAAGCATCTTTTTTATTGGGATTTGTGTCCATCTACTCACTACTCCTGCGATACTTTCTTCTGTCACTGCATTTT
Source organism: Helicobacter sp. 13S00482-2 (assembly GCF_002272795.1). Lineage (GTDB taxonomy): Bacteria > Campylobacterota > Campylobacteria > Campylobacterales > Helicobacteraceae > Helicobacter_J. The sequence goes on along the minus strand of NZ_MLAT01000007.1, from coordinate 12,032 downwards.
TAAGCAATGTTCCTTCTGATTGCATTTTATCCCATTTCGCATTGAGTTCTTTTTCTTTTGCCTCATTTTCAGGGATTTTGCTATAATCAATCTCAGCTGCCTTGTTGTAATTCCCATCTCTTTTGGCAAGTTCAGATTCGCGCCTTAGTGAATCTATATCACTTTTGATTTGTGCGATTTGTCTGAAAACATTTTTTTCGTTTTCAAATTGAGCTTCTAAGAGATTCTTTTCTTCAATGGCATTGATAAGTTCTTTCTCTATTTCTTCAATTCTTGCCTGATTGCTTTCTTTTTTTTCCATATTCAATGCTTGTTTTTCAACTTCAAGACGTTGGATTTGACGTTTTATACTAGATAACTCTGTTGGTTCGGACTCAATTTGCATTTTTAGTTCTGCTGCTGCCTCATCAATAAGATCTATGGCTTTATCGGGTAAAAATCGCTCAGTGATATATCGGTTACTTAGCTTGGCTGCAGCAACAAGTGCTGAATCTGTTATATTTACATTATGATGAGCTTCTAGTTTTTCTTTTATTCCTCTTAAGATCCCTAAAGCTTCATTCACGCTTGGTTCATTTAAATTAATAGGTTGAAATCTTCTTGTAAGAGCCGCATCTTTTTCAAAATATTTTCGATATTCTTTGAGTGTTGTAGCTCCTATCGTGTGAAGTTCTCCTCTTGCAAGTGCAGGTTTTAATATATTTGCTGCATCCATACTGCCTTCAGAAGCACCTGCCCCTACGATGGTATGAATTTCATCAATAAAGAGTACAATATTTCCAGCTTTTTTAACTTCTTCTATGACTTTTTTGAGTCTTTCTTCAAACTCTCCTCGATATTTTGCTCCTGCAACTAAAGCACTCATATCAAGGGCTATGACACGTTTATTTTGTAATGACAAAGGAACTTCTTTTCTCACTATTCTTTGTGCTAGTCCTTCTACAACAGCAGTTTTACCCACACCTGGTTCTCCTAACAAGATAGGATTATTTTTTGTTTTTCTTATTAGTATTTGCATCATTCTAGAGATTTCTTCATCTCTACCAATAACAGGATCTAGAGTATTTTCGAGTGCTTTTTTTGTCAAATCTATACCAAACTTCTCCAAAGATTCAAGATTGGCATCATCGTTTTCATTTTGTATCTTTACTCCTCCACGCATAGCTTCTAGAGTTTTTTTAAGTTCTGTCATATCTATATATTTTGAAAAAACATTCATGAAGCTCTCTGTCTTCAGATTCGCGATGATAAAACTATCAAGTGCAATATATTTATCACCATTTTTTGTTGCAAACCCTTCAGCTTGATGCAGATTTTCTTGGAGATTTTTACTGAGTGTTATATTTTCTTTTGAAATGTTTGAAACCTTTGGTAGTTTATCCACAAGGGCTTTTGCTTCAAATTCTAAATTTACCTTATCTATGTTCATTTTATTAAGGCATTGATTGAGTACTGATTGGGTATTAGCAAGCATTGCCCATATTAAATGAGTGGTATCAACCTCTTGGTTTTTTGAATGTACAGACAAAGAAACAGCTTGATCAAGGGTTTCTTTTAATTGATTGGTCATTTTGTCAAATATATTCATAGCTGACTCCTTAGATAAAATTATATATGATGTCATTATATAAGTTTAGTCTAATAATGTCAAGTTATTTTATTGCTTTATGCTAAGGTTTTATCATTTTAAATTTGAGATTCTTTGACATTACGATAAGATTTAGACAATAATAATAGTATTGTTTAATGAAAAAAATCAAAATTTTAGATAGAATTAAGTCCAAAATAAAATTCATAGGCGGTTTGTGATGAATAGATATCTGGTTTCTGGCGTACTGGTTTCATTTTTAAGTACATCTTTATTGTTTAGCGGACTTTCTGCTCAGGAAGAAAAAAATGCATCCATAACGCAACAACAGAGAATACAAGCCTACAATAAGCTCACAAAAATAATAAATACCGTTGAAGCCTATTATGTTGATGATATTAATATCAATGAAATTGTTGATAAAGCTATTGATGGCTTGATGACCAATTTAGATGCCCATTCAGGCTATCTGACAGAGAAAAAATTCAAAGATTTGAAGGTGCAAACTGATGGTGAGTTCGGAGGATTGGGCATCACAATTGGAATGAAAGATGGTGCTTTGACAATTATTGCACCCTTAGATGATACACCTGCACAAAAAGCAGGACTTAAAAGCGGAGATGTGATTCTTAAAATTAATGGCGAGAGCACCTTAAATATGAGCATTGATGACGCTGTTAATATTATGCGTGGAAAACCGAAGACTTCTGTAAAATTAACGGTTGTTAGAAAAGGGGAATCAAAGCCTTTAGATTTTGATATCACTAGAGATATTATCAAGGTCAAATCCGTGCATTCTAGAAAAATAGATGGTACCGATTATCTTTACATAAGAGTGAATTCTTTTGATAAAAATGTCACCCAAAGCGTTCTGAATGAACTAAAAAAATCAAACAAAATTGAAGGAATTGTTTTAGATCTTAGAAATAATCCAGGTGGATTACTCAATCAGGCCGTGGGTTTATCAGATCTATTTATAAAAAGCGGAGTGATTGTTTCTCAAAAAGGAAAGATTAAAGAAGAAAATGTTGAGTATAAGGCTAATGGAAATGCACCTTATGCAAATCTTCCTATTGTTGTGCTAGTTAATGGTGGAACTGCTAGTGCCAGTGAGATTGTTTCAGGAGCATTGCAAGATCACGATAGGGCGATTATTGTTGGTGAAAATACATTTGGAAAAGGGAGCGTTCAAGTCGTTCTTCCTATCGACAAAACAGAAGCAATCAAATTGACCACAGCAAAATACTATCTCCCTAGTGGCAGAACTATTCAAGCTATTGGAATCAAACCCGATATATTGGTACATCCAGGTCTTGTTCCTCAAAATGAAAGTAGCTTTGAAATAAAAGAAGCAGATTTAAGAAATCATTTGGAAAATGAGTTACAAAAAACAAACAATGAAGCTGGAAATAAAAAATCTGCTGAAAAAGCAGATAAAAAATCTGAAACAAAAAAAATAGAAGATATCAAGCTAATCACTCAAAAAGATATCAATACTGACATTCAGCTAAAAACAGCTATTGATGTGCTTAAAGCTTGGAATATTATTAAAATATCAGGAAAAACTAAGGCTCAATAATGGATAAGGTGAAAATGCTATATGAAGGAAAAGGAAAGAAGCTTTATAGTACGCATAAAGAAAGTATTCTAGTTGCTGAATTTAAGGATGATTTGACGGCTTTTAATGCCGAAAAAAAAGGAAGTGAAAGTGGCAAAGGTGAACTTAATTGTCAAATCACTTCTTTTTTGTTTGAGCTTTTAGAAAAAAATGACATTAAAACTCATTTTATTAAGCGAATTGATTCTAAAAATATCCTTTGCAAAGAAGTGAAAATTATTCCCATTGAGGTGGTTGTTAGAAACGTTGCTACAGGATCTTTGACAAAGCGTTTAGGAATTTTAGATGGAAAGGTTTTGCCCTTTTCGCTTGTAGAATTTTACTACAAAGATGATGCCCTTGGAGATCCACTTATTAATGATGAGCATTGCAAGATACTTGATATTACTCAAGATGTCCAAGAGTTGGATTTTCTAAGACATCAGGCCAGAAAAATAAATTCTGTTTTAAAACAATTTTTTGATTCTAAAAATCTTAAGCTGATTGATTTTAAGTTAGAATTTGGCAAGGATGCTGATGGAAATATCATTCTTGCTGATGAAATCAGTCCTGATAGTTGTAGATTTTGGGATAAAGACACGAACGAGAAGCTTGATAAAGATCGATTTAGACAGGATTTAGGAAATGTTAAACTTGCTTATGAAGAAGTTTTAAATAGAATATTATCTTAAGGGTTACTAGATGATTATTGAAATCAATGTGAGTTTGAAGCGTGGTGTTTTAGATCCACAAGCTAGAGCTATTCACCAGGGACTAAAATCTCTGGGATTTTTAGATGTTGCTAAAGTTTGTTTGAGTAAAAAAATTATTCTTGAATTTGAACACAATGATAATCAAAAAGCATTATTAGAGGCTGAAAAAATGGCAAAAGAACTTTTGGCAAATACGATTATAGAAGATTATCAAATTGAATTAAAAAAAGATTAAAAGATGGTAGTTGTTCTATGCTTTCCTGGCACAAATTGTGAAAGAGATATGGAATATGTTTATAGGGAGATTTTACATCAAGAAACTCTTATCTTGTGGCATCAAGAAACTTCACTTCCAAAAGATACAGAACTTGTAGTCATACCTGGTGGTTTTAGTTATGGAGATTATTTGCGAAGTGGTGCTATCGCTAGATTTGCTCCAATCATGAAGAGTGTTATTGCGTATGCAAATAATGGTGGAATTATTTTGGGTATTTGCAATGGATTTCAGATACTCACTGAAGCAAGATTGCTTCCTGGAGCATTAAAACGCAACGAAAGACTTTTATTTATTTCAAAAACCCAAAAACTCAAAGTTGTCTCAACTAACAATAAATTTTTATCCTCTTATGGAAAAAATCAACAAATTTCATTGCCTATTGCACACGCTGATGGAAGTTATTATGTGGATTCAAAAACTCTCCAAGAAATGAGAGAAAATTCTCAGATTTTGCTTGAGTATGTGCATAACCCCAATGGGTCAATAGAATCTATTGCAGGAGTTTGCAACAAGGACAAGAATATTTTTGGCTTGATGCCTCACCCAGAACGTGCCATAGAAGAAATTCTTGGAAATTCTGATGGTTTGTCTATGCTGAAGGGATTGCTAGGGGCGAAGAAATGAAAAAAAATCTTTTTTTGAGTATTATTTTTATTCTATTTTGTCATTTTTTATACTCAGATGATGATAATGGATCAATACCACCAAGTATGATTGACTCAAATAAGGCAAAGATCATCTATGTAAAAGTTGAAAATCTTGATGAAATTTCAAAAAGTTCTATTTATGTAGGACAAAACATAAAAATCACCTACAGTCTATTGCTTTTTTCAAATGCTCGTTTTGTTGGTACTGAATTTGTTGGGGGGATTGATGAAAATCAATTGATTTTGCGTAACCCAAATACCAAATGGAAATTATCCGCTGATGGTTCCTATCAGGCCGTTTATGAATATAAAATCAAAACAACTGATGCCATCATTCCCCCATTAAAAGTGATTGCACTATCAAGTGATGGTGGCTATAGTGATTCTTCTACCTCTCCAGCCATCAAATTAAATATCATTGATTTGTATCAGAATAAAAAATATGTAGGTGTTGTCGCTGATGAATTGAGTGTTAGTAGATATAGGACAAAAACTTATGATAACCTGAATAACATTTTAGTCTTTGAATTAGAGAGCAAAAATTCAAATTTAGAAGATATGAAAATACCCAATGTTCCCAAGCAAGGATTTGAAAGTAGTAATTTTGACACAGATAATCCCGAAGGCATTTATTATTGCATTTTGCCTAAGAATATCCAAGATATTAGTTTTGAATATTTTTCATTACAAGAAGATAAATTTAAAACTATCAAGATGAGGATTATTCCTGTAGATGATATTGTAAGCACACAAGATGATGTCAAACCTAAAAATAATTTCTTGTTATTTTCAAATATTTTTACGATGGTCATTCTTATTCTTCTTTTGATTGCATATTTTGCATTTAAAAGAAGAAAAATCTTTTTGGTTCTTTTTGTAATTTTATTGGTTTATCTCCTTTGGAACACATTTTATACTCAACAAGTGATTCTTTTAAGTGGCTCTAAAATAAGAATTTTACCTACTTATAATTCAACCATTTTGGAAATTCCTACCAAAGATGAGAGGGTAGAGATTATTGATAGACATGGGAAATATTACAAGATAAAAACCGATGATGAAAAAACAGGATGGGTAGATAAAAATGATATTAAATAAGCTAAAGGGTATTTACGCTAGTTTAGTTATTGCTATAGGATTGGGAGCAATTGTCTTTTTTATTTTTTTCTGGAAAAGAGATCATAATGCCAGACGAGTAAGAAAGTATTGCCGCTTGTTTTTTGACTTTTGTGGAGTCAAGCTTGAAAAAGTTGGAGATTTTGATCTGAGTGCCGACCTTATTATAATGAACCATCAAAGTTATGTTGATATTATTATTTTGGAGGGTTATCACCCCAGAAATATTTGTTGGGTTGCAAAAAAAGAGCTCGGGAAAATACCTTATTATGGGTATGCATTGAAGGGGCCTGAAATGATACTCATTGACAGAGAGGACAAAAAAGGTCTTGTGTTCTTGCTCAAAGAAGCCAAAGAGAGACTAGCTCAAAATAGACCTCTTGTGATTTTTCCTGAAGGCACTAGGAGTTCTGGAGGGGAGAAATTTCTACCATTTAGAAGTGGAGCTAAACTTCTAGCAGAAAAATTCAATCTCAAAGTTCAACCTATTGTCCTTATCAATAGTCGAAAGGTTTATAATAGCGATACCCTAGAATCCACAACCAATTCAATGAGGATGGTGATTTTGGATTCATTTGTGCCTGAAGCAGGGAGTGATTGGTATAAAAAATTAGAATCCCAAATGCAAGAAGTCTATCTAAAAAACTATAGGGAGTTGAATTCTTGAATGAGAGTTTATTTTATAGTATAATACGAACCTTCTTGAATTTATTGTTTTCTATTTTTTGGGGTGTTAGCTCAGCTGGGAGAGCGCGACGCTGGCAGCGTCGAGGTCAGGGGTTCGAACCCCCTACACTCCACCATTACATTTTATGCCCTTTTCTTAAACTTTCATTTTATTTCATTTTAACTCCCAAACTTTCCTAAATACGAGATTTGTTTGATATAATCATTTTCAATTGAACTCCTAAAATTTCATTTACTTTCATTTAATTTCATTAAAAAAAGGGGACAGATTGGGGACAGAAAAAAATATAAGTAGCTCAAAATATCAGGGCGTAAGATATAAAAAACTAAGTAATGGAGATATGGCTTATTATTTTGCTTAAGAGGTTCAAATCATTTTTATAAACAAACACTATTTTGATTTTAAAAGAAGAATGATTTTAATTTCTGTGTATTGAAATTCTCTATTACTCCTCCTTATTTAGGTTCTCCTAACCCCATCCTCGCCACTGCGGTTTTAGCTACTCTAGCAATGATAAACAAGCTTATAAAAAAGCACAGAGCTATTTTAAATCCATCAATGCCAACAAGAAAAGGGCAACTTAGAGTTGCTAGGAAGACCCATATACACAGGTTTTAATTGGAGTTACAAGTAGATAGGCAAACAAGTGGCATCTATATCTCTATGATATTTAAAAGTCTCTCATAGAATCATTTTAAGCAACTCGTGCAAATCAGTGGAGTTTGGTTAGAATAAATGCTTGAATATGGAATTTTTTTTACTATTAGTGTTGTAAATTTATAAAAGGCCAAGGTATGGAAATGTCAACACTCACCACAATCTCAGGTTGGGCAATTGGTATTGTTGGGGTTTTTGTAACAATTATGGCAGTATTTATTGCAGTATATGGGATCTATTTTCAGAAATCCTTATCATCAAATGCAAAAAGAGAGATTCTAGAGAATACAAACAATAAACTCAATTAAGTTTTAAAAGATTCAAAAAATATAGAGGATTTTCTCAAGATTGCCCTTGAGAGTGAAGGATTTAAAAATAGATTTTCAAATTTTATAAACATAGAAGTAGAGAATATTTTAAATTCTAGGGAATCACTAAAATGTGAGGATCTAGAATTTTCTAAAACTAAAGATTTAAATGGTACCATTAAACAGAAGATTAGTCAAAAGGAGTGAAAATGAAGCTTGAAAAACTAAAAACAATGCTCATAGACAAGACTCCAGAGGATATTATAAAATTATTTGAAATAAAATCCCGTAGATATTAAGGCACTTATAAGAGATGGATTGAATATCACTATTGATGAAAAATTAGATTGGGATAAATTAGCCCTAGATGGCTGCGTTTATCTTAAGAATGACTATCCTGAAATTTGGCTTAATAATGGCGTCTCAGAGCCTAGACAAAATTTCACACTAGCTCACGAGTTAGGGCATATCGTGAATGATATTTTACCAGATGTTGAAAAATATATAAATCCTATAAAAGATGACTACGATACTCTATATAGGAGCGGAGTGAGCCCGATGGAAAGAAAAGCAAACGACTTTGCAGCAAGACTCTTAATGCCCAGTGATTTTATTGCCAATGAGGCTAAGAAGCTTACTGAAAGTGAGGATTTTGAGCAAATCACTTTAGAAGATGTTATTAAAAGATTGGCAAGTCGTTTTAGAGTCTCTTATGATGCAATGAAATGGAGACTTGTGAATTTAGGATATGTCAAAAAAAGATAGAGTGTTTGGCTAATAGGGGGGGGGGGATTTTACTCTAGCAAAGCCACTTGATGAATGGCTAATTAAAAAGCATAGGCAGTAAATATCTAACAATAAGATAAAAAAAGATAAAAACCCCCATCGCATATCAATATAAAAAGCATCAATATATTAAAGCTGACAATAGCCTTATCTTTAAAGATACAATCAGGGTTCTTCTCGCCTATATTTTTGATAAAGCGAAAGAGATAATAAAGAATATTCGTGGTAAAACAACAAATGAAGATCATCATAAACACCAGTCGATAGATACTGCTTTTATCGATGTTCGCAAACACGGAGGTTGAAAAGATAAAACCACCCACAAGGGTTAAAACAATCGAGGCAAAGATTCCTAAGATGGTGATGTATTGGTTTTGTTGATTTCTGATACTTGCTTGAATATCCTCGCTATCTTTTTTTAAGTTTTGAAGTTGGATTTGAGCATCTTTTATGTTTGTTTGAATAATCTTATTGTTGTCTTGTAGGTTTTGAAGTCCGTTTTGGGTGTTTTCTATGGACTTGTTTATATCTGATAAACGATTTTCTATATCTGAGAAACGATCTTTATAATATCCTACACGAACGAATTCAAGGTTGATATGATCCCATAGCTTAGTCAGCTGATGAAGATAGTGTTTGCTATCTTCATCTTTATCTTCTTCTATTCCCTCCTTAACAATTCTAAGATTTTCGACTAGTTTTTCTAGATCAGCACTTTTTAAAATCTGGGCTGTGATATCAGAATAATGATGCCTAAAATCTCTATCAGAGTATATTTTTCTGATCTCTTCCTTAGCTCTTTGATATTTATCATCAGTATCAAATTCTTCTGTAGAAATTCTTTTTAAAAAAACTAAAATTTTCTTATTAGTATCCAAGAGCTTCCTCTTGAATTAGATTATCAGGAATTGCAATATCTTTATAGTCTTCCCCATCTTTGTATACTTTTATCCACGCACCATCTGGATTATGGCTTCTTTGGACAAGTTCCCAAGGTTTCAACTTGATACATTCATCTAGAATCTTATCTATTGACTTTTCTTCTTCGGGTTTTAATTCAATATGACATTCTTGGATATCATCAATGGTAAATCCACCATAGATTCTAAACTTATTATAGACACTCTTTATCACGGGTCCATATTGCCAAGCTTTAAAACTTTCATCATCGATAAGTTTTCTATGGGTTTCTCTCAAAAATCCTAAATGAACAAAATATGTAATTTTTTGGAGCTGAAGATTGCTGATAGGTTTGCCCTTTTCTATGCATTTATTGATAATATATTTAGCTACATCTAATGCTTTCATAACATACTCCTTCTTCAATTATGTGGAATATTATAACACTAAATATCCAATGTTATAATAAAAGCATTCAGATTCCTATATATAGAGTTTAGATAGGATTCAGTTAGTTTTTTATACGGAATTTTGCTATTAGTGTTGTAAATTCATAAAAGGCTAGGGTATGGAAATATCAACACTCATCACAAAATCAGTGATTATGGATTGGATTCTAGTTATCTTTATTTTCTTCAAGCAACCTATTCATGAATATTTTGAGCAATAAATAGATGAAAAGAAAATTTATAAAAATAGCCGTGACCAAGATATTCTTAAATATCACATTCAAAATAGCATTATTGACTTTTGAAAATAGCAAATACAACATTGATAGCACGATACACATTAAAGCCCAATGAGCACTGTTAATGAAATAAGCTTTTAGCGTGTGTATTTTTCGTTGGGTTTGCTTTTTGGGGTCAATTTCATTGTATAGACTTTTTGCATACTTTGAACCATATAAGACAGACAAGCTAGTCATATAAAATCTATTTCTTCTAGTAAATTTTTTTCGCACTGTATCTTCTTTGTATCGTCCAGATGCATCTTTTTCTATATTGATAGATATTTTTTGTGTAAATTTTGAAACATTAAAAATAGATTCCATTTGGTTGTCATCTCTCCCAATGCAAATCAGAGACTGTAATTTATCGCTTTCTTTTTCAAAAAAATTAATGATTTTTTTTGGAAAAATATCTGTAATTTTTCTATTACAATATTTAAGCTTGATCTTCAAACTTTCTGCCTCACCTAAGCCAAATATATCTGGTTTGACATCAAAAAGCGATTTAGAAAAAAGATTATTTATTGACGTAAAACTTATGCTAGCAATTGTTTTAATGCTTTTAGTAAATTCTTCTAGATTTATGTACAGATTCTTAATTACCACCTCTTTTGAGAGCATATCAGTTAGATATTCTTGAAGAGTTTTTTTTGAGTTTTGAACTAGAAATATAAAAAATATGATTTTGAAAGCCATGAAAGGTCTTTTTGATAATATTGGATAAAGTTATTAGCCAAAATCCTTCAGATTTAGAGCAGGTAATTCCTCCCTTCGTTGAAGCTAGGGAGGGAGTCATCATCCTGTGCCTTAAGAATGATATCAAAAAGGATTATCAAAGGAGTTGCACCCCCACCATTAAAACCTTCTTTTATATCAATCACAGTGTATTTCATTCCTTTAAGAGCGATAAACAACAACACTTATTAACCATATCTCAATATTCAATTGTGTTCATTTTATCAATCCGCTTAAAAGGTCAAGAAAGACTAAAATTCCATTCCAAGTAAATGAAAGTAAATGAAAAAAACAGAGATTTCATTTACTTTTGAGTGAAATCAGAGGGGATTTGGAGTGAAATTGAGTTAAAATCAGTGAAATTTCTGCTGATGAATAGAATTCTTTCACTTTATTCAACTATCCTTTTCTCAATACATCATTTTGTCTTCTCAACTCTCCAAATTCCCATTTTATCGATATTTGTAAGATTGAAAAGTTTATTTAGAATGATTACTTTTGGATTTTTTTATGACAAGTTCTGTGGATTTTTCTTACTTTTTAAGAATGTTTTAAACATTATTTATTTGGAATGCAGTATAATTTCACTGGATTTAATGTATCAACAACAACAACTCAAATGATGAAGGATTCCTATGACAACAATGAATTTTTTACGTACCATACTGCACATCAGTGCCAAAAATACCGATGTAAGTGATAATTATTCTCTTGGGGGGGGGGGTTCAGATCTCTTAAAAGCTCCCTGTTCAAATCATTCTGAAGAATTTAACGATACTGAAGGTTTTGAATTTGAGAAATCATTAGATTTCCCTTATCATACTAGAGAATCTCAGAGTGCTAGATCTAGGAATGAACGATTTTCTGGAGATTTTCACAACCATAGTAGTGCTAAGCAATGGGATAGTTTGTTAGCATGTTCTGCTCAAGCTAGTCTTGATAAAAAGACAAGAGAAGGATTTGCCCCTGATGGTCCTTCAAGACCTGTGAATCCCAAATCCTCTAAAAAAGCATTTTTTCCTTTATTTTCATTAGTGCTTTCTACGCTTTTATTGCCATTCACAGCAGATATAGCACAAGCAGCTCTATCATCTTCAGATATAAGGCTTTTATCTGCAGATCATGGCAACCTCAATAGGCCTGAAGTTTATAGTTCAGGAGATGCCAGATGTCTTTTAAGTGGAGATAAAGCTTGTGGTAGAGTCACTCAGAGTTTTGCAAATATGTTCAACATCACTAAAAATTCAACCTATAGCGATGTTTATTATTTGAAATATAATTACAATATTGGCA
>NZ_MLAT01000095.1 GCF_002272795.1 Helicobacter sp. 13S00482-2 | reverse complement strand
CAACATTTTTTTGCAACATGTTATATTTTTTATGCTACAATAAAAACATAAATTTTTTACCATTTTTTTGGTCAGGTCTCTTAGAGCACCCTTAGCGTTCAGCTATAAATCGAGCAAACCTGCAATCACTATCGTGATGACTTAGGAAAACCTAAAAAGCAGAAGGAACATTTAGTTCAAAAAACTCCATTAAGGAGATAAGTTTTATTATCTCCCATGGAGAATAAAGAGTTATAAACTCTAATAATAAAGTTTGTCTTTTTAGTGGAGTCTTTTGACTTCTCAATTGTTTTTGTAGCCCACGTTTGGGATAGATTTTTATTTATCCCAATAGGGTGAATAGTCTATTCCTTAGAATATTTTTATTTCAAAGGAGATTTTATGA
>NZ_MLAT01000057.1 GCF_002272795.1 Helicobacter sp. 13S00482-2 | reverse complement strand
TAAAGTTTATGTATAAATTTTGTGCGAGTTGGACAGGCACAATCATTATCGTATTGTTTATAGTGTTTTTTATTGCACAGGCCTTTATTATTCCTTCTAGGTCTATGGTAGGGACTTTATATGAAGGTGATATGCTTTTTGTAAAAAAGTTTTCTTATGGGATTCCTATCCCGAGAATTCCTTGGCTAGAAATACCTGTATTGCCTGATTTTAATGGTAATGGACATCTCATAGATGGAAGCAGACCTCAAAGGGGTGATGTGGTCATTTTTATCCCTCCTGGTGAGCCAAAAACCTATTATGTCAAAAGGGATTTTGCAGTAGGTGGAGATGAGGTTATTTTTACTCAAAAAGGTTTGTATCTTCATCCTAATGAGGGCGATGAATATGTAGATTCTCATTATAAAGATTCAGAAGTGATTGTTATGATGGGTAAAAAATTCGTCTTTGAGCCTTATTCTAGGGAACATCCAGGTATTCATTATAAGCACAACAATATGTCTTTTGAACAGATGGAGCTCATCACTCAAAAAATATTAAGCTCCCCATTTCCTGAAGCTTTAGGACAAAACACTGATCCAAATCAACAAAATATTGCAATGACGCCGATGAATCTTGATGGCGAATTAGTGTTTTATAAAAAAATCGCTCCTGATGAGTTTTTTATGGTGGGGGATAATCGGGATAATAGCAATGATTCTAGATTTTGGGGTACTGTGCCTTATAAAAATATTATAGGCAAACCTTGGTTTATTTATTTTAGTATCAATCTTAAAAATAGTGAAGAGGTAGATGCACAAGATAATCCAAAAGAGGTTTTTTCTATCAGATGGAAGCGTGTTTTTAAAACAGTTGAAAGTCTTGAAAAAAATATCAAGAAACAGGTTGAAGTAGAGCAATAGATGGATTTTGATAT
>NZ_MLAT01000056.1 GCF_002272795.1 Helicobacter sp. 13S00482-2 | reverse complement strand
AAAAAACAAGCTATCATCTCAGCCTTTGATTTAGCCTATATAGATTTTATTAATAAATTAAATCTCAATTTTCCACATTTTGTAGCACATGACAAAGTTGAATTAATTGATATTAATAAACTTGAAATATTGTTTAATATTTCAAATAATATCAATGGGCAATTTATTGTTCCTATCATTTATGACAAGATTGAGACTATTTATTCAAAGTATAAAGACAATATAATTGTTGAATTATCAGAAAATAGCAAGTTCTTTAATGTATAGTTTGAGTCAATTTGATTTGGAAAATAAATCTACAAAACATATGAAATATATTCCTTTAAGACACTCTCTTTTAAGAGTTAATTTCCATGATTCTTACTATTAACTATCCTGTAGACAATTTCTAATAATTTATCTTATAATTTCTAAAATCCAAAAAAGGGTAGGGATAATGTATCAATATAAAGATAGTAGCGAACAGTTAAAACAGGGAGGTTATGACTATATTATTCAAAATGAATATCACTATATCAATATTGGTGCAACCACAGTTGGACAGCTTAAAAAAGCTGGAATACTTCCCAATAAAAATTACTCAGGATTGACTCAAAATAAGCCTGATGGTTTAGTCCTTCAGGGTAAAGATAGTGTGAGAGTATTAATAGAATATAAAAAAGATGGTATTTTTTTCTTCAAAACAAGAAGCAGAAAAAAATCTTACTCAGTGGTATTTTGCTCTTGCAGAAAAATTAGAGTGTCCTGCTATTTGTGTGAGTGATGGAATCAATACATATTGGTTTTCATCAAAAACAAAAGAACTTATTAGAGATGAAAATAGCAATGAACTGAGATTTGTTTTTGATAGTGCAAAAATAGCAGATAAAAAATTAACAGATGAAGAAAAACAAGAACTTTGTAGATTATTTGATAGGTTGAATCATATTGGTAAAAATAATCAGCTTGAAAAA
>NZ_MLAT01000006.1 GCF_002272795.1 Helicobacter sp. 13S00482-2 | reverse complement strand
TCAAATTCCCATAAAACCACTGATACATTCACTCCTACTTTCATTCCTCCTTCTATCACTTCAAGTAAGGATCTGCTTATCAATGCAAAAGAACTCATCAATCACTCCATCATCTCTGCTAAAGGAGATCTAAACATACAAGCACATAAGGTAAGCAATATTGGGAGTTTGGAATTACAGAAGGTAGAGGTTGGGAGTAGATACCATTATGGTTGGTGTGAAGAAGAAGGAAGAGATAGTGCTGAATGTGGTAATCCTGATAAACACACCACCTATGAATACACCACCACCATCACAGAAGATAAACTCAAAGAGAACACCTATGATCCTGCTATGATGATAGGAAATAATGTTTATATCAAAGCCAATCATCTCATCAATGACACAGCTATTATTTATGCACAAGATAAGACTAACTTAGAAGTAGCAGATATAATCAATACCCAACCTATTCCTAAAAGGACACAGACGAGTATAGGGACAATGAAGGAATATGATAGATTGGGAGGGTATTGTGGGGGCAGAATGTTTGGCTTTAAGAAACACAAATGGAATTGCCACAGTCGCACTGATGTCTATGATTACACCCCTTCCCCCATCATCTCTTCTATTGCTTTAACTCTTCCTAGTATTGATATACACAATATCATCTCTAGTTTGCAAACACTCAATGAAGATACCTACTCTAACACTCCTTTAAACTACATCATACAGACCAATCCTCTTTACACAGATGTGAATCACTTCATTTCCAAACATTCTTTTCAATCATTTCTCCATAATGATTTCATTCCATCTCATCTTTTAGCAGACATAACAGGAATGATAGATGCTAACCATAAGAACATTCAAGAATTCATCAATCTCACTAAAACTTCATTGAATCCCACTTCATCAATTCTTTCAAATGATGAACGGAGCATTATGAACAACACCAATGCATTCAAGCCCATGAATGCAAATAATGCTAATGAAAGAAATCAATCAAATAGTGCTAATATTCCTTATCTTTCTTCATCTACTTCGCCTATTCAAATAAATGCTTCAGGATTTTATGGTAAAACCATTGCTATTGCTTCTAAAAACACTCAAAACTTTTCTAACATACAAGGAGATAATGTTTTTATTAAATCTGATTTTCTTTTGAATGAAAATGGCACTATTATTGCCAATGCTAAAGCAACTCATACCAACAATACCAATGCTGAGAATACCAACAATGATGCGAACAACACCAATACCAATAATGAAGATGCTTTAGCTGATAGCACTTCAGGTAATTTAAAAATCTCTGGAGGGACTTTTAAAAATATCAGTTCCAAACTTGGAGCGAAGAATCTTTATTTGAATTCTGATTTTACTCAAATCATCTCAGGAACCAATAAAGAAGAATTTTCTTATCGTACCCCTGCTCTTTCTACAACATCGGGAATACTTGGTTTTTCCATAAAACCTAAAACCATCTATAGCTCTTCTAACACCTCTTTAGATGCCCTCTCTTCATTGGATGCAGAAAATATTCATATCAAAGGAGAAGATGTTCTCATCAAAGGAAGCTTAGTGAATGCTAAAAATCATCTATCCATTGATGCCACTCATCTATCTGTTTCTACCACAGAGCTTTCTTCTAGCTATAGTGATGATATACAATCTCATAGCAACACCACTCACCTATCTTCATCTTTAAAAGGAAATGATATTTCTATCAATGTCAAATCAAATGCTGATTTCACTTCTGCTAACATAGAGGCTAAAAATGATATTGATTTATCTGCAGGAGGTCATATTTCTTTTAATAGTGCTTCTAACTCCTCTATGGATAAACTCACTATCACTAATTTTTCACAAGGAAATGCTGAAAAATTTGATTTTACCTCCACCACCACAACCACAACCACCACCCAAACCTCTAATACGCATTTAAATAACTCCATGAATGCTAATAATGTTCATATCAAAGCAGGTTCTTCTTTAAAAGCATATAATCTTGCTATCAAAGCTAAGGGTGAAGCTTCTATGGATGCTAAAGATGACATCACTTTAAGCAATCTAGCAGATACTGGCTCTACAGACATACAAGTTCATCAAGAAAAAAGCGGCCTTAGCTTTTCTTCAGATGGAGATAGCTATTCTATGAGTTTAGGCAAAGACACCACAGATATTTCCGATAAAGCTTCTTATTCTGTTCATCAAAAACAAAGCATAGAGGCTTCTTCTATTCATATCAATGCAGATAATAAAGCCTCCATAGAATCAAGCAATCTCATAGCCAACAATGGAGATATTTCTATCTCTGGTTCTGATGTTTCTATCAGTGCACTCAAAGATAATTTCACTCATCAAACACACACCAAACACACCTCTAATAAAATAGGCATCTCTGTTCCTAAAGCTTATGCAAAAAAAGTAGGCATTGCTACTACTAAAAAAGCACTCATCAAACTAGGAGATAAGTTAGATCCTAATAACCCTGATAATACCATCATCTCTAATCATCAAGATTCTTATAGGACTGCAGGAGCGTGGCTCAAGAAAAAATCTTCTAAAATCCCTTCTCCTTCTTTATCTCAAATTGGTATTGAAGTAGGAGTGGGATTCACTCATACAGATGAGAGTATTGATAATAATGTTTCTAGCTCACAAGCCTCTAGTGCAACCCTTATGGGAAACAATATCCATATCAATGCTAAAAACAATGCTGATATTCTTGGTTCAGATCTGAATGCTCAAAATGACATTGATCTGAGTGCCAAAAACGTTCATATTGCTTCTGTTAGCAATGAGTTTTCTAGTTCCACTTCCACAATCACCAATACCGTTAGTGTGAAAGTTTCTGCTAGTATTGGCAAAGACACCTCAGTTTCACTAACAGGAGAATTAGATCATTCTTCAAAGCAAGACTCTTCTTATGAAACCACTCAAACGAGCTCTAATCTCAATGCCAAAAACCTTCATATCAATACAAAAGAAAATACAACCATACAAGGCTCTAATATCAACATAGCAAATAGCACAGATATCAAAGCTAAAAGCTTTAGCTTATCTTCTTCAGAAAATGAACTCAGCACAGAACATAATGATTCTTCAATTGGAGGTTCTCTGAAGGTGAGCTACAATGGTTCTGTTGGAGCACAAGCAAGTGCACATTATAGTAATCATAGCACTACTAGCAAAAAACTCACTCACAATGCCTCTAACTTAAATACCAATAAGCTCTCCATACAAACCACTGAAAATACGAACATCATTGGTTCTACTATCAATGCTAAAGAAGCCTTTGTTGATACAAAATCCTTAAATATTTCAGCAACTCAAGATTCTTTTACTTCTGCTTCTAAAGGTCTTAGTGCTTCTGCTTCTGTGGGAGCAAACTTGAGTGATTTGTCTTCTTTAAACCTAGGAGGAAATATAGACTTATCTTCTAGTGGCACTGAGAGCACCACTCATAATAACGGCTCTTTTAATGCTGAAAACCTCAAACTTAACACACAAGAAAACCTCAATATCAAAGGAGGAAATATAACAGCACAGAATTTACAAGCTGATATTAAAGGGGATATGAATATACAAAGTCTTCAAGACTCTCATAGAGATTTTAAAAAGCATCTCTCAATGGGAACTTCTATGAATATAAAAGATATCAAAACCCTCAAGCCTTCCTTTGGAAATTCTCCTGCTCATTCTGCTAGTGATGAAGTGAAAACTCAAAGCGGAATCAATGTTGAAAATTCACTACAAGTCAATGTTGCTAAGAACACAGATCTAAAAGGAGCCTATATCAATGTGCAAAATGATGAAAAATCCCAAACCCTTTCTACTTTTAAAACCAATACCCTCTCTAATACAGATATAAGCAATACTTCTGATTTAAAATCCATGAATGGAATGGGAGGTTATGAAAAACAAACCCACACAACCAAAACCCTAGCTAGTATCTCTCCTAATATTGATTTAAAAATAAAAGAAAATCCTCTAGATTCAAACATTCATAGAACCTCTCCTAGTAATGATGCCCCTAAAGAAGTGAAGATTCCTACTAAAGAAGAAGAATCCGTCTTTGATAATCTGATTGGGCAAAACACTACGGTTCACAATCTAAGCAAGAGAGTAGATACAAGCACTTCATTCTTTGAATTCACTAAGCCCTTAGGTTATTCACTCACTGATGTTGCATTGAAAAACACACAGAATATAGCAGAAAGCTTTAAAAACAATAAAGATCACACTGCTCCTAAGGTCATCTTCAAGCATACTTGGGAAGACATCAAAGAACAAAGCAAAGATGCACTATATGGGTTTTTTTATAATCCATTATGAGAATAAAAAAGAGAGGATTAACTAAATCTTTCTTTGATGATTTTGAATATGTCTTCAAAACTTGCAGGTTTAGGTTCAAATATCTTTTGTGCGATGCATTTTGAGGTTGATAGACTTGTTTTATCTGCTAGAATATTCCTGACTTCTTCATAAACTTCTTGTGAGTTTTTACAGTGTTTCATTAGGTGATTATCTAGAAGGTATTTGTCGTGAAATAAAAACAAAGATCTTGTAGAAATTGTAGGGATACCTAAATAACAAGCCTCTAAATTCATCGTTCCCCCTCCACCTATGAGAATATCAATAAAAGGATAGAAATCAGCAGGAGAGAGCTTTTTGTGTATGACAAAAATATTTTTAAATCCCCTAAAGTGGAGATCTTCTTTTCCATATCTTGGCATGATGACGATATTCACATCCAAGCAGGAGGCGATTTTTTCGATACTCTGGTAGATGATAGGGAGTTTTTGTTCCACATAGTGAGCTTTGTATTCTTCTTCTCGAAAAAGAATTGTTGGGCGATTTTTTGGGATATTGAATGATTTTCTAAAATCAACACCAGGTCGCATATCTTTGAGCCATAATGCAACATCAATAAAATCATAAGCAATGATATTTTTAGGGGCAATACCCATAGAGGTATAGCAGATTTCTGGTACAACAAATGGGCGAAAGACAAGAGAACTAAGTGGTAAGGTAAGCTTTGATAAAATGGTTATGGAGTCAATATCAAAGTAATCTTTTTTTAGTGGTGTGTCCGAAAAATTCACAATTGGTATGCCTAGTCCATATGCGGTTTGAACGCCATCAACACTTGCACCAGTGATGAATAGTTTGGGTATCCCTGTTTTTTTGAACAGATCTAAAAAAGCTTTTTGACGTTCCAATCTTGAGTTGAATTTTCCTAAAGGACTCTCCCCGCCATATCCTCCAATAAGTATGTTTGGAATATCAAACAATTCTAAAAGTTCGTGACACTCACTATAGCCTTCACTTTTTCTTGTGGTGATGATGACCTCATCAAGTTCTCTGAGCTTGGGAATAAGAGAATTGAAAAATAACACATATTTGGGATCGATAATATCAAGCCAAATCAAAATTCAAATTCCCCACCTTGCCCTTTGTTCATACTTTCATACACGGACTTGACATAGGCTTTTCTTGTGCTACATTCTAGAACTTGGGTGCATTTTAGACAACTTTGGACATTTTTTTCTTCTTGGCATTTTTTCAGTGTTAGTATGTTTTGTTCAAGTCTATTTTGCCAAATGTCTTTGGGGGAATGGGTTTCACTCATAGGTTTTTCTCACTTCATTGATTTCTTCTTCAGATCCAAAAAAACAAGGCGAAGTGTCATGAATTCCATCTACTGGAAGTTCAAGCAATCGATTTTTCCCATCTATGGCCATTCCACCTGCTTTTTCATATATGAATGCAAATGGAAAAACCTCAAAGAGTTTGCGAAGTTTTCCCTTTGGTGCATCAAGTGTTGCAGGATAGCTAAATAAACCACCCTTTTTAATTAGAATTTGATGAAGGTCTGGAACCATTCCTCCAGAGTATCTGAGGCGATAGCCTTTTTGAAAGAACGAATCAATAAGAGCCTTATGCTTTGCTTCCCAATGTTTCTGTGTTCCACCAGGTGAATTTATCTTGCCATTTTTATTGAGGGCAATGGAAGGTTGTCTTTGCCAACAATCACCATCATAGATAAAATAAGAAAGTTCTTCACTTGCGAAGATAAGCTCAAGCCTAGGGCCATAAACAATATAGGCGGCAGCTATAAGGTTTTTTGATTCAAATGTTTCTTTGTAGATTCCAAATATTGATCCAACGCTTAAATTAGAGGAGATGATAGAAGATCCATCAAGGGGATCATAAGCGATCAAATAAGAGCCTGAATTTTTATAAATCGCTTCGCTTTTTTCTTCGCTACAGACTCCATAGACAGACTTTAATGATAGGAGTTTTTCTTCAATGATTTTATCAGCTTTTATATCAATTCCTAGTTGCGTATCCCCACTTGAATTGGTGCTAGATAGATAATCCGTGTGGCTTGTTTTTAGTAATTCTTGGATTTCTTTGGCGGCATTTTGGAATGCGATAATAAAATCTTCCATTATTTTTGCTCCAAATTTTTTGATTAAATTATATCTTATTGGGTTTTATGATATGCTTTAAAAGTTGAATTTATAAAAAAGGTCATTTGTATGTTGGTTGCTCCTAGTATACTATCAGCAAATTTTTTGGATCTTGGATCTGAAATTCGTTCTATTTGTGAGGCTGGTTGTGATTATGTTCATATCGATGTTATGGATGGGCATTTTGTTCCTAATCTCACTATAGGGCCTTTGGTTGTTAAAGAAGTTGCCAAAATCTCTTCTAAACCTTTGGATATTCATTTAATGGTTGAAAATGTTTCATTTTTTGTGGATATGTTCGCCGCTTTTAAGCCTGAATTTATGAGTGTTCATATTGAAGAAGAAAAACATCTCCATCGTTTGATTTCCCATATTAGAAATTATGGAATACGTCCAAGTGTGGTTTTGAATCCTCATACCACTGAAGAAGCCCTGAAGTATATCATAGAGGATATTGATATGGTCTTGGTTATGAGTGTGAATCCAGGTTTTGGGGGGCAGAAATTTATTCCAAATATTTATAAAAAAATTCAAAATCTAAAAGATATGATTCTTAGCACAAATCCAAACTGTTTGATCGAGGTTGATGGCGGCATCAATCAGCATAACATTGAACTCCTTAAAGAAGCAGGAGCAGATATTGTAGTAGCAGGGAATTATGTTTTTAGTAGCGATGATTATCAAAAGGCTATCTTATCTCTACGATGACTTATGATAAGCTTTATAATAAACTTAGAAATTCTCCAATTTCTAGAGAGGATTTTTTGAATTATGTTTCCGATATTGCTAGTTTCTGTGGGGATATTGAAGAAGAATTTGAAATGCTTAAAGCTTGTGGATTTCCGCTGAAAAAAGAAAATGAAAACATAGTTCTAAGCACTACTCAAACAAAACTTGAAGATGAGATTTTTTGTTTTGTGGATATTGAAACTACAGGTTCTAAGCCTGATCAACACTCTATAATCGAAATAGGTGCGTTAAAATATCAAAATGGAACAATCATAGATAAGTTTGAAAGTTTTGTGTATGTTGAAGAAATTCCAGAAAAAATCATTGAACTTACAGGTATTAGTACGCAAAATGTTTTAAAATCCCCTTCTTTAGTTGATGTGCTTAGGGATTTTAGAATTTTCTTGAGTGGGTGTGTTTTTGTTGCACATAATGTGAGTTTTGACTATGGATTTATCAGTTATCAAATGGATAGAATTGGATTAGGAGAAATCCTTAATCCCAAATTATGCACAATTGATTTGGCACATAAAACCATCCTTTCCCCACGTTATTCTTTGCCATTTCTAAATGAATTTTTAGGTATCAATACCCCTGTTTCTCATAGGGCATATGCTGATGCTTTGACCTCATTGAAGGTTTTTGAGATCTCTTTATTTAGCATTCCTGAATGGATAAATAGCACACAAGATTTATTGGATTTTTCTAAAGGCAAAAAGTAGATTTTACTTCAGTAACAGATCGATGATTTCCTCTAGTAGTTTTTTGTTGCTATTTAGATTTAGCTTTTTTGCAGCATCTGAGGAATTGTGTTTATATTTTTGAATCGTTTTTGCATCTAGTGTGTTGATTGCTTGTGCCATTGATTTGGCAGAGAAATCTTTGGCGATGATGGCATTGTGGTATTGTTGAACAAAAGGTATCATCTCTTCACTTGGGGTTATTGCCAAAGCGAGTCTAGCTTGAATGTATTCAAAAAATTTATTAGGCAAAGAGTGTTTGATGTTAAAATTTGATGGGGGAATATGATAAAGACCTATGTCATAAGAAGAACTAAATGGGATAATATTTTCAAATGATACAGGTGGAATGATCCTGATTTTTTTGCCTTTGCGTTGTTTTTGATGAACAATTTTTTTTAAATATTGCATGTACTCATTATCAGTACTGACCAGCATCATATCAAGGGAAAATCTATCATCTAGATAGTCAATTATCTTGATGCTCTCTTGAATCTTTCTGCTTGGATTGGCACTACCGTGATAAATCAGTTTAATATCTTCTTGGTTTGATATGCTTGGAGTTATTTTATGATAATTAGGGAGTGAGAAAAATAATTCACAATCCACTCCATAATCTTGTTTGTATCTTTTTTTTAATCCTTCTGAAACAGTGACAATAAAATCAGCTTTGGGGAGATATGTTTTGCAAAGATAATGATTGAAGTTCGCAAAAAGCAATCTCCATCTTAGGTTAGCACTGTTTTGAGCGGGATAGAATTCTCTTGCGTCAAATAGAACTTTTGCGTTTTGTTTGTGTGATAGCACAATGGGTAGAAGCACTAGATCATGGCAAATAATGACATCAAAACGATGAGATTTTAATACCTCAATAATCTTGAGACGATTGGGGGTGTGAATGAGCTTTTCCCATTTTTTCAAAATCACATTCAGATACAGTTTGGCTTCCCCAATCATATTTCGCTTTTTATAGGGCATATAGCTAAAAACCTCTACTTTTTCTATAGGGGTGGCATTGATACCCATTGCCCAAACCTTGTGTTGATGTTTTAATAATTCAATCATGCGGTTGGGTCTTGGATTGATTGCAGGGTTTGCTGCACAGAGCACTAGAACTTTTGCCATTATTTTTTAATCGCGTGAAAATAAAATATTTTCGAATTCTGATTGAGTTTGAGTTCAAAAAAATCTAAAAAGTCTATGATTGATTCATACCTTTTTTTGATTTCTTGAATGTCTTCAAAAATCCTTATATGGCTTTGTGAATAGAAGTTCGGGACTGATCCAATGATAGCAGTTTTAGGTTTGATTTTTGATAGAATTTCTATATCTTTATGAATGTGTTCTAATATTTCAAATATGATGATGTGCGTGTAGCTTTTTTCAAATATTTTGCTTTCAAAAATATTTTCTTTGATAAAGAAGTTTGCCCAAGAAGGGATATTTTTTCGGGCAATTTTTAAACCTTCATCGCTGAAATCAATACCCGTGTATGAGCAAATATGGTTTTCATAAAGCATCTTGGCAAATGCTCCATTTCCACAACCAATATCTACAATTTTTGCTTTTTTCAATCCATAGTCCTGAAGGATTTTTAAAGCATATTTCCAGCCTAAATAATAAGGACTTTGAGTATAGTCCTTGAAATACATTTCGTTTTGAGTATAAACGCTATCGTAAAAATTGACCTTCTCTTCTACTTTTGGTATATCCTCAAAAGCAATTTTTAAGATTTTTTTTAGTTCTGCTAAAAAGGCTGTGTCTTTTGACAAAAATTCAATCAAACTATGGGTAAAATATTTTTTGATGGAAGATTTGAGACAATATGAAGCATAAAAGCACTCTGTATAAAAACGTACTTTTTTTTCTTCTATTCCTAGTGTGATGGTTTTGATAAAAAAGTCTTCACGTAAAGATTCTTTGGCAGTACAAATCACCACAATATCACATTTTTTTAACTCTTTCTCATCTACTCCAATCATTGAACTGTTTGTGTTGGTTGAATAAAAATCATCATAGACATACACACAAGCATCTAAATCCTTGCACAAAGCATAAAAATTCTGGCCTACCTTGCCATAACCTAAAATTCCTATTTTATTCATTTTATTTGATAATCCTTAAAAAGGAATCAATACCCTGATTTTTACGAATGCCTTCATAAATACTTCTGATAAGTTCTTTATTTTGTTTTAGATTTTGCTTATCTTGTTTTGTAGCATTTAGCAATATAAACGCTTTGTTGAGATAATCATTTTCATCAAAGGCTATATAGGAAAGCTCTTTTATTAGTATTTTTTTGAAAAAATCCAATGTAATATTTTTATTTTTACATTCTGTTTCTATGGCCTTGAGATTGTTTTGTATCCAATTTTGAAGCCTTTTTGTCCTGTCTTGGAGATTTTCTTTAGAAAGAATCAGAAGCAATCCACCCTTTGCATTGAATTCAATCTTGCTTTCTCCTTGTTGCATCGGAAAGCTATCAGGCCAAAAATCAATAATGTGTCCATAAATTGCACTATTAACATAACCTGGAAAATAAAATCTTTCTGTCATATCTGGATTTATTGAGGTGATTTTTTCTTTGATTTGATGTACATTCCCATTTCCGCATGCCAAAAAGATTGTATTGGGATATTCTTGCATTATTTTGATGATGACTTTAAGATATGCTATGGAGTCGATTTTTGTTAGACGTCCTATGATTCCAATTATCAATTTGTCCTGAGGATATTTTTTACGTTCATTTTGAATTATTTCAGGGGGAATGAATGGATTGTAAAATTTATTATCCATTCGCACATTGATACCTATAAATTCAAAACCTTCGTGATGAATTATGGGTAAATTTCCACAAATATGAGTTAGTTTAAGGTCGATTTGAGGAACATCATAGACAAAATTTCCATGACTCCAAAAAATTTGAGTGAGTGCGACTCTACAAGCAAGAATAAAATCACTGATTCCATATCCATTGTTAGGACTGATGAGTATATCAACATTATCTGCTATCATCCTTTCAAGGATACATAAAGCCTTTGCTAGATGTGAATTATAATAACCATCACGATTAAAACTAGAAGCTATGTCAATGACCTCAATTCCAATATCTTCATAGCTTTTTTTAATACTAGAATCATCATCACTTTTTTCTATGAATGACATATTGTAGATTTTGATTTCATAGGATTGTTTGAACACACTGTTTTCTAGCAAATCTTTTAAAAAACTGTATTCAACTTTATAAGGAGAGTTTTCTACAAGTCTATCGCGTAAAAATGCAATAATTTTTTTTGGTTTTTTTATGGGTTTGGGTTTGGGCAGATTGAATGTATGTGAGAATTCTTCATAAATCAAACTTGCTTTTTGTGAGATATTTTTATTGAAATCTTTCCATTGTTCTTGCGATGTAAAGCTATTTCCACACATATGATAAATAAAAAAATGCACATATAGTGCCTCATCTATTTTCTTAGAATCTGAAGGATCTAGGAGTTCATAGAGTATCTTTTCCCAAAGAGGATAGAGTTTGAGCCAATCACGATGATTAAAAAAATGTTTTATATTCCAAAACACCTGTAATTGCCAGTTAAAAATTGATCGCCTACGTTTTGCTTCTAAGGACATAAAATAGGATATTTCTAGTAATTCGCTTAAAGCCTCTATGAGGAGTTCAAAAGGGATTTGCAATATGTCAAAAAAATTCAATATAAAACTAGCTGATTTGTCAGCAGAAGAAACTTGCATATCTATTAAGGAAATATTTTTGATGTAATATTTTATACCCTCATCTTTTTTTCCAGCTAAAATTCTAGCAATACTCCCTAGCTCAATGAGCATGATATTCTCTTCTTCATTGACCCCATTTTTTCCAAAGAGATGATTGTCTGCGATCTGAATGAGACTTTCAAATCTGTTGTCTTGTTTTTTGTCGATAAATAAATACACAATCATATATGCACTTGAAACGATATCCCCTTTTGAGAATATCAAATCATATATTTTGTCTCTGAAGAGTTTGCAAATGAGTTCTGTTTCTTGAGATTGAATTTTAAGAGTGTCCTGAATTTCTTTGATTGAAACATTGCTTGTTAAATTTAAAAGTTCATTGATAGCACAATCAATATGCTGCTTCTGATTAGAGTTGTGTAGAATGTTGGATACATTTTTAATACAATTTTGCACCAAGGGATTTGGATTCATTTCTCAGTGCCCTGATTGTCAAAACCAAAATTGCTTTGTATCTTTTTTGTGTCAATGAGCCACATATAACTCAAATCTTTTTTTTGTGCATAAGGAGATAGCTCTGCAGTATTGTAACCATAATTTTGCATCACAGATGTGATTTTGCCCACTTTGATATTGGGTGTAAAAACACCATCAAGGCCACTTGTGATGACCTCATCATCTACATTTACCTTTAACCACGCAGGGATAAAATCAGCTAGAATTTTTTGAGGATTTGAGCTATCATATCGAATGATTGCAGGAATTTTTTCTTTTCCAATATACACAGCGTAACTACAATTTTCATTTCCATTCAGTAGCCCCATCAGACGATTATTTTTGATAATTGCTATTCCTAATGCATTGCCATTTTGAACAATCCCAAAAATCTTATTTTTTGGATATGTGGAAATATCCAAATCCATCCAAATGCGATCATAATCGCCCATTCCAACATAAGAAAATGCCTTTGTAGGTATAAAATCTGGATGTTGATCATTTCTTTCTTCGCCTAAAAAATTAGATATTTGCTCTAGTTGGGTTTGCATAGCTTGTAATTGTAGCTCTAGCTTCCCGTAGTTTTTCAGTTTTTCTTGATATTTTTCAATGTTTTGTGCTTGATGGATATATTTTGTGTAAGAAAGTTTGATGTTTTCTTTTGTGTCAAAAAACCAAAATTTAATTTCGTCACTTACTTGCAAGGTCTGATGGCGTAAAAACTGATTTGAATCAAAAATGACAAACAACAGAGCCACCACAATAACGATAAATGACAGTGGCTTGTATCTCATTGTTTATCCTACCTACTCAAGAGAAATTAATATGGTGCAATAAATCAAGCTCTTCTATTGCTTTACCTGTTCCTTTTGCTACAGCCAATAGTGGCTCATTTCCAATATATACAGGAAGCTTGACAATATCAGATAGGTATTTATCTAGCCCTCGTATCAAAGCCCCGCCTCCTGTGAGAACAACTCCATTTTCTACAATGTCTCCTGCTAAATCTGGTGGAACAGATTCTAGCACACTCTTAAGTGCATTGCTTATTTCCCTGAGTTGGTCTTTGATGGCATCTCGTATATCTTCGCTAGTGAGTTCTACGGTATTAAGAAGACCACTAACTTGATCACGTCCTTTTACTTGCATCAATAAAGGAACTTCTAAAGGAGAGGCTGATCCGATTTGGATTTTAATTTCTTCGCCCGTACGTTCTCCAATTAGGAGATTGTATTTTTTTCGTATGTAATCCACAATGGCAATATCTAATTTATCTCCAGCAACCCTGATGGATTTACTGATAACTAGACCCCCTAGAGAAATGACTCCAATTTCTGTTGTCCCTCCTCCAATATCTACAATCAAGCTTCCCTGAGGTTCTCTAACGGGCAATCCAGCACCAATAGCAGCTGCCATTGGTTCTTCTATCAAGAACACTTCCCTAGCCCCTGCACTCATTGCAGATTCTTTGACAGCTTTTCTTTCTACTCCAGTAAGTCCATATGGTACGCAAACCATTACTCTAGGACGAATCAAGGTTTTTCTTTTGTGGGCTTTTTCAATAAAATAACGGATCATTTTTTCAGTCACATCAAAATCTGCAATGACTCCGTCTTTCATAGGGCGGATTGCTTGAATTCCTCCAGGTGTTTTCCCTATCATTTCCTTTGCTTCGTGTCCTACAGCCAGTATAGTCCCATCTCTATCATATTTATCTGTTTTTACCGCTACAATGGAAGGTTCGTTGATGATAATCCCCTGTCCTTTTAGTAAAACAATCGTATTTGCTGTGCCTAAATCAATAGCTATATCATGTGAAAATAGCCCTATTATTTTATCTAATACCATTATGCTCCTTTGTCTTTTTGAGAGGTTTTTTTCTTTTTAATCAAAATAGGTTCCCCTGTCTTTGTGATGCACTCTTTTGTTATTATAACTTCATAACCCTTTAAGTCAGGAAGATCAAACATAATATCTGTCGTGAATTCTTCTACGATGGCTCTAAGTCCTCTAGCACCAGTTTTTCTAGCTATTGCAAGTTCTGCTATATTTTCAATGGCTTCTTTTTGAAATACCAACTCTACCCCATCCATTTTAAATAACTTTTGATATTGTTTGATAAGGGAGTTTTTTGGTTTGATTAAAATATCAATCATGGCTTCTTTTGTGATTTCTTGGAGTGTTGTGATGACATGTAATCTTCCAATGAGTTCAGGAATGAGTCCATAACTTACTAAATCTTGAGGTTCTACAAGGCTAAGTACGTCATCTTGTTGAAGTTTTGTTTTTTTCTCGCTACCAAATCCTAAAATATTATTACCAGAGCGTTTTTTAATAATATCATTCAGACCTTCAAACGCTCCTCCGCAAATGAATAAAATATTACTTGTATCAATTTGTATAAATTCCTGATTGGGATGTTTCCTTCCACCTTTTGGAGG
Organism: Helicobacter sp. 13S00482-2; assembly: GCF_002272795.1. GTDB lineage: Bacteria > Campylobacterota > Campylobacteria > Campylobacterales > Helicobacteraceae > Helicobacter_J. Next base: position 107,913 of record NZ_MLAT01000006.1, on the reverse strand, counting down.
AATATTCACAACACTTCCTTCAACAATTTTTAAGAGTGCTTGTTGCACTCCTTCACCTGAAACATCTCTTGTAATAGATCTGTTTTCTGATAATCTAGATATTTTATCAATTTCATCAATGAAGACAATCCCCTTTTGGGTTTTTTCAATGTCCTCATCAGCAGCTTGAAATAACCTTGTGAGAATATTTTCCACATCTTCACCAACATAACCAGCTTCTGTGAGGCTTGTAGCATCGCATATAGCGATTGGTATATCTAGAAATTTTGCTAATGTTTGTGCCATCAGGGTTTTTCCACTTCCTGTTGGACCAATGAGTAGAATATTTGATTTTGATATTTCTACATCATTTTCCACATCCGCAACAATGTTATTTTTGCTGAATATCCTTTTGTAATGATTATATACGGCTACGGAAAATACTTTTTTTGCGTTTTCTTGACCGATAACATATTCGTCTAGTGCTTTTTTGAGTTCTTTTGGAGAGAGTGATTTTTCTAGAAAGACTTTCTCTGGTAATGGATTTAAATTGACCTTCCCAAAGATCCCATCATATAAACATTTGATGCAGTAATTGCAAATATGAGCTTCTTTGTTGGCTTGTATGCCATTAAAAATCAATCTATCCTCTGATTCTTTATTTCCGCAAAAATCGCAGATTCTTTTCTTATTCATCTAATACACCTTTTTTGATCGGAATGCCCCGTTGTGATTGTAGTATAAAATTGCATATTCTTAGCACATATTCATTTTGAGGGTTTTGTTCAAGTTCATTTTGTACCAATTCTCTCATAGGCGCAGAACAAGAAAAAATTCTTTTGTAAAGTTTGCTAATAAAATCAATATCTTCATGAGAAAAAAGTTTCCTCATTCTATGTTTATTCAAACCTCTGATGATTGCTCGATTGCCCTCAGCCATACAAAATGGCGGAATATCTTGTGTCAATACGCTTCCCCCAGCTATCATTGAACCATCCCCTATATGGACAAATTGATGCACAGGAGTCATTCCCCCAATATTGACATAATCCCCCATTTCAACGTGCCCACCTAATGTAGCATTGTTTGCTAGAATACAGTGATTTTTAATGATGCAATCATGTGCGATGTGAACAAACGCCATTAAGAGATTTTCATTTCCAATGATAGTCTTGCTACCCCCACCTTTTGTGCCTGGATTTATCATGCAATGTTCGCGAATAAGATTTTTATCACCAATGATGAGTTCAACTTCTTCCCCATCATATTTAAGATCTTGAGGAATTGTGCCTAGCACAGCATAAGGGAATATTGTATTATTTCGTCCTATTTTTGTATTTCCTAAAATAGTCACGTTGTTGTAAAGTTTGCTTCCCTCCCCTATTTCGACATTTTCACCAATAACACAAAAATCCCCTATTTCGACATTTTCAGCAATTTTAGCACCTTCTTTGATAATGGCAGTGGGGGCTATCACTTTTTTATGTTCAATTGCCATATTACTCCTTTTTTGCTTCTGTAACCATAGCTTTGATCTCAGCTTCTGCAACTAATTTATCTTCTACCATTGCTTTACATTCAAGTTGCCATACGGTTCCTTTATGCTTGATAACATTTATCTCATATTCTAGTCTATCGCCAGGTACCACAGGTATGCGAAATTTTACTTTATCAATAGTCATAAAATAAACAAGCTTGTCTTCTGCCATACTTAAATCATCTCCCCAAGTACTCACAAATGCTAATAATCCACCTGCTTGTGCCATTCCTTCTACAATCATTACTCCAGGATAGATAGGTTGATTAGGAAAATGTCCTAAGAATACTTCTTCATTGGCAGTGACATTTTTGTATGCTTTGATACTTGCTTGAGGTACAATATCAGTCACTCTATCGACCAAAAGCATAGGGTATCGGTGTGGAAGTATTTTTTTGATTTTGTTTATATCCATCATTTTTTCAAACCTCAATCTTTTATATTTATTGATTCACAATTTTAGCAAAATATATTTTAATTACAAATTTTGAATGACTCTAAAAATAGCCTCTTCTTGAAAGATGCATTTGATATTCACTTTGACACTCTCTGTATAGATTTCATCAATAACAATAATTGGATTGATACTATCATCTCCACATAGAAAATTTCTAAAAAAAATCTCATCACTGTATTTGGGTGGATTATATAAGAGTTCTTTAATATTTTTATATGAAGTTCCTAAAATTAGATTGAACATATCCAGATGAACAAACACGCTATCATCTTTTTTGCTATATCCAACTAAATATTTTTGAGTAGGAGCATTTTCGTATTTTAAAGCTTTCTGCTCAAGATTATAAAATTTTGATGTATCTTTGAATATATTTGGCTTAATCCAAAATATAGTTCCCGTTCGTGCATCTTTTTTATTCTGAGATTTTGCGAGGATATAGCTAGGCATATGACTCCCTCCTCTTTCAATTTTTGCACTTAATAATCTCCAAACTAAATATTTTCTCTGAGTGAGGATATACTCTTGGTTTTGTTTTTCAAGTTCATTTCGACGAGTGAAGATTTCCCTTCTTTCTTCAATGCTTCCAGGAAGAATTTGCGATCCGATATGACTCATCATTTCTAAAGAAAATCTTTTTTGATTATTTCTTTGTTGCTCAAGTGCAAAATGACACCCACAATAATTTTGTCTGTAAAGGTTATCTGTTTTTGCAAGTTCATTTTGTTTTTGGGTTCCTCCATTAGATCTTACGTCTATTTTGACAAATTCCAAAAATTCTTTTTCCGCGATAGAATCTCCTTGTGCATAAAGAATTTTTTGTTCTTTCATAGGGCTCGAAAGCAGAGTGGTGGTGAATTTTTTTTCTCCCAATTCCTTTGCCATAGAGGCAGTTTTAATCAGTCTGATATCAAAACATTGTATGCATCTATCTCCTTTTTCTGGTTCTTTCTCTAGCCCTTTGACTCCATTAAACCAGTTGTTTGTATCATATTCTCCTTCAATCAATTGAATGTCTAACATATCACAACTTCTTTTGACATCTGCAAGTCTTAAATCGTATTCGTTTTTTGGATGAATATTTGGATTATAAAAAAACCCTATAAATTTTTCATTTGGATAAATCTTTGTCAATTCATTTAAGAAATAATGACTATCAACAGAACAACAGATATGAACGAGCATTTTCTAATCCTTATTTTTTAGTACAAAATATATATAAGCACCTATTCCAATCACAAACACCAAAAATAAAAATACTAATAATAAAATATCTAAAAGATCCATCACAACTCCTTGCCAATTGTTCTACGTGGAACATTTTCATTTTCCAACAGTTCTTTTTCTCTTAGTTGTCCGCAAGCAGCACTTATGTCAATACCCTTTGATTCTCTAATAGTGCAAAGAAGACCTTTGTTGATAAGAAAATCCGCAAATTTTTTTACTTGTTCTATATCAGGTCTTTTGAATTGTGATCCTTCGTGTGGATTAAATAGGATAAGATTGACTTTTGCCTTAATTCCATCAAGAAGTTTTAGAAGTTTTTTTGCACTCATTAGATCATCATTTATATCCTTGATCACTAGATATTCAAACATCACTCTTTTTCGAGCATCAACAGGGAATGCCTTTACGGCATTGATGATACTTTGTATGTTGTATGCTTTATTCATTGGAATAAGTTGACTACGAAGTGTGTCATCAACTGCGTGAAGAGATATAGCCAACTGAACTCCTAGATTCATTTCTCCTAGCTTGATAATTTTTGGAGCAATACCGCTTGTAGATATTGTTTGTCTTCTTGCAGATATGGATAGACCTTCTAGGTCACTCAATATTTTTATGGCTTGACTTACATTTTGGAGATTATCAAGTGGTTCTCCCATTCCCATATAAACAATATTAACTCTTTTTTCAGGGAGTATATTGTTATCTTTTTTCAGTTGAACAACCTGTTCTACAATTTCGCCACTACTCAGATTTCGAACAAATCCTCCTTTTGCTGTGTAGCAAAAAGCACAGCCAACCTTGCAACCAACTTGACTTGATAGACAAAAAGTCCATTTTTCGCTTTCTGTAATTTTGCCATTTTCATCTTGTTTTTTATCTCTCATTTTTATGAGAACGCTTTCAAAGCTTAATCCATCTTTGGTTTTAAAGAGGTATTTTTTCGTCCCATCTTTGCTTGTTTGTATTCGGATGATTTCAAGATTTTTTATTTCATATTCATTTTCTAATTTTTCTCGCATATCTTTGGGTATATTTTGCATTTTAGAAAAATCATTTTCATATTTAACGTAAAGCCAATTATAGATTTGTTTAGCACGAAAAGTAGGCTTAAAAATTTGTTGTAACTCCTCAAGCATATAGTCATAAATATTTTTTTTCGATTCTCTCATAATGTGTAATTTTTCCTTATAAAATCTTCTAGAATTATTTTTGCTTTTTGATGATTTTGAATAAAATCTTGATGTGCATTTTTATCACAATAATTTGTAATGCAAAAGATGCCATAACATTTTATATCAAAAGCTTGTGCAACCTTCAGTACAGAAAAAAACTCCATATTTTCTAGCACAATACCTGCCTTGGATATTTTTTGTGATACTTCGAGATTTGTGTTGATATAATTACTTGAATTCACTACTACATTTTTTGTTCCACGTGGAACATCTTCAAAATCTATTTCGATTTGGTTATCAATTGGCGTATATGCATTTGAGTTGAGATAGCTCATCTCAATTTGAGTCGCTTTTGTGCTAAGGCAAATTTCAAATGGTTGAATGTCATAGCTATATGATCCAGCAGATCCAATGAAGATAATATTATCTATAATCTCTCGAGAACAGATCCTACTTAGATTAATAGCACTTTCTATCATTCCAATACCAATTGATTTTGCAAAACTAAAGCTTTCGATTTTCCCTGCACAAACAAACATATCATAGCCTTATAGGAATCTGATTCTGATGAAGATAAAATTTTAAATCTTTAATGCTGATTTCATCAAGATGAAAAATACTCGCCGCAAGAGCCGCATCTGCGATTTCAAGTTCAAAAACTTCTAATATGTGTTCTTTTGTTCCTGCCCCCCCACTTGCTATGATTGGAATATTCACAGCTTCATTCAGAGACTTAAGAGCTTCAATATCATAACCAGATTTTGTTCCATCAGCGTCCATACTTGTCAAAAGGATTTCTCCTGCCCCCATTTGAGAAATTTGCCTTGCCCATTCAATCATATCTTTGCCTGTATTTTCTCTCCCGCCTTGTATATAAACTTCCCATTTATTTTCCTGTGCAGAGTGTCTTTTTACATCTATAGCCACGACGATACATTGAGTACCAAATCTTTTTGCTCCTTCTTCAATCAGAGATGGATTTTTAACGGCGGCACTATTGAGGCTGATTTTGTCAGCTCCTGCATCAAGAAGGCTATAAATATTCTTCATATCTTTTATTCCCCCTCCAATAGTAAGTGGCATGAAGGTTACTTTCGCGACAGAAGAGACGATGTCGATCATTGTATTGCGTTCTTGATGTGAAGCACTTATATCCAAGAATACAAGTTCATCAGCTCCTGCATCGTTGTATTTTTTTGCCATCATAACAGGATCTCCCATATCCTTTAATCCAACAAAATTGATTCCTTTGACAACTTTGCCCTCATTAATATCAAGACAAGGAATGATTCGCTTTCCTAAATGACCCATTATTTCTCCATAATTTATAAGGGATTATAATATCTCATACCTTTAATTTTGCTATTTACAAATTGTCCAAAAATAGATAAAATAGAGGGAAAGTTTAGGAGACTGGCGATTCAGCACAGGGCGAAAAAAAGATTCGGACAGAATTTTTTAAAAGATTTTAGCTATGTCAATAAGATTGTCCAATCTATTCCCAATATATTTCGGGGTGAGAAAGTCATAGAAGTTGGGGTTGGCTTGGGTGATTTAACGGATAAGTTGCTTGAATGTTATCAGCTCAAGGCATATGAAGTTGATGTTGATTTATGTTCTTTTCTTACACAAAAATACAAGGCCGTTATTGATTCTGGAGATCTGATTCTTGTTTATCAGGATGTTTTGAAGCTTGTCTTCAAGGAAGGTTGGCTTGATGATGAAGAGTATATACTCGTCTCTAACTTGCCTTATTATATAGCTTCAGCGATCTTGTTGCGAGTCCTTAAAGATCCAAAATGTAAAGGCTTTGTCGTGATGACTCAAAAAGAAGTCGCACAGAAGTTTTGTGCTTTGAGTGGGGATAGGAATTTTTGTGCTTTGAGTGTGATAACCCAAACTCTCGGAGAGCCAGAAATGCTTTTTGATGTTCCTAAAGAGGCATTTGAGCCTATGCCTAAGGTAATATCATCGGTTTTTAGAATAAGAAAGAACAGCAATTCCATTCAACAAGACTTTGAAGAAATGCTTAGAGTTGCGTTTTGCTCCCCTAGGAAGAAACTATTGAGCAATTTTGCTAGTAGGTATGATAAAAAGATTGTGGAAAGCTTGTTTGAAGAACTTTCTATTGATCTAGATATCAGGGCACATCAGATTTCAGCAACGATATATCACCAAATATACAATAAACTAAAGGTAGAAAAATATGGAAAATAATAACGATAATATTAACCAAAACCCATCATCAACAGAGAGACAAAAGAAAAGGTTTTTTAAACCACGTTTCAAGAAAAATCCAGAAAATGCTGATAAAAATATCAACCCAAATTCTCAAAATAATTTGAATACTGATGATACACAGAAGCCACGTCCTAGAAGATGGGTAGGTAAAAATAAAAATACTCACACCAACCCTTCTCAGCCTCAAGATATGGGGGCTAAAAATGGAGTACGTGAAATTCAAAGTGTAGATGAGCGGGGTAATTTAGGATTTCACAAAGATCTCAAAAAAGGAGTGGAGGCAAATAATCGTATCCAAAAAACTAGTCTTAATCCTCATCATAAACTTAACCTAAGCACAAAGGCCAAAGTCCGTATCACTCCATTGGGTGGACTTGGAGAGATAGGGGGAAATATGATGGTGATGGAAACAGAAAATTCTGCCATTATCATTGATGTTGGTATGAGTTTTCCTGAGGAAAATATGCACGGAGTTGATATTTTGATTCCAGATTTTAATTATTTATATGCCATCAAAGACAAAATAGCAGGTGTGGTTATCACACATGCACATGAAGATCATATCGGGGCGGTTCCTTACTTATATAAACAGATGCAATTCCCTCTTTATGGAACCCCACTTTCTTTAGGAATGATAGGGAATAAATTTGATGAGCACGGTCTCAAAAAATTTCGATCATTTTTTAAGATTGTTGAAAAACGCCATCCTATAAAAATAGGTGATTTTGAAGTAGAATGGATCCATATCACACACTCTATTATTGATGCCTCTGCTCTTGGTATTCGAACAGAAGCAGGGATTATCGTACATACAGGAGATTTTAAGATTGATCACACTCCTATTGATAATCTGCCCACAGATTTGCATCGATTGGCTCATTATGGAGAAGAAGGAGTTATGTTGCTTTTGAGTGACTCTACTAACTCTCATAGAAGCGGAGTGACTGCAAGCGAGGCTAGCGTAGGACCTACTTTTGACTCTTTATTTAAGAGTGCTGAGGGGAGAGTGATAATGAGTACTTTTTCTTCCAATATACATCGTGTTTATCAGGCGATAACTTATGGTTTAAAGTATAATCGTAAGGTCGCAGTGATTGGTCGTTCAATGGAAAAAAATCTTGATATTGCCCGTGAGTTGGGCTATATAGATTTGCCTCATAATATTTTTATTGAAGCACACGAAGTGGCTAAGTATCCCGATGAAGAGGTCTTGATAGTCACTACGGGTAGTCAAGGTGAGACGATGAGTGCACTATATCGAATGGCGACAGATGAACACAGACATATTAAAATCAAACCGACTGATATGGTCATTATTTCTGCAAAAGCAATTCCAGGAAATGAAGGCTCAGTCTCCACAGTTTTGAACTTTTTAATGAAAGCAGGTGCAAGGGTTGCTTATCAAGATTTTAGTGAGATTCACGTGAGTGGCCACGCTGCACAAGAGGAGCAAAAATTAATGTTGCGTTTGATAAAACCAAAGTTTTTTCTTCCTGTGCACGGAGAATACAATCACGTTGCTAAACATAGAGATACTGCCATTAAATGTGGCGTTTTAGAAAAAAATATTTATTTAATGGAAGATGGCGATCAAATTGAAGTGAATCCGAGCTATATTAGAAAAGTTCGCACAATTAAAAGTGGTAAAACTTATATTGATAATCAAGTCAATAGACAAATTGATAGTAATGTTGTGGCTGAGAGGCAAGCTCTTGCGGATTGTGGGGTTGCTATTTTGAATATTTTTATTTCACCTAGAGATCAAAAAATTCTCAAAGAAACCAATATAATGTCTCTTGGAATTGTTAATATCAGGGAGGAAAAGGATCTTTGCAAAGAGATTGAAGTGGCACTAGAGATGTATGTCAAGAGTGCCAAAAAAGAAGTTTTAGAAAACAAAAAAACTTTAGAGAATGAGATTAGAAATATAGCTCGAAAGCTGATGTTTAAAAAACTCAAAAAATATCCAACCATTGTTACAAATATCTTTTTATCTTAGGAGGGATTGTGGATTTTAGGAGTATTGCCAAAAAAGTTCTCAAAGACGAAGCTAAGGAACTCAATCATTCGGCTATAAAATGTGAAGATATTCAATGGGAAAAAATTGTTGATATGATCGTTAATGCAAAGGGAAAATTGATTGTTAGCGGTGTTGGAAAAAGTGGTTTGATAGGAGTAAAAATTTCCGCGACACTTTCAAGCACAGGAACTCCTAGCTTTTTTCTTCATCCTACAGAAGCGATGCATGGCGATTTAGGTGCTATCAGTAAAGAAGATATTGTTTTGGCTATTAGTTATAGCGGAGAGAGTGCGGAGCTTGTCTCTATTATGCCACATTTAAAAAGATTCAGTGGAGGGGTTATCACAATGAGTAAAAGTGAAAATAGTTCTGTTTCAAGATTTGGGGATTATTTTATACCTATTGAGATTTCTGAGGAAGCTTGTCCATTAGGCATAGCTCCTACTAGTTCTACGACTTTAACATTGGCTTTAGGGGATGCTTTGGCAGTTTGCTTGATGGAAAAAAGAGGATTTAAAGAAGGTGATTTTGCTTCTTATCATCCAGGGGGCAGCTTAGGAAAAAAACTTTTTGTAAAGCTCAAAGATTTGATGCAAACAACTGATTTGCCTATCATTGATCCCAATATATCTCTAAAAGAAGCCATCATCAAAATGACTCAATCAAGGTTAGGAAATGCCATCATTGAACAAGATGGAAGATTGCTTGGGGTTCTGAGCGATGGAGATTTACGTCGAGCGATGATGCGTGAAGATTTTGACTTGAATCACCCTGTTATTTCTTATGCTTGTAAAAATCCAAAATATTGTGATAACCCAAATTTGTTAGCAGTACAGGCATTGAGATATATTGAAGATAATAAAATTCAATTTCTTGTTGTTACTGATAAGGATCAAAGAATACAAGGTGCTATTCATTTACATACACTTATTAGTGCAGGGATCGAATAGGAAATACAGATGTTTGAAAAAATTGATGAAATTTTTAGAAATGTTGAATCAATCAGAGATGAAATACAAATATTATTGAATATGGCAAACATTACTCTTATAGATTATATTATGATAAAAAGGGGTTCACAGGATATGCCAGAAGGTCTTAGCATGTCATTATTTTCTCAGCTTAATGAGCAAATTGACGCACTCAAAAAGCAGATTGATGCCTTAAATAAACTTAAAAGAGAGTTATTGGTTTTTTGATTCCTTGTTATTTTTGTTTTGTTTTTTACTGTCGGTAGGTAATTTGACTTCCTCGATATTGAATCCACCTCCAAGTGATTGATATAAATTGATAAGTGATTCAATATAGGCGGTTTTTAATATGATGATTTGTCCTTCAAGATCAAGTAAGGAACGTTGAGCATCTACAACCTCTAGATATGAAGAATAGCCATTCTCATATCTACTCTTTGCGTATTGTAATGTTTTTATGGCAGATTCCCGTTCATTTTGCAATAAGATTTGTTGCTCCGTGAGCCATTCAATACTCGCTTGAGCGTTTTTCACTTCCTTATAGGCATTCAAGACAATTTTTTTATAAGTGTAGGCTGCCTCATCTCTTTTTGCATTTGCTATTGCAAATTCGCCTTTAAGTTTTCCTCCTTCAAAAAGAGGTGCTAAAATACTCGTTCCAACTGCTCCTGTGAATATATGACCTGCTGTAGTAAAAAAATCAGTAAAACCTGCCACTCCTAGATTTGCTATCAGATTAAAATCGGGCAAAAAATTTAATCTTACTTTTGCCAAAGCTTCAGAACTTGCGGCAAGTTCAAATTCAGCATAGGCTACATCAGGTCTATTTCTTAATATTGAAGAAGGAATTTTTTTTGGCAGTGTGGGTTCATTTAGTTGATCAAGACTTTTGATTGTCTTGAGTTCTTTTGCACTGATTCCTGTGAGTTCTTCCAATGCATTTTCAGTTTTTTCTATGCTTAGCTTAGTTGATGGAATTTGAGCCTTTGTGGCTTCATATTGAATTTTTGCTTGTTGTTCATCATATTGACTGCTATAGCCTGTTTTTGCCTTGCTTTGTGCTATATCCAATTCAATTTTTCGAGCTTTTAGGGTATTTTCAAGCACGGAAAGCTTATCTTTTAAAGCAACGAGGTTGATGTAGGTTTTTGCTACTTCTGCATCAAGAGAGATTTTTGTTGCATATGCTTGGGCGATTATTGCTTGAGCTTGATAAGTTTTGTTCTTGCGTTCTTTTTTGTTTTTACCAAAAAAATCAAAATTATAACCGATGTTTAACGTTGGATCTATTGTTCCAATAGGTGTGTTGAATCCAAAAATGGGAGTGAGCATACTTTGTGTATATTGGGGACTCATTGTTATGTTTGCAGTTGGAAAGAGCGTTGATTTTGCAATTTTTAGTATCCCCATAGCCTGTCTTATTCTTGTTTGAGCGATTTGAATATCGCTATTGTAGGTTCTTGCTTTTTGAATTAGAAATATAAGGCTAGGATCATTGAAATTTTTCCACCAATTTTTTTGGATCTGCTGTTCTGAAACCTCATCTAAAGCTAGTGTGACTTTACTGTCTTTTGGCAATTCTTCAATTTTTGGCATACAGCCTACAAGTAAGATACCTAAACCAAATGCACCAAATGTACTACTCCAATGCATTTTTAATCCTTTTGAGTGTGAATAGTGGCTATGACGCTCATACCTGCTTTTAGATCTTTGAAGTGTGGATCATTAGGGTTAATTTTTATTCTAACAGGGATTCGTTGAATAATTTTTATAAAATTCCCTGTCGCATTATTAACTCTCACAGAACTAAATTCGCTTCCTGTAGCTGGAGATATTCTTTCAACAGTGCCCTGTAAAATTGCTCCACCTAGAGCATCTACGCTAAATGTTACTTTCTGACCAATATGCACATCCTTCATTTTTGTTTCTTTGATATTGGCTTCCACCCATTTGAGATCGGGTATTAAAAATGCAAGGGGAGTTCCCTGTGTCACCGCTTGGCCAATCCTTGCTCCAATTTGTCCAAGCACACCATCTACAGGAGCTTTTATCAATGAATATTCAAGATTTATTTGAGCAAGTTCCAAAAGTGCTTGAGCCCTTTTCACATCTGCCTGCAGGGCAGCTTTACTGATTTTGTATGCTTGGAGTTCTTCAATAGCTTTTTGATATTGGGCTTGTGACTGTGCGAGAGCGTATAGAGATTTTTTGAGAATGGTTTGAGTATCTTCATATTCTCTAGCACTCAAAGATCCTTTTTTGACAAGTTTTGAAACACGTGTGTTCTGACTTGTTGCATTTTCAAGTGTTGCCTTATCTGCATCAATGATTGCTTTTTTTTCATTCACGATTGCCTCTCTTAAGCGATAATTTTCATCATAAGCATCAAGTGAAGATTGCATACTTTGCAAATTTGCCTCAGCTTCATTGACCTTTTGAACAAAAATCCTTCTATCTATTTGTAAGATAGGATCTCCTTGCTTGACAGAACCAAAATCATGAACATATATATCTGTTACATATCCACTTACCCTTGGTGAGAGCAAGGTTGTTTTTGTTTGAATATAAGCATCATCTGTGCTTACAACGCCACGAAAAAAAGGTGGTAATTGCCAGGCATACAAAATAGACAAAATTCCACAAATAACAGCAATAATACTAATGATTGTCGCAATGAGTTGAGGTTTTTTAGGTGTCCAAGATTTTAAATAAGGCATAGGGATTCCTTTTTATGGATTAAAGATGCGTATCATTATTTTGATTTTCTTTTAGATTTCTTTTTTCTAACTCATCTAAGAAAGTTTTGGTTCGGAGGTTTGCAATAGCTGTTCTGCGGCCTAGTATCGCAAGTTCTCGATCAACAGCAGTTTTTTTACCAACTGCAAAATAGAGCCAATGCAACACCAAAAATAAAAAGATTCCAATTGCTATATAACCAACGATGCAAAATAAATCACTATAGGCCATCACCCCAGCTTGTTTAGTGATTTGGGTGATAAAATCAGGATTGATATTTAATGCTAGATTTGTTTCTGGAGTGTGATTGATAATATCTTGAAGTCTGCTAGCTGTACGAACTTTTATAAAATAGCTCACCAATGCAGATCCAAATTGTCCAAACACGCTTTGAGAAAAACTAAAAATAGCAATAAAAGTCAATACGTATCCCCCACCTCGTGAAAGCGAAACAATAATCCCTTCAGCAAATAAGGGTCCGATAAAAAATACACTTGCTGCAGCTATAAGAAACTGAGGAATATATAATTGAGCAGGAGTTATTTGTGGGGATAGGTTTGTAGAAGCAAAAGAGCCGACAATAAGCATTGCAAAAGAGAGAATCAAGATGATTGAAGTGCGTTTATATCCCATCACCACAATACAAGATAATCCACCAAACAGTGCACCTAAAGTCACAATCCCATAGTAATCTGCAAGTTGATAATCTGAATACCCTAAAACATTTCTAAACAATCCTGTGGCTCCTGTGGTTTGCTCAGTCAGACACATTCTAGCAAAAGCACCAGCAAGAGCAAGTTTGAATACTTGAAGTGTTCCTACGAAAGAAAAATTTATTAGAGGTCTGGTTCTGTTAATTTCAATCAGAAAAAATCCTACAATGCAAGTGACTCCAATACATGTTCCATATGCAATCCAAGGTTTATCCCACCAAATGATGGTTCCTAAGCTAAAAATCAAGCAACAAGTCGCTGTGCCTATTGCATAAAGACTCAAAGATGGAATATCCCTTATGGAAAAAGCTTTACCTAACTGAGAAGGAGGAAGCTCAATGAGTAAATATGCCGCTAGAACAAAAAGTGTGGTACCTGTATCAATAAATGCAACTAAGTGAGCATCTTCTCCTAACATTAAAAATGGATCTAGCCATCTTGCAAATGGAGAACCCACCTGCATAAGTCCTACACTTACGCACATAACAAGATAGGTCTTGGTTTTTGGAAGCATTTGCATGGCATAGTAGGCACAAAAAGTTGATAGACCGCTTCCTACGAGTCCATTAAGAAAACGACTGAATGCATAAACATAGAAATTATTGCTAAACATCTGTATGATATGTGCAATACACAACACAATTACGACGCCACCAAAAAAAACTCTCATTCCAAATTGTTGACGTATTTTAAAAAGCACCACGCTTGTCCAAGCATAACCCATATAATAACAAGCTGTTAATATAGCTCCTTCAGCAGGTGTGATACCTAAATAGCCTTGAATTTGATTGATATTTGCAATGGTGAGATTATTTTGTAGTCCAGCTGCAAATAGTGCAACCAACCACCCTAGTGCATATACAAGCTTTATTTTTGTAGGAAGCTCTGGTCTTGCTACAGATCCCCAAAAAGAAGGCATTTCGTTGGGTTTGAGGACTTCGTTCAAATTCTGTGGCATATCTTACCTCTGTTTTAAGAGTTTTTGCTGTATTTTTAAAATACAAATCGCACGATCAATGAATTAGAATCAGTAATATTAGTAAATTAGAACTCTAAAATTTCTTGTCAGAACATCTAGATGATTATTCCAAATCAAAGAAGAAAATCTGTTATTGTTGTTAAGAACAAAACAACATAATTAGTAATTGGACACATTATACATCTTTTTTATTAAATCAATGTGCTATTGATCCTTATTTTCGAACAAGGGATTTGAGATGGCATTAGAGGTATTGTGCTTATTTTGATACAGCTAATGATAAGATTATAGTGCTTTATGTCTAGTTCTGGTTAAAATCCTAATCAAAGCTCAACCCTGTTATCACAGATGATCCTGCAGATATGGCTTCATTGCTATAGATTGAATCTTTTCTGTATTTCTTTGAAAGAGATTGGCATTGTTAAATCATATTAAAAAGACATTGATGAAAAAATAAAAAATTATTTATTTTAATACTTTGAATTTTATTTCAAAACCATTAAATAAACTCTCAATTTCTTTTATCATGATACTTTTTAGTTTGTGGTTGTCAGGAACATTAAAGTATTTAACATAAGTTTCGTGGAGTTTGTAATCAAACTCATTGATTGTCTTCATAATAGTACGATTAAGTACAGATAGATCTAATGTAACGCTTCTCTTGCAGGATTCTATCAATTTTGTTCGATTGATTCTTATGCTATTACCTTCCCATCTATTGATAATGCTCAATAGCTCATCAACATTAGAAATTCTTTTGATTACTAGTATCTATCAGTTCAGAACCTTTAAAAAAATATAAATACAATCTATTTGTATCCTTTATAGCTAGGATCAAATCATCTGAAAAGATAAAACTAAACATCTTGGCAAATCGTTCTTCAAAAACTGCATAAAAACCATTATCAGAAATTTTTTGTAATAAATTTCTAAGTCTGGGAATTGAACCTAACCCAATTTCGCTCTCAGTTTTTCTTTCTGTAAGATAATGAGAGACATTAAGCCCATCAAATAGAACTTTTTTTCAAACGAACCCATGTTGATTTCAGAGTTATTCATCATGAGGGTTTTAAGAGATATTCCATATTTTTTGTCAAACAAGAGATCAATTTTCTCTCTCTTGTTCCCTGCTACTTTATCTTTTGATAAATTAAAATAAGCTGGAACTTCGCTTTTGATATTTTCCCTTTTTTTTATTGTCAGCAACCTCTCCATTAAATATTATTGCCAACAAATCTTCAAAAATTCTAGCAGAAGTCTTTCTTTTTGCAACGTCCTCATCAACTATGTATTGATTGATATAGTTTAGGATATATAGAGAATTGAATTTTTCTCTACTATCGGGACTTGATAGATATTTGAAAAATATATACAACTCATCAATATTTGATATTGTGCTTGAAATAACCCCTTTATTCTCTAAATAATCCCTAATCAGTTTAATCGAATAAAGTTCTTTGTGCATCATATATTCCTATAATTTTATTTTTGTATGGTAATTCCCAATCCAAATGATTGAAATTCATCTTTTTTTTCCAAATAATTCTCTAAATTCATTTGCAATAAAAAAAGACATAATCGGGGGAACTGCATTGCCAATCTGAGAATAACATGCTCCATTACTTCCCTTAAAATAAAAATTATCAGGAAAGGATTGCATTCTTGCACATTCTCTTTACGGCACCACCACTTCTACTTCCTCTGCCTGTAATTGTAGGAGATGGTTTATCCCAATCAAGATGCCTATTGCCAACATAGCCATTGATTTTAACTTTATGTTTATTTCCTATATGGTTTGGGATTGCTTGATTATGTTCTCTAGGTAAATCAAAAATAGCATCTCTCAATGTTATTTTACCTTGAAGATGGCAAGTTGGAAAACTAGGTTCAACAATAATATCGCTCCTTGTTCCAAAAATGATTATTCTTTTTCTATTTTGCGGGACTCCATAATCTGAAGCTGTTAGTATTTTATATTTTATTTTATAATCACCATTTGCCCCTGATTTTTTAAATTTTTCTAAAATAACATTATGGAAAAAATCATTAAACTCCCTGCCACTTTTAATTCCCGTGACATTCTCTACTACAAAATATTTTGGTTGTTTTGCTTTTAGCACCCTTGCATATTCTTGAAAAAGTTGATTATATTCGCAGTCTAAATTTCTGTTTTTTTGCTACTGTAAATCCTAGACATGGAAAACCACCTATTAATACATCCGCATCAGGTATATCATCTGTGTTGATATCATAGATACTCTTACAAACTATATGATTACCAATATTTCTCCTATAGCTTTCAGTCGCTTCTTTGTCATAATCATTTGCCCATAAAATTTTGAATCCAGCTTTAATAAACCCTAGATCTAAGCCTCCACACCCTGAAAATAGCGATATCGCTGTCACTTTCAAATCCTTATAATCTTGAAATGATGTTTTTGTGCTAGAACTTCTTTAGTCTAGCTCTGTTTTTAGCATTGCTCCATTGCTTGCATTTCCTACTAGCAAGGCATAACGTTTGAGCCATTTGCTTTCTATTTTCTTGCATTTAGGTTGCCATTTTTTTCTTCTAGCATCAAGAACTTCCTGATTTACGAGGAGTTCGAGTATTCCATTATTGACATCAATTTTGATTTGATCACCATTTTCTACTAGTGCTATTATTCCACCTTCTGCGGCTTCTGGACTGACATGTCCAATGCAAGCACCCCTTGTAGCTCCACTAAATCTCCCATCTGTGACAAGTGCTACAGATTCTCCAAGTCCCATTCCCATTATGAGGCTTGTGGGACTTAGCATTTCTGGCATACCTGGACCTCCTTTTGGACCTTCATAGCGAATAATAACAACATCCCCAGATTTTACCTTACCTGTTGAAATTCCTGTTATAGCTTCATCTTGAGAGTCAAAAACCACTGCAGATCCTGTGAAGTTTTTCATCCCTTCTACCATTGCACCAGCTTTAATGACAGCTCCTTCTTGAGCGAGATTTCCATAAAGTATTTTTAATCCACCTGTCTGCGAGTATGCAGTTTCATTTGTATGAATAATGGCAGTATCTTTGATAGAGGCATTTTTGATACGTTCTATCGTGCTTTCCCCGGTGATGGTTAAAGTGTCATAGATAATCCCACCCCTTTTATTCACTTCATTCATTACAGCACTCACGCCTCCAGCACGATTGATATCTTCCATAAATACATTTGTGACTGCAGGTGCTATTTTTGTGAGATGAGAAACATTTTTTGCGATTTCATTTATATTTTTAAGATTGAAATCCACATCCGCTTCTTTGGCAATAGCCAACATATGTAAGACTGTATTGGTGCTACCTCCCATTGCCATATCAACCACAAAAGCATTGTGAATGGCTTTGTGATTAACGATATTTTTCATTTTGAATTTTTCAGATTTTGCTTCATCAAGGGCAATTTCTACGATTCTTCTAGCTGCTTTTCTTAATAGTTCTTCTCTTTCCTTGGTAAGAGCAGGGATAGTTCCATTTCCAGGAAGAGCTATGCCCATCGCTTCACAGAGTGTATTCATAGAGTTAGCTGTGAACATGCCACTACAACTTCCTCCGCTTGGACAAGCTTTGCATTCAATTTCATAGAGTTTATCTTTATCTATTTTTTTAGCTTCATAAGCTCCTATAGCTTCAAATACCTGTGAAAGACCAATACGACTTCCATCATTGAGTGTTCCTGCCAACATTGGTCCACCGCTTACAAAAATAGTAGGAACATTTACTCTCAGAGCACCCATTAGCATTCCTGGAACTATTTTGTCACAGTTGGGAATACAGATCATTGCATCAAGCTTGTGAGCGTTCATAACTGTTTCTATGCAGTCCGCGATAAGCTCTCTGCTTGGCAAACTATAAAGCATTCCACTATGTCCCATTGCTATGCCATCATCCACTCCTATTGTATTAAATTCAAAAGGAACGCCACCAGCTTTGCGAATCTCTTCCTTCACGATTTTTCCATATTCAGGCAGAAAATAATGACCAGGTATAATATCAATATGGCTATTTGCTACTCCAATAAATGGCTTATCAAAGTCTTCATCTTTGAGCCCCACGCCTCTAAGCAAACTTCTATGAGGCGTTCTTGAATGTCCTTTTTTAATGGTATCGCTTCGCATTTTCTATCCTTAGTTTATAGTGTGGGAATATTATACTTAAAAAGGTTTCTGTTTTTTGAATAAATCTTTTTTTAAGAACAATAAATGAGTTTATTGTAAAATGCTAAAAATTGAAATTTTGGAGGTTTTGAATGTGTGGTATTGTGGGCTATATCGGCAGTAGCGAAAAAAAAGAAATACTCATCAATGGTCTCAAAGAGCTTGAATATAGAGGTTATGATAGTGCTGGTATAGCCGTTTTATGTTCTGATGAGCTTAAAACATTTAGAGCAGTGGGAAAGATCTGCAATCTTGAAAATAAATGTTCAGATTTTCTCTCCAAAGGATTTGGTGTGGGGATAGGACATACACGTTGGGCAACACACGGAAAACCCACAGAAACTAATGCTCACCCCCAAATTGCTGAATTTAGTAATATTGTTCATAATGGAATCATAGAAAATTATCAAGAAATCAAAAAAGATCTTGAGCAAAAAGGACATTCTTTTTTAAGTCAAACAGATACGGAGGTTGTCGTACGTTTATTTGAAGAATCTTTAAAACATACAGAAGATGGACTTGAAGCTTTTAAACAAACTATTCAATCTCTCAAGGGAGCTTATGCGATTTTACTTATCAGCGTGAAATATCCTGGCAGGATTTTTTATGCCAAAAATGGATCACCATTGGTTATTGGTAAAGGAGATGATGGAGTATATTTTGGAAGCTCAGATGCTTGTGTGATGGGATATGTTAATAAGGTTGTTTATCTTGAAGATGGAGATATGGGATATATGGATGTTGATTCTTTTGAGTCTTTAAAAAATATCAGATCTTTAGAGAAAAATAAAGCATTTGCACAAAAAGATGGTTTCAGGTATTTTATGGAAAAAGAAATCTATGAACAACATAAGGTTTTACTTGAAACGATGATGGGAAGGGTAAATGAAGAAGGGGTTGTATTAGAATCTATTCCTGAGGATTTTCTTGAGGGCATCAATGAGCTTACTATTTGTGCCTGCGGAACTAGTTATCACGCAGCTATGAGCGGAAAATATCTTTTAGAGAGAATTGCAAAAATCAGAACCAATGTATTGATGGCGAGTGAATTTAGATACGCAAATCCAGTGATGAAAAAATCCGAACTTTTTATTGTTATTTCTCAAAGTGGAGAAACTGCAGATACTCTAGAAGCACTTAAACTCGCTAAGGAAAATCGTCTAAAAACTTTAGCAATTTGCAATGTTGATAACAGTTCGATTGTGCGTGAAAGTGATGCAGTGATTTTAACTCGTGCAGGGATTGAAAAAGGTGTGGCTTCTACAAAAGCATTTGCCACGCAAATGATGGTTTTATGGATATTTGGGGTGTATATAGCAACTCAAAAAAACTTGCTTGATAAGGAAGGTTTCCAAAAGCAGTTCAAATCCATGGTACGAGCTATAAAGGCCACAGAGGTTGATCCTAAACTTCATGAAAGATTAAAACGTCTTTCAAAGAGATATTTGCACGGACATGGCTTTTTCTTCATTGGTAGAGATGTATTTTATCCTTTGGCTCTAGAAGGTGCATTAAAACTCAAAGAAATTAGCTATTTGCACGCAGAAGGCTATCCAAGTGGAGAAATGAAACACGGGCCCATAGCATTGGCTGATTCTTTGTTATTCACTATTGCCTTGGTGCCTCAACATTTGTTGAGTGAAAAAATCAAAAGCAATGTGGAGGAGCTTAGTGCAAGGGATTCTACGATTTGTGTTATCAGTTCACAAGAAGTACAAGCTGCTGATGATATGGTTTATATTAACCCTGCACAAGATTATATGGAAGAGTTTTTTTCTATGATGGTGGCATTGCAACTTTTGGCACTAGAGGTTGCCATTAAGCTAGGAAATGATGTGGATATGCCTAGAAATTTAGCAAAAAGCGTGACGGTAGAATAAATTTAGAATTTATAATTATACATTACATATGGCATCAGACTTGTTTGGAAATCTCCGTTGTTAAGTAGGCTTTTTGAAGTTGGAAGAACTTTTATCCCCAATTCTATTCGATGTTTCACAAAAATATCAAGCGTTACTCCAGCTTCAATAATAAGGCCTGCAACATAAATGGAATTTTTGATAAGTTTAAAATTTTGGTTATCTGCATAAATCAGTGCACCGCCACCAAGTCCAGCAAATGCTCCTAAAAAATGCTTGTAGCTTTGATTGAGAGGAAATTCAGCTATCACATCAATCCCTAGAGAAATCATAGCAAAAAACGAGTTGCTATGATCGGGTTCTAATTTGTAATTGGCAAATCCACTTGCCAAATCCAAACCAAAGAATCCTCGAATCCCTATATTTTTGTTAAAAAATGTTTGAGAGCCTGTTTTTAAAGACAACATTGCAGGGAGACCTTGCTGAATTTCTTGATCATATTTTTTTTTGATTTCAAAAACTCCTATTCCCACACCAATGTATTTTCCACTTTTTTTACGAATAAGTGTTTGTTTTTCTCTGATTTGAGTGACTCCATAGCCTTCGTTTTTATATTTTGTTGTTTGATTGGTTATCTGCATTGCTTTATCACTGGATAAATCTGGAGTTTCTTGGGCACATGCAAGAATATGAAAGAAAGCTAATACCACAGCAATTTTTTTAATTCTATTCATTTCTTGACCCTTAAATGAATGGTTGCTTATGCAACTTTTTTTGTTATAATCTTAGCAAAAATATCGAAGGAAGGACAATGTCAAAAACCTCTTTGAGAATGTTAAAAGATTCTCAAAAATTGATTGTTTGTCTTGATAGGGACTGGGATTTTCAAATTCACTCCCAAGATATACATGCGAGTATGCAAAATATCAAAACATCCTTTTCATCGCCATTGAGAATTATGGAAGATTCTCAAAGACTAATTATTTGTCTTGATGGAAATTGTAACTTTCAAACTCACTCTAAATATCTCAATGCCTTAAGATCTAATATCAAAAATACTTCAAAAGAGTTGATAATTGATTTTGAGCATACAGAAAATTTTGATTTTATGTTCGCAGTTTCATTGTTCAGGATTCTAAGATTTTATAATCTAGACACAACTTTCATCAATGCTTCTGAGAAGATTTGCAAAATTTTAGAGACCATATCTGCAGTTTTGCCAAAAATCCTTCAAAATAATCGCTTAGATACACACGCATCAAGCAAAAATCCTTCCCAAAATACCATAAAAAAGACATCAAAAATATTTTTAACTCCTATGGAGTCTTTGGGGAAGAGTATTTGTGGTGCTTTTACCAAGACATTAGATTTTTTTAATTTCACAGGAATAACGCTTTATTTTTTTTGCCAGTCTATATTGCATCCATCAAGAATACGCATCGCGCCACTTTTTTATCATATCAATCAATCAGGTTTTAAAGCATTGCCTGTAAGTATTTTAACAGCACTCATTGTGGGGTCTGCTATTACATTACAAGGAGCTATACAACTTCAGAGTATGGGAGTACCAATGATGAGCGTTGAAACCACAGCCAAGCTTTCGCTCCGAGAGATGGGTCCTTTTATACTTGCACTAGTGATTGCTGGGCGAAGTGCCTCTAGTTTTACAGCACAAATTGGAGTAATGAAGATTACCGAAGAGCTTGATGCGATGAAGACAATGAATTTTAATGTATTTGAGTTTTTGGTGTTACCTAGAGTTTTAGCATTAGTTATCGCAATGCCTTTAATGGTCTTTTTGGCTGATGGCTTTGCATTATTTGGAGGAATGTTGGCTATTAAATATCAATTGGGTGTTGGTTTTGGACAATATATTGATAGATTCTATGACACGGTAGGTTGGAATCATTTTTGGGTTGGAATTATCAAGGCACCATTTTTTGGTTGGGCAATAGCGATGGTAGGTTGTTTTAGGGGATTTGAGGTGAAGGGGGACACAGAAGAGGTTGGCAGATTAACCACCGTGAGTGTTGTGAATGCGTTGTTTTGGATCATCTTTATCAATGCAATCTTTTCAGTTATCTTCACAAAGTTGGCCATATGAAACCAATCATAGACATTAAAAATCTCTACACTGCTTATGGAAAACATATAATTCATAATAACATTAGTTTTGCAGTCCAAAGAGGAGAGATCTTCGCCATATTAGGAGGGAGTGGTAGTGGTAAAAGCACGTTGCTTCGCACTATGATATTATTGAATTATCCTAAGTCTGGAAAGATTGAGATTTTTGGTGAAGACATTTGGAGTCTCAAGGAAGACAAAAGAAGAATATTTTTGAATCGTTGTGGCATACTTTTTCAGTTTGGAGCTCTTTATAGTTCATTAACCGTTTTGGAAAATGTAGGCATTATGCTTGAAGAATATAGCGTTTATTCAAAAAAAGAAATTCAAGAGGTTTCTAAGATATGGCTAGAAATGGTAGGATTAAACAAAAGGGTGTATGATTTATATCCTTATGAACTCAGTGGGGGGATGAAAAAACGAGTGGGACTTGCTAGAGCAATGGCGATTGGTCCTGAAATCTTATTTTTAGATGAGCCAACAAGTGGTCTAGATCCAATGAGTGCTGGGAAGTTTGATGAACTCATTTTGAAACTAAAAGAAATGCTTAATTTGACGATTGTGATGATCACGCACGATTTAGATTCTATTGCTGATACTGTGGATAGATTTATACTATTAAAAGATGGTCATATTGATTTTGATGGAAATCTTAGAGAATTTAGTTTTAAAGCCAGGACAGAAGGTCTGACAGAAGACAACTTATTTAACTCAACACGAGGAGATAAATTTTGGAAAGAAATATAAATTATACGGTCATTGGAAGCGTATTTTTTGCCGTAGTTGTGTGTATGGTTATTTTTATATTTTGGATCGGTCGTATTGGGGTAAATGATAATAAATATCAAGCCTATGAGGTCTATACAGATAATGAAATTTCTGGCATCACTATAAATACACCTGTAAAGTATAAAGGAATCACGATAGGAAGTGTGAGTAGTGTTTCTTTTGATAAAGATAGACTAGGAACAGTAAAAATAGGACTTAATCTTTTATCTAATATTCCCATTCATAAAAATTCCTTCGTAACTCCAAATTCTGAGGGATTAGCAGGTCTTGGATATTTGGCTTTGGAGCAGAGTGATGATGCCTCATTTGTAGGTAAGGATGATCCGCATATTTTGAATTTCAAACAAAATTTTATGGGGAAAATAGCCTCTCAAGCTGATGAGGTGACTAAGGAATTGCTTGGCGTACTTAAAAATATCAAAGATCTCACCGACACTGAAAATATCAAAAGTGTTTCTAACATCATCAAATCCTTGGATTCACTATCTGAAACTCTTGTGCAAACAAAAGATGAAATCAATAGACTCTCAAAAAATTCTAATTTACTTTTATCAAATATCAATCATAAGCTTGAAAGCGGTGAATATGATGTGAAACAGATGTTAAATCCTGTTGTCATAGAGCTTGAAAGAAGCCTAAAAAGCATGAATCAATTTTTCCAAAAAGGTTCAGGAGTGATAGATAATTTTGATTCTAACCCCTACAATACACTATTTGGAGTCCAAAAATGAAAAAATCAACCACCTCTTTTCTTGTTGTACTTCCCTTGTTGTTTGCAGGGTGCATCAGTTTAAAGATAAAATCAGAATTACCAATCATCCAATCTTATGATTTTAATCCTACAGTTCTTCCTAATTCTTGTAGGGCATATAAAAATATTGCACTCATTGATATTGATAGTCTAGGTATTTATGATAGTAAAAAAATTATCATCCATGGTGATGATGGGAAAATATCGAATCTACAAGGCAAGGAATGGATTGATTTTCCTAAAAATATTTTCAAAGACTTATTTATTCAAGAAGCTTTTAAGCATTGTGTTTCAATTGATTTGCCTCCATTTGGGACACAACTTCCAGGAAATATTTTAAAACTCACCTTGCTTTCATTAGAGATTCGTGATGAACCCAAGCCTGTAGCTCAGATAGCTTTGAGTTATAATGTTCTCAAATCTGGAAAAAAGATGAATGGATTTTTGATACAAACACAAGAAGTCAAAGCTGATGAGGTGAAGGCACTCCAAGAGGTAACAAAAAAAATTATTGATAAATTAATTGGAATATTTGGAGAGTAATAAAATGCTGAATTCAAAAATATTGTTAGCGCTGCTATTAGCATGGATATTTTTATTAGGATGCTCAGATAAACAAAGTAGCGATGAAGGTCAAAGCGAACTCAAAGAATCTGCTAAAGCAAATTTTTTAAATGTTAAGTATATGATGAGCCTCACTGATACTTCTTGGGAAAAAATGCAATTAAATCAATTAGAAAACAATAAATATGTTTTAACATTTTCTCTTATCACGCCTTATGAGAGTAGGGATTGTATTTTTGAAGGAGAAGGAAAGCAAAAGGGGGATGAATTTTATTTTTTTAGTAAGAGTAATAATGTGAAAATTTTATTTAAACATGCTGATGATGGTATTGAAGTGAGCATAGATGAAGAGAAGATTGAAAATATTTGTGGGAAAGATCATCACATAAAAGGTATTTTTGCTATCAGTCAATAAATTTAGATCCTGCTACACGGCTTGTGCGATGGATGTGGTCTTTTACTTCAGATAAAATTTGCTCATCAGTGCTCATATTAAAAAATTTAAATTCTGCTCCACTTTGCCTCTCTCCCATCAAAAGATCCCCACTATTTCGGTATTTTAAGTCGAGTTCTGCGATGTCAAAACCGCTCAGATGTTTTGAAAAATCTTTGAGTCTTTGAGAATCCTTGGTGTTGGTGTATAAAAAACAGTATCCCTTTAAGCCGTTTCTGCTAACTCTTCCACGCAATTGGTGAAGTGTGGCAAGTCCTAACCTCTCTGGTGCTACAATCACAATACTAGAGAGTTTTGGAAGCGAGATGCCTACTTCTATTAGGGTGGTTGCTAGTAAGATATTGCCATTATCTCTAAAATCTTGTAAAATTTGTTCTTTGTCCTTATCTTGCCCAGAGGTTACATACACGTTTTTGAAATGTTTTTTCCAAAATATCATACCTTCCTTGAGTGAGAGATAATCAAAACTTTCACTCTCTTGTACTAGCGGATAAACAATTGCGATTTGCCTATTTTCATTGATTTCTGAGTGAATATGAGAGATTAGTGAAGGAAAATCATTTTTATCAATAATTTTTGTGGTGATGTCTTTTTTGAATGGGATATCTTTGATATAACTCACATCTATGAGGCTTGAGTTTAACATAGCCATTGTTCTAGGGATTGGGGTTGCAGAGAATTGTAATACGTGAGGCTTTTTAGTATGCTCAGAAGTTTTTTCTTCAGTACTCTTTTCTAGTTGATGGCGTTGTTTGGTTCCAAATCGGTGTTGTTCATCACTCATCACAAGGGCTAGATCCTCTGTTTGGAAATCCCTGTAAAGTAGAGCTTGGGTTCCAATGATAAAATGCACTTGCTCTCCAAAAATATCCTTGTGTATTTCAACATCCTTTGTGTCTGTGGTAATCAGTTTTGTTTTGATCTCTGCAGGGAGATATTTTTGGGCTTCTTCATAGAGCTGTCTAGCTAGAATAGTTGTAGGTGCCATCAATACAGATTTTTGAGGATAAGCCATCATGACAGCACTTAAAATAACTATTGTTTTTCCACAACCCACATCTCCCATAATCAAACGCTTGGCAGCAATAGGTTGTGCTAAATCTTTTGCGATGGTTTCTATGGTTTGGTTTTGTGCGGGAGTGAGAGAGAAGGGAAGGGATTTTATAAAAGTTTGATACTCTCCCTTACAAATATATTTGGCATTAAAATATCTTCGTTTTTTTGATAAATCCTTAAGATAACTATAGATTTCTACCCATTTAAGTGCGTTCATATATGGGGTTGGGAGGGAGATGGTTTTTTGATATTCTTTGAAGAATTCTTTTGTAGGGTGAAAAAGTATCTCGATTTTTTTAGCAATATTGCTAGGAATTCCTTCATTTATTAGATTTTTCTGGATAATAAGTTTTTGGGCAAGTTCAGAAATAACAGAGCTTTTTAAAGCAGTGCTTTTAAAAATAGGTACAATCTTCCCCACTTCGTCAGTGATTTTTGGTTGAACGATTGTATATTTATTGAATCTATATTCGATTTTTCCTAAGACATAGAGACTTTTTCCTGTAGAAAAAATATTTTTATGGAAGCTTTTTGCATTAAAAATCACCATCTCTAGAAATTTTTCAAATTTTGGCATAAAGGCTTGGATTTTTAGTATGTTTTTACCCCTGATAAAATCTAAAGAGTGAATCTCAACACTCACAGCCCCTATAGAGTTATTTTCCAAAGAATCCAACAAACATGTGTTGAGATAACTCTTGGGAACGTATATGGCAAAAGAAAGTAGATCCTTGCAACCTATTTTTTGGAGTTTTTGATGCTCAAGTGGTGTTATTTTCATAGAGATATTTTATTATAAAATTTGTATAATTCAGAAATTTTGTGGGAGCTAAAAATGGATAAAAAACATTTGGATAATATAACGCTTTTAGGAAATCAAAATACAAAATATGATTTTGATTATAATCCAAATATTTTGGAAGTTTTTGATAATAAACATTCTGAAAATGATTATTTTGTGAAGTTTAATTGTCCTGAATTTACAAGTCTTTGCCCCATCACTTCTCAACCAGATTTTGCTAGTATTTATATCAGCTATATTCCAGCAAAAAAGATGGTGGAGTCAAAATCTTTGAAGTTGTATCTTTTTAGTTTCCGCAATCACGGAGCTTTTCACGAAGACTGTATGAATATTATTCTTAAAGATCTTATCAAAGCTATGAGTCCAAAATACATAGAGGTGTGGGGGAAATTCACTCCCAGAGGAGGCATCAGCATTGATCCTTATGTGAATTATGGAATAATAGGCACAAAATATCAAGACATAGCAGAGTATCGATTAAAAAATCACGATCTCTATCCTGAGAAAATTGATAATCGTTGAATTTCCCATACCATAAAAACAATTCAGGCAAGTCATTGTGTGTGCCTTTATCTTTTAATGCACTTTGATAAAAACTTACGAAAACTTCAGAGATTTTGAGCTTATTTGCATTCATTCCTATCAATAAGACTTTTGGGTAAGTTAAATAAGCCCATCAACTCTTTTTCTTTTAGCCTATGTTCGCCATTGTCTTTTTCATGATCATAACCCAAAAGGTGAAGACTTCCGTGTATAAATAATAGAGCTATTTCCGACTCTAAAGGATGCTCCAATTCCTCACTTATTTTTTTCGCCATTTCTATATTGATAACCACGCTTCCTAATGGTAAATTTCCGCCAATGATACCCATATCATCAAACGGGAAACTCAACACATCTGTTGCATTATCTTTAGAGCGATACGTTAAGTTTAATTCTTTTATTCCTTCATTATCAGTGAGAATAAGTTCAATATCTCTTTGGCTTAAAAATAGCGATATTTTTTCCAAGATAGAGTGATTAAAATTGATATTTGTTTCATTGTTTAGATCTAACATTTTAAGCCTTAGAAATAAAATTTTCTAATTATATATCAGCTTACTAAGAGGAGCTATAAAATTCAATATAAATGCTATAATTTACCCAATATATCTAGCTTAGAGGAAAAAATATGGTTGATTATGGGATCAAATTTTGGTCAAATGATGATTTTATTATTGATGATGGAGTGGTGAAGGTAAATCATAAAAATAAACCCGCCCTTATTGAGATCGTGAATGATGTTAGAGAAAAAGGCTACAAAGGTCCTCTTTTGATCCGTTTTCCACATTTGATTCAAAAACAAATCGAAAAAATATTCACTACTTTTGAAAGCTCTATTCAGGAATATAAATACAAGGGAAATTTCAAAGCCGTCTTTCCTCTCAAAGTGAATCAGATGCCTAATTTTGTACTTCCTCTAGTGACTTGCAGTCAAGATAAATGCTATGGATTAGAAGCTGGCAGTAAGTCTGAATTGATTGTAGCAATGGCATATACAAATAAAGGTTCTCCTATCACTGTGAATGGTT
This sequence comes from Helicobacter sp. 13S00482-2, assembly GCF_002272795.1. Classification (GTDB taxonomy): domain Bacteria; phylum Campylobacterota; class Campylobacteria; order Campylobacterales; family Helicobacteraceae; genus Helicobacter_J. The sequence goes on along the minus strand of NZ_MLAT01000006.1, from coordinate 79,726 downwards.
TCAAAGATAAAGAAATGATAAATTTAGGCTTTGTGGCTGCCAATATGGGGCATGACATCACTCTTACGATTGAGGGTTTAAATGAACTTGAAACCATCATTGAAGTTGCAAAAGAAATGGGTGAACCTTATCCAAAAATAGGTCTAAGGATTCGTCTTCATAGTACTGGCACGGGTATTTGGGCAAAAAGTGGCGGAATTAACTCCAAGTTTGGACTTACAAGTACTGAGCTTTTGGAAGCTATTAAACTTTTAGAAGATTCTAATCTTTTGCATAAATTCACAATGATTCATTTTCATATTGGGAGTCAGATCAGTGATATTTCTCCTCTAAAAAAAGCTATTAGAGAAGCGGGGAATATTTATGCAGAGCTCAGGAAAATGGGAGCAACTAGTTTAACTTGTGTGAATATTGGCGGAGGATTGGCAGTAGAATATACCCAGCATGAAGGAAGCAATAATCGAAATTATACTCTAAGTGAATTTAGCGGAGATGTTGTGTTTTCGCTTAAAGAGATTGTGAAAAATAAAAAAGAACCCGAACCTGATATCTATATTGAATCGGGACGTTATATTTCTGCTAATCACGCTGTGTTAATAACTCCTGTTTTAGAGTTATTTTCTCAAGAATATGACGAAAAGGCTCTCAAACTTAAAGAGAAGAATCCTCCTCTTATCGCTGAAATGCTAGATTTATATCAGAGTATGAGCGAAAAAAATGCGATTGAATATTTGCACGATAGTTTTGATCATATGGAATCTTTACTGACTTTATTTGATTTAGGCTATATTGATTTGCAAGATAGGAGCAATACTGAAGTTCTTGTCCATCTTATTATTAAAAAAGTTATTAAACTCCTTAAGTATAAGAATCATAATGACATTATTCGTATTCAAGAACAAGTCCAAGAACGCTATCTTTTAAATTGTTCATTTTTTCAGAGTTTACCTGATTATTGGGGCTTAGGTCAGAGTTTCCCTGTGATGCCTTTAGATAGGCTCAATCGCAGACCAACAAGAAGTGCAAGTTTATGGGATATTACTTGTGATAGTGATGGAGAAATCGCGTTTGATTCTTCCAAGCCATTGTTTTTGCACGATGTAGATGTGACCAAAGAAGAATATTTTTTAGGATTTTTCCTCGTAGGAGCTTATCAAGAGGTTTTAGGAATGCGACATAATCTATTCACTCATCCAACTGAATTGAGTGTGATTTTTGATGATGATTTGAATAAGGGTTATGAAATAGAAAATCTTTTAGAAGCACAGACGATATTAGATGTATTAGATGATTTGGATTATGATACAAAAGAGATTGAACGCATTTTAAAACAACGCATTGAAGAAAATCAAGATATTGATGAAGAAACAAAGAAAGAAGTGATGGGTCAGCTCTACATAATGCTGAGCGAGAATGGTTATCTCAAAACAATCGCTAGTAGTGAGAAAAATTAACGCTCAATAAAAAAGCTATAAACGCACGATCAGGTTGAACATAAAATAACTCCTGTCCCCGAAGTTTTTTGGTGTGTCTGTTTTTGTGATTGGACCTCTTGCTTGAATGGGAACATCTTTGGTGGGTATCCAGAATCTAGAGTTATACCCTGCAAATGTCTCATCTAAATAATATGCTAAGATTCCCTTTAGTGTTATATTAGGCGTCCAATTATATGATGCCAAGATACCAGCTGTATTTTCAGTACTACGGTAAGACCACGTTCCTCTGTAAAACAACCCAAGAACTGTGTTTTTTAATACGGTAGTTGTGGTATTTAACAGAAAACTTTGAGAATCTTTAGCTAAAAAATCACTCAGCCATACGTTTGCATAATAGCTATTGTCATAGATTCCCACCATTCCTGGATTTCCATAAGTTCCAAGCATTGCATTGAAATTTCCAAAATTTTTAAAATAACTCAATTGGACTTGATAATTTTTTAAAAAACTAAAACTCTGAAGAATATAAATATTTCCAGCATCTTCACCGACATCCACATAAGGGAAAAGAAGTTTTGTATCACTAAAGTGGGCTTTGTGGTGAAATTTCTCATAAGAAGCCGTGATGTAGGTCTGCCATAAGAAGGTGTCTTTATCTCCTACATTTATTTTTAGTGAAAAACCTGGTATGGTGTAATAATCAGGAACCGAATAAATATAGGGTCGTACTTTGATTTTTTTATCTTGAGTGTGGTACTCCAAGCTTATTTGATAAAGACCATTTGGTATGCTTTTATTTTGAAAATCCCATACCCAAGCACCAAATGCGGTTGTTAGATCTGAAATCCCAAGCAATTTGACTAAAAAATTATCCCCGCTATAGATATACTGTGCACCTTGTGCGGTGGATTTTATCCAGTCATCATCTTCTACAATAAATCTCCCTATGCGAAGGAAATTATTAGGATCATCATATCCTATAAAAGCACGATAAAATAAAAAACGATGAAATTCGATGGCTTCAGGATTGTTCTTTTTTATATCATCAGGCAAAGGATAAGCGCCATTATATGTGTAGGCTACGCCACCAAAATATCCCAAAGATACTTTTAATTTTTTTTCGTCATTGATATTGTAATCGTAATCACCATAAAACTTCAAACTCGTATAAGCAAAGCTATCTTGAGGATATATCCCATTATTGGCATTCTCAAGACCTTTGATTTTGTCATTTGATCCAATGGTAGCAGGATGAGTGAACGCAGTCCTACTGAGTAAATTTGCCTCTGCTCCCAAAAAAAATTGATTTTTCCCATAATCCCCAATATTTTGCTCTGCATTTAAAAAGAGGGCGCATCCAAATATAAAAATCAGACTGAATTTTTTATGTAACATTTTTGCTCCAATTATGATTTAGTATTCAATTAAATCATATAAAAAATAAAGAGATAAATAAAAATTTTTTATTTATTAGAATATTTTTTTGTTTTAACATTACCAAAAGAAACAATATAGATAAAATACTTGATTAATGGTGAGTATATTTCATAAGGTTGGATATAAATAATCATTGAATATTTTTTTAAGGAGTTTTTATGAAGCGATTTTTTAGGATAGGTTTTAAGATTGTGCCTTTGTTTTTAAGTATGCTATTTTTAGCTCAGATTTCAAATGCAAAAGATGCTCCAAGTGTTGATAAATCTTTGGGTGAGAATCCAGATGCATTTTTGATATTACATGCCCCTTTTAATGATGAGAAAGTTTCAAAATTAGCCATTGATGAGAAAATGTATATAAAAATCAATGGAATTGAGCAATACATAATGATAAAAGGTGAAGATTTGCGCAATCCAGTACTTTTGTATTTGCATGGGGGGCCAGGTCTTTCTGGAATCACAAAAGAGCCCTTAATGAGGAATTTAGAAAAATTATACAATGTGGTTTATTGGGATCAAAGAGGAGCAGGGAAGACCTATGAAAGAAATCACCAATCCAAACAAATCTTAGATGCAAAAAATAAGCCCACCATAGATAATATGATTGAAGATACAAGGCAGGTTGTGGCATATCTCAAAAAGAAATTTCATCAAGATAAAATTGCTATTTTAGGACATAGTTGGGGGAGTGTGTTAGGGAGTGAATTTGTTTTGAAATATCCTAAAGATGTTCTTTATTATATTGGAGTAGGGCAGGTGAGTAATGCGATGGAAGATGAAAGGATTGTGTATGAACATCTCTATGATGTGGTGAAAAGAAGTGGCAACAAAGAAGATCTAAAAGCTTTGGATAAAATTTCTAAATATCCTTATCTCAAAGACGAAAATGAGATTTTTAAAGATCTCGTAATGATAAGAACTCTCCAAGCTAAGTATAAGATCATCAATATGATCATCAAGCCAACAACAAAGTCACAAGAAACCTATAACAGAAATGGTCCAATCTATAGCAATATTTATAAATATATGATGGGTTTTGATTTGTATAAAACACCCAATTATAAAATCCCTGTTTATTATATTTTGGGAATGGATGATTGGCAAGTCCCAACCGTGAATGCGATCAAGTATTTTTATAAAATCAATGCTCCGAAAAAAGAATTGTTTTTAATTCCAAACGCTGGGCATAGCACGATGACAGATCAGCCAAGAGCTTTTTATAATGCCCTTAAGGTATTAAGAGAGAGAAAATAACTTAACTAGATAAATCCATCATAAGCAAGGCCAAAATGGGAGTCACACACACCCTTTTTGGCAAAATATCAAGTTTATTTATTTGTTAAAAAATTATATTTCACATACACGGCTACATAACTTCTATCGGCAATATTCTCAGGGTTATCTGGAATAGGTCTAGATGATCCGACTTTATAGCCTTCTTTTGTTTCATCTCTAAAAAACTCGATAAATCCACCTATCAAAATACCCTCTTTTTTAAAGTTATATGAACCCCCTATTCTTAGTGCCTGTTCGTTGCTTCTTCTTGCATAAGTGAGTCTTCCTAGGACTGACCATTCAAAATTTTTGATACGTCCCCCGCCATAGATGTATGGAGTGAAGGCATCAGCTCCGATTGCATCAGATATTGACTGCCCGATGTCATAAACAGAAGCATCCCAAATATCTACAAGAAATACCGTATTTCCTCTATTTCCTAAGTATCCGTTTGCACTCCCAAAGTTTTTATGAAATCCAAATCCAACATTATAAATGTCGATATTGAAAGTTTGATTAAAGTCTATTGAAACTGCAAATTTATCAGGTAAATCTCCATAACGATAGCGTCCCACACCTCCAGGATAAAATCTAGCATTTTCGGCCTGAAAGGGGGTGAAGATTAAAAATTGTGTCTTTGATCCCCAGCGATTTTCTTCAAAGAAATCAGGACTGCTCTGGTAAGAAACTTTTAAAGAGGGAGTGTAATAAAGTGTGGGATAAAAATAAAAGTTTGGACGAATCACCAAACCATTTTTTCTGTAGTCCGCACCCAAAAAATACATACCTAAATTTGTCAATACCCCTTTTTTGGTTGTGATTGAATAAGGGGCATACCAATCATATATCCAACCTGCCCAAGAAGCATTTGCACGTCCAAAACTTGCTTCAAAAAAAATTCTAAAGTCCTGGTATTTAAATACCAAATCCACTCCTTGCGTGTAAGAAGAAAAAAGATCAGCATAAGATGCTGTGGGGACTGCATATCTACCTCCCCAAAATTCAAAGTATTCAGAGTTGTAATGTATATAGGTACTTGGAAAAACTACATTATGGACATATCTTCCAGCATCAAGAAATCCATAAGGTGCATCAAAAAGATATCCCGCCCAAAAACCAGCATAGTTATAACCAAGACCATCAGGGACGTATAATTTTCCATCAATTGTCCTATCAGACTTAGTGGAGTCATAAACCACCCCACCAAATATTCCTGCAAAGCCAAAATCAACAGAGGAGGAATTTCCTTTATAAAGCTGCGTATTCACTCCTAAAAACAAAGCCAAAGTGCTATAACTTTCTGTTGGATAGATTCCTTTGATAGGATCGACATATTCGGGGTTGTTGATATTAAAAGCCCTTTTATTCCAAGAGCCTATCCATCCATCAAATTGATAATCAATAGAGGCACTAAAAGAAACAATTGTTATTAATAAAATGAAAATTCTACACATATTTATACTCCATATATTGATTTATGCCTCTATTCTAAGATAGATTCAAATAAAACAAAGAACTTTAGAACATTTTTATGTATCAATATGATACAAAAAGTAATTTTATAAAATAAATAGTTACGTATCGTATCATAATTATAGATTCATAGATTTTTCGTGCTCACATCAAAAAGGCATTAATAAAATATCAATCAATAATAATTCACTTCTTCAATGTGATTTATTATAAGACTGTACGGATTTATTTTTAGCGTGTGATTGTAGCAGATTAAGCGAGATTGTGATGTTCTAGGATATTTTTTATCTCAAATAGAGATTTTCTGAGTCTTCTAAAACTCTCTTTAAAGAATTTATTTTTTACTCATTTATAAAGACAATATAACGGGATTTAATTTTTAGTTTTTAAGATTAAGATTCACTAAAAATTTAAATCCCGTTATATTTTCTCCAATCCTTCAAATTCATACGCGCTGATTTTTTTCATCAAATCCACGCTTTTAAGTGACATCACAATGATGCGGCATATGAGTTCAAACACATATTTCCCTCCAGCATAGTGGTTGGGGTTATTTTCGATCCCACTATCCTTGTCTATTTTTATAGCATAGCGATCAATGATCCAATCTACTGCTGTCTTACCATTGATTTTGTATTCATATACCTTAGGAGGGATGTTTTTGATGGTTATATTGCCATTATAGGCGATCTCTTTACCATCTTTGGATTTTTTCATTTTTATCACATCATAAAAGCCTTCAGATTCTTTGTTTGCTAATAGCCCATCTTTATACTGCACATCTTGCCACATCTCACTCTTTTCATAATCCAAATGTAGACAGGCTAATTCTCTGCCAAGCTCACTTAAAATCTTAAAGTCTTTACTGATGCCTACTCTTGGGGCTTCTTTGGCTAGTTCGCTTTTATATTTTTCTAGATATTTTTGATGATGAAAGATAGCATAGATATAATAAAAGATCTCATCTTTGCTGATGCTTGGATCTTTTAGGCTGCTTTGAAATCGTGATAATGCCCAATCAGTGATAGCGGATCTTTTTTCAAGCGACCCCCCCCCCTAGATCATTATTTATAGCTGTATTTTCTATGAGACTTGGTGCTTCATATGAATAGAGTGGATAAGCTTGAGCATCTCCTATGAAGTGAAGATCACAAATACTATCAGAAACTAGGGCTGAAAAACTCCCATTAGTGGTATTTATCAGTTCATTTTCATCCTTAGCGTCAGGGAATAGTTCGATAAATTTAGATCGTCTTTCATTCCAAGTTTTATTCCAATAGAGATTTTTTTTGTTAAAGGGACGATAAGAAGAGATCCTGATATTTTTTTCATCAAAATCTTCAATCGCTGTATTTTTTATAAAATCTTTTTTTAGTACCGTAGTCCAAGAGATTTTTGTTTTATCAGTGGTAATGTCTTGATCACTTAGTTTTTTGTATAACTCTGCTTTTTTGATATTGCTGTGTTCGGTTAGAAATTCTTGATGATTAAAGCGAGCTAGATTTTCTCTATATGTGTCGATGCATTTTGAGATTGCATTTTTGAGTGCTTGTTTTGAGAAGTTATAAACCCAAGCATCTCTATTGGTGCTTACACCAGAAGAATTGACAGCAAAGATACTTTCAAGATTTCTAGCGTTTTTCTTCAGGGCAATGAGTTTTTCAAAGTCTTCGCCCCTTTGATTGATCCAATCTCCCTTTTGATTGGGGTTGATGTTTTTAAAGGGTATATTTTTGATGCTTTGAAATGCTTTTAGTTTGGCAAATTTGTCTTCTTTGCTGAGAGAATCACCTATATCGTAGTAGTGGATTTTATGCTCTTTTGCACTAGTGTCTTTGATAAAAAAGATGATCGCCACGCCCGTTTGAATATCAAAGATATTGCCCCCCTCGCCTTGTTTTTTATTTTGCATTTGAGATCTGATATCTCCTCTTAGGTTGAGAACATATATATCGCTGAATTCTTTAGCGATGGTTTTCCTAAAGCCATCTGCTGAGTTGGCATCTATGAAGCTCCCATTGATTATAAAAGAGATAATGCCTTGATCTTCTAGCTTATCACTTGCCATTCTGATGGCGTGAATGAGAGTATCACGAGTATTTTTGGCTAACATAGCATTTGATTGTTTTCCATAGGTTTCCCTCACTCTTTTTTCCAAGAGTGGATGAGAGATATTGGCGTTATTGTCATTTTCTGAACTCGCACCACCTGAATAAGGGGGGTTACCTATGATGACTCTGATCTTTTGATTGGCGATGATGTCTTTGATGGCTTTGTTTTTTTCTAATCCTGAGTTAGTGAATAGGTCATGTCTTTTGCTTGTATTTTCTAGATAATCCAGGCTATCTGTGAGAGCGATATTTTTAAAGCTAGGAAGTGAGGCATCTCTAACTCTAGCACTTTGGGTGATATTGATAAATGCGATATAATAAGATAAAAGCACAATATCTTGAGCAAAAAGTGCGTTTTGAAATTTATCTTTGAGAGTGATGTCATTTATGAGATTATTCTCTTTACTGAGTAGTCTTGTGATAAAACTCCCTGTACCAGTAAAAGGGTCAAATACCTTTACATTACTATCATTAAAATCTGTATTGAAATGCATTTTTAAAAGATCATCAGTAGATTTTAGAATAAAATCCACTACTTCAATAGGTGTATAGACAATCCCTAATTTTTCACTTTGCTTTTTGAAGGCTGTTTTTAGAAAAGTATCATAGAGATTTTTGATGAGTTCTTGTTTGCTTTTTTGAGATTTCGCTATTTCTGCATTTTCTTTGACATTTTTATAGAGTGCATTCAAATAGATAGTTTCTTCGCCTTGTAATCCTAACTCTTGAATCTTCTCTAGTACCTCATCAAGAGCCTTGCCGATAGGATTGTCGTTCATATCTTTTCCAAAGATAGCATCAAAGATAGGCTTAGTGATGATATGAGAGCAGATCATATCAATGGCTTCATTTTCGGTGATGAAGTTATGGATATTTTCTCTTAAAGAAGAGAGAAAATTTTCAAGTATGCTAGGTTTTTTAGTAAAAATATCTCTTAATCTTATATTTAGAGTTTCTACAGTCTTTGCGGTTTTAGCAGAAAAGCTCTCCCAATAGCCTTTATCTCCTAGTTTAGTTGGTATCACGTTATAGACTGTATCAGCAATGTTTTTCAGAGTTATGCTATCAAAGAGGGTTTGTATTTGTTTTTGGTCTTTTTCTTGTTCTTTATCTCGTGAGTCATTTTTAAGAGCACTATCATCACTGAGGACAATTTTTACTTTTTCTTTATAGACTGCTTCATCTACTAGACTTGTGTCGTGGCTCCTCAGGGATTTAAGAATCTTCCAAATGTTTTTAAAACCACTATCATTCATAGCATTGTCAAGGTTACTGATCTCGCTATCAGATAAGGCAATAGGAAGAATGATATAACCCATCTTTTTATCAGGCGCTTTTCTCATCACTCGTCCTACTGCTTGGATAATATCCACCATCGCACTTCGTCCATCAAAAAAAACAATGCTATCTAATGCAGGCACATCAATACCTTCACTCAAACATCTTGCATTGCTTAAGATATTGCAAGTATTATCCTTGGGATTATTGAGTATCGTGAGTTTATCAAGACGGGTTTTGCTATTCATTGTCCCATCAATATGGTCAATACTGACTTCTAGATTTTTAAAACTCTCTTTTTTGAGTTCTTCATCATAACATTCAATGATAGTTTTAAAAGAATGGGTGATATTTTTACTCGTGGCAATGTTGCTACAAAAGCTGATCGCTCTTCTTGAAGGGGCATTATCAAATTCATCTTTAAATTCCATATCTTCTTTATTTTCAGCATCTAAAGTGATGAGATCTTGTTTTGCTAAGCCCTTGTGAGTGCCGATGATTTTGCAAATAAATTCACTGTCAATCTTCTGATTGTGGAGTTTTGTGCCTTCGGCTTTGAGTTTGGAGATAGCATTATTTGCGACACTAGAGAGATTTTCAGATCTTAGGGCTAAGATGATGACTTTATAATCTGAAAGAAGATCTTTTTTTATAGCTTGTTCAAAATTTAAAGTATAAATTTCTTCTCCAAAGATGCTTTTATCATCCATTGAAAAAATAGAATTATCACTCTCTTTGGCTTTAGTTTTAGCATTATCTTTATAAACTTTCGGAGTAGCGGTCATATAAAGACGTTTTTTGGCTTTGATATGTTCATCACTATGGCAAAGTGTAAAGGAATTCAAAGCCTCATCTCCCATATCTCCTAGCATCGCTTCTCTTTCATCTTTTGTTAGAGAATACATTGCCCCTACACTTCGATGAGCTTCATCGCAAACCATCAGATCAATCTCACCTAAACCCTCAGTTTGAGCGGATTTTATTTTCAAAGCACTCTGATAGGTTGAGAAGATAATAAAGCGTTTCTTTTCTTGTTTGCTTTTTGTATAGGCTTTGATTATATCCTCTGTGTTTGTAGATGGAGCTATAGGTAGCTCAATAAAATTCGTATCATCTTCGCTTTGTCCAGATTTGCTATCACTACAGACAATACAAGCAACAAATGGATCACTCTTTTGAGCACAATATTCTCTAAAAGTTTGCCCCACTAAAGCAATGCTTGGGGCAAGAAAAAGAACAATACCCTCTTTTGGTGTGAGACTTTCTAAGATCTGTAAAGAAGTGTAAGTCTTCCCCGTGCCACAGGCCATAATAAGCTTACCACGGGTATTGTTCGGATTACTAAAATATGATTTTGTAGCCTCTATGGCTTCTTTTTGGTGCTCCCTTGGCTTTTTCTTAAGATGTGTGGGGATTTCATCTTGGGGTTTAGTGGGATCGAGTTTTTCCCAATCAATGTTAGAATTCATAAAATCTTCTTCTGATATCAAATCAATAGGCTTAGTTTTTCTAATTTGTTCGATCTTTTCCATAGCGGTTGCACCAAGACTAGATGTATAGACAATGATACCTCTTGAAAATTTGATATCCCCTATGCCACCTAAAAACTCTGCAAAATAGGTAGATAAATCCTCAAATGAAACAGGCTTATCTTTATAAAACTTACATTGCACAGCTATGAACTCTCCGCTATGAGTCTCAATAACCAAATCAATCCCACAATCAGCTCTATTGCCCCTATGTTTCCAATCACTCCAAAGACTGATATCTTTATAATCCCCAGCTATGTCATTTTCTATAAGTAAATGTTTGGAGAGTTTTTCAAACATACTTCCTTTGGCACGATTGGACAAATCCATTGTTTGGATTTTTTTGGTGATGAATGTATAAGCTGAGATTTGGGACATTTGAGATCCTCGAGTGATAAATTGATCAAGTACCTTAAAATATTATTTTTAAAACCCTGCTTAATCTTATAACATATAAACTTATCTAAAACCAAAACTTGTGCTGACATCTTTTTATGATAGTGATTATTTGAGTTTAAATTCTTATGTTTTATTTTTATGCGAAACTATTTGGTTTAGAATGTATTTTGGAAATTTTATAATTATGTCTATTATGTATGGCATAAAAAATCACTCTTTTAAAAAGTTATTTTTTGTTTGGTGTATTTAATTGAGTTGCCCTATCTACGATAATCTACATAAGATTTTTCAACTTTTGCATACTCCTCTTTTTTTAAATCTATTTTGGATTTGATTATGTTTAAAGGCTAATTACGCCCTTTATTTTTATCAATAGTCTTTCAATATAGAATCAATAAGATTGCAACATAACAAGATCTGAGAGTTGTCTAAAGCTAGCACAATGCAATCAACCCTCTGTATAAGATTTAGGATAAGAAGATTTAAGAACTGCCTAAAACTCTAAGGGGGATTTACGATTGCAGTGCAATTTTAGCATAAGAAGATTTAAGAACTGTCTTAAACTCTACATGAAGGACAAGAAATGACGATGATTTTAACCCATAAAGTCATTAAGTTAGGAATGATTTTTTTTGGAATTACCTAAAATCTAAAAGTAACTAAAATTCGTTTATATAATGTTTTGTGAGGTTTTTTGAAAGAAGTTTAATTATATAATGGCGGACAGGGAGGGATTCGAACCCTCGGTAATCTTGCGACTACGCATCCTTAGCAGGGATGTGGTTTAAGCCAACTCACCCACCGGTCCAACGAAAGCCAAAATGCACTTGACAACTTAGCATCTTGTAAATATATCAAGAGCGTCATTTTAACTGAACGGATTAAAAAAATCAAGTAAAATATGTTAAAATCCTCTCCTCAAATTAAATATTCTAAATATTCAAACAAAGGTCATTTATGAAGTATGCTTTTATTTTCCCTGGTCAAGGAAGCCAAAATATCGGTATGGGTAAAGAATTCTACGATAATTTTAGTGTGGCCAAAGATCTGTTTGAAAGAGCTTCTCAAAGTATCAAAGTTGATATGAAAAAATTATTATTTCAAGAAAATGAACAGATCAATCAAACCGCATTCACGCAACCTGCAATATTTTTGGTGAGTTATATTGCCCATACCATATTACAGGAGGAATGCTCTTTATTGCCAGAAATTGCACTTGGTCATTCACTAGGAGAGATCAGTGCTCTAAGCATTGCGGGGGCTCTTAGTTTTGAAGATGCTATGGTTTTGACCCACAAAAGAGGGGAGTTGATGCAGAAGGCTTGTGAGGGTAAAGATGCTGGAATGATGGTCGTGGTAGGGCTAGAGGATGATAAGCTTCAAAATTTTTGTTTGCAGCAACAATCTAGCCAGAAGAGCATTTGGTGTGCGAACTACAATGGCGATGGACAGATTGTATTAGCGGGTATAAAAAAAGACTTGCAAGAAGCAGAGGGAGCTATAAAAGAAATGGGGGCAAAAAGAGCATTGCTTCTCCCTATGTCGGTAGCTAGTCATTGCCCCATTTTAGGCGAGATTTGCGATGATTTTAAGGTATTGTTAGAGGAATTGTTGGGCGAGGAGTTTTCTTTAAGCGTACTTTCAAATGCAACGATGGAAGCCTATAATACAAAACAAAGAGCCATTGAGCTTTTAAGTGAACAGCTTGTAAAGCCTGTTTTATATAAACAATCTATTAGGAAATTAAGTGATGAAGTGGATATGTTTATTGAATTTGGTCACGGAGGTGTATTGAAGGGATTAAATAAAAGACTAAGTGAAAAACCTACATTAAGTGTGGCCAATCTTGAATCTCTCAATGAAGTTATCACTCAAATAAAATAGAAGGAAAACAAATGAAAATTGGTATTATTGGTGCGATGGCCGAAGAAATCACGCCATTACTTGAGATATTTGGGAAATATGAGGAATTTAATTTAGGGGGCAATCGCTTCTATTGCATTTCTTATAAAAATGCACAGATCTTTATTGCCTATAGTAAAATTGGCAAAGTTCATTCTGCACTCACTGCTTCAAGTATGATTTTACACTTTGGATGTGAAAAAATCATCTTTAGTGGCGTAGCAGGAGGATTGAGAAGTGATTTAAAGGTAGGGGATTTGATGATCGCTACTAAACTTTGTCAACACGATGTAGATATAACTGCCTTTGGTCATCCATTAGGATTTATTCCAGAGAGTCAGGTTTATATTGAGACAGATGCAGAGCTCAATGACATCGCTAGAGCTGTAGCAAAAAAGCATGACACTTCACTCCAAGAAGGAATCATTGCCTCAGGAGATCAGTTTATTGCGAGTGCTGAAAAAAAACAATGGCTAATCAAAAATTTTTCTGCCGATGCTGTTGAAATGGAAGGGGCTTCTGTGGCAGTTGTGTGCAATTTGCTAAAAGTTCCTTTCTGCATATTCCGATCAATTAGCGATAGTGCTGATGGCCAAGCAGATGTTAGCTTTGATGAATTTTTAGATAGTTCTGCCCGTGTTTCTGCGAACTTTGTTAAAAATATGGTAGATACTTTACTTAAATAGGAGATTAAACTTGAAAAATGCATTCAGTATGATTGAATTGGTATTTGTTATCGTGATTATTGGTATCATTGCTGCAATAGCTATCCCCAAACTTTCAATTACTCGTAGCGATGCACAGTATGTGGCGGTACAGAGTGATATTCAGAGTATTTTAAGCTCCATTCAGGCTAAAAGCCTCACCGAAGATATAGATTCTAGTGCTCTTAATGGTGATTTTATAATGCAAACAGCGGGACTCAATCCTACTAGGTGGATACCAACTTCAAATGGTGTGCGTCTGGCAAAAGATGGGGCTTTGGATGATAAAAATAATTGTGTCCTCATAGATTTCTCTGGCAGTAATCTTGATGTAAATATTGATAAATCTGTGAATTCACCTTTGTGTCAAAAACTTGCTAAGATCTATAATAAGCCAATTTCTATTTCATTTAGCAATGGTAGCATCAAACTCTAAGGCATTTAGCTATATAGAACTTGTATTTACTATTGTGATTTTTGGAATAATTTTGACTTTTGCACTACCCAAACTTAGCTTTGATTCAAAAATATGCGAGATTAGCTTAAGCACAAGGTTAGCCAATATCCAAAATGAACTCTCTAGTCTTTTTACTCTTTCTTTGCTTTCATATAGGCCTGTTGAGAGAAGTAAAATTGATGCTGTGTTTTTTCGTTTTCAGCAGGATAATACTTCCAAGTGTGCCATCAAATTTGATAAAAAGACTTCTAGTATTCTTCTTATTTCTGGGGGCGAGAATGTGAGATTTTCTATTATTCCAAAAGATTTTTCTAGTAATCCCAAAATATTTTGTCCTCTAATAAATCCTCTATGCAAGAGATTAAACTATAAAACAAAGATGAAATAAGAAGTAGGAATTTTTGTTTGATCTGAAGAAGAGTTAGAAAGTTTATTAGAGTGAAATTGGTAGGAAATCTACCAATTTCAAAAGGCTACTTAATGTCTGCTTGAAAACCTATTTCTACATCAGTATAGGTTTGGTGCCCATGAAGTGCAGAAATCATTTTATCTGTAGATAGAGCCACATAAGATTTATTTAGATTGAAATCTTTAGACATATCAATTTTTCCCGAAGCTTTGAATTTACCATCAGCTAGAACGTATTTCATAGGGATTTCTTTACTCACACCATTAAAGGTTATTTTTGCTGTTAATTCACCTTCTGAATCATTCCCGTTTATTTTTAAAACCTCAGCTTTAATCTTAGAATCTTTGAGATTAGCGATAAAGGTTCTATGAATGTTATTGTCTCTTGTTTTATCTTTGGTGTTTTCTTTGGCAAAATCCGCAGTTACTTTGACTTTGGAAATAATATCAGAGATACTGCCTTGAGTTTTTGCAAAAGTAAAAACAACGCCATCGATGAAACCTGGAACCTTTGTCTTATTTTTGAGCTTGTAGCCCACAAAATAGATTTTTGCACTTTTACTATCAAGTGTGAGTGCACTTAGCGAATAACCCAATACACTTATAAAAGCAAGTGCTAGTAGAATTTTCTTCATTGAATTTCTCCATTTTTTAATGATAATGCGAGTTATTATAATATAAAATTGATATATGTAAGTAAAATCTAGTAGAAAATAACTGAATTTTTTATTTAACCCTCAAAAGGAACCATCCTTTTGGGGATTTACCATACTTGAATATCTACCCGAGTAGTTTTATACATACTCTTATTGCTCCCATTAATGGTATATTCAACGGCAAAGCCATATTTAATTCTTGCTATTCCTGATCGGTTGATAGAGATACTCCTATATGCATTATTGCTAATAGGCAATGATCCGATAGTGGCTGAAGCACTAGGAGGTAGAGTTCGGTTGAATTGAGATTCTGATACAAGATCGCCATCAATATATAGAGCTGCATAAGTGATGGTTATAAAATCAGGTGTGAGATTGGCTATAGAGAATCCTACAGAGCCTTGAGAAACCATAAAGGGACTTGATGCCAGAGAAATATTTTTATCATTAAATCTCACAGCAGGTACGCTTACGCGCGACAGGATATAGCGTGCTGGGGTATCCCCACTGTTATTTTTAATATACATATCTCCTCCATATTTCATTAATAAGGCTATCATATTGCTATCTTGCCTAGACACAGCATAATGAAGAGGGGTATTTCCTCTGATGCTATCTCTAATATTCACATCAGCCCCTTCTTTTAAGAGGATTTGTGCGAACTTTAAATTGCCAAATTGAACTACCTTATGAAGTGCAGTTTCGCCGTGCGAGATGGCATTCACATCAGCCCCACGATTGATTAGAAGATACAAAATATCCATATTATTTTTTCTAGAAGCATCATATAATGGAGTGCTTCCACGTAGGCGTGAATTCACATCAGCCCCCAAATCCACTCCCTTTCTCACATCTTTATAGTTATTGCTAAAAAGAAGATAATCATATTTGTTCCCATACAGATTTGAAAGTAGAACGCACAATATCCATAGCAAATAAAATTTTTTCATTTTTCACTCCTTGAAATATTTTTGAGCTAGTTCTTTAATCTTTTCATACACGATATCAAAATCTACCCCATAGGTTCTTCCTTCTGCGATTGTGGTGAAAAAATTTGTATCCCCTATATATCGAGGAAGTATATGCAAGTGAATATGCTCAGGAATCCCTGCACCTCCTGCTTTTTTGATATTCATACCGATATTAATGCCACTAGCTCCATAATCATATAATAGAGATACTGCTTTTTGTGAGAGCTTGTGTATATGTAGCCAATCTTTTTGAGTGAGCATATCAGGACTATCTGTGTGAAAATGTGGAATGAGCATAAAATGACCAGGAGTATAAGGATAGCGGTTCATCACGCCAAAGCAGATATTATCACGATAAAATACTCGGTTTTGCTCATCAAGTTCGGGGTGAGCACTAATTTTACAAAATACACAACTATCGTCTTTTGAGCCGAAATATTCACTACGCCAAGGAGAGTAGATTCTATCCATTTGTTTTCCTAAATATAGCTTGGAGCATCATTGGCAAAAAGTATTAAATCTTCCTTTTGAGTGCTACCTTGCAGAATGTTTTCTAATTGAGTTTTGTCTTTTAGAATAATTTTTTGAGGCCTCTGGATATATGCAGATAATATTTTTGAGTTGAGTTCACCTGTTATGATCGCAATATCAAAGACCTTATCAATTTCTTTTGCAAGTACGATATTAGACTCTGGGTCACTTTCAACCAATCCAGGAGTGATGATGATTTTTCGTTTATCATAAAGATTGGATAACCTGATAGCTTCAAGCATTCCTTTTAGATTTCCATTAAAGCTATCATCAATGATAATTTTTTGATTCACATTAAGAAGGTTGAGACGATGAGGTATGGCTTGAAGTTTGGAGACAGATTTTTGAATATCTTCAATAGGAACTTTCAAAGCATTTGCTAGTATTATAGCTACACTGATATTATCCACATTGAATTGACCCAATACTTTGGTTTTAAATAAATACCATTGTTTTTGAAGTTTTATTTCAAATGATGTGCCTTCTAAAGTAGCAGAAACATTTCTAATATCGTCTGGATAAGGTTGAATGAGAGCTTTTTTATCTGCTGATATGTATTCAGGAATAGGATTTTTTTCATAAACAAAAGCTTTTTTTAATCGTTTAGATTCCAATAACTCAAGCTTGGTTTGTAGTACATTATCAAAAGTCTTAAAATATTCCATATGTTGATGTCCTACTTCACCTATGATGGCATATTGTTGTTGCAATAATGATGCGATTTCTTTTATGTCTCCAGATTCTCTTGCACCTGCTTCAACAACATAGATGTCTGTCCCAAAATCAAGATTTTTATTAATATCATCAATGATTCCTTTAAATGTATTCACGCTTCTTGGAGTAGCATAGATGGTGTATTTATTTTGAAGGATCTGATAGAGAAAATTTTTGATACTCGTTTTTCCAAAACTTCCTGTAACAGCGATAATTCTCAGAGATGCCATCAAGGCGAGTTTATCTTTTGCCATCTGTGTATAACGATTCAAAAGTAATGTCTCATAAAGTTTAGAAAATATACATCCAAACAATAGGGGCAAAAGATATAAAAACCGGAGGCTTGGATCGAAGTTTTTTGATAAAACTGTCAATACTTCATTGAAAAATACGAATGCAAAACATATTGCAAAAAATCTAATCACTCGCTTTGTGAAGACTAGTTTTTTATCCAGCTTAAATCCCCATAATAGTATAAATGGGACTTCAATCACATACAGATACAGATAGAAAATAATATTTTGAGTATAAAAACCACAGATCAGAAATACGCAAATAGGGACTACAAAATGAAAAAAATGCCACTTTTGTTTATGATGTTTAGTGATCACGCGATACAAACTATAGTTATACCATTGAAGATTGGTGATCAAATAATAACTGATACAAAAAATAAAAATCCATCTTGAGACAATGTCAAAAATCTCTAACCAGCTCATACCTGCTCCCATTAATAATTATTGAATAATTTCAAAAACATCAGATGAAAAATCAGCGATGGTATGAAGCTCTACGCTTTGAACTTCTGATTTTAAAGGTCCAATTTTAAGGATAGAAATAAAATTTTCAATATCTTTTTCTTCTCCACAAGCATATATCTTAACACTCCCATCTGGTAAGTTTTGAGCTGATCCTTTGATAAGGAGTTCATCAGCTTGGATTTTAGAAAATTTTCTAAAACCTACTCCTTGAACAACCCCTTTGATAGTTATTTCAATAGCTTTTTTCATTGATTTTCCTTGTGATATTGTTTATCTATTGTTTTTGCTTGTTTGAGAAAAAAATAATGATCGCCCTCCAAAACAAAAAAATGATTATTGGGCATCAAACTTGAGATTTTTTCTCCACACCATAGGGGGGTGGCTTTATCATCTCTTCCCCAAAATATATAAGCTTTTTTGGAAAAATGAGCATATATGTTACTAAAATCTTCATTTACGACCTGTTTAAACACCTCATACATTGCTTCATTGAGATTATCAGCATCAGCACTACGGAGTTTTTTCGAATTGATTCCTAGAATTTTGAGTATTTTAGCACTAAATATTTTGAATTTGACCTTCAATGATTTGGGAACAACAATTCCCGCAGAACTGAGTAAAATAATTTCATCGCTATTGCACAACAAAGCCACCTTTCCCCCAAAGCTATGCCCTAATATGATATTTATTTTAATATCAAATGAATTGATGAAACTAGTGATAATACTGGCATAATCTTTGGTGGATATGATGAACTCATTAGGACTATTTCCAAATCCTGGCATATCAACATAATAATGGTTAAAGTCTTTAAAGCTGTCTTTAAAGGCTATTTCCATCAATTCCTTATTGCTTCCCCATCCATGTAAAAAAAGCATATTTTTTGAAGAATGATTATCCAAAAATATATAAGATATCTCAAATTTGTTATCTTCATAGCAAATTGATCTTTTTGCCACTATTTGCCTTTTGCTCGTTGGATTTTCTCTATGTATTGATAGGAGATTTTAATAGATTCTTTTTTGGGTAGATGTGAGCTTAACTCTAAGAGTGTACCTAAAAAATTATCAAAGAGATAATTTGCACAACTTCCAGGTACGGGGTTGATTTCATTTAGATAGACCTCTTCTTCAATCACAAAAAAATCACATCTTATCAGTGCTCCTTCAAATTTATTGGCATAAATTTTTTTGAAGGCATTTTTGATTTTTCTTTCTAAGTTTTCATTTATATCTGCTTTGAGAACTTGTTGTGTGCGAGAAAAATCGAGATATTTATTCTCAAAATCAAGCAAATCTTTTTTTTGAGGTTCTTCAATGATGGAAAAAATATACTCATCATCGCTATTATTCCCATCACAAATCTTGCAACCAGCTAGATTGTATTCCTTCACGCCTTTTATAAAAGGTTCGATAATAATTTCTTTGTCAAATTCAAATGCATTATCAAGAGCATAAAAAATCTCGTTTTCAGAATGAATGACAGATACCCCGATGGAACTTCCTAGCCTCACGGGTTTGATAATCAAGGGAAATTCTCCACTTGGTTTTTTAGTGTTGTGCTTTTGAATCACTTCAAATGGAAGTGTTTTGATACCCCTTTCTTTGGCATATAGTTTTGTGAGATATTTATTAAAGCTAAGTACGGATGCTTCAAGGCGTGGGCCAATAAAAGGTATCTTGTAAAAATCCAAGATACTAGCTAATACTCCATCCTCTCCATCAGCACCATGCACAAGATTGATAAGTATCCCAAGAGGAATAGATTTTTTCTTCAATATTCCTTGTGAAAAAAAACTTCCTATGCCAATGTGAATTTCTTTGCATTTTTTGTATTCTTGGGAGGAGAAAAATGTTGATTTCATATTTTCAGCGGGAATCAAATAAAATCGATGAGATGGATCTAAAAAAATAAATCCTTCTATGTTTTCACCCAGAACTTTTTTTAGCGAAATTGCACTCACAATGCTTATTTCGTGCTCCCAGCTTACACCTCCAAATAAAATGCTAAATTTCAAAATCTCACTCCTTTTTATCCTTAATAATAATTAATGGTTTTTGTGCGAGTTTATCCAAAAAATACTTAAAAGAGGGTAGTAACTAGCAGTTTGTTTTATGAATCTAGCTTCTTAATTTCTCATTTTATTGTTTTGTTATAAAAGAAGTTATATAGTAGCTCCACCAATTGATTTTAAACTAAACAAACCAAACACAAGGATGATTCTATGGAAGAAAATAATAAAGACAAACGTCTGTATGAACAGATTTCCCAAAGACTAAAAAGGCTCTCAAAACTCACTGCTCATAACCAAGATAAAAATCTCTCCACAGAGATGAACAAAAAAGGCATTGACAGAAGGGATTTTATGAAATGGGCAGGAGCTATGACAGCTACCTTGGCTCTTCCAGCTAGTTTTGTTCCTCTCACTGTAAAAGCAGCCCAGATAGCTAATCGAATCCCTGTGATTTGGCTACACATGGCAGAATGTACGGGTTGTAGTGAGAGTTTATTAAGAACAGAAGATCCTAGCATTGATAGCGTTATTTTTGATTATATTAATCTAGAATACCATGAGACAATTATGGCAGCCTCAGGGTATCAGGCGGAGCAGAATCTCGCAAATGCCATCAAAAAACACAAAGGAAATTATATCTTGATGGTAGAAGGAGGCATTCCGCATGGAACAGAATATTTTCTCACTATCGGAGCTGATGGACGTACAGGAGCTCAAGAGTGTAGAGATGCAGCAGAAGGTGCAGCGGCTATATTTGCTATAGGGACTTGCTCTAGCTTTGGGGGTGTTCAAGCCGCTTACCCAAATCCTTCAAATGCAAAACCTTTGAGTAAAATTATCTCTAAACCTATCATTAATGTGCCAGGTTGTCCGCCAAGTGAGAAAAATATCATAGGGAATGTGATGTATTTTATTATGTTCGGGACATTACCTGCTGTTGATGCATACAATCGTCCTACTTGGGCATATGGACATAGGATCCACGATCTTTGCGAGAGAAGAGGGCATTTTGATGCAGGAGAGTTTGTCCAGGAATTTGGAGATGAAAATGCGAAAAATGGGTATTGTCTATATAAGGTTGGATGTAAAGGACCCTATACCTTCAATAATTGCTCTAAGCTTCGATTCAATTCCCATACGAGTTGGCCTATACAAGCAGGACACGGATGCATAGGATGTTCAGAGCCAAATTTTTGGGACACAATGAGTCCTTTTGAAGAACCCATCGGAAATCGATTATTTCATACTGCTTATGATGGACTAGGTGCAGATAAGACCGCTAATACAATCGGAACTACTATATTGGCAGCAACAGCAGTGGGGATTGCTGCTCACGCAGTGATTTCGAGTTTTATAAAAAAAGAAGATGAGCAATAAGGAGTAAAAAATGACAAAACGAATCGTAGTAGATCCAATCACAAGAATAGAGGGGCATTTAAGAATTGAAGTAATCGTAGATGAAAATAATGTAATTCAAGATGCCTTTTCTTCATCTACTCTTTTTAGAGGGCTAGAAACAATCATTAAAAATCGCGATCCACGTGATGCTGGTTTTATAGCACAAAGAATATGTGGAGTTTGCACGTATTCTCATTATAAAGCAGGAATAAGTGCTGTTGAAGATGCTTTGGGGATCATACCTCCTTTGAACGCACAACTAGTGAGGAGCTTGATGAATATTGCTCTGATTTTGCACGATCACGTAGTGCATTTTTATACCTTGCATGGACTTGATTGGTGTGATATTACCTCTGCACTCAAGGCCGATCCTGCAAAAGCTGCTAAACTTGCATTTAAATACACAGACTATCCTTTATCTGTAGGTGAAGATGAGCTTAAAGCGGTTCAAAAAAGGGTCAGTGATTTTGTTAAACAAGGTGCTTTAGGGCCTTTTAACAATGGCTATTGGGGACATAAAACGTATCATTTTTCACCTGAGCAAAATCTAATTGTACTTTCGCATTATCTCAAGCTCTTGGAGATTCAAAGAGAAGCTGCGAAGATGACAGCTATCTTTGGAGCAAAGCAACCCCATCCTCAGAGCTTAACTGTTGGGGGCATTACTTCTGTGATGGACGTTTTAGATCCAAGCAGGCTTGCGGAATGGAAATTTAAATTCGAAAAAGTTGCAGATTTTGTCAATCGTGCGTATTGGCCTGATTTGGTGATGGCAGCTTCAGAATTTAAAAATGAACAATCGGTTACAAAAGGGTGTGGTTTGATGAATTTTATCGCTCACGAAGAGGTTCTTATTGGTAAAGGACAAAATCTTTTGAGTTCGGGCATTGTCTTGAATGGAGATATTAGTAAGCTACTTTCTATCAATGAAGATCTTATCAAAGAAGAGGTTACTAATTCTTGGTATACATATGAGAACACCCAAGAAGAACAGCTTCAACCTTATGATGGACAAACCAATCCAAAATACACAGGCTTCAAAGATGGACAAAGTATTGGCCCTGATGGAAAACTTATTGATACAAAATTACTTGATTTGAAGGGTAAATATTCTTGGATTAAATCTCCTAGATATGATGGAATGCCTATGGAAGTAGGGCCTTTAGCAGCGGTGGTTGTAGGACTTGCAGCAAAAAATCCTTATATCACACCTGTTGCTACTAGATTCTTGAAAGAATCAGGATTGCCTCTAAAGGCTCTTTTTAGTACGCTTGGAAGGACTGCAGCTAGATGTATTGAGGCAAAAGTTATTGCAGATAATGGATTAAAAGCCTTAGATGCACTCATAGAAAATCTCAAATCAGATAAAGAAACTTGTGCTCCCTATGTGATAGATAAGAATCAAGAATATAAAGGGAGATATATCGGTCAAGTTCCAAGAGGAATGCTGAGTCATTGGGTGAGGATTAAAAATGGTGTCGTGCAAAATTATCAAGCTGTTGTTCCTTCGACTTGGAATGCAGGTCCAAGAGATTCAAAAGGCCAAAAAGGTCCTTATGAAATGAGCTTGATTGGAACAAAGGTAGCTGACATCACAAAACCTTTGGAAATCATCAGGACTATTCATTCATTTGATCCTTGCATAGCTTGTTCTGTTCATCTGATGGACACAAAAGGAAATAAGATTAGCGAATACAAAGTAGATCCTGCATTCGCAAGAATCTAGGGAGGATAAAATGAAAAACTCAGTTCATTTAGTCAAAAAAGATTTTGAAGCCTACAAGGAGTTTTCAGGGCTAACTAGAATATTTCATTGGATACGTGCGTTTGGTATTTTTGGATTGATGTTCACAGGTTTTTATATTGCTTATCCATTTTTGCAAGCAGAAACCACTTCTATGCCTGTTCATTTTTTACAAGCTTATATCAGGAGTTGGCATTTATTTTTAGGGTTTGCTTTGATTGGAGTCTCTATTTTTAGGCTTTATCTTTTTATTTTTGATAGAGGTAGTCATCCTGAAAGAATTTCTTTTTCTGCGTGTCTTTCTCCTAAGATTTGGATAGATCAGATCAAAGTTTATTTATTTTTGGGCAAACATCCTCATATTAAAGGTGCTTACAATCCCTTACAATTCATAACTTATTTTGCTCTAGCAGTGCTTGTTTTGATTATTTCCCTTACGGGCGTTGTTCTTTACTATAATGTCTATCATAATGGCTTGGGTTCGTTATTGCAGACTTCATTTAAGTGGTTTGAAGTGATGTGTGGAGGACTTGCAAATATACGTTTGATTCATCATATTGCTACTTGGGGGTTTGTGCTCTTTATTCCTGTCCATATCTATATGGTTGTATGGAATTCTTTGAGATATCCAAATGGCGGAGCTGATGCAATGATTAGTGGCATCAGGTATAAAAAAGATCTAAAAATTTGAATATTTTAGTATTAGGGATAGGCAATATCCTTTTTGGAGATGAAGGAATAGGGGTTCATCTTTCTAATCTTTTAAAACTCAATTATGCTTTCAGCGGTGAGCACAAAGTTGATATCATAGATGGTGGAACGATGGCACAACTCCTCATTCCTATCATCACATCTTATGATAGAGTATTGATACTTGATTGTGTGAGCGTGGAAAATAATGAGATAGGGGAGGTATATTATTTTGATTTTGATAATGTGCCTGATTGTATCACGTGGGCAGGAAGTGCCCATGAGGTGGAAATGCTCCAAACATTAAAATTAACACAACTCCTAGGTGATTTACCTCCTGTAAAAATCATCGGTATTGTTCCAGAAGTCATAGGAGAGGATACTGCTTTTAAACTTTCAGATGAGATTTTAAGAGCATCTGTTTTGGCAGAAAGATTAGCTATAAAATATTTGCAAGAACTTGGAGTGCAGGTGGATAAAGTGGCTTGTAAAGATCTCCAACAGATTGCCAATTTTTCTTTTAAGGGCTATTAAAATGATATTTGAATTTATTTTTTCAATTTCTAAAATCAAATCTCATAGTGCTGATTTTGTTGTTATTTTGCATCAAGAGGCACATAAAAGAGGATTGTTATTTACAGATAAAATTGAAAACAATGATACTTCATATTCATTTTTTCTAAAATCTGATCCAAAAGAGGCTTTGAATTTTGCTGATAGTATTTCAAAAATACTCCCATCATCCATTCATTTTAACTTCATAGAGCTGAAAACTCCTCAAAATGTAGATATTAAAAAATGGCGTAAGGTTTGTAAAAAATCAGATCATTTTTTAGATTTTTTGACCATCACAAATATAACAGATAAAAATTCCTCAAAATTTTGTGATGTGTTTAAATGGGTCAAAAACATTCATTTTTTAGACAAACCCATCAATGATGCCTCTTCTCTTAAAAGAATCTTGCAAGATATTGCTAGAAAATTAAAAAATGGTGAAAGTATAGACATACAAACATCTAGAGGCTTTAAGCGATTATCTTTGAATCTTAAAACTCCTGATTTGATGTTTTGGGATATTTCAAATCTTTTTACTTATATGCGTGTAGATAAGATTCAAGCTGAGATTTTAGCTAGTTTTGAGAAGCCTGTGATGAGGTTATCCCCCAAGGAAGTATTTGCCTCTTCTTTGTTAGAGACTGAAGAAAATTTTGAACTTAAGGTGAGACTTCCCTTTGATTTGATTTTGGCACTTTTAGGAGTATTTGCTATTGAGCTTGAAATGGGGTATGTTTTTCTCACGGACATTAAAGATTCTTCTATGGGGTTGAACTATAAACATCATAAAATCCCTAAGGAAGAAGAAATTGTTGTTAGCAAAGATGGAATAATAATCAATACAAATATTTCAAGAAAATCTAGAAGTATCTTTGATATCATTGACAAACATTTTCAAGATCAAATTCAAGAAGAAACAAAAACAGAACTTCCAAAAACATTCTCTAAAAAAACTACCTCCCCTATCAATCATCAGAAACTCATTTTATTTTTGAGCAAGATACATCCAACAAGTATTCTCATAAAAGATGACAAAGGCGTCAAAAGTCTTTTTCCTATTGAGTTTGATAGCAATCCAAAAAATATCCTTGAGGCTATTAAAAAAAATTACGAAAGCGGAGATAAATTAGTTCAAAATTTTTCTCAAAGTTTTGAAACAACTTTTTCAAATATCAATTCTCTCAAAAATACTCCTGTAAGTACCCATAATCTCATGGATATTTTTTCGAGTGCATCCTTTATATTGGGCTATATGCAGGATTTTAATATCAAAGAAGAAAAAATCCTCAATAATGCAAAAAAATTTCTTCGAGATAAAGGTCCTAGAATAGACTTTAAACTCCAAAAAAATGACAATGGAGTCTATTTGGATTATCCTAAAATTTTGAGATCTTCTATGAGTTTTAGAATAGCTGGACTTGATGAAGCTACTTTAAGCTATGGGTTCATAGATTCTATGGCGGAGTTTTTAGGAAATTTTGTTAGAGATGTTGTGATGAACTTTAATGTCAAAAACGTTCTTGTTTGTGGAGATATGTTGGGCGAGAAGATTTTTTTGGATAGAATGTTGCATTATCTTCCAAAAAACATAGATCTTATACTCCCTCAGGAGGGTTATATAGACTATAAAAACTAAGGGTCATTGTGGATGCAAATAATCTAGGTTTTGCACAAAATCAAGCAGATGATATGGATCATTTTATCAAGCAAATCCATAGTGGCAACGTTGGAAATCTAGCAATCATAGAGATAGAAAATTTTAGTGGCATAGGTATTGTCTATGGAATCAAAGCCATCATTGAGATGACAAGAAATTTTGCTTTTCAAGCTAGAAATTTCTGTGATGAAAATTATGAGATATATGCTTTAGGGTTTGGTGTGTTTTCTATCACTACCAATTTGGAAGTTTCTCTAGATTCATTCATTGAAAAAATCAGTGCTTTCAAAGATTTTTTTATCAAGCACGAATTTCCTATCAATAAAAAAGTGAAAATTTCACTAGATCTTTACATAGGGATATCATCAAAATATACCCTTAATGGGGTATTAAAATATCGTTTTGATGTTTTAAAAGAGGCTTTTTGTGCTTTATTGGATACAAAAAATTCTCATCAACATTTGATTGTGTATGACAAAACTCAAACAAGCCTTAGAGACATTCAAGAAAATATCAAAATCACTAGATTGGTTTATTTAGCCTTTAGTGAAGACACATTAATACCTTATTTTCAACCTATTCTTGATGTGAATACGGGTAAAATCTTTAAATATGAAACTCTCATTAGAATCCATACTAATAAAAATGAAATTTTTTATCCAAAAGATTTTTTGCAGGTTTTAAAGAAGACTACGATCTACTCCCATGCGATCAAACAGGTCATAAAAAAATCTATCAATATGGCTATTTCGAAAAAGATTGATATTACGATCAATTTAGGAGCAATCGATATTGAATTTACCGATATTGGTGAATGGTTGCTTGAAGAAATACAAAAAAATAAGTTAGGTAAAAAAATTACTATTGAGATCACCGAGCAAGAGGGAGGTAAAAATTTCTCATCCCTAGCGAAATATTTCAATAAAGTTCGAGAAAGTGGCTCACAAATCGCTTTAGATGATTTTGGTTGTGGGTATTCAAATCTTGAGATGTTGATGCATATCCCGCTGAATTTCATCAAAATAGATGGAAGTTTTATCATAGATATTGATACTAATAGCTACAAAGCACAGATTGTTTCAGGGATTGTTAATTTTGCAAAGGCACTCAACATACAAACTATTGCTGAATTTGTGAGTACAAAACAAATTTATGACAAAGTGAAAGACTTGGGTGTGGATTATGTGCAGGGATATTTTATAGGAAAGCCCGTGAGGTTTGATGAAATATGTTAGAATCAGAAAAAAGGTTTGTAAAAATATGAGATTTCAAATGCTTCATAGCAAAATACATCGTGCTAGAGTTACTGATGCGAATCTTAACTACGTGGGTTCTATTACTATTGATTCCAATCTTGCTAAAAGTGCAGATATGTTTGAGGGAATGAAAGTAGAGATTTTGAATATCAATAATGGAGAACGTTTCAGTACTTACGTCATATTTGGTTCTCCTAACTCTGGAGAGATATGTCTTAATGGTGCTGCCGCTAGAAAAGTGCAGATAGGGGATATAATCATCATCGTAGCTTATGCGAGTTATGAAAAATTAGAGCTCAGCTCCTATCGTCCTAGTATCGTGATGGTAGATGAACAAAATAAAATATTATCCATAAAAAATGAGGTGTGAGATGTTTGATCCTGAACAACTAAAAGGACTTTTTGGGAATATGCAAAAAGAGTTTGCAGGTATGGAAGAAAAATTTAAAGAGACAACACTCACTTCCAAAAGTGGGGGTGGGCTTGTGAGCGTGAGTGTGAATGGTGCTGGAGAGTTAGTAGATATAGCAATTGATGATAGCTTACTTCAAGATAAGGAATCCTTGCAAATACTTCTTATGAGTGCTATCAATGATGCTTATAAAAGCGTAGAGGAGAATAAAAAATCAATGGCTCTACAGATGTTGAGCGGTTTAGGTTCATTTGGAAATAGTTAATGTATAAAGTCTTTTCGTGCAAATTTTTATTATTCATTGCTTTTTTTGGTGAGGTTTTTGGGCATGACTTTTCGCATTGTGTTACTTATTATAGTGAAGCGACTTCTGCAGTTGCGAATTCCCGTTCAGTATCCATAAAAACTTCAGCAGGAGATTTGGCACTTATTTTTTCTCCCACACCTCTAGAAGGTATTAAGATTATAAAAGCAGATCCCTTTGTAGGTTTGTATCTTGTACAGAGCAAAAAAACACGTTATTCTTATCATTTTAAACCTATTGATTCTTATGTTAAAAATATCGAGCTTTCAGGGATTGCATTGAAGTACTCCAAAAAAGGTCAAATATTAAAAACTCAAAAAGGCTTCACTCATTATGCAGAGTTTTCTTCCCCTATTCCCAGAAATGGTATTATTGGCAATATCTGCTATCAGATTTATGGGATTGGTGTGGGAGGAAAATATTTTATTGATAAGAAATATTTAGATAGATTTTTAAAAGAAAAATCTGCTTATTATGGAGATATTGGTATCAGAGTTATTCAAAAAGATAAATATATCCTTGTTAATCAGGTTGATCCCTTCTTTCAAGATAACCCATTTTTGAAAGCAGATGTAATTTTGTCTATCAACAACAAAAGCATTCATTCTTATGAGGAATTTGAGTGGATTGTAAGCAATCTGCCTTATAGAAAACCTGCTAGGATTGAACTTATACGAAATGGACAAAAACAAAAGATTGATGTTGTTGTGGATAGGCATTACGGAGGTTTTTTGCTTCCAGATACTTTTTTGGAGAGATTTGGTATCAGTTTTGATGAGTCATTGAATATTACAGATATTGATCAAGATTCAAAAAATAGCCTTGACTTAAGAGTAGGTGATAGGTTGATTTGGATTAATGATAAGCCTATTTTGAAAGATACTGACAATTCTATCGAAAAAGTAAATGATTCCTTGAGGACTGCTTTGAGTGATGCGGGAATAAATAAAAATATAGAAGTTTTGATTATGCGAAATGGATTAGAACTTCGCATTAAGTTACAGGAAAACTAAATGGATTTGAATTTTTATCACAAAATATGCGATGATTTTGAAGAGTTTTTGATACGATCTAGGCCAAAGATTGAAGGATTTCATCCTTATTTTGAAAATGCTTTTTGGGAAATGCTTTTAAGCGGGGGCAAGAGGTTTCGTCCCAAGCTTTTATTGGCGGTTGTTTGTGCAAATGCTCCTTCTTTGGCAAAAAATGCTTTTTTACCTGCTCTTGCCTTAGAGTGCTTACATACTTATTCACTTATTCATGATGACCTACCTGCAATGGATAATGCAGATCTAAGGAGAGGCCATCGTACGCTCCATAATCTTTACGATGAGACAGGAGCAATATTGGTGGGTGATGCACTCAATACATATGCTTTTTATCTTTTAAGTATAGCTCGTCTTGATGATGGAGTAAAAATCAAACTCATTAAGGAATTATCCCACAATGGAGGGATTGGAGGAATGATTATTGGTCAAGCGATGGATTGCTATTTTGAAAATAAAACTTTAGAATTAGACAAACTCAAGATAATACATCTAAATAAAACTGCCAAACTCATTGCCTCATCATTAACAATGGGTGCGATGATCTCAAATCAGCCCAAAAATTTTGAATACCAACTATATGAATTTGGTTTGAAATTGGGTCTTTATTTTCAAATACGCGATGATATTATTGATGTTACCCATTCAAAATCCCAAGCTGGTAAAAATACTTCTGTGGATGGGAATAAAAATAGTTATGTTAATTTATTAGGACTGCAGGGAGCCAAAGAAAACGCTCAAGACTTGTCTAATCAAATCGTTGAACATATGCAAGAGTTTGATGAAGTATTGAGATCAAATCTTAAGCATTTATTATCGGAATACCTTTTGTAAAAGGAGATCAATGAAAACAATATTACTCACCAATGATGATGGATATGATTCCAAAGGTCTTTTAGCCCTGAAAGATACGCTTTCTAAGATAGCTAAAGTTTGCGTTGTGGCACCGTGCAACGAAAAATCTGCTTGTGGGCACGGATTGAGCCTAACCAAGCCTTTAAGATTTATAAAAATTGAAGATGATTTTTATAAACTAGATGATGGAACTCCCGCAGATTGTATTTATTTGGCCTTAAATACCTTATATAAAGATAAACGCCCTGATCTGATTGTCTCTGGAATCAATCTTGGATCAAATATGGGCGAAGATATCACTTATTCTGGAACGGCCGCAGGTGCTATGGAAGGAGTAATTCACGGCATTCCTTCTATTGCTATTTCACAAGTTTTGAAAGATAAATCTTCTGTCGATAGATTTGATTTTGCCTTAGCGAAAAAGAGTATTTTTGAAGTGGTGAGTAAGATTTTTGAAAATGGTTTTCCCTTAGGCGATAGAAAATTTTTAAATATCAATGTCCCTCAAATATCCGTTGCGGAGTCAAAAGGCTATCAAATCACCCAAAAAGGTTACCGAATCTATGGCAATGAGGCACATTTTAACACAAATCCAAGAGGTCAGGGCTATTATTGGCTTGGACTTCATCCACTGGCTTGGAATGAGAGACAAACACCCATAAAAATGATATCTGATTTTGGTGCAGTAGCAAAGGGTTATGTTTCCATAACGCCTATAACTTTGGATATGACAAGTTATGAAGATATAAATTCTTTAAATTTGTGGGTAAAATAATTATTTTGTCGATATTATTCTATAATATTTTTTGTACTCTGGAGAAGCCCAATGAAAATTAAAATCTTTACTTTTTGTCTGTTTGTAATGGTTTTTTGGGGTTGTGCCAATAAACTCACGATGGGGTATTATTCTGTTTTGCAGAAGGACTACACCTTTAATGCAAACGCTCCAATTGTTGTTATCTACGACAAAAACGATTTGCTTTCAAGCGGGTATGTGAATGCAGTTGTCTATGGGTTACAAATGCAAGGATTCACGAGTGTGTATAAAGAAGGTGATATCCCTTTAGGACGTGCAAGAAATGCTGTTTATATGCGCGTGTTTCGAAGCATCATGCCTTATCCTAATGTGAATTTTTCTTACTCTGCAATTGATGATGGAATGTTGCAGTCTTGCTATTGGTATGGTAATCAGTTTTATTGCAGTCCTAAAGTTAATAAAACCATTGCTCTAACAGGTTATTCAGAAAGTCTTAATTATATTTCTACTTATCATTTCACGCTAGATTGGTATGATCTGAATATAAAAAAACGGGTTTTGTATGTCGATGGAAGTGTGAATGGAAAAACTTGTGGCTACAATATGCTTTTTAGGGATTTGATTTCACATACTATTTCTCGTATTGATTTTACTCGTCCTGAACGCTATCAGTATTATTCAGATTTGCCTTATTACTGGCCTTGTAATTAGGAAAAATAGATGGTTATCAGACGTTCTTTTGGATTTTGTGCCTCCCATATTGTTCGAAACTGTACTTCCAAAAGATGTTCGAGCAGTATTCATGGACACAATTATAAAGTTGAGATTTTTATAAAAGCAAATTCTCTAGATAGTGCTGGGATGATTCTTGATTTTGGGATCTTTAAAAACCAGATTGCTGATTTTGTTGATGGGTTTGATCATTCTCATCATTTTTGGGATGCCGAACACAGCGACTTCATTGATTTTATAACTACCAATTCTGCTAGATATGTGAAACTTTCAGTGAATCCAAGTGCTGAAAATTATGCACTTTTGCTTTTATTTTATATTGATAAGATCTTAGGGGCTACTGAGTTTGCTAATTCTGAGGGAGATATTTTTATTTCTTCTGTGAGGGTTCATGAAACCGATCATGGGTATGCAGAAGCTTTTAGTGAGGATCTATCCAATCCTAAATTGATGAAACACATTCATATTGATAGTATTTATTTTTCAGATGAAATAACAAAAGAGTGGAAAAATCCCTGCATGTTTGAAGAGCTCAAATCCTATTACTCATCTTCAGGGACAAAACCTTTCAAAAATATCACTCCCTTTCATCATATAAAAATATAATGTTAGCTGTTTCAGAAATATTTTATAGTTTGCAAGGAGAGGGCGAATTTGCAGGTACTCCTAGTGTGTTCCTTCGACTAGGAGGGTGTAATCTAAAATGTATAGGTTTTGGAAATCATTATCAAAATAGTGACATCATAGGTTGTGATAGCATCTATGCTGCCAATACAAAGTTTTCAAATGAATGGATTTTTTTTCAAAATTCTGAAAATGTGATCTCCCATATCCAATCTTTGAATCCTTTAAAATTTGATATTGTGATAACTGGAGGGGAGCCAACCTTGCAGTTTAAAAATCCCATTTTACTCAGAATCATCAGTCATTTTTTACAAAAAGGACATCGAATTTCTGTCGAAAGCAATGGGAGTGTGAATTTTGCTTTTGATGATAATTTAAGAGAGCTTTATTTTACCCTAAGCGTGAAGCTTAGCAATTCTGGCGAACCTTTTGAAAAGAGAATCAATCTAAAAGCAATCCAAAATATTATTGATAATGCTAAAAGTGTTGCATTTAAGTTTGTTTTAAATGCAAAAATGTGCGAAGATGGAAGTGGTATAAAAGAGATAAAAGATATTCTTTCAAACATTAAATTAAAAAATAACCGTATTTATCTAATGCCTCAGGGAATTTCTGAAGAAGAACTCGATAAAAATATTCAAAAAATCTACCCCATTTGTTTGCAAGAAGGTTTTTCTCTTACAGATAGGATCCATATACGGATATGGGGAGATAAAAGAGGGGTTTAATCTCAAAAAAGATGAATTGAATGCATAAATTTTATAAGATATTTTTAAAGATGCAAAATTCTTAGATTATCAAGCAACGGGCTTTGTTCAATCTTGTCAAAGAGAATATGAAAGCCTTTAGATACCTCATAGAAGCTAATTGGAAGTGCAAGGAGCTTATGAATAAATCATCAAAGTATTCATAAACACAAGAATATCAATATATTAACTCGAAACATCATCTAAAAGAGCGGTTCAGACATTTCATTAGGCTTTTTTAATCCCATCAATTTTAAAATACTAGGAGCAATGTTATCAAGTCCTCCATCTGCAATTTTATAGACATTATCTCCCATTACAAAACAGTACACATCACCGATAGTATGATTGGTTAGCATATTGCCTTCATCATCTTGCATTTCTTCACAATTTCCGTGATCGCTTGTGATAAGGAGGGCATAGCCAAGTTTTTTTGCAGCTTCTAAGATATTTCCAATCTCTCTATCAAGTGTCTCTACAGCTTTGATAGCTGCTTTTAAATTGCCTGTATGTCCTACCATATCGCCATTTGCAAAATTCACTACAATAAAATCAGTTCCTAGTTCCATAAATCCTAGTACGGCTTTGGAAACTTCTTTGGCACTCATTTCAGGGCAAAGATCGTAGGTATTCACTTTTGGACTAGGAATAAGCACACGACTTTCATTTATAAACGGTTCTTCTATGCCACCATTGAGAAAAAATGTGATGTGAGCATACTTTTCTGTTTCTGCTGTATGTCCTTGCGAAAGACCTGCATTTGAAATCACCTCTGCTAAAGTGTTATTGATCTTATCTTTAGGGAATAAAACAGGATAGGGAAATTTTTTATCATAAGGGGTCATTGTAACCATATGTACTTTAGGTTGTTTATCTCTAATAAACTCTTGAAATTCTGCATTTCCAATCGCATCAACAATCTCTCTAGCTCTATCGCTTCTAAAATTAGTTAAAACAAATCCTTCTGCATCATTGATTCCATTGTATTGATTGAAACACGTAGGCAATATGAACTCATCGCTAATATTCTCAGAGTACATTTTATCGATATACTCCATAGGTGAGAGGGTGGTTAGATTTTTCCCTTCTACAATGCTCTGATAAGCTAGTTTGATTCTATCCCATCTCTTGTCTCTGTCCATCACATAAAATCTTCCTCCTAAAGTAGCGATTTTAATATTTTCAGAACAAATGCAAAGTACTTTTTGAAGGTATTGTTTTATACTCTTAGGCAATACATCTCTTCCATCACTGATAAGATGGAGCCAAACTTTTTTCCCTAAATTTTCAAGTAATTTAGCCATTCCTATGAGATGATCTAAATGAGAATGCACCCCTCCATCGCTAAGCAAACCACATAAATGAACCGTCTGTGAATTTTTATCAAGGGCTTTAAAGGCAGGATTTTCTATGATTTGGTTATTTTCAAAAGCAAGAGAAATTCTTACCAAATCCTGATACAAAATCCTTCCTGCACCAATACACATATGACCAACTTCAGAATTACCCATCTGCCCTTCTGGCAATCCCACACTCATTCCGTAGGTTTTTATTAGTGAATAGGGCAAATGCTCAAACATCCAATCATAAGTAGGTTTTTTTGCCTGATAAAAGGCATTGTATTTTGTTTTGGGACTATAGCCCACTCCATCAGTGATAATTAAAATTGTTTTTTGTCCCATCAAGTCTCTCCTGTTTTTTTGGCTTATTTGTTTTTAAGGCTCTGGCATAATGAAGATTTTATCTTTACTCTCTATTTTTTTAATCGGGTTTTTTTGCTGTTTTCTAGAATCTTGAATGTCTTTGAGTGTGTTTTTAATATTTTGATTTTTATCTTCAAGTTCAATTTTGAGTGAATTGTTGTATGCCTTCGTATATTTGGGGATATAACTGCGAAGTTTGAGTACTTTCATACGAATATCTTGATAGTATGCTTCTGCAGATTTATTTTTACTTTTATTTTTTTCCCAGCTAAAACCCTTGTTGTAGGATTTTATTATTTCCTTATAGTTTCCCTTACGGTTTTTTTGCCAAAATAGAAGATTTTCTAAAGCTACCTTTGAAGCAAACTCGTTATCACGCATCAAAAGCTCACCTATAAAATTCCGCACAAAACTAACATCTTTGTATTTGGTGTATTTTTTGATGACTCCAGGAATGTGGGCGTGATAGATTCCCGCACTCGGATCAGAAAAATTGACCATATATTCCCCTGCACAGGATTCTTGCCACGCAATTGCTGCCATTGTATAACCCAAACCTTTTGTGCTTCCATAATTATACGCATACAAGATGACTTTTTTTTGTTTGGTATTAAAATCTTTGGGATCCCCACACTTGGCCTGTATTTTATCTAAAGGAATAGATGCAGATGCTAGTAGTGTGTGTATCATTAAAAATACAAATAATATTCTAATCAATAGTGCCCTTTATTTGCTAAAATTCTATGAAGCATTATACAAATTAAAGGAATAAATTTGAATACAAAAGATTTGTTAGTTGAGATTCTTGTGGAGGAACTTCCTGCGATCCCTTTTTTGAAAGAATTTCCAAATATCCCCACTAAGTGGGATATGGTGGTGCAAAAATATGATTTGAAAACAAAGCCCTCAATATTTTATACTCCTCGCAGAATTGTTATCATAGATGAATCTTTTCCCATCACAACTCAGGAAAAAACAGAAGAGTTTTTTGGCCCTCCTGTTTCTATAGCTTATGTAGATGGAGATAAAACAAAGGGTTTAACCAAAGCAGGAGAGGGATTTTGTAAAAAATCCCAGATCTCTTCAGAAGACATACAAGTAATTTCTAGGGATGGTAAGGATATTTTATATTATTCAAAACAAAAACAAGGGGTTGCTTCCGTAGATATTCTACCTAAGATAGTGGAAGAATTTATAGCAAGTTTGAATTTTGGCAAGTCGATGCGTTGGGGTAGCTTGAATGAAAGTTTTATCAGACCCATTAGAAATATTTGCATTCTTTTAGGAGAGAGTCATATTCCTATAAGTGCTTATGGTCTAAATGGTAAATCTGCTACCAAAATCCATACCGACATTAGTTTTGAATGGATTGAGATTAGTAATCTCAAGCAATATCTTGAAGTCCTAACAAAGGGTTGTGTTATTCTTTCTCAAGAAGAACGCAGGGAAAAAATTCTTCAAGAAATCGCTCAAATCCAAAAAGATAAAAATATTCAAGTTGAAATTGATGAAGAACTTTTGAATGAAATCATCTCTATCACGGAGTACCCAAAAGCTCTTTATGGAGAGTTTGAAGAGCAATTTTTAGAACTCCCTCAAGAGGTCATCATCACTTCAATGAAAGAAAATCAAAGATATTTTGCTACTTTTGATAAAAATACCCTTCATAATGGTTTTATTGTCGTGAGCAACTCTACTGCAAATAAAAGCGATAAAATCATACTAGGAAATCAAAAAGTCCTCAAAGCCCGTCTATCTGATGGAATGTTTTTCTATCATAATGATCTTAGAAATACTCTCAATCCTAGCAAACTTCAAGAAGTTACTTTTGTGCAAGGTCTTGGGAGTATGGCACAAAAAATTCATCGTGAGAAAGAAATTGCCCATTTTTTACTTAAGAAATATCATCATTTGCTTGAGTTATCCAACGCAAAGCAGTTGATGGAAGAGGCAATTAGTTTAGCAAAAGCGGATTTGCTTACAGAGATGGTTTGTGAATTCCCAGAATTACAAGGTTTGATGGGATATTATTATGCAAAAGCTGAAGGCAAAGATGAAAATGTCTGTACAGCTATCAAGGAGCAATATCTTCCAAATGGTGAAGATTCCGCCCTCCCTTCGACTGTATTTTCTTCAATATTGGCTTTAGCAAATAAACTTGATAGTATCTTTGCTCTTTTTAGTATTGGCAAACTCCCCACAGGATCCAAAGATCCCTTTGGACTCAGAAGAGCTAGTAATGGAATTATAAAAATTGTTCTTGATAAAGGTTTGGCTTTTGATTTGGACACAGACATAAGAGATCTTTTTCAAATAGGCGGTTATGCTAGTTTTGATACTAAAATCATTCAAGATTTTTTTATTGAACGTTTAGAAGGCATCATTGCTGTGAATCCTTCAATTCTAAGGAGTGTGCTTTATAGCAATGATCGTGATGTTTGCTCAATAATTGCTAAAGCAAAAGCCCTCAATAATTTTTTTGAAAAATCTGATAAAGAGGCTTTTATAAGCACATTTAAGCGTGTAGCTAATATCACAAAGGATATGAAAAATATCCAGAAGATAGATGAAGAGATACTCAAACTCCCTGAAGAAATAAAACTTTATAACGCTTATAAATCAGTGATGAAAAAAGAATTCCATTTCATTGATGAGAAAATTCAAGCTCTATTTTCACTCAAAAAACCTCTCGATGAGTTTTTTGATAATGTAATGGTGAATGATCCTGATGAAAAAAACAAAGAAAATAGGAAAAATTTAATCTTCAGTATTTATCGCAAATTCTTAGAAGTGGGAGATATCAAAGAAATTGCTTTTTAGCATTTTCTCAAATTTCAGGCTAAAAGCTCTCTCCAAAATACGCAGCTATATCGCTACGAATAGTCTGAGTGAGTTGAATTCCTGCGATAATATCATCTTTGAGTGCCTTTTGCAATAAACTCACCGCCCCATTACGGAATTTGCTTAAATAGGGGTGATCTATCTGTGCCCAATCTCCCAAAAACAAAATCCTACTTCCTTCTCCAATGCGAGTACCAATGAGTTTTATTGTAGCATTTGAAGCGTTTTGCACTTCATCAAATATCACAAACTTTCTCCCGATAGTGATTCCCCTAGCATGAGCAATATCGACGACTTCAATATTATGTTTTTGTAAGAAATATTCTGTGGCATCTTTTTTTTCAATCGTATTCACATCTCCTCGATACTCGATTCTTTTTGCTATGGATTGTTCTTGGAGTCTATCAATAGTAAAATTAATCGCACTATAAAGTGGATACATAAAATAGCCAAGCTTTTGGGATTCATCGCCTTTTCTAAATCCTAGTTCAGATTCTTTATCTGTTGCTGTGACTGTATTACGCATATAGATGATGCCATCTACGATTCCTTTTTTTACCAGATGAATACCTGCTTGAAGTGCAATGAGTGTTTTCCCGCTTCCTGTAGATCCTGTGGCGATACTGACTTGATTTTTTGGATGGATGAGCATTGCATAGAGCATTTTTTGCTCTAAATTGATAGGCTTGATGTAGGGGTTTGATTCTTCTAATATGTTATCTAATTTTAATTCTTCAAACTCTCCATCTAATTTGATTCCAAAATGTTTTTTTCCTGTGAGATAAAGCGAATTATCGGTATTATCTTGCTCATTGATTTCAATAAGGCTCCAGTTTTTGAGTTTTCTAAAAATTTCATCTTCTTTCAGTGAAGAAAAATTACTGTCTTTATGCATATCAAAAGAATGCCAAAAATCAATATCGCTTGGATTTTCCACCCTATCACGAAAAAGTGACTGCGTTGAGATTCCTCGTGCTAGAGAGCGTATTTTGAGTGAAATATCATTACTTAAAAGAATAAAACCATAATCACTTGCGATCTCTGCGATTCTAGTATCATTAAGAGAATGTTCATTTTGTGCGGTTTTGTATTTTTGTCTATAAATCAGAGTGATAGGGATTGTGTGTGAGTTTTTTGAGAAATGAATCTCTTTGAAAAAATCCCCTTCTATATTTCTTACTTTATGATGAGACTTTATCACATTATCGGTATTGATAGATCGAAAAAATTCACGAGCAAAATACCCTGTCTCATTTTGGAGCTCTTTTTTCTTATCTAGTTCATCAATAACGATATCACTGATAAAAATATGGTTGTGTCCATTTTGATACAGATGAAGGATATTTTCTACATCATCAAGAATGACAGAAGTATCTAGGAGATAAGATTTTTTCATCAATATAACACCTTACATAGTTTGATATATCCAATTTTAACAACTTTTGTTTAAAACCCTTCATAAACAAGCATTTAAATAAATCCACTAAAATAACGTAGTCCAAATAGGATATAAAAAATATTAAAGGAAAAAAAATGTCAGTTAAATTCAAAGGAACTCCAACCAGTTTAAGTGGAAAACAAATCAATGTCGGTGAAGATGCCCCTGAGGTGATATTAGTAGGAAAAGATTTGAATGAAGTAAAAGTTGGTGGTGCTAAAGGCAAGTATCAGATTATCAATGTTGTGCCTTCATTAGATACAGGAGTTTGTGCCACCCAAACTAGAAAATTCAATGAAAAGGCCGCTTCTTTACCCAATGCTTCAGTTTTTGTTGTTTCAGTAGATCTTCCATTTGCACAAGGACGATTTTGTTCAGCTGAAGGGATTGAAAATCTCGTAGTAGCAAGTGATTTTAGAAACAAATCATTTGGTCAAAACTATGGTGTTTTGTTAGCAGGAAGCCCTTTAGAAGGTGTTTTAACAAGAGCTGTTTTTGTTGTTGATCCAAGTGGAAAAATCGTTTATAAAGAAATTTGCGAAGAAATTACCCAAGAGCCTGATTATAATAAACCTCTAGAAGTTATAAAGTAATCAAATCCTTGCTTGTCTTGAGAGACTTAAAACCAATCCTATGGCGATGCAGTTGGCTATAAGCGAACTGCCCCCATAGCTAAGAAACGGTACGGCAATCCCCTTGATAGGCGTGATACCACTCACACCAAATGAATTGATAATGAGCGAAAAACCTATCAATAAACTCACTCCTATACAAAATAAAGAGTAGGATTGGTTTTTGAGCCTATTTGCTATTTTGAATATCCGATAAATAATCCCGCAAAACAATCCAAGACAAACAAGCAATCCTACAAAACCTAATTCTTCAGTGATACCCGCTAGAACCATATCTGTATGCACTTCACTTAAAAACCCTAGCTTGATGAGGCCTTCTCCAAGCCCTTGTCCAAAAAAACCACCGTTATAGATTGCATTTGTGGCGTGATGGATTTGATAAGGTTCTGGGAGATTATCCACACGAATAAAATCAGCTACTTTTTGAGGCAAAATCGCGAGGATAGAATCTTGAGCATTTGCCCACCAGAGCTTCACACGTAAAATCCTATGCGAACTTGTGATGATAGTGAGTGTTCCTATTCCAATCACTCCAAAAAATAAAATCCCAAAAAGTTGCAAACTCCCCCCTGCAAAAATCAACATCAAACCAAGCGTGATAGCCAAAAGCACCACTTGTCCCAAATCGTTTTGCATCACTGCTATGAGAAACACCACCACCAAAAAAACCCCCAAGTACGGTAAGAGTATCAAAAACTCTTCTTTCACAGAATGCTTGGTTCCAAAAGTAAATTTTCTAGAAAAACTCCACGATAAGAAAAAAATAAATCCTAATTTGAAAAATTCAGATGGGGCGAGTGAAAATCCCGGTAGTCGTATCCATCGTTTCGCACCCCCTGAACTACTCGCAAGACTATCAGGTAAAAATGGCATTATCACCATCAAGCCCAAAGTTACCAAAAAAAGAAAAAATCCTATTTTGATAAAGTTTTTATCAGGATCAACTTGTGAGAGTATCCACATCAGTAATATCCCTATGATTGCTGAAAATAATTCTCTAGCTAGGAAATGAAATTCACTATAGTTGTAAATGATGATGGTGTATGCAGAAAGCGAGTAGCTCATGATCACGCCAATAGTGATAAGCACAGTTGTATATAAAAATAATCTTGTATCAGCCATATAACCTCGAATTATTTCAGACTTTGGTCATATTATCCTATATTTTTACTAAAAATTCCCTAACCTTTTGGCTATTGATGATTTCAAAAATACATTTCAAACCCTTCAAAATGATATTGATAGATTCCCAAAGTATTCACAAATAGCTATTGATGAGCACTAATTATAAATGAAGACATATTTAAAATTAAAAAAACATTAATTGAGATATAATTAAAATTATTATACAATGACCTAGCAATGCTAAGTATTTCTTTGTAATTTCTTTAAAATTAAGGATATATTATGACAACAACGCACAAACAGACTACATTATTTTCTTATGTGTGTAAAAATATAATCAATATTTTTACACGTATTAAAAATGATGCATTAGCTTACTGTCTTCAAATTTTCTTCCATAGAAATTTTGCTCAAAGAATCTTTTTGATTCCCTCAGTTTTTCTTATCTTTATTCTTATGTGTTCAAACGCATATGGGGCAAGTGGAACTTTTGGCGATAAGGATGGTTGCACTGCAGCAACTGAGAGTTGTATTGCTGGGAATTACACCTATGATGATGCTAAAAATGTAAGTGTAAAATACACAACCATCAATGGAAATGTTGTTTCATTCAAATTCACAGGACCTGGTTCATATATTGATTCTTTGGAGATCAAAGGAAAGGCCTTGAGTTTTTCTGCTGGAAGTAGTTTTGATGTTTCAGGTATCAAGAAAGGTACTTTCACAGATGCTTTACTCATTGGAGATTATGTAAATTCACCTGGAACAACTCAATCCACCCTTGTTAGCGAAATGAAATTTACTGGTAATGTTAAAAAAACCGATGAAGACTATGCCTTCATAGGAAGTGTCAAAAACTACAACGGAGAAGTTCATCTTGATTTTAGTGTGAATACAGATGGACAAGGAGATAATAGCAGAGGTGCAAATGTCTTAGGAGATCTCATCGCAGGTGCAGGGAGAGATACCTATGGTTATAATAAAGCAGTGTTTGGTAGATTCATAACGATGAAGGGGAATATCATCAATCAAGCCAATCCTGGTGAATCAGATCCAAGCAAAAAAGGCAGTGTGATTGGAATCTATGGTTTTTCAGAAGGTAGTAATCTCATCGGAGATATATCCACAAGTGTTGGTTTTATGCAAGTTTTATTCGTGGATGCTTTGATGCAAGGAGATATCAATATTAGCTCAGATGGAAGCTATGATTCACACCCTACAATAAACACATTACCAAAAAATCTTCAAGGTCAAATTCCCGAGCCTATAGATGATGTAGTTAAAAGAGATGGCACCACTTCCATTTCTTTTTTAGATGGTCAATTGACAGGAGATATCAATAAAAGCAACACGGGCAAAGCCACTGTTTCATTTAGCTATAGCAAAGCATTTCAACCAGATTATGCTTTCAAAGGGACTGCCAAGAACACAGGAGGAGAATTGGTATTAAACTTTGTAGGCGATACATCTGGAATGGGAGATGGAGATGATGATAGTAGTAATAAAATCATCTGGAAAGGATCTGAAGAAACCAATATCGCCCTTTATAACGCCGCTGATACCACCGTGAATTTAGATAAATCTTCAGTGCAAGGTGATATCATTAACACTGATGGTGGCACATTGAATATGATTTTTAAGTCTTCTGATCATGGTGGGATGTTCAATCTGATGGGAGGGGGTACGACCATCAATGCTTCTGCTGGTTCTTTTTTGGGAAGCTTTAGTGGTAGCGGGAAGCTTGATTTGACCTTAGATGTATCTTCAGCAGGGGATATCATCAACTCCAATGATAGCTCCACTATCAAATTAGTGGCATCCACTACTGAGACTCTTGAGTTAGGAAATATTGATTTTAAAGGCATCATCACTGGGGATATCAATAACTACAGAACTGGGGATATCAACAATCACAATCAAGATGGCAGTACCTTTAAGATCATTAATTCAGCGGTAGGCAATATTACTGATGTGAAAAATCTCGACATCAGTTCTTCTAGCGTGGGAGATATCAGCAATAATGATAGCACTGCTACCCTCAAACTTCACGATATAGTTGGGCGTACTATCGGGAATATAATCTTTGGAGGTACTTTAGAGGCGGATTTTGACAATAATACTGTAGGGGATATCACTATCACAGGTGGAAATGCTAAATTTAGTCTTAAAGTTACGAACACTATAGGTATGATAAACACACTAGGTGGTAAGAATAGTATTGTGGATGACACCCCAAAAGGATCGGATCCTGATATCACGATAGCAGGTACCAATACAAGTGGTGGAGAATTCACCTTTCTAGGAAAAGCGACTGTTAGTGGTGATATTCTCACCACAGGTGGAACTTCTGCACTAGGTTTTATATCTGGTGGTAATGCTAGAGGAAACATCATCACGCAGGGTGGAGAATCTAATGTTATATTTTTTTCAAAAGTAGATAGTTCAGATGCACATATTGTTGGTGTTCCTATTGACCTAAGTTCGGCTCATTTATTTAGCAGTTTTACTAGTGCTGATGCTGAAGAGAAACACTCCATGCTCTCTTCACTCACTTTTTCTGAACTCAGTGATGCCTTAAGACAAGCAAATATATCTAATTATGGTGGGGAAATCATCACTTCTGGTGGTGAAACTGGAGTTAAGTTTATTGATAGTCTTTTTCTTGGAGGTTCTATTGATACAGATGGAGGCACTGCGAATGTTGTACTAGAACTTTCTGAAGCTTTTGTTTCCAAATTAAAAGCTGATGAGCTGATGAACACCTTGTTATACCAAGGAGATGGACCAGAATTTAGCGTGAATACTACTTCTAATGGAACCAATAATATTGTTTTGCAAGGCAATGTAAAGGGGGTAGCACATTTCAACTATCTAGGAGGGGACACTCGAATTGT
The DNA here is from genome assembly GCF_002272795.1 of Helicobacter sp. 13S00482-2. Lineage (GTDB taxonomy): Bacteria > Campylobacterota > Campylobacteria > Campylobacterales > Helicobacteraceae > Helicobacter_J. The sequence goes on along the minus strand of NZ_MLAT01000006.1, from coordinate 36,262 downwards.
TTTTGCTGATAGTTTAAATGAACTCAAAGATGATGATTCTTTAACTGACTTTAACGATAAAAACTCTTTTGATATGAATTCAGCTGATGAGACCAAAAGAGTTGTTAAATTCTATGGTCATAGTTACCAAGATGGAATTTTTGTTCAGCTTGATGCTAATAAGGCAAATTCAATCCTCTCTTCTTATAGGAATATCTTTGGAACCAATACCACAACATTCAAGGTGGATAAAATAAGTGATCCTTCTGTTTATAGTGCTACGATCTCTGGAGTACTTGTTGGTAGCGTATATTCTTTGAATAAATCAACCTCTAGCACTCCAAAAACCTATGAAGCATTTTTTGATAAAAATGCTGCTTTTATCGGGGATCTAAATATCACTGATACTAATACTCATATCACTCTCTCACAAGGCTCTAAATTGGTTCTATCAAGTGATTCACATATCACCAAACTCTCTGGCACTCAAGATAGTGCTCCTATTGATTTTGGTAATATTATCGGAAGCACCTTAGAGCAGAGAAATACCGTGATTGATCTAGCAGGTATTTCTCTAGCTCAAGGAGATCTCAAATCTTCATTTTCTACCTTGAAAATTGATGAACTGAGTGACCTTGGCAACACCATGTTTCGTTTGAGTTATGATCCTAATGTGGATGCAACTGATGCCATCTCTAAAAAAGCTGATCACATCATCATCTCCAAAGTAAATGCTCCAACAGATGGTAGTCTTTTATCAAACTATATTCAAGTATTTCAAAATTCAAAAGAATTTGCCATAGGGGATTTGAGTCATAAAAATATCCTTGTTCTATCAGTAGCTAATAATCCAACTACAGGTAAAAGTGATATTTTATTTAACAATAAATCAAGCATACAGCAAGGCTATGATATTATCACCACTGTATTTGAGAAAAAAGAGGAAAACTCCTCAGATGGTGATGTAGCCCCCCCCCCCATTGATTCTTCAGCAGATTCTAGTGCAAGTGGCTCTGCAGTAATAGCGGGTGCAGAACCTAGTGATTCTGAACCAAGTGCGGATAGTTCAGATCTCAAACCAAATGACAGTGACTCTAAACCAAGCGATTCTTCTAGTTCTGATTCTAGTTCTTCTTCTGGTGATAGTGGCGACTCTTCTGATTCTTCTTCCAAACCAAGTGATGATGCTGATCCTTCTAAAATGTTTGCTTGGACAAACTACTACATCAAATCCGCTCATGCAAGCATCATGAAAGGTGCTCAAAATGGCACACAAGCAGCCATCAGCAATAACTATTCTATTTTCTTAGCCAATATCAATGATCTCAACAAAAGATTGGGTGAATTAAGAGGTAATACAAATGCTCAAGGTGCTTGGGGAAGGATATTTAATGGAATGAGTACCACCAATAGGGGCGAAGAAGTTAATATCTATTCCACTACCATCCAAGCAGGATATGATTTTTCTATTCCTCATGATTGCGCGAGATCTTACTTTGGAGGCGCGTTATCTTATGGTTATAATGTAATCAATGGAACTGATTTTAACGCAAAAGCACAATCCATTGAATTGGGTGCTTATTATTCGTTTGTGAGTGAAGAAGGTTTTTATACAGATACTATCTTAAAATATAGTTTTATCACAGATAAACCCTCAATCCCTAAAAATCAAAGCACTGATGAGGCGATAAATTCTTCCACAGTTTCTTTGGGCGAAGAGTTTGGTTATAGATGGAATTTTTTACTCAAAGATGTCCAAACTGCTAAGCATTCTTTATACCTTGAGCCTCAAGCTGAATTTATATTGGGATATATAGGGAATGGAACACTCAATCAGGTCAATGGAAATTCGTATTTAAATTCAAGCATTGATAGTATTCTTGCTTTTAGAGCAAGAGTAGGCGGGGTAGTAGGCTATGCACTCAAAACCGCTAGAAATCAAACTGATTTTAGACTTGGACTCTCATATGTAGGAGATGTCGCAGGAGGTGGGGATATTATCTTAAAAACCAACTTTTCACAGTCAAAAGCAACAACAACATCAAATCATATGGGTATGTTCAGCGTTGGTGTGAATTCTATTCTCTCTGAACAATGGAGAGTGTATGCAGATGTGGATACCTCTTTTGGTGGGAAATATTACAATCAAAATTATTTGATTTCTGTTGGGGGTAGGTATGCCTTTGGTAAAACATCTAAAGTCAGACAAACCATTAAAACAAACCAACCTGAAGAAACCAATCAAGAACAAAAACAAAACCTTTCTGGTGATGCAAAACTTCCATCGGGATATTATTGGGTGGTGTATGCTCTTCAAGGCAATTCAAACCTAAACTCACAACAAGAAGAGTTGCTAAAAAAATATCCTCATAGGATTTCTTATGAATATCAAAACACTAGAAATACTTCAGGAAAAACAAATAAAACTGCGATTAAATATTATCTTTTAGGAGAATTCAAGACAAAAGATGGGGCTTTGAAAAATCAAAGCGTTGCAGATGAAATTGCGGAGATTTTAAATGAGAAAAAGAATATCAAAGCCGTGCTCAAAGAAATAAAATAAATTTTTCATTCAAACATCTCGTCCTTAGATATAATGCTACTAAAGTAATTTTAAATTTGGAGAGATGCGATGGAACTGAAAAAATCACCAGGATTAGTGTTTGAGGATTATGATGCAAATAAAGAATTCTTTTCTCTTGAAGAGGATTCAGCTTTTAGTATCAGAACTCAAGAGATAAAAAGACTTGATGATCCACGACCTTTAGGGCTCAGTGGTCATTTACGTGTAAAAAATGAGAGCTATAGCGTCGCACAAGCCATAGAAAGCTCTATTCCTGCACTAGATGAACTCATCATCACTGTTCAGCCCTATATCAATGATAGCGGTATAGATGAGACTTATGAAATCTGTAAGCAAAAAAAGCAAAAATACACAGATAAAATTAAATTATTTTATTACACCCCTGAAGTGGCTACTATTGAGTATTTTAAAGATACCGATATGTATAAGACCAATGATTTAGAAGATGACATCCCAAACAATTCTATTCATAGCTTTTCTCATTATACTAATTTTGGTTTGAAGGAAATTTCATACAAATACTATACCAAAATTGATGCAGACCAAATTTATTTAACTGATAAGCTTAGAGAATTAAGAGATCATATCTTGTATGCAGACAGATTTGCTAAATCTCATCGTAGCTTTATGAACAAGGTTTTCGGGAAACTTTTGAGACCTTTTTGTAATCTTTTTTATTTGATATTGCCATCTAGGGTTTATATTTGTCTTTTAACCTTTATCAATAAAAAATGTGCGTTTGGCATGAGTGGATTTCAGCTTACTTTGCGGGGGGGGGGGCAAGAACTTGATGCAAATAATAAGACCTTGTTGGCTCTAAACCCTGCTAATTATAAAAAAGAACTTCTAGATTATTTTATTCCTTTATCACTTCATTATAATCGTTTTTATTGCACAAATGGCGGAATGGATACCTGCATATTTGCTCCAAATTCTAACAATCTATATGGCTATTTTAAAGATCACAGTGTTGAGATGCAAAATCTAGTTGGCAATGCGGGTTTTAGAAATCTAGGATATTTTTGGTTTCATTTAGGAATGATCAAGCGAAATTATTTTGTTATGGGAGAATATGGTAAAGACTACATCAGTTTGAGAGATTTTTTAAAGACTTCTTTTGCCAAGCTAAAACCTAAAATACAAACCAAAGCAGTTTATAAAAGCGACTATAAAGGATTTTGGGATAATCTTGCTTTGAATTTTGAAAAAGATAAAGCCTATATTAGAAAATTTCTCAAGCAATCTAAAGAGTCTTCAAAATCATAAAAAATGGAATAAAAAATGCTTGATTAGATTCATTAAAACTATGGAGTTTGTGATGAATTCATCTTATTTTGAATCTTCTAACATCTATCCTCTAGTGTATAAAGCACTTGATTATAGGTCGATAAGACAAGATTTAATCGCTAGTAATATTGCAAATGTGGATACTCCGTTTTATAGACCTAAAGATATTGATTTTGAATCTTATTTAGCTAAAGAAGAGGCCAAAATCATTGAAAATAAACCAGATTTAGAACTCAAGATGGCTGAAACTTCTCCAAAACATCTTCAAGGAAAGGCTTCTGAAGACAACAGAGCCTCAATGTTTTTTCGTGATGGGCATTTAGCAAGAAATGATGGCAATAGTGTGGATTTAGATGTTGAAACTAGCGAGATGGGTAAAAATAGCGTGATGTATCAAGCCATCACAGTGGCACTTAAAAAACATAAGGGAATTTTCGCTTATGCGATTGATTCAGGAAAGAATTTGTAATGAGGAGATTTTGATGGCATTTTTATCCAGTTTTGATATTAGCGGGTATGGACTATCTGCACAGAGGTTTCGGGTCAATGTTATTTCTTCAAATATTGCTAATGCCAACACCACTAGGACGGATGAAGGTGGCCCTTATAGACGTCAAGAAGTCATACTTAAGGCTTTTGATTTCAATAAGGTATTGAATGAAAAACTTGCTAAAAATAACAATAATGCAGAGTATGAAGATCCTCTTGATGAAGGGGATTTTGGAAAGTTGCCAAAACCTGCTATAATGAGTGTGTATGTAGATAAAATTGTTCGAGATGACAGAGAGCCTTTGATGAAATATGATCCTAGCAACCCTGATGCCAACGCTGAGGGTTACGTGGCATATCCCAATGTGAATCCAGTCGTTGAGATGGCAGATTTGATTGAGGCTACTAGAGCATATCAGGCCAATGTAGCTGCATTTCAAAGTGCTAAGAATATGGCCAGTAACGCTATTGTGATGTTACAAGCCTAAGAATTTTTAAGGAAGCAAAATGGAAAATATCAAAAATGATATCTCTCTTAAGAAGCCACTCTCAGGTGTTTCTACTAGTTCGCCTGTGAAATCAGGGGATAGTGGAGAATTTTCCAAGCTTTTGAAAAAGTCTATTGATGAACTCAATCAAGCTCAGGAGACTTCTGATAAGGCACTCGCTGATATGGCAAGTGGTCAAATAAAAGACTTGCATCAAGCTGCAATTGCTATTGGAAAAGCAGAGACAAGCATGAAATTGATGTTAGAGGTTAGAAATAAGGCTATTAGTGCATACAAAGAGATATTGAGGACACAGATTTAAGCTTGATAAATGGATGAAAGATCAAGAAAATCAGAAAAAATCCTTCTTGTATTTCTAGTACTTCTATTGTGTTTTGGCATTTTCGCCATTATTGTTTATACTAAGATTGTCATTCCCCGTAAGATTCCCACCCTTGTTGTTACAAAAACCGATGTTGCCACTAGAGGATCTATTTATAGTCAAGATGGCTTTGATCTTGCCTCTAGCAAGAAGCTTTATAAAGTGAGCGTTAATACCGAATCCATTGATCCAGATAAAAAACAGCTTTTTGTGAATCTTTTTTCAATTTATAGTGATATTCCTAAATCTATCATTTTAGAAAAAATATCCCAAAAGGGTTATATTGTCATTTCATATAATATCACTCCCAATACAGCTGCAAACCTAAGAGAGCTGAATTCTAAGCTCTTGGCCTATGATGTTTTTAGAGAGTATGAGGATAAAAAGGGGCGTATTGTTCAAAAAATGGGTATTGGTATTGAAGTGAGTGGGGTGAGTCGAATTTATACTTATGGAAATATCCTTGAGCCTGTTATTGGCTATACAAAAAAAGTTGAAGATGGAAGAATTACAACAACAGAGGGCGTGAAGGGCATAGAAAAATATCGTGATGGTATCTTATCCCCCAAGCAAGATGGAAAACTTGAAGGAAAACGTGATATAGGCTTTAATATCATTCAAAACAAGGATTCTAAATATAAAGTTCGTCAAGATGGTTTTGATGTGCAGCTCAGTATCCCTTTAAAACTCCAAAAAAAAGTGGAAGAAATTTTAGATAACGCCAATGAAAAATATAAATCCAAAGAAATTGTGGTGGGTATCATCAACCCAAAAACAGGAGAGATACTTTCTCTTGCAACCACAAAACGTTTTGATCCTAAGAATATCAAAAAATCAGATTATTCTTCTTTGAATGTTGATGCTATTGAGAGTTCTTATGAGCCAGGTAGTACTATAAAACCTATCGTGTATTCAATCCTCTTAGATAAAAATCTTATCAATCCTCTTAAAAGTATTGATCTAAACAAGGGATTGTATAAACTTGGGCGATATATTATTCGTGATGATACTATTCCTATGAAAAACCCCATTATTGAAGATATATTGATTCGTTCAAGCAATGTAGGAATGATTAAAATCAGTCAAAGGCTTAGTGGTAAAGAATTTTATGATGGTTTGAAAAGTTTTGGATTATCTGAGAATACAGGCATTGACTTGCCTTATGAAAAAAATGGATTGATTCCCAATGTAAGATTATTGAGTGGAGAGACTTATAAAGCGAGCACTTCTTATGGTTATGGATTGAGAACAACCTTTATGCAACTTTTAAGGGCATATAGCGTATTTGCTAATGGAGGCTATCTCATCACCCCTCATCTCACACAAAACCTCAAGGCTCCCAATGGCGATATTTATATACCAAAACTTCCTCCAAATAAGCGAGTTATCTCTTCTAGTACGGCTCAAAAAATGCAAGACACCCTTATTAAAGTGGTGAATGTTGGAACAGGCAAACCTGCAATGGTGGAAGGGCTTATTGTGGGAGGAAAAACAGGAACTGCTAGAATTGCCAAACAAGGCAAATATGATACTTTATATAACGGATCATTTTTTGGCTTTGTCAAAGATAATGAAAATGTCTATACAATCGGGGTAGTAGCATTTGGATCTCATCAAAATGAGGATTATTATGGAGGCAAGACAGCTGCTCCAATTTTCAAAGAAATTGTAGAACTTCTAAAATCTCAAGGTTATCTCAAACCGCTGAAATAAATTCTTAGTTACCAAGATTGAATATAATCTTAATATATCAACATAAAAAAGGAAAAAAATGAAAAAAGTTTTAATGGTTTTTTTGTGCATCAGCCTCTCTTTACTTTATGCAAATCTCCCCATAGAAAAAACTATCAAAGAAGATCAGGGCATTGATATCAAGGTTATTGATTCTGTTCCTAGTGGAATTGGTGGGATGAATATCACCATACTTGAACAGCCTAATGGTTTTCGCACCCCTGTTCTCTCAAGCGAGGATGGAAAGACTATACTAGGAATCCCTGATTTATTGATTTCTGGAAATGAAAAATTCAAAGACACCTTGCAAAAAATCTATCAAGAAATCACTCAATATAATGATAGTATGAGGGAAAATAGAGTGTTGGAAGTTTTCAAAAAATACGATGATAAGGTACTCAAGCTAGAAGGAAAAAATAAATCAAAAACTACTTATATAGTGGTTGATCTTAATTGTCCGTATTGCCATCAGGAGATTCAAAAACTTGATCGGGATCTAGAAGATTCAAATGTCAATGTGCTTGTTGTTGGTGCATTGGGTATGGATTCGGTAAAAAAAGCCGCAAGTTTTTCCGAAGAGTTAAAAAATAAAAAATCACAACAAGACAAAATAGCATTCATTAAGGCTGCCTTTGAGAAAACCTATAAAGCAAGGCAGGATGTAAATACTGCCTCCATAATAAATATCGGCAAAGAACTTGCACAAGCTGGATTGGACGCTGTCCCTTATATCATAAAAAAATAATCTAGATTGGTTGGTTTAATCTGTTTAGGCCAACCACTTTCCAAAAATATCACTAGTTTTAAAAAATGCCATCATTCATTTTGAATTTTTTACTCTAGAATCTATAAAACTATCTGATCGTTTCTTATTATTATTGATATTTTATTCATAATTTATTGACTAATTAATTTGATTGTAAGAATTGTTATAATAGTATCCGCTCTTATTAATTCTGAATGGAGTATTTTATGAAAAAAATAGTTATGGTTATTGTTATTGGTTTTATATCTATCTTGTTTGCTCAAGACGACATTCCTGGTACGGAAACTTATACACTTGATAAATCTGTGGTGTCTGCAAGTGGTTTTGAACAAAATATTCAAGAAGCTCCCGCTAGTATTTCTATTATCAGTGGCAAATCACTCACTCAAAAGCAGTTTTTTGATTTAGCGGGTGCGATTAATGGCGTACCTGGTGTGGATATTGGCACAGAGATGGGCAAAACAGGAGGATTGAACGTTAGTATTCGTGGAATGCCTAGCGATTACACACTCATAATGATGGATGGACATAGGCAAGATGCTGGAGGCAATGTTGCCACGGATAATGTGGGTTGGTCACAGGCTTTTAGTAGTTTTATCCCTCCCACATCATCTATTGAAAAAATAGAAGTCATTAGAGGCCCTATGAGTACGCTTTATGGGAGCGATGCTATTGGTGGAATAGTGAATATTATTCTCAAAAAGCCCAATATGAGTCATTTTGAAGGAGCAATGAATCTCTCTAGTGTCCAAAATCAACATTTTGAAAAGTATGGTTCACAATACTCTCAAGACATGTATCTATCTGCTCCAATTATTAAAGATAAACTCTCTTTTTCACTCAGAAGCAGAGAATATTTTCGCACTGCTTGGGATACTAGCGTTTCATATACTAAAGGAGGGGAAACACTCATCAGGCAACCTACCACACCTATTTATTTAGGATTGCCTACAAAATCAAATATCTATGATATTGGTGGACGTCTAGCTTATCAGATTGATGATAAAAACTACACTTATGTTGATGCTCAGTATTTTTATGATGATTATGACAACTCTGATGGCCAATTAGGAGGAGCACTAAGTGCTACAAAAGATTATGTGAATGCTAGAGCGAATTTTATCTTAGCACATCAAGGGAATTATGATTTTGGTAAATGGGACACTTCTATTCAATATAATGATACAGCAAATAAGGGACGTATCATTGGCCATAAGCCTGGTAAAGCCAAAAATTATAATAACAGGGGACTAGAAGGTCGAGATGTGGTTGTTGATACCAAACTCGTATCTCCTCTTGGGAAAGATTGGTATAGCAATAATCTTACCGTGGGTGGGAGGTATTGGTTTGAGTGGATGCGTGATTTGATAGTTGATCCTGAAGAGTTTGCCCAAAATACTGGAGCACTATTTATAGAGGATGAATGGGATCCTTTAGATGTGCTTTCTATCACACTAGGACTGAGATATGACTATAATCAGACTTATAAATCAAACTTTTCTCCTAGGGTTTATCTCGCTTACACCCCCTATGAATTTTTCACTATTAAAGGTGGTGTCTCTACAGGCTATAAAGCACCTTATATTAATGAACTAGTCAATGGCGTGAATGGATATGGAGCGCAAGGAGCATTCCCCTATATAGGCAATCCAGATCTCAAACCTGAACATAGCCTGAATTATGAAGTTTCTGCAGTGTTTGATATTTCAAATGTTGGACAAGCAAGTTTCACTTATTTTTATAATGATTTTAGCAATAAGATCGCAAAAATTTCAGTGGATCCATCTCAAAATTCAGCTTGTGTGCCTTATGATAAAACATCTTTTAATTATTGTTTTAGTTATGCAAACCAAGACAAGGCTTATGCTCAGGGCATAGAAGTGTATTTTAGCTCTCAGAGTTTTTATGGCTTCTCTCTTCAAGCTTCTTATACATTTTTGGATAGTCATTATAAAAGTGGTGTGTATGAAAACTCTCCACTTGTAGATACCCCAAAACATCAGTTATATGGAAAACTTGATTACACATATAAAGCATTTGATATTTATTTTGTGGGCAATTATAAGTCTTCAAGGGCTATTTTGCCAACCACCTCAGTTATAAATGGTGCAAAAGGATCAGAGATAGCAGCAACTATAGGACATTATAATCCTTATGCGGTATTTGATTTAGTTGCTAGTTATCAGTTTAGCAAGGAATTAAGAGGGAGTTTTGGTGTTTATAATCTCTTTGATCAAAGTTTTCAAGATTATACTTATGTCAAACAAGATGATAAAGGTCACGATATTATTGTGAATCGTTATAATGTGACTCAAGAGGGGCGAAGATTTTGGATTTCCTTGAGCATGAATTTTTAGATAGTCTGTGCGATTTTAAATAAGAATATTTTTGGGGTTTAAAAGATATTTTTAAAAATAATGATGCAGTTTTAAACTGATATTAATTTTCATTTTTATAGTATTTCAAAATTAATTATCAAAATCAACTTTAAGGATTTATATGAAAATTAGACTGATGTTATTAGCTTCTTTATCATTGGCTTTCGTAAATGCTCAGGATTCCACAAAGGATTACACACTTCAGAAAATCGAAGCTTCGGCCGAGAGAGCTGATAGTGCGCCAGAGAGTTGGAATTCTGAAGAAGTAAAAAACTATACAGGTTCTAGAACTGTTATTTCAAACAAGCAACTCAAACAAGCAGCTAATCAAACTGTGGATGAGGCGTTGCAAAATATACCAGGTGTTCAGATTAGGGATTTCAGCGGGACGGGTGTATTGCCAAAGATAAGCTTCAGAGGATTTGGTGGGGCTGGAAATGGTCACAGTAATACAGGAATGATTCTCTTAGATGGTGTTCCTGTTTATGGAGGACCTTATTCTAATCTTGAATTGGCTATTTTCCCTGTTACTTTTGAAGCAGTTGATCGTATTGATGTCATTAAAGGTGGCGCAAGTGTGCAATATGGTCCCAATACCTTTGGGGGTGTTATTAATATCATCACTAAAGATATTCCCAATGAATGGCAGAATCAAATTTCTGAACGAATCACTTTTTGGGGCAAGGATACAGGCTCAACTTTTCGAAAAAATGGTGAACCCGTAGCTAACAATATGCTTTATGATACTTATCTCAAAACAGGTGGGATGATAAATGATCATTTTGGAATCCAAGCAGAGGCAAATTATGTGGGTGGTCAGAGCTTTAGAGAATCTAGTGACACACAAGTGCAGAACTATATGCTTAAAGGTATCTATAAAATCAATGCAGAAAACAATATCAAAATGTACTATCAGTATTATAGTTATTTTGCAAAAACACCAGGTTCTTTGAGTGCAGAAGATTATGCCATTGATAGATTTCAAAATAGGCGTCAAGATGAAAGTAGCGATGGTGTGGCAAAACGATTTGGGGTAACCTACACCAATTATTTTGGGGATACAGATCAAATCGGTGGGAATTTTACCTTCACTTATTTTAATCACGATATGACTAGAAATTTTACCGTGAATGATAGATATAATACTATCGCTACAGGTTATGATAAGTCTAGTTCAGCTACAGACAATATCCGCCGTTTTGTGGTTAATGGCGTAGAACCTAAATTGAATATGAGTATTAACTCTGGTGTTTTAAAGCAAAACATCATCGCAGGAGCGAGATTTTTAACTGAGGACATTTATGGCCACGGCTATAAAACAACTTATGCCACAGGAATTTTAGAAGATCCTAAGCCTTATGTTTTGCGTAACAACTATACAGCACTCTATCTCAGTGATGAGTTCAGCTTTTTAGAAGGTATGCTTAGTATTACTCCAGGACTACGTTATGAGTTACTCAATTACACCAAAGATCTTACAGTGAAAGCCACAGAAAAAACAACCACTACTCATCGTCTTGATAATCAGTTTAATCCCGCTATAAATATTGGTTTTAAACCTATTAAAGATTTGATTTTGTACGCCAACTATACTAGAAGTTTCCTTCCTGCTCAAACAGGAGATATTGATGGCACAGATAAAAATTATGTAACGAATTTCCAAACTCTTGAAGGTGGAGGAAGATACGCTATCAATGAAATGTTTAGCATGAATGCAAATTATTTTGCGATTTTTGCAGATAATTATAAGATTGGAAAATTTGCCACTGAGCCTGTATCGGCAATTTCTCAAGGTGTGGAGCTAGAGGCTTATTATTCACCTATTGAAAACTTGACTTTTCACGCTGCTTATACCTACACCAATGCGGTTATTGCCAATGATAAACAAACCAAAAGTGGTGTTGCTATAAAAGGTAAAGAGCTTCCATATGTATCCCCTCATCAGTTTGTATTGGATGGAATCTATACAATAGGGAAGACAAACTTTGGGGTTTCAAGTTATTTTTACAGTTCTTCTTATACTGATATCTTAAACACTGTAGATGAGAATACTGCCCTAACAGCAGGAAAACTTCCTTGGTATTGGGTATGGAATGCACAAGTGAGCAGGACATTATGGAAATCTGGCCGACAAAGCATCCAAGGAAGTCTTGCGATGAATAATATTTTTAATATGAAATATTATTTTAGGGGGATTGGAGTCTCACCAGCAGGAAGACAACCCGCACCTGGAAGATCTGTTAGTGTGTATGTGAGTTATAATTTCTAGATGCTTATCAACTGCTGTAAGTCTCCTAGCCTCTTTTGCTAGTGTGACTGAGTTATGATTTATAAAATCTTTTATAAGGGGGTTCCTCCCCTTTTTCTTTCTCCGTATATTGGACTGAAACTATGGTAAAATTAAAAACATCTAAAATGCGGAGATAAAATGCAATCTTCAAAGCCTCGTTTAAAATCAAAGCTCTTACGCCGTCTTTTTGTCGCAGCTTCTATTCGTAGATGGAATGATCAGGCCTGTCCTGTGGAATTTGTTGAACTTGATAAACAAGCTCATAAAATGGTTATCTCTTATTTATTGGCAAGATATGAAGAACAAGAAAGAGGGATATGTATTGATTGGGAAAAACTCATTGAGTATTTTTGTTTTGAATTCTTTGCTCGTGTGGTTCTTACAGATATCAAACCCCCTGTTTTTCATCAACTCCAAAAACATCATCAAGCTGAACTCGCTCGTTATGTGATGGCAGAATTACAAGAAGAACTTGGTGAGTATGATTTTTTTCCACAAATGGAGCAATACTTAGCTACTTCCACAAGTTCTATTGAGATTGAAATTCTAAGGGCAGCCCATTTTTACGCTTCTAAATGGGAGTTTGATATTATTTATAATTTCAATCCTCACATGTATGATATGCGAAACATCAAAAAAATAATTGATGATGAGGTGGAAGAATATTATCATCTTCGTGGCATACAGAAGATTGTGATGTTTGAAAAAGTTCGTGAGCTTGTTACGATGTTTGGACAACTTAGGTTTCAAAAACGTTGGAGTCAAACTCCTAGAGTTCCTGCCACAAGTGTTTTGGGGCATACTCTTATTGTTGCAATCAGTGCTTATTTATTGAGTTTAGATATTAAAACTTGCAAGCAAATGAGAATCAATCATTTTCTAGGAGGGCTTTTTCACGATCTTCCAGAGATACTCACAAGAGATATTATTTCACCTATTAAGCGCAATGTAATGGGGCTTGATGAGCATATCAAAAAAATAGAAGAAGAAGCAGTGAAGAGCAAAATACTATCCATCGTTCCACACAATATCGCTGAAGATATTGTGTATTTCACTCAAAATGAATTTAGCAATCGCTATAAGGTGGAATGTTTTACTAAATTTGTAAAAGATGGAAAAGATTTGATGCAAAATTATAATCAAGATGAGTATAGCCCTGTTTATGGAGAGTTTTTAAAAATATGTGATAACTTGAGTGCTTTTTTGGAAGCAAAGATATCAATCTCTCATGGAATATCTAGCTCTGAGCTCACTGAAGGAGCAAAGAGTATTTTTGAAAAATGTTCAGGTCATATCATCAATGATGTGGATATAGGATCTATTTTTAGAGATTTTGAGTAATGGAGCTCATAAGTACCCTTACAGATGGGAATGTAGGAAATTTTCTTTTACTATTGTTAAGATTTGCAGGGGTTTTTACTTTTTTCCCATTTTTTGATAATCAATTAGTTCCGCTTTATGTTCGTGGAGCATTGACATTTTTTATGACAGTGTTGTTTTTTCCTTTGATTCCTCATTCAGTATTCACTTTTACAATTGATACATTCATTATAGCTGGTGCTATGGAGATACTTCTGGGGTTCGTGGCCTCACTAGCTTTACAGATTGTCTTTGTTGCCATTAACTTCGCAGGAGATTCCATCAGTTTTTCTATGGGGCTCACGATGGCAAGTGCATATGATCCTATGTCAGGATCTCAAAAACCCATTGTAGGTCAAGGGATTGCCCTTTTAGCCATAGTGATTGCTTTGAGCGTTAATTTTCATCATTTTGTTTTGATGTTTATCGCTCATACGCTTTCAAGTGTTCCGCTAGGGGGATTTGTGCTTAGCAATGATGTGGTATCTTATCTCACAAAGGCATTTGGAGATATGTTTTTAGTTGGTTTTGCGATGGCATTTCCTATTTTAGGGTTGGTGCTTTTGAGTGATATTATTTTTGGTATGATTATGAAAACCCATCCGCAATTCAATCTTCTTGCTATTGGGTTTCCTGTCAAAATTGCCATTGCTTTGGTGGTCATCATTCTCATCATACCTGCGATTATAATCCGTTTTAAAGATGAATTAAATTTGGCATTTTTAGCATTGAAAAAATTGTTTTAAAAGGACACAATATGGATCCAATTTCTTTTGAAAAAGCACAAGATATTCATTTCTCTCTCAATCTTCCTGAACTTAAGATAATACAAAAAAGTATTTATAAAGCTTTTGGGGAGATTTTAGTAGAGGATATTTTTTGTAAAAAATCCCTTCCAGCTTTTGACAATTCTGCAATGGATGGTTATGCACTTAGACTTTCTGATTTAAAAAAAGATATCAAAATCAAAGGAAGGATTTTAGCAGGAGAAAATGCACTTGGTTTAGAGATTTTAGATGGAGAATGCATGAAGGTGATGACAGGAGCGATGATACCTAAAGGCACCGAAGTTGTTGTCCCTTTTGAAAATGTGCAACTTAAGAATGATGAATATATAGAGGTTTTAGGCGATTTTAAATCAAATGCAAATATTCGATTCAAGGGTGAAGAAAAATCTATCGGGGAAATATTGGCAAAAAAGGGAGACAGACTCACGCACGGACTTATTGGACTCATAGCCTCTCAAGGTATTAATAATGTGGAAGTTTATCAAAAAGTAAAAATTGCTGTTTATTCTAGCGGAGATGAAATCATTGAGCCTGGAGAAAATGCTCAGGAACATCAGATATACAATATAAATGCGGTTTCTATAATAGCTTTATTGCACTCTTATGGATATGACGCTCAGTATCTTGGTGTTTTAAAAGATGATTCTGATATGTTGCAAAAGGCAATCCAAACATTTCATCAACATGATATTGTGATAACTAGTGGTGGGGCTAGTGTTGGGGAGGCAGATTTTTTTGAGAAAGCTCTGAAAAAATGCGGTGCAGATATCAAATATCACGGTATCAATATCAAGCCTGGTAAAGCGATTATGCTCGGTACATTGAAACAAACTTTTATATGTTCTTTGCCTGGTAACCCACTCAGTGCAATCATCAATCTCAATACAATGATTTTACCGATGATTCAAAGACTCTCTGGAGCAAATAGATTCTATCCAAAACCTATTTTTGCAAAGCTAAAAAATCCCATTAGAGTGAAAAATGGAAGGGTAAATATGATTTTAGGTAGATACAGCAATGGAGAGTTTGAAGCCTATAAGGGTGGAAAATATGGCTCAAATGCTATTAGCACTATTGAAGAATGTGATAGTATTGCCATCATAGGAGAGAAGGTTTCTGAAATCCAAGAGGAGTTAAAAATTTTGCCTTATGTTATGGAATTTTCTGATACAATGCTTGATATTATCAATGAATAAAAGGAGCTCAAATGGTGAAACTATTATTTGGTGTGAGCGATACAGATGAATGCAGAAGGGCGATAAAAACAATTACCAACATATTTGGCAGTCAAGATAAAGTTGCCCTCACGCTTTTGCATGTAACTCCTGAAGTTTTAGTTTATGCTGAAAGTGGAATCGTGGATTATGGCACAATCGAAAATATCGAAAAAGAGAAATCCAATGAAATTCTTGACGAGTTTGAAAAAACCTTTGAAAAAGAAGGTTTAAAGTGTGAAAAAATACTCAAAACAGGAAATCCTATTGATGTGGTGCTAGAAATTGCTAATCAGTATGATTTATTAGTGATAGGAGCAAGTGAATCTTCGTTATTGCATCGAATATTTAGCTCTCATCAAAATAGCTTTATCAATTCATCACCGATTCCTGTTTTGATAGCAAAATAGGTTTGATAAAACCTTAGAGGGTGTTTGAAGCATATATGCGGAGGCAGTCATTGAAAAAAACCATTGTGTTTTTAAGTGCTTTAGGCGTATTACTCCCAAGTGTTGATGGTCTTGAGTTTGGGGGGATGGGGAATGTTTCTGCTGGTATGGGTGGTGCAGGGGTAGCCTTGAGTTCTTCCCCATATGGCGTTTATTACAATCCCGCGCTCTTGAGTGCTGATAATAAAACAAAGTTTGGTTATACAGTTGGTATCCAGTATAGACAAAAAAATATAGATAAACTTGCCAATGTGGATTTTACGAACATCACTTCTTCCAATGAGAGCTTAGAGTCCTTTAAAGACATCATCACTGATAATAATCTGAGTATGATAAGTCAAAATGGGATTGTTTTTCAACTTGGTTCTTCTGTTATTAGAGGAGAGTTTGGTGTTATTTCTCTAGCGTATTTTGGTTCTGTATATGCTAGTCTTTCTGTTCAGGCGGATCCAAATCGTATGGATTTGATTGTTAAAAATGGAAGTGATTATGAAAAATTAACTTCAAACACAATGGGTGGTTATGACTTCACACCCACTTCCCAAGCTGATTATGAAGCACATTCGCTTGTTTATGCTCTTGAACAAGGAAATGCACATAAACTTATCACCTCCACCTTTTTGCTCTCTGAAATACCTATTGGCTATGCTAAAACCTTCTATCTTAAAAACTCTAATTTGAATTTTGGGATAGCTCTTAAATTAATGAATGGTCTATTTTCTGTCCAAGACATTTATTTGGGAAGTACGCTTAGTCAAGATCATTTTAAAAATCCATTCTCTAAAAGCGCTTATGAGTCTTCTACAAACTTTGGAGTGGATTTGGGAATGATGTATGAGATTGATTTTCCAAAATTTCGCTATCTCACTTTTGGTGTGGTTGCAAAAAATGTCAATAGCCCTATGTTTAAATACTCTAGCAGGAATATCACGGTAAAACCTCAATATCGAGTCGGAGTGGCCTATAATGAACGTTATTTTACCCTTGCATTAGACGCGGATATTTTGCCTAATGAGCTACTCAATTTTAGTTATCAAAAACAGCAAAGTCAGATGATTGGCGGGGGGATAAAATTTGATTTAGAGTTTCTTGATTTGAGAGCAGGGATAATGAAGGATATTAGACAAGATGATGGCCTGATACTCACAGCAGGAATCAATATATTAGGGATTTTTGATATCGCACTTCAAAGCGGAACAAGACTAGGAGAAGCCAAAGGCTATAAGATACCAAAGTACTTAGATCTGAAAGTGGGAGGAAGTTTTTCTTTTTGAGTAAAGACTCTAGGGAATTCTATGGCAAACAAAGAATTCAGGAATACTTTTTTGCCAATAGATTTGTTTTACTTTCGTAACTCTTTTATTCTAGCAGATTTGCCTTTTCTATCTCTGAGGTAGTACAGTTTAGCTCTTCTAACTCTACCTATTCTTAAGACTTCAATTGTGTCAAGACTTTCGCTATATATGGGGAATGTTTTCTCTACACCGATATTATTGGCTCCCATTTTTCTAACGGTGAATGTTCTATCCACGCCATTTCCTCTGATAGCAATACAAATGCCTTCAAAATATTGGATACGACTCTTTTCGCCTTCTTTTATTCTGATACCCAATTTTACAGTATCCCCTGCTTTAAATATAGGGATTTTCTTATCTCCAATCTGAGCTTTTTCAAAGCTTTCGATGTATCTATTTTTCATTTTCTACCCTTTGTGTGGCTTTCCATTTTTGGTATAAATCTGGCCTAAAGTATTTTGTCTTCAAGATTGCCAAATTATTTTTTAGGTCGGCAATTCTACTATGATTTCCCTTTGAAAACTCTGAAGGTGGAATAAAATTTTCAAATTTCTTTTCTAAATTCATCACTCTAGAAAAATTGGGTGCTTCTAAAAGATGAGATTGAAAACTTTCTCTTATGAGTGAGTCTGGATTACCTAGCACTCCTTGTATCTGTCTAGAGATGCTATCACATATACATAAAGCAGGTAGCTCGCCTCCTGTGAGGACAAAATCACCTATAGAAAATATCTCATCAGCTCTCATTTCAATAGATCTTTCATCAAAACCCTCATAGCGGCCACAAAGCAGAACAATATGAGATTTTTGAGTCAATCTAACAGAATCATTATGAGTGAATGGTTTCCCTACAGGAGATAAGAAAATGACATGTTTTGGATTTTTCAAGTCATTGAGTGCATCTTCAATCACATTTGGAGATAGAACTTGCCCCGCTCCTCCACCAATTTGAGCATGATCGGCTTTTTTGTATTTATCTTTGGCATAATCTCTGATGTTGATGGTATTGATTGTGATAAGTTTTTTACTGATGGCATTTTTTAAAATAGAATCTTCAAAGTATGAGTTGATAAGACTTGGAAAAAGTGTCAGAAAGGTAAAGTTCATCAACTTGCTTCCAATATGGATTTTGCCCCTTTGACAAAAATATTTCTATTCTCCCTTGAAGTTTCTATGATGAATACTTCAATATAGGGTATCAAGAATTTTTTTGCCAGTTTTTTGCAGATCAGTTCTTCTGAAGTGCTTACTATAAGATAATCGGTAGTTCCAATGCGTTCAATATCGGTTACTTTTCCTAATATTTCCCCATTTTCAATGATGTCATAATCAATAAGCTCAAACCAAAAAAATTCATCTTTAGATAATTCGCACATTCTTTTTGTGTCTTCAATGCTAACGTATGCAATCGCATTTGTGAGAAGTTTTGCCTGAGTTATATCATCAACATCCTCAAAAAAAATAACTGAATTTTTTGGATTAAAACTTTTGATGATGTGACAGTGAGTGGAAGATGAAAATTTACTGAATAACTTTAGGGTAAGATGAAGACCTTTTTGAATGCTTTGAGGGAAGTCTGTGTTTGATATAAACTTCAAACCACCATCAAGCCCGATTGTTCTGCCTATTTTTCCTATTTGGACTAAAGATAAATCACTTTTTGGAGTCATCTGCTTGAACAACTATTTTATAGGTCAATCCATCTTTTGCTTTTGCCCCAGATATAAATGTTTTCAAAGCACTGATCATTTTCCCGTCTTTGCCAATAACTCGACCAATATCAACAGGAGAAGTGTAAATAACGATGCTTTTACATCCATTAATGATAGGAGTACCAGAAATTCTTACTTTATGGGGGTCTTGAACTATTTTTTTTACATAGTTTTCTAAGAATTGCTCTACCATTTTTATTTACTTGAGGATAATTTTGCTACTCTCTCACTCATTTTTGCACCCACGCTCTTCCAGTAATTTAATCTTTCTGTATCGATTTTTACGACTGCGGGTTCTTGCAATGGGTTATAAAAACCAATAGATTCTATCCAGCCACCATCCCTTCTTTTTCTAGAATCTGTAACAACCACACGGTAAAATGGTTTCTTCTTCCTTCCCATTCTTGTTAATCTAATGACTGTTGCCATATTTTCTCCTTTTGAACATTTTTAATGATATTTGATATTTTTTAGAGTTTGCATGATCTACCCCAAACGTTTAAAAAACCTTGATTATACCGAAAAAGAACTCTATTTTAAATTAAAATTCCTAAACTATCTGATTTTTCCTTTCATTTGTCCCATCATGCTCATTAAATCTTGCATCCCACCTTTTGAACTAAATCTTTTTGCCATTTTAGCAGCATTGTCAAATTGCTTGATAATGCGATTAATATCACTCACTTCTAACCCACTACCAAGTGCAATTCTCTTTCTGCGGCTTCCATTAAGTAAATCAGGATTATCTCTTTCTTTTGGAGTCATAGAATTTACCATGGCCTTTATTTTTTTAACTTCGCTAGAGTTGTCTAAATCTACATTTTTGAGTGCTCCTGCCATATTTCCAAGACCTGGAATCATTGAAACAATAGAACTCATTGAGCCGAGTTTTTTGATATTTTCTATTTGTGCTAAAAAGTCAGTGAATGTGAATTGTCCTTTTTTGATTTTTTTGCTAAGGACTTTTGCTTCCCCTTCATCTAATATAGTAGCTGTTTTTTCGGCTAAAGAAGCGATGTCTCCAGCTCCCATCAACCTAGATATAATCCTATCAGGCATAAAAATATCAAGATCGGGGATTTTTTCTCCATTACCAATAAAACGTAATGGAATACCAAGTTGATATGCAATAGATAAGGCAACACCACCTTTTGTGTCACTATCAAATTTGCTCAAAATCACACCAGTAATGTCTATTTTTTGATTAAAAGTATCAGCACTCCTGATGCCATCTTGACCACTCAGAGAATCTGCTACATAAAAAGTCTCATAAGGATCAAGTTCAGTTTTAATGCTTTTGAGTTCATCCATTAATTCTTCATCAATGGCCAATCTTCCTGCCGTATCTACAATCATCACATCATATTGTCCTGTGATAGCCTTTTGCTTAGCTGCTTTGGCAATTTCTAATGCACTAGCACTTTCAAGATAGAAAATATCCACTTGAATTTGTGACGCTAATTGTCTGAGTTGCTCTACTGCTGCCAAACGAGCTAGATCGCAAGCTACAAGTAAAACTTTTTTATTTCGCGTTTTTAGATAATGGGCGAGTTTCGCAGAGGTCGTGGTTTTTCCACTTCCTTGCAATCCTGTGATTAGCACTATAGTTGGGGGTTTGCTTGAATAGTTGAAACCATAATTCCCGCTAGATTCTAAGATTTTGGCAAGTGCATTTTGAAGGGCATTGAGGAAATTTTGTTTTCCGATACCCATTTTTTTGGTCTGTATTTCAATATCTTTTAACAAATCTTTGGTTGCTTTATGATAGACATCGTTTCTCAAAAGAGATCTTTTTAGTTCCTCTAGTGCTTTTGAAAGAGACTTTTCATCGTCATTAAAGCGGATTTTATTCAGTGCGGTTTTGAATGACTCACTCAGTGTATCAAACAACTTAAAACTCCTTAGGTATTACAATTTTGCAGTTGTAACCATTGTACAAAAAAACAACTTGTAAAAATCTAAAAAATCCATTAAAAATTTTTTGATACAATCATCAATATCTAAAGTAAAAATTTGATTTAATTCAGTGAGGATATAATTATGGACTTTGAAATCAGCTTAAAAGAGAAAAATCTTAAGGTTACTCCGCAAAGAATGGCTATTTTGAGAGAGATTCATAAAAATGGCCATATTACGGTAGATGATATTTATGAGAATATTAGGATAGATTATCCTTCTATATCCCTTGCAACTGTTTATAAAAATATTGCTGCGTTATATGAAGTGAATATTTTACGTGAGATTAAAGCTCCTGCCCAAAAACAACGTTATGAACTTAGTTATGATCACCATTTACATGTAGCTTGTGAGAGATGTGGCAAATTAGAAGACATTAGAGTGGATGTTTCTGATATTTCACAACAATGTTCAAAAATGACTGGTTACATCTTGCATGATGCTTCAGCGGTTTTTATTGGGGTGTGTCCAGAATGTGCGGCTAAAAATAAAAAATAGATTATTGAGGATCGGGATTTTATAAAGTTAGCAATTAAAGCTTCTTTGATATTTTATCTAGGAGCTTTTTTGCCTCTTGTTCTTTTTGTGGGGGAATGATTTTATTGAGTATCTCACCTATGTTTTTCTGTATTTTTTTCATCCCCTCGCTTTTTATCAGCGTATTGGCATCTAGTTGTGTTTTAGGACCTTTTAGGTTCCCATCTATGGTCACATAGATATAATCCTTACTAGAAGAGAATTTAACTTTTGAATGGATTGTATTTTTAGGGATATTTATTTTCAAGTATTCCGAACTTATTTTTATTTGATTGCTTTGCATTGTCAATTCGGCATCAAGATTCCCTTTATCAATATTTGAGTTGAAATTTGCTATTTCAAAAACTTGTAAATTTATATCAATCCCACTGTATTTTTTGAATATATCACTTATTTGTGTGTGAGCGATTTTCCCATCTTTTATAAAAGCAGAGATTTTTCCTTTTTCTGAGGTCAGATCGTAATTTAGCTCTCCACTTGCACTACCATTTAAGACCGTGCCAATTTGAAGAGTTTCTAGCAATCTTTTCACATTTATCTCATTGAAATTCACATAGAAATTTTTGGGATTGAATCTTCCTTGAGCTATTCCACCTAAGCTCGTGGTTTGAAAATCAATATCTATAGCCTTGTCATATTTTATATTTCCATTGGCTTGTAGTTTGCCATTGAATTGTTTTTTGGTGAATCCTTCTAGCTTTGATAAATCACGCACAAGCAGATCGTATGTACCATCTACATAAGGTTTTTTTAGATTAATATTTCCATTTTTAAAACGAAAATACCCGAGTCCTGATTCAATATTAAAATCAAAATTTCCTGTTCCATCAACAATCATAGCTCCTGTTTGGATGATGAAATAAGCATCAGGAACTTGTATTTGCGAGTATTTTTTGATGATATCAGGATTTGTATTAGCCTTTGCTCTTCCAGAAATGCTCAAACTTTTAGAATTATTCATATTTCCCATAAAAGTTGCTGTACCATTTAGATATTGGGGTTGATAAAACATCCAAAAAAGTTTCTCAATAGAAATTTTTTTGACATCAAATCTGAATTTTTCAAGTCGGAATTGGTTTAAACTCAATAAGTATTTGCTATTAGAGTTTGCAATGTCGCTATAACCCATCATTTGAAGGTTATTTTTATCGCCTTTTAAAACCCCCTTAGATTTAAAGCTACCTCTTATGTTTTTAGATAATAAAATTCCTAACGGTGCTATGTTGAAGAGGGAAATATCGTATTGATTGTTGATTTGAAGGGTTGGAATTTGCACTTCACCTTTTGTTTTTATATCTCCAAAGTTGGAGATGAAATTTAGCTCATCTTGGATGATTTTATCTTTGAAATCCGCTTTTAAATCAAGTGAAAAATCATTTTTCGGTACATTGATATGGAGGTTATTTTTCACTAGTTCTGGATTGATTAGGCCTTTTTGGATTTGGGCATTTAATTGGCCATTGATTGAAGTATTCCAATTTCCTTTTAGATTTGCATTAACATCTAATTTTCCACTCACATAAGGAGGTTTTTTTAGCAAAATCAAGAGTTCATCAAGTTTTAATCCAGTCACTTTGGCTTGAAGCTCTTGAATTTTAAATGATTTTATTTTTGTCTGAATCGAAGTGTTGGAGTTTGCAATATCACTATTTGTATTGATAAAAAAATCATAAATGTTTCCTTCAAAGCTA
Source organism: Helicobacter sp. 13S00482-2 (assembly GCF_002272795.1). Lineage (GTDB taxonomy): Bacteria > Campylobacterota > Campylobacteria > Campylobacterales > Helicobacteraceae > Helicobacter_J. The sequence continues at coordinate 12,887 of NZ_MLAT01000006.1, read as the reverse complement.
GAATTGATATTGAAAGTTTTTGCTTCAGGAGTGAGAGGGTTTTTAAGTTCGGCGATGAGGTCACCTCTAAAATTTTGATGCCAAAGTGAAAAATGAGCTTTTAATTTAATATTTAAGGAATCCTTGTGAATCGCAGAAATATTCAATTCAGATATTCTTAAGGAAAACGTTTTTAGTTCCAGAGGAACGGGGGAGTATTGATTTATTTTTGATTGAACAAGAGGCTTTAAAAGATTGTTACCTATTTGGGTGAATATTAAGACATAGCAAATGCCTAATAAAACAATCAATACCAGCAATATGAAAAAAATGGTTTTTTTCATTCAATTTTTACCCATCATCCAATCTTTGGCATGTCTAGTTTTCTTTTGAAAAAAGCTAAAAGAATTAAAATGATGGTTAAAGCTACAAAATAATACAAGAATACAGGTACAGGTACAGGGTCACCTGCAGCATAACTGTGCATACCAGATAGATAATAATTCACACCAAAATAGGTCATCAAAACAGAATAAAATCCAATCACGCTAGAAGCTGCCAAAACATATGGCATAAATTGAAATCTTAAAAATCTCAAATGCAAGATGATCGCATAAACACCAATAGAAATCAATGCCCACGTCTCTTTTGGATCCCAACCCCAGTATCTTCCCCAAGACTCATTTGCCCATATTCCTCCTAAAAAATTCCCTACAGTGAGCATCAATAATCCAAGTATCATACTCATTTCGTTGATAGCATTGAGTGATAAAATGGTCGAATCAAGATTGGGATGTTTAGGGTTTCTGAAGATAAACATCACTAGGGTGATCACACCTAAAATAAAGCATAAACCCAAAAATCCATAACTTGCGGTGATAACAGAAACGTGAATATTGAGCCAATAAGATTTTAACACAGGGACGAGATTTCCAATTTGAGGATCCATAAAGCCAAGATTGGCTACAAAAAGAGCGATTCCTGCTAAGAAACTTGCTGCACATAATGCAAGGCTAGATTTCCTGAAGAATATCACACCTGCTATTCCTGCTGCCCAAGCTATGTATAGCATTGATTCATAAGCATTACTCCAAGGCGAATGCCCACTGATATACCAGCGTAAAATAAGTCCTATGCTATGAACACCCACACATATAGCGATGAGTGTGTATGCCAAACGGAAAAACCAAATATTCATCGCTTTATCTCGTAATATGCTCACAAGAACAGCAACAAAAAGAATCACGCCTAAAAGAATATAAGGCAAGATGAGTTTATTAAAAAAGTTAATGTGATTTAAAAAAATCTCTGAATTAACTTTTGATTTTGGAAGATATAAATCTTTGCCGTGAGTTTCTTGATATTTTGCTAATTTATCAAGAGCAATATCTGCACTTTCCCATTGATTTTTTTCAATCCCAAGATCAAAACCCGTATAAATATCATTCAAGATGCTTTGAATTTCTTTGGCAACAGAGGGAGAAGAGTTTTCTAATGCCTCTAAAGGAGCTAGCCATTTATGGGAGTTCTGATCAGGAAATATTTTTAAAACTTGTCCTGTAAATACCATAAACGCGAGATTCACACGTTCATCAACTTGTAAGACATCATTATCAAAAGTGCCTCTTTCATTGGGTTTTTTGCGATTAGCTTCTTCGACGTAGTTTTGCAGTTTATAACCAGTAGAATCAAAAATATCGCTAAAAGCAACGTATTTTTGATTCGTGGGCGTACCTAAGACTTCCCTTATTTTGGGAGTTTTTGTGTAGATGATTTTAATATCTCTCCAATCATCAGGATAAAGCATCATTCCTAAAAATACTTGATCGTTGCTGAGTCCTTTGAAATCATCAGATTTGGTAATTTTGTGAATGATATTCATAGCGACGGTATCTATGGGTTTTATTCTGCCTCCAAAATCCTGAAGCTGAAGTTGAGAAAATTTCCTAGTATGTGTTAAAGAATTTTTTCTAAGATCATTGAGTCTTTGGAGAATCAGCTCTTTTGAATTCAGTGGAGCAGTATTTTCTTGCATCGCTGATGTGTTTAAATCTGATGAGTTTGGGAGAGTTTTAGAATCTGCTGATCCGTGAGTGTCTATCTTGACTTCTTGAGCATACAGTCCTGTTGTGGCTAGACCCAAAAACATCACAACAATAAAACTAGCTATTTTTTGATTTCTTAGAAAATGAGAAAGTTTTTTGAATCTTCCTTCTCTTGCAAACAGCATCCAGATTGCTCCTAGTATCAACATTGCATATCCGATGTAAGTTGGACGTTTTCCAGGATCTTTATTTACAGAAAGAATGGTTCCTTTCTCATCTAAATCATAAGAGGATTGAAAAAATCGATATCCTTGATAATCAAGCACATGATTCATATAAATTTTATAAGGCATGATGGTATTTCCTTGCGTATCTAACACATCAACTTCAGAGGCATATGAAGATGGACTATTAGAACCTGGATAACGTTCTAGATCAAATTTATTTAACTTGAGTGCAAATGGCAAATGGATTGTTCTCACTCCCCAATTTATAGAGATGAGAGTATCTCCAAATGAGATTGTCACATCGTTGCTCTCTATACCTGCTCCTCCAATAATATTATAGGTTTTTGAGATACCATTGTAGGTAGCTTGAATAACTAGATAGGACGTATTGTTATTTTTATCTGTGGTTGTTTTACACGCTGTTATGAACTCAAGTTTAAGGGGCCTATCAAAGATCTGTATAGATTTTGCAGGATAGCCCAAAAGAGGTTTTTTTGAAGCATTTTTTGTATTGCAATTCAAATGGCTAAAAATAGGATTTTTTAGAAATATCTTCTGGATTTTTTCATCCGAAGAAATCCCAGTGATGTTGATAGTGCTATCAGCGCTTTTAATCACTGAGCTTGATTGTCCCTCTCGAATATGCATTGTTCCTTCAAAACCAAAAAATCGAGTCACTCCTGCACCAAAAATAATCACCACAAAAGAAGAATGGAATAAAATACTTGCGTATTTTTTACGTTTCCAACTTTTTGAAACAATCAGCGTTCCTATCAAAATCATGAAAAGATAAATGTGAATAAAATTAAACCACCAAGTGTCATATACAAGTGCTTTTGCAAACCCAGTCCCATAGTCATTTTCAACAAAAGTAGCAATAGCACAAGCAATAGCATATATCGCTAATAAGGGAATTGCAACCCAAAATGAACAAAAGAGCAATTTGAATGTTTTCATAAAAACACCTACGAATTGGATTTTTTGAAAATATATTCTTGCAGAAGTTTATTGATCTCTTTTTGAGTTTTTGCTTTTTTCCACTCACCAGTACCTACAAACTCAAGCATTGCCATAAATTGTTTCTCAGGCATATATCCAGGAAATTCAAGGATTGTTTTGCCATCAGAATCTGAAAAAACAATTGTCGGAGTTGGTCTTATGTCATACATACGGGAAAGTTGAGCTGTTGAAACTTGAATTTCTTTTGGATCGCTAGGAGATCCAACTTTGAAATCGTGTATTTTTGAGTAACTCATATTTACATAATAAGCAGTGAAATTATTTTGAATGTATTTTTTTAAATCAGGATTATTCTTGATATCTTTTTTCAGAGCTTCGCAATAGCTACATCCATTAGCACCAAAAACCATCATCATATATTTTCCATTAGGGCTTATGATTTTAGTATCATTAAATACATCTTCAAGCCCAGCGTAGCTATTTTTGTCTAATTTTTCACTCTCTTGTAGTGTTTTTGCTGATGTGCTAGTTCCATCAGAAATAATCCCCGAATCTACCTGATTATCGCTTTTACAACCAGATATACCCATCCCAAGAATACCCAGTATCACAAAAATAGGTACAGCTAAAAATATCTTTCTCATTTTAATCCTTTTGTATTGGCTTCTACATATTCTAAAATCATTTTAGCAAATGAATCTGAATTGTTCAAACAAGGACACACAATATAGTCTTTTATTCCCAATTCTTGTGCAAGTTGCTTGTATTGAATGCAAAGTTCATATTTTGTTTCTGAGTTGTCTATGGTGAATGAAATTGGGTAAATGATAACTTTGCCATTTTTACATTTTTGTATCACTTTATCTGTATCAGGGCCGATCCATTTCATAGGACCAACTTTTGATTGATAAGAGAGAATAATATCTTTGAAAACTATATTTTGCTCTTGGAGTTTATTTTTGATGATTTCAAAGTTTTCTTCACATTCTTTTTGGTATGTATCGCCTTTTTGTACCACTTTTTCAGGAATCCCATGTGCGGATAGAATCAGTGTAAATTCGGTGCTATCTTTTCCATCTAGAGCTTTTTTTATATCTTCTAATATGGCTTGATTGAACATATCGTTTTGGTAAAATCTATCAATGACTCTAACATTAGGGCTATAGCTCAAAGCTTTGAGCGAATCATAAATGTCTGTGATTGAGGAGAGAGTTGTTGTGGTGGAATATTGAGGGTACATACTCATGAGTACTAATGATTGAATGCCTTTGTTCTTAAGATCTTCTAGAACCATTTTGGAATAAGGCGGGGTGTAACGCATCACATAGGTATATAGTCTAGTTGTATCTAGTTTTTCAAGTTTTTGAGTTAGAGAAAAGGTAATCTCAGTAATAGGGGACTTCCCTCCGATGGCGGCGTAGATTTTTTTGGATTTTTCAGATCTTTTAGAAACGATGAAATTGCCTATCATTTTTCTAAAAAAGGTATTTCTTATCGAAAGAATATGTGGATCATGAAACATGTTAGTCAAAAACACTTCCACTTCATAAAGACTGCTAGGACCCCCCATATTCAATAGCAACACTGCTTCTTTGGCCATTTGGTACTGATCCTTTAGTTTGTTGAGTAGCGTATAATATTCAAATAAAGTTAATAATGCTAGAATACGCTATAACAACATATTTAGGAGTTTTTATGGAGGAAGTAAATATGATCGCAAAAGCTTTCAATGATTCAGTGTTTTTTCATAGCTTTTTTATGTATTTTATGCCAGTTCCATTTATCATCAACCTTTATACGCTTTTCAATCAAAAAGAATATATCAGAGTGAATAGAAAAATTTGGTTTGTGATGCCTATTATATTCTTTTTGATTGCAGTGGCTTTTTTTACAGGTATTTTTTTATTAGCAATGGGGCATTTTATTATTGATGCGAAAATCATTATGATGATTGTCGTGACTCTTTTTATCTTTTTGGGCGAAATTTTTCGGATAAGACGATTGAAAATTGCTAAAACAAAAGAGGAATTTATGATTTCTTATTTGAAAATTTGTAAGATTTTGTATTTGATTGATTTAATTCTTTGTCTTCTTCTTATATTTGGGTAATTTTTGGGGGTTTGATGCGTTTTGTTTATCATTCAGATGCGGGAAATGATACTATAAGTCTAAAAGGAGATCTTTATAGCCATATATATCAGGTTCGTCGCACTAAATTTGAAGAAAATATTTTACTAAGAAATCTCAAAGATGATAATATCTACACTTATGCACATATTCAAATATCAAAAAAACAAGCGGATTTAAAACTTTTAGAATGCTCACATAACCCCAATCCCTCCACAAAAAAAATCCATCTGATTTGGGCGATTATCGAAACAAAAAATATCGAAAAAAATCTTCCCTATCTGAATCAGCTTGGCGTATCCAAGATCAGTTTCTTCTATGCTAATCGTAGCCAGAAAAATGAAAAAATCAATCTAGAGAGATTGTATAAAATCCTACTTCATTCCTGTGAGCAGTGTGGAAGAACAGATTTGATGACTTTAGAGATAATTTCTAATACTTCTGAAGCTTTAAGGCTTTATCCAAATGCTTGTTTATTTGATTTTGGTGGTAAAAATATTACTGAAGGTAAGCTAAATTTTGCAGAAGGTATTTTTTTAGGGCCAGAAGGCGGTTTTGACGATAAAGAAAAGATATTGCTAAATAATCAAGTGTGCTATAGCACAAAAGATAATTTTGTTCTCAAAAGTGAATGTGGGGCATTATTTCTTTCAAGTCTTACATACTAGTTTATTTTGATAGAACAAACAAATCATTGAGTATTGGAAGATAAATTTTATTTCAAACTTTATCAAAAAGATGATTTTCTATACTAGAATAAAATCCCAATCATGTATTAAAAAAGACATAAATTCAAAAAATTAATGAGTAGTATTAAATAATTATTTGATTATTTGTGTTTATCTGTGTTATTTCACTGTTATTTAGAAACTAGCTCATCATACTTTGAAAATTTGCAATAAAAACAAATCTACAACAAGTTACCATTCTTGTTGATGTCAAACTTATTTCAACTCTCTTAATTCTATAATCTCAACAGAAGTGAAGTTATCACAACAAAGAATGGCTATTTCAAAAGAAAGTACTCAAGAGCTACTAATTTAAATCTCTCAATTCCCTGATTTTTTTCACAATCATGCTAACGCAAATAACTATCGTGACTCCAAAAATAAAAATAGCACCTGAAAGAATTCCAATTCCAATTGAATTCAATTCATCAATATTCATAAATAGATAGGCATTGACAATCAAAAGACCGATAATCAGGATAATGAACATATTTTTTAAAAAACTAAATATTGTCTTAATTGATTCAAGTTTCATTTGATTCCTTTTTTGATTTTATAGTTCAGTTATTAGATATTAATAAAGTATAATACATAACTATACTTCATTAATCATTAAAATATTTTGAATTTAGATTTTTAAGCTTATGATTTAGTAAAATTTATTGCGTATTTGTTTTCATTGATTAGAATTCTAGAGAATTTTAGGCGTGAGTAAGAGATTATATTTGATATAGAGTGTGGTTTTGAGTTCTAGCGATTCCATAGGGATTAAAAAAGATACACTGGATTTGATTCTACCTGCCAAAGGAAATATTAGGGCACTGATATTGACTGAAAAACAATTTGACCATATGAGGTTATTGCTAGGAAGAAAAAGTGAATTAGAAGAAGCAAGGAAACCAAGACAGCTTGTATTGTTTTAAGATATTTTTGTAGTTGTTTTGATATATTTTAGGGTTTTTGGGGGATTGTAACCCCGCACGGAACCCAATAACCGTTTATTCTAGGCAGTTCTTAAATCTTCTGATGGAATTTTAGCATATTTCAATGCTATTTATCCTTAAAATTCCCACAATAGACGGGAAATCAAGAGGGTCTATTTTAGCATGAGAAGATTTAAGAACTGCCTAAAACGACAAAAAGAGAAAATCGCTTTTGATGTGGATTTTAGCATGAGAAGATTTAAGAACTGCCTAAAACATGTTCCACGTCCGTTAAACAAAAATCCTATTTTAGCATGAGAAGATTTAAGAACTGCCTAAAACTTTTCTGAGGTGAGTTGATGAAAGTATTCTAATTTTAGCATGAGAAGATTTAAGAACTGCCTAAAACGAAGGTCAAGATAAAATACAAGCCCAGTTAATTTTAGCATGAGAAGATTTAAGAACTGCCTAAAACTGCTTAATAAGAAATTGCAATAGCTTTCCCATTTTAGCATGAGAAGATTTAAGAACTGCCTAAAACATTCAATGGGTGAGGTATGTATAATATTAGATTTTAGCATGAGAAGATTTAAGAACTGCCTAAAACTCATCTGGAAAAATGATTGATCCTTTTAAATTTTAGCATGAGAAGATTTAAGAACTGCCTAAAACTGAACTGGTATAACTATAGAAATTTTGAGCCAAAGGATATGAGTAATTTAGGTATAGGGTATCACTATAGCCCTTTTAATTATATAGACACAAACTCTTCTGCAAATAACTCTCCACTCACAAGAACGCCCAAACATGGATCTACATTCAATCCAAATAGTTATGCCCCATATGCTCAAAATGGCAATAGTGGTACTTGGTATGGCAAGGCCTGGAATGCTACCAAGCCTTTTTTGCCTCAGAGTTATGCAGAAGTGGGATCACTCCTAAGTGGAGTAGGCTCCATATGGGGTGCTATCGCAGGTGCAAAAGCAGCAAAAGATGCCAATCAAACAGCTAAAGACAATCTAGATGAAATCAAAAAAAGAAATAAAAAAATAGATGATGATAATGAAGCTCTTGTAAAATCAATCAATAGCGTTTGGGATAGGGAGTAGAGAGATGGCCAATAATAATGATAATAATCAGCAAGAGAACCCAAAACTAATAGCTATTGCTAAAAAAGCGACATTTGATGATCTTGATGATTTTCAGAAAAGTGACGCAAACGATTTTAACTCAAAACTAGAAAGTTTTCGAAAAAAACATCACTTTTTAGGACTTCCTGAAGATTTTAAGGCCATATTATCAAAAGCTATAGATCCTAAACATGGTGGAAAACTACCTAATAATCCAGAACCCCCTATAGGTGGGTTTAACAATAATTTCATCAATCAAGGAAATGCTTTTTCTATAGGTTTTGGCACCAATGGTTTTAGATTTTATGTTAACCCAATAGCTGTAATAGGAATCGGTATAAATCTTTTTTCTCAAAGCTATAATAAAAATACCAAAGAGTTAGAAGAAGAAACTGCAAGAGAAACAGAAAAATACAATCAAAAAAGACACAAGCATAAGGATTTGTTTTTTGATATTGTGCGAAGCAATCAAACAGGTAGAATTTTTGCTGGAGGAGACCTTTATAATGCAGGAGCTGGAAGCAAACAATACGATCCTTTGAGTGTGTATGAACCCTACAAGTATTTTATGGAACAAAGTGATATTTCACTCCAAGACATCACAGCAATATTAAAAGATGATCTTCCAAAGGCAGGAAAAAGGAGCTACTATCCTGGTGTGGATAGCAAGATCGACTGGGCAGGACAGAATAAAAACATCAAATCAAGCCAACTATTACTCAATACCTCGCTCAGAGTGACTTATCAGAAATTCAAAGAAGCCAGTAAGTGGTGGGGAACAGGAAAAACCCTTCAAAGATCTTTAATATTCAACTACAATCTAAATGATCTGTTAAAGAGGCGTACGAAAGCCTTGATAACAGATTTTAAACTTAAAAATAAGTAAAAAAGCCTTTTTAAGGCTTAATCTCAAAGCTTGAAAAAATAAGAATACATCACGGAAACAATCACGCCAGTATAACTCTTATATAAAGGAGTTTCATCACTATCATATACAGTTGTTTCAAATAGTGGAACTTTTAGATTGAGTCCTATGGCTTGTTTTTGTGCTCTGTATCTAACACCTAGATTCCACTTGACTATAGGATCTTTATAATACCAGGAAGGATAGAGGTATCCTTCTTTGGTTTCATCAAAATATTTTCCTATATCAAATCCACTCATAAAGGCATATTTATCTTTACCTGTGAATTCATACACATAGTTGGCTCCTAAAGACCATTGATGTGCTTCTACATCCATAAATATATTAAATCCATTGCCATTTTTGAAGATAAGCTCTGGGGCTATCATCGCATCTGCGGAAAGATAAATTGGGGTTAGGCTTTCAAAACTTATCGAATATGAGGGGCTACCAAATCTCATACCAAATCCAACTCCACCAAATATTCTCCAATCAAACATCGCTTCTTTTTGAGGTTGTATCATAGGAGTATTCACTCCTTTTACTGGTGCATTTTCTGCTTCCAAAAAATAAACACACAGGCAAACCATAAAAACACTTTTTACTACAAAATGAATATTTTTAATCATATTCTCTCCTGATTTTTTTTAAATATTGTATTTTATAAAAAATAACTTAAAAAAATATTAGATACATTATTATCAAATCAAAAAAACAAAACCAAAAAAGCGACCTTTTTTTAAAACTCAAAAAAATCTAAAATTCACGTATGAAAAAGCGAGAAGTCAAATTTCCTATCAGTACCACATTGACCCTATTAGATGCTTATGGAAATCCTAGATTTTCCACAGAAGTATTAGAGAAAGAACCTGTACTCATTCCTGTGCCATTTAAAAGAGAGGTTTATAAAGATAGCGAAGGAAAACTCTATTATATCTATGAAGGTAAGGGGATTTTAGAAGATACAGACATTGCTATTGCTTATTTTACACTAACTCAAGAGATGATTGATGGCTTTGATAGGTTTCTTATCTGTAATGAATGTGAGGATACAGATAGGGAGCTTTATCGTGGTATCTATAAGGTTTTAGATTTGAATATGCAAAAACAAGACTACATCATTCACCCTCAAATACAAGCATTGCAGGAAGCTATCATCAAAAAAGCAGGAGTGAAGAGTGCTTAGCGAACTTATAAAAGATTTTATTGATAAATCAGAAAATTTACAGCAAAACATTGATGCTCTTATGGAATTAAAAGAGCAAATAAAGCAGAGTTTGCAAGAAGAGAATCTAAAAGATAAAATCGACTCTACGCCCTATTTGCATAGCAGTTCTTTTTATGAACAAGTAGCTAGTAGCCTTCCTTTAGAAACGCTAGTACAGAAAATCCCCCAAGAAAAGCTACAAAACACTCTTATAGAAGTTATAAACAATCTCTATAGCCCTGAAGTTTTAGCAGAGGCTATATTTTCAAATCAAGATTTCAAAGAAGCCTTTCATAATCGCTTGTCTATAGAAACCAAAAGGGCTATCACAAGAGAAATTATCTTAAAAGAATTCCAAAAAGCCCTAAAAGAACAAATCACAGAACTCACAAAAGAGGCTCTAAAAGAAAATAAAATCGATAAATACCGCTTAGAGAGTGCCCTTAGCTTATTTATCATAAGGATCCATACCAAGCTTATTTTTATGCAGGATTTTTATGATGAGATCTTTAAAAGAAATATACTCAAAAGGATATAAAATGAAAAAAGATTTGATAGAAAAAATTGACCTCTCGCTAGATAAAAATTCTGATTATAGAGAAATGACGATCTTGACTCTAGAGAGTGCAAAAGAAGTGTTGCAAATCTATATGAATCTAGAGAGTGATTATGTGGCTTCGCAAAAAACACTTGATAATGAAATCGCCTCTTTTAGGGATAGAACACAAGAAGATTTAAGAACTGCCTAAAACTCAATTTTGATACCAAAACGAGTTTTGAATTGTATTGAGATTTTATTTAATCGTGTTTGTATTGATAGGAGATTTTTAGAACCATCACCTTCAAAAGGGCTTTCTCCATAAAGAATCACACTACTTAAGATTAGCTTTCAATATAAATCTGAGTGGTTTTAATATGTTTTACAAGAAATAAATAAAAATTGCTAATATTACCCCCTCCCCAAGTTCCTATGATGACAACGTGGCTCAATCGGGTATTAACGGGGGGTTCAAGCTTGAAGATTTCTCAAAGTGTTCAAACAATAAAATGATGTCTTTAATCAAAAGGATTCAATCCAGAATCAGATTCAATATCAATTTTAGATTTAAAACAAATCAAACAATTCAAATTCAAAACTAATTCAAAATCAATTCAAAACCAAAATTAAAATTAAAATCAGATTTAGATTCAGCTTCAAAACAAATCAATCAAAATCAAAATCAATTTTAGATTTAAAACAAATCAATCAATTTCAGATTCAAATCAAACCAATCAGATTCAATTCAACTCCAATTCAACTCCAAATTAGAATAGATTGAGATCATTCAATCCAAATCAATCAGATTTAGATTCAGATTCAAATCAAACAATCAAAATGAGATTTAGATTTAAATCAATCAATTCAAAACTAATTCAAAACCAAGTCCAAATTAGAATAGATTCAATTTAAAATCAATCAGATTTAAGATGAACTGGATTTAGACTCAAGATCAAATCCAAAACAACTAAATCAAATCAATCAAAATCAATTGGATTTAAGATCAAATTCAATTCAAATCAGATTTAGATTTAAATCAAACCAATCAGATTCAATATCAATTTCAGATTTAAAACAAATCAATCAGATTCAGATTCATTTCAATCTAAACCAAACAAACTCAGTTTAGATGATGCAATCAGATTCATTTCGCACGTGATAAACAATCTGATCCATCATCAATGGGGGTGGATTTATCACAAGTTCTCTTTTCACCTCCTTTTATTGGTTCTTTTTGCTTCCTCTTATGTTGTTGGCATTACCATCATCAGCTTTCAGGTTATTGGCATGGTTGCCATTGGCATTACTTGGTATTGGTATTACTTTGATTCCATTGGCATCAGTTTTGACTCCATTAGTATTACCATCATCAGCTTTCAGGTTATTGGCATGGCTACCATTAGCATTACTCATAACATTGCAACCATTGATGGTATTAAAGGTTGCCATTGCTGATTCCTGGTATTGGCCTTCTTGCCATTGCTATTGTTGCCATCAGTTTTGATTTCATTAGCATTACCCTTCATGCCTACTTTCTCTTAGCTTACCATCATCAGGCTTGGCATGGTTGTCGTTGCTATTACTTGGTATTGCCATCAGTTTTGATTTCATTAGCCTTAGTATTCCCACCACCATTGCTATTACTCATAACATTACAACCATTGATGGAATAAAGGTTGTCATCAACCTTAGTATTCTCACCATTGTTCCTCTTAGCCTTAGCTTTGATTCCATTGCCATCAGTTTTGATTTCATTAGCATTACCCTTCATGCTTACTTTCTCTTAGCTTACCATCATCAGGCTTAGTATGGTTGTCGTTGCTATTACTTGGTGTTGGTATTACTTTGACTCCATTAGCATTACTCATATGGTTACCATTAGCATTACTCATAACATTACAACCATTGATGGTATTAAAGGTTGTCATTGCTGATTCCTGGTATTGGCCTTACCGTTCCTGCCATCACCATTATTTGGTATTAGCTTTGTTGTCATCAACCTTACCATTCCCATCATCAGCTTTGACTCCATTGGCCTTACCATTCCCATCATGAGCTTTGACTCCATTGAGATCAGTTTTGACTCCATTGGCCTTACCATTCCCATCATGAGCTTTGA
>NZ_MLAT01000055.1 GCF_002272795.1 Helicobacter sp. 13S00482-2 | reverse complement strand
GATTTTGGCATAACTTCTAATGCTTAAAAGATCTTATTTTAAAAATAAAAGAACCTCCTTATGATAAATTGATTTACTAAATTCACTCTTTTATATTTAAAGAATGTCTTGAGTTTTGAAATCTTTATACTTTGAAATCTTTTAACTCCTATAGAATCTTTTAACTCCTATGAACTCATGAATCTTTTAGAATCTTTAGATCCTTTAACTCCTTTGAATCTTGTAAAATCCAAATCCTTCTAAAGCAAAAACAAATCAATGAGAAAAACCTCCTCTGTTAGAATCCTATGAATCCTATGAATCCTATGAATCCTCTAAATCCTCTAAAGTTCTTGTTTTCATTGAAGGGTTCTAAAAGAAAATTCTTTCTAAAAACCAAAGATGGATGTGAACGTTTTAGATCTCTTCTTTAAGCAATGATTGCATCCTAAAGAGATTTCATAACACTAAAGAAGTTTTCTACCATGCTATCTTTGAACGTAATATTTTTAAAAGAACCTTGCTATCTTTGAACGTAAAGCTCTAAATGAAATAGCACTATCTACTAAAAAGAACAATAAAGCTAACAAGCAAGTTATGGCGATAAATACAAGCAAAAGAGTATTTTAGAAATACTCTTTTATCTGGTGATGCTTTTATTTCAAAGCTTTAGCTTTTTAGCTGATCACCTTAGAGCTTATTTGAGATGGTCTTCATCTTTTTAGCTGTAATCTCTCTTAGCCTTTCTTAGGCCATTTCATCTTTTTAACTTTCCTTTAATCCCTCTTGGCCTTTCTTAGGCCATTTCCTCTTTTTAGCTGTAGCGTTTCTTTATTATTCCTGCCATGGCTTGATGCTTGTATTCTCACTTGGCATTTTTGACTTCATAAACTTCAGCTTGTGCATTGTTATTGTTGTTTGCCCATTGTGTGAGCTTGTCTATATCTGCTTTATGGCTATCTAATTGTGCTTTAT
>NZ_MLAT01000054.1 GCF_002272795.1 Helicobacter sp. 13S00482-2 | reverse complement strand
GATTTTGGCATAACTTCTAATGCTTAAAAGATCTTATTTTAAAAATAAAAGAACCTCCTTATGATAAATTGATTTACTAAATTCACTCTTTTATATTTAAAGAATGTCTTGAGTTTTGAAATCTTTATACTTTGAAATCTTTTAACTCCTATAGAATCTTTTAACTCCTATGAACTCATGAATCTTTTAGAATCTTTAGATCCTTTAACTCCTTTGAATCTTGTAAAATCCAAATCCTTCTAAAGCAAAAACAAATCAATGAGAAAAACCTCCTCTGTTAGAATCCTATGAATCCTATGAATCCTATGAATCCTCTAAATCCTCTAAAGTTCTTGTTTTCATTGAAGGGTTCTAAAAGAAAATTCTTTCTAAAAACCAAAGATGGATGTGAACGTTTTAGATCTCTTCTTTAAGCAATGATTGCATCCTAAAGAGATTTCATAACACTAAAGAAGTTTTCTACCATGCTATCTTTGAACGTAATATTTTTAAAAGAACCTTGCTATCTTTGAACGTAAAGCTCTAAATGAAATAGCACTATCTACTAAAAAGAACAATAAAGCTAACAAGCAAGTTATGGCGATAAATACAAGCAAAAGAGTATTTTAGAAATACTCTTTTATCTGGTGATGCTTTTATTTCAAAGCTTTAGCTTTTTAGCTGATCACCTTAGAGCTTATTTGAGATGGTCTTCATCTTTTTAGCTGTAATCTCTCTTAGCCTTTCTTAGGCCATTTCATCTTTTTAACTTTCCTTTAATCCCTCTTGGCCTTTCTTAGGCCATTTCCTCTTTTTAGCTGTAGCGTTTCTTTATTATTCCTGCCATAGCTTGATGCTTGTATTCTCACTTGGCATTTTTGACTTCATAAACTTCAGCTTGTGCATTGTTATTGTTGTTTGCCCATTGTGTGAGCTTGTCTATATCTGCTTTATGGCTATCTAATTGTGCTTTAT
>NZ_MLAT01000053.1 GCF_002272795.1 Helicobacter sp. 13S00482-2 | reverse complement strand
ATAAAGCACAATTAGATAGCCATAAAGCAGATATAGACAAGCTCACACAATGGGCAAACAACAATAACAATGCACAAGCTGAAGTTTATGAAGTCAAAAATGCCAAGTGAGAATACAAGCATCAAGCTATGGCAGGAATAATAAAGAAACGCTACAGCTAAAAAGATGAAATGGCCTAAGAAAGGCCAAGAGGGATTAAAGGAAAGTTAAAAAGATGAAATGGCCTAAGAAAGGCTAAGAGAGATTACAGCTAAAAAGATGAAGACCATCTCAAATAAGCTCTAAGGTGATCAGCTAAAAAGCTAAAGCTTTGAAATAAAAGCATCACCAGATAAAAGAGTATTTCTAAAATACTCTTTTGCTTGTATTTATCGCCATAACTTGCTTGTTAGCTTTATTGTTCTTTTTAGTAGATAGTGCTATTTCATTTAGAGCTTTACGTTCAAAGATAGCAAGGTTCTTTTAAAAATATTACGTTCAAAGATAGCATGGTAGAAAACTTCTTTAGTGTTATGAAATCTCTTTAGGATGCAATCATTGCTTAAAGAAGAGATCTAAAACGTTCACATCCATCTTTGGTTTTTAGAAAGAATTTTCTTTTAGAACCCTTCAATGAAAACAAGAACTTTAGAGGATTTAGAGGATTCATAGGATTCATAGGATTCATAGGATTCTAACAGAGGAGGTTTTTCTCATTGATTTGTTTTTGCTTTAGAAGGATTTGGATTTTACAAGATTCAAAGGAGTTAAAGGATCTAAAGATTCTAAAAGATTCATGAGTTCATAGGAGTTAAAAGATTCTATAGGAGTTAAAAGATTTCAAAGTATAAAGATTTCAAAACTCAAGACATTCTTTAAATATAAAAGAGTGAATTTAGTAAATCAATTTATCATAAGGAGGTTCTTTTATTTTTAAAATAAGATCTTTTAAGCATTAGAAGTTATGCCAAAATC
>NZ_MLAT01000052.1 GCF_002272795.1 Helicobacter sp. 13S00482-2 | reverse complement strand
TGTTACTTCTATAAGTCTTTACAATAAGAGTGTGATGAATGGAGATATCCTGATCAATGCTGAAGCTAGTCGCTATATAACTGTAAATGATGGCTCCACTCTAAATGGAAACATCATCTTAAATACAGGGGGCACACTTGATGTTAAATTTACTGATGCTATCTGGAATGGATCTTTCAAAGACATCGGAGGAAATGCAGCCTCGGTGATAAATTTTACTTTCACTAGATCCAAGATCAATCCTACTGCTAAAGAACCCACCGATATGAGCTTCTCTCATGGAACCGCAAGAGTGAGTGTCGATAACTCCGATCTGAATCTCAGTGTCTATTCTCAAGCCACTAACACCTCTGTAACACTCACAAACAAATCCTCAATCAAACAACTATGGGTGATGGGAGGGGAATTTGGTATCAGTGCAACTGACTCTTACATCGATTATATCAGTGTCAATGCTGGACATAGCAATATCAGCCTTACCAATTCCACATTAGGAAAAGATGGAGGTGCAGAACATAACGGATATGCAATCTTCTTAAGTGGTGCGGCATTTGACCTAACTGCTAAAAACTCCACTATCAATGGATCATTATATACGGATGCATACAATCACATGGCTTTTGAAATCACAGGTTCAACCCTAAATGGCAGTAAAAAAAATGGCTATGCCATAGAAAACTACTATGGCTATGTAGAGGGTCTCAATAATAGCAAAGGGAATTCCTTCTTTGATAGCTCTACTATCAACGGGGGTATTGTATGGATAAATTCTAATTTTGGACAAGGTGAGGGTCTTGCCTTTAGGAATGGCACTATCTTAAATGGAAACCTTGAACACCTAGATAGGCCTTATGGCAACAGTACCATCGGGGCGTCTTTTAACTTCAATGCTTCTACCATGAATGGAGACATCATTGATGGCACTTCAGCTATCACAACTACAAATGGCACTGCCAATCATGCCCTCACCAACGTGACCTTTAGAAATAAATCCACCTTAAATG
>NZ_MLAT01000051.1 GCF_002272795.1 Helicobacter sp. 13S00482-2 | reverse complement strand
TTTTTGAATATTTTTTTATATCTGATAATTGATAAAAAACTGAGGCAAAAAACAAGAAAGGGAAATTTAGTAATAAAATAATTACTCTAACAGACACCTGGTCTTTATATAATGGAGATTGACATAAATCATTTAAAAATGAAATAATACTTTCTGTCATCTTATCTTCATCTCCCGTTCTTGATATAATATTCTATAGTATTGTGAAATCACATTTGGAAGAATCTTGTTTTAAAGATTTTGCTGTTCATTATCTCTTCCCCATATATCTAATAAATAATAAATACAATAATCGAATGATTGATAATGCCAATAATATACTCGGGCTATAGATTAAAATTCTAACATAGATAAAATCAAATAGATATATATGTAAAAATCTAATAAAATATACTAGTGAAATAATAAATATTAAAATATAAAGAAATATTTTTTTATTTTGAAATATAATATAAGAATATATTATATTTAATATATATACTATAAATATGTGCAGTAAATTTGAAAAACTTAATAAAAAACTAATAGAAATATAATTATATAAAATATTAAATATATTATTTTTTATATAATAATCTAAAAATATTTTTCTAAATATGAATATAAAGATTAAAAGAAATATAATTATAATTATAATATTAATTATAGTATTATTTATATAATTATTTAAATATAATATTAAATATATCGATAAGTATATTAATAATAAATCAAAATTAGATAAAAATAATATCTTGATAGAGAATTTTTTTTGATCTAAAATACTATTGATGATAAGCGTAACTATTAGAATTGGTAAATTATAAAAAGTAAAAATTAACCATATAGCAAAAAAAGGTTCATTATCAAAAGGATATTTCAATTCATTTAAAAATGAAATAATACTTTCTGTCATCTTATCTTCATCTCCCGTTCTTGATATAATATTCTGTAATATTCTGAAACTACAGAATGAGTGAAATCTTGACAATTAAAGGGTTTTTCTCACACACAAGCATAACGTGGTATAAAAATACTCAACGT
>NZ_MLAT01000005.1 GCF_002272795.1 Helicobacter sp. 13S00482-2 | reverse complement strand
TATCTATTTTAAATAAAGCATTTTTGATGCATTCTTTATCTTTCACATTTCGATTAGAAAGCGTTGTTATCTTGTATCTGATGAATCGTGCAGACCAAAATAATAAATCTTGAAGAAAGCCTTCTGAAGATTCAAGTGAATATCTCATGTTGCCTTTTACCTTTGCTTTATTTAGTTATGAAAACTATAATTTTCATACTAACTAAAATATTATAGCACCTCTAACTAAACCCACCAATGCTGATCTTCATATACTCCTATACTTACTCCTACTCCACGTACTACCTACTAGAATCCACGCCGATCTTCATATAATAATCATCCATCACGTAATTTCTGCCAATATCTACCTTGTCTTCTCTGTAGATTTTAAATCCTAATTTTTGGTATGCTTGAATGGAGTTTGTATTTTGCTTATTTACAGTCAGCCAAATGCTACTCCAATTCATTTTTTGAGCAATTCTCTTGAGATATAAGATCACAGATTTTGCTATTCCTTGATTTCTTGAGGTTTTTTCAATATAAAGTTTGCTTAAAAAAAGTGAAGGATTTTCTTTGCTGATGGTTGAATCGTCTGCTGAATCATTTTTTTGAACAAAAGAAAAATATCCTATGAGTCTGTCATCTTTGTCACTCCCATCTTTTGAGTAAATCTGAAAATATCGATAACCATCTTTGATTTGTGCTTGAATTGCTTCTGTGCTTTGGAAGTTATTTACCATATATTGAATTTGACCATCTGTAAGAATTCTTGAATAATGCTCTGCCCAAATAGACCGAGCCAGATTGTGGATATTTTCTAGTTCGGTTTTTTTCAAGGCTTCTACAAAATATACCATTATGAGCACTCCTTTACTTCAGATTCAATTCCTTCTCTAATTTTGAAACTAAATTCCAAGTAGAAATAACAGAGTCGGGATTTAATGAAATAGAATCAATACCCTCTCTGACTAGAAATTCCGCAATCTCGGGATAGTCACTAGGTGCTTGACCGCATATGCCACAATATTTTTTGTGTTTCTTGCAAGCTGTTATGGCTCTCTTAAACATTTCAAGCATTGCAGGATTTCTTTCATCAAAAATATCGCTAACAAGTTGTCCATCTCTATCAACCCCTAGTGTGAGTTGAGTGAGATCATTTGAACCAATAGAGAATCCATCAAACATATTTAAAAAATCATCAGCAAGAATGACATTCACAGGAAGTTCGCACATTACATAAATTTCAAGCCCATTTTTTCCAGATTCAAGTCCATTTCTTCGGAGAATTTCTAGTACTTTTTTGCCCTCTTCAGGTGTTCTTAGAAATGGAATCATGATTTTCATATTTGTCAATCCCATTTCATCTCTAACCATTGCTAGAGCCTGACATTCCCATTCAAACGCTCCTCTATACAGGTCTGAATAGTATCTGCTTGCACCACGAAAACCAAGCATAGGATTTTCTTCTTGTGGCTCATAAGCGGTTCCTCCTATCATTCCTCGATATTCATTGGATTTAAAATCGCTTGTTCTAACGATCACAGGATTGGGGTAGAATGCTGCAGAGATCATTCCCATACCTTCAGCAATCTTTTTGACAAAGAAATCTTTTGGGCCTTCATAACCTGAGATTAGCTTTTCAATTTGTTCTTTATCGCTGATATCTTTTTTGCCATTTTGAAGATCTAGGAGTGCAAGAGGATGAGCTTTGATTTGATTCAAAATAATGAGCTCCATTCTTGCTAGACCTACCCCATGATTTGGCAACTGTGAAAAACTAAAAGACTTTTCAGGATTTCCAACATTCATATAAATTTTTGTCTTGGTTTGATCTAGGTTTGAAAGCTCAATGGTTTCTACTTCGTATTCATGAATCCCTGCATACACATAACCCTCTTCGCCTTCAGCACAAGAAACGGTTACTTCCATTCCAGTATAGAGTCTATCAGTCGCTCCTACTGCCCCAACAATAGCAGGAACACCTATTTCTCTAGCTACAATCGCTGCGTGGCAGGTTCTTCCTCCGCGATTAGTGATGACAGCAGAAGCCTTCTTCATCGCAGGTTCCCAATCAGGATCAGTATTGTCTGTGACTAAAATCTCACCTTCTTTGAAGCTATTCATATGGGCGATGTCATTGATAATCCTTACCTTCCCTGTGCCTATTTTTCCTCCGATAGCCTTTCCATTAATGATGATTTCTTTCTTTTCATCTGCATTTTTAAATCTAAATTTTTCAATTCTTTGTCCATTTGATTTTTTTATATTTTGACTTTGCACGGTTTCAGGTCTAGCTTGAACGATAAAAATTTCACCAGTTTCTCCATCTTTTGCCCATTCCATATCCATAGGGCGGTATTCACCTGCTTCTTTTGTGTAGTGTTTTTCAATAACGATAGCATATCTAGCTAGAGTGAGAATATCTTCATCGGTGATTGAGAAAGTCTCAAGCTCTTTTTGAGTTGTTTTAATGTTTTTGGTTGGATGATCACTTCCTTTTGGAGCATACACCATCTTGAGATGTTTTGTTCCTAATTGACGTTTGATAATAGGTCGCTTACCCTGCTCTAAGGTAGGCTTAAAAACATAGAATTCATCAGGATTTACAGTTCCACCAACTACATTCTCACCTAATCCCCAACTTGAAGTGATAAAGACAGCATCTTTAAAACCAGTTTCAGTATCAATAGAAAACATCACCCCCGCACTACCCTTATCTGCACGAACCATTTTTTGAACCCCTACGCTTAGTGCCACTTTGAAATGATCAAAGCCTCTAGAGGCTCTGTAGCTAACAGCTCTATCAGTAAAAAGAGAGGCAAAGCAGGATTTGATATAATGAATCAATTCAGTTTGACCTTTTACGCTCAAATAGGTGTCTTGTTGCCCTGCAAAAGATGCATCTGGAAGATCTTCAGCCGTAGCTGAACTTCTGACAGCTACATCGGCCTCATTCATTCCATATTCATCACTTAACATTTTATAAGCCTGGAATATTTCATCTCTTAGATCTGCAGGAAAAGGTGTTCCAAATATCAGTTCACGAATTTTTTTTGAACGGGTTTTTAATACGTCTATTTCTGTAACATCTACATTTTCAAGTAAATCGATGATTTTTTGCTTGATACCACCACTATCTAGCAGATACCAATAAGCATCGCTAGTAATAGCAAATCCATTTGGAACCTTAATTCCTACTGGAACAAGCTCTTGAAACATTTCTCCGATACTCGCATTCTTACCACCTACTAGAGGAACATCTCTGTTGTTTAGTTCTTTAAAAAACTTGATGTATTTCATATTTACACTCTCCTAATGATCTGTTAGTTCTTAGCATTTTAATAGATAAATCTTTATTTGATACTTAGGAAACAATAAAATTTGATAAATTTATCATTTTTCTTTGTTTTGGTGCTAATTTTGCTAAAATTACCATAGTGTTAAAGCCAAAAACTCAAGGAAAACTCAAAGATGGATCAGTCATTAAAAAATATTTCCGAAATTCTTAAAAGCCATAAACTGAACGAAAATGACTATAAACAAATCAAGCAAATACTTCATCGTGAGCCTAATTTGCTTGAGATAGGTATATTTTCTGCGATGTGGAGCGAACATTGTAGTTACAAATCGAGTAAAAAATATTTAAAAGGATTCCCTACTAGTGCGCCTTATGTTGTCGTCGGACCTGGAGAGAATGCTGGAGTGATTGATATAGGTGGGGGATATGGAGCGGTATTTAAGATAGAATCCCACAATCATCCGAGTTTTATCGAACCTCACGCAGGAGCTGCAACGGGTGTGGGTGGGATTATGAGAGATATTTTTACGATGGGAGCAAGACCTGTAGCAAATCTGAACTCTATTTCCTTTGGAGAGATACAAAGAGATGATGAAATAGGTAGAAAACACAAGTATTTACTTTCTGGTGTTGTAGATGGAATCGCTAGTTATGGGAATTGCATGGGTGTTCCAACCATAGGAGGACAAACTAGTTTTGAGGCCTGTTATAATGGAAATATCTTGGTAAATGCCTTTACTTTAGGGATTGTGAAGATTGAAGAGATATTTTATGGAAGAGCTGAAGGGATAGGAAATCCTGTGATCTATGTAGGAAGCAAAACAGGAGCAGATGGACTTGGTGGGGCAGTGATGAGTAGTGATAGTTTCACTGAGGATTCAAAATCCTTGCGTCCAACGGTTCAAATAGGCGATCCTTTTACTGAAAAACTCTTACTTGAAGCTTGTTTGGAATTATTCCAAAAGGATTTGATTGTAGGCATTCAGGATATGGGTGCAGCTGGATTGACTAGTTCAAGTTTTGAAATGGCAGGACGTGCTGGAAGTGGCATGAAAATGAATCTAGATAAAGTACCTATGCGTGAAGAAGGACTAGGACCTTATGAATTAATGCTGAGTGAATCTCAAGAGAGAATGCTCATTTGTGCAAAAAAAGGTTCAGAAAAAGAAGTGATGGAGATATTTCAGAAATGGGAACTTGATGTGGCCATTATTGGAGAGGTTACAGATAGTGGGAATATGGAGTTATTTTGGTATGGAGAAAAGTGTGCTCAAATTCCTATTGAGGCACTGAGTGAAAATGCTCCTATTTTAGATAGACCTCTTGCTAGACCAAAATATCTAGATAAAATCAATAACAATGACTACAAAGCAAATATCTTTTCTCAACAAGAAATTTTTGAAAAATTATTATCTAGTTTGGATGTTTGTGATAAATCTTGGATTTACTCTCAATATGACAGTACCGTACAGACAAATACAATGATTTCAAGTGCAGATGGCGATGGGAGCGTTATAAGGGTAAAGGAAAATAATACCGCATTAGCAATGAGTGTTGATTGCCCTGTTCGCTATTGTTATTTAGATCCAAAGCAAGGTTCGGCAATTGCTGTTGCAAAAGCAGGAAGAAACTGCGTTATCAGAGGTGCAAAACCTTTGGCAATCAGCGATTGTTTGAATTTTGGAAATCCTGAAAAACAAGAGGTGATGTGGCAGTTTAAAGAAGCTACTGATGGTATCAAGCAAGCAGCTAAAATATTACAAACTCCTGTAGTGAGTGGAAATGTTTCTTTATATAATCAAACAGAATCAACAGATATTTACCCTACCCCGACCATTGTGAGTGTAGGCTTGATAGAAAATATAAACACACTCATCAACTCAAGACTAAAAAAAAGCGGGAATCTATTGGTATTATTAGGAGAGATAGGGGAGGATTTTGGGGGGAGTTTGATTCAAAAGATAATCTCTCAAACGTGTGAAGGGAAAATTCCCCAATTAGATCTTGAAAAAGAAAAATCTCTTTGGAATCTTATGCATGAACTTTCCAATGGAAAAATAATCAAAAGTGCAAAGGATGTTGGCAAGGGTGGTCTCGCTATTGCTTTGGCAAAAATGGCATTATTGGGAGGAAAGGGATTGCAAGTAAAAACCGTATTTGATATATCTGATACAATTCAAAAAGATATGATTTTTTCTGAATCTCAAAGTTGTATTGTTGTTGAGATTGAGTTAGAAAATTTAACGGATTTACAAAAACTTTGCGATGAACACCAGATTTCCTGCTTTGTATTAGGAAAAGTGGGATCTGAGAATGGAGATATCAATATTGATTCAATCAATATTGATATGCAACAAGCTAAAAGATTATTCTTTGATAGCTTTTGTGAAACTTTAAAACTATCTTAGCACTTTAGGATAACAAGTGATAAAAAACTATTTTTTATTCCTAATAATAGGACTTTTTGGTGTTTGTCTCGGGAATGAAATGAAGTACAAAGAGGGATTGATTCCATATCAAAAACATTTTATGAAACTATTAAGTGAAAATGATGCCTATGTGGATCAGTTTGTCGATAGGTATTACACAGCTGGGACAATATTGGGATATGTGAGCAAGGAATATGATTTTGACTCCAAGAATAAAGATTCTAAAATGCGTTGGCTCAGATATATTAGTTTTTTTTCCAATCAACCAAAGATGAGCCATTTTGAAATCTCTTTGGCACAAGATATATACACGCCCTACTCTAGGACAAACCCTCCAGATATTGGAGATCATCCATATGGGGGGTATTTGCGATTAAATTTTGGTATTTCTCATAGAGGAAGAAGTTTTCTTGAACATACCACTTTTTCATTGGGTGTTGTGGGGCCTTATTCATTTGCATATGAGACTCAAAATCTTATTCATCAGCTCACTCATAATCCTATTTTTTATGGTTGGGGGACACAATTAAAAAATGAATTTATTTTCAATATTGATTATCAAATTATTAAAAAATTTTATCTCCTCAATACCAGATATATCTCTTCAGATATTTTGCCTGCTCTTGATGTGGCACTTGGAAATGCGGACACGCATTTTTCAATAGGAGGGCGTTGGCGTATCGGATACAATCTAGATTCTGATTTTGGAGTGAATAAAGTAAATTCAAGTTTTAATGGTGGAATGCCCTATAATGATAGATTTTCATTTTATGTTTTTGGGGGCATCTCAGGACGCTATCAAGCTAGAAATATTTTCATACAGGGAAATAGCTTTGGAATGCCTACGGGTATTGATATAGAATATTTGATTTATGATGGAGAGATTGGTGCAGCACTTTTATATAAAGGCTTTAGAATCGCCTATACTTTCACGCATACAAGCAAGACATTCGCTTCAGAGCCTTCAGAAGGTCATAACTTTGGAAGTATTGAGCTTAATATTGCATTTTAGATTAATCTTCCTTCGATTAAAGAGTTTTTTTAGGATATTTCTAGCATTTATAGTGGTAGATTGCTATTTTTATCCTATAGAGGCGAAA
Organism: Helicobacter sp. 13S00482-2; assembly: GCF_002272795.1. GTDB lineage: Bacteria > Campylobacterota > Campylobacteria > Campylobacterales > Helicobacteraceae > Helicobacter_J. The sequence goes on along the minus strand of NZ_MLAT01000005.1, from coordinate 136,727 downwards.
AATGCGCAAGATTATCTAGATAAAAATATTCAAATCCTAAAATCTTATTACAAGCAAGTTAAGTTACAATCAGTTCAAAAAAATTATCCCATTTTTAGAGGACGCTACATTATCGAACATTCAACATATGTAGGACTCTCTAATGATGAAAAAGATAGGCTTAATGGACAATTGGTATTGACAAATTTCATACTCAAAGATTTTATAAAATATAGTAATCTTGGAGGAATTGGTGTTAGTGGTATTCTCGTATCAGAATATAAAAATAAAAAAGCAAGAATATTTTATTTGAGTTTTGATGGGAGATATTTGAGTGACTTGCAGTTTTTGGGACTTCAAAGCAATCTGTATGCTTATTGCGTATTGCCAAACTTCAATCACTGCATATTATTGGGAATTGGAGAGGATTGGAAATAATTCCTCCCTTTGATATTTTTAGAAAACATATTTTAAAGATAACATTCCTGTAGCGATGAAAGTTTTTTGATTAGAAAATTTTGTAGAGAGACTTGCATTGAGCAATAAGAAATGATTGAATACCGTTTCTCCACCTAGCAGTAATGAAGCAAATTTTTCTTTTGGAGAAGTAGCGATAGATATCGTGTTATTTAGAAAAACCACTTGTGATTGGGCATTATTGCTAAAAATATTACCTTCATAAGAAGGTTTGATGAAGATATATCCATTTTTAAGTATTCTTTTGTATTCTATGCCAATGCTTTGACCTACATATAAACTATCTTTAAAATGATATGAACTTGCAAAAGTATTACTATCTTCAGTGATGTCATTTCCTGTGTAAAAATCCAAACTTAAACCAAAATACGGCTTGATAGAGTTCTTGCCAAAAATAAATTTAGGACCAGTTTGGAATAAAATATTAAACATATTAGATCCATAGTTACTATGAGTATTATAAGTATCTGATAAGATGGTGATCGTTTTTGTGCTTTTGTTGTAGGCATAACCTTGATTGAAAACCACATCAGTTTCAAGAATAGAAGTGTTGAATCTCCCATATAATCCCATTTCAAACCCTTGTGTCAAAGTAGATAGCACATCAAAGTTCTGCTTTCCGCCTACATAAGCTAGATATGCTCCAACAAAAAGCTTATCATCAAAGTTTCTATCATACCCTACAGATAAACCATAGTTGTATCCATAACCTTCAGAAAAGCTCTGAAAAGAACCTAAAACATTCATATAAAGATTGTTTGATTTTTGAGTTTTTATTGCTTGTTTGAAAGCATTTATCGTATTAGTAGCATTATCATCATTGGACGCATAATGTGCAGAAGGATTATAAGGCAATAGAGAAGATCTAGCATTATTGAAAGTTGAAATACCCCTTCCCTCTCCTATCATTCGAGAAAATACATTTGCCTTGATAGCTTCAAAGCCACTATGTAAGCTAGTATCTTTATGATGAGAGTAATACTCAAGTCCATCATTGATATTTTTGGATATTTTTCGGATCTGATTCATACTTAAATTTTTGATATCAAATCCAGGGATAGGATTTTGAGTACCGAAAATATTGATAATATTGATTTCACCTTGATTAGAAATATTATTATTTTCTTTGATCTTGAAAGTAACTTTGAGAGTTTTTACACTATCACTTGAAGTTTCTACGATGGCTTCATAAAATTCATTTATACTCCCATCTTCTGAGAGAACATCTTGTTTTCCTAAAAGAGTGGCATCGTATTGAACTGAACCATTTGTTGAAGTTAAAAAATAATAAGGAATATTGATTGGAGCAGTACCTTTTAGGAAATACACCAATGCTCCTTTGATATTGATAGCATTAGCGTTTAAACTACGACCTGCACTAGTACCATTATCACTACCAATAAAATACAACTTACTGCCTGCTTGACTAATGAAATTTCCAGCGATATAAGTAAGACCTTTTATATACATATTTCCCTGATTGTTTAGATCTCCACTTACTGAGAGATAAAAACCATTATTTATAATATCACTATATGGACCATTGTATAGGTTACCACTTATGGATAAGTATGCATCATTATTTATCTCTATCTTTGATCTATCGCTATCATCAACTCCTTCAGAGTATAGATTTTTTTCTATGAACAAACGTGTATTATTTAATATGAGGCTTCCGCTAAAGTAAGTTTGACCACTAGAATGATTCACGCCATTATAAAAATCACCTCCTTGGATACGGATAAATGCTTTTTTCTCTCCTTCTATTAATAGCTTAGATTGATTGCTAAAATCGCCTGTAAGTCTGATAAACATAGAGGCATCACCAGTAAGACTAATCTTTGTAGTTCCACTCATATTGATGAAATCTCCAAAGTTTAAATTCATGTTTTCTTTCCCAATCTCAAAACTTCCTCCTTGTGAGTAGAAATCTTTTCCATTTAAGGTCAAACCTGCATCAGTAGTTTTATATGAAGCTCCTTCCATTAGAAAAAAATCAACATCTAGCATATCAATACTCAAAGAAACCTCAGATGCAGTGATGGTGCCTTGATTATAAAATTCTTGAGCTTTAGAATTTGGATTTTTTTGTATGGTTAGGGAATACATGCCATTAGTATAAGTGAAGTTTTCTTCATTGCTAATAGGCAATGATGAGCCATCGTTTCCTACTAATATGCAAGATCTATTTCCTTTGGCATCAAAGGTTGCAGGAAATTTATCTCCCCATAACACAGCATCAGACATATCAGACTTATAACAAGGAGTGAGTGCGAAGACAGAACAAGGAATACAGAGCAGAGAGAGGCTTAGGAGTTTAGCAAAATACCTTATCCCCCCCCCCCATTGGAGATTGAAAGAATATTAATGAGATACATCTTTAGGATCCTTTAGATAAAATAATACTTGTATTTTATCTGAGTATCCTTATTGATGGCTTAATTATTTATTAAAAAAACTATTTTCTTATCAAAAAAGAAATAGTGCAACCCTCTTGGTGGATCTGCAATACTTCATAACCGTGATTTTTTGCATCCATAGGAATGTTGTTGATACTTTGAGCACAATCACTCAATACCTCTAATACCTCTCCTTTTTTAAGTTTTTCCAATGCATTGATAGTCGCTATTGCTGGATATGGACAGGTCTCGCCCTGTAATTCCAATCTATAATCAGGAATGATTTTTTGATTTTTCATAGATAAGTCTTTGAGATATTTTGTGCTTTATGTTTGAAAAATCTTTTTTGAAGCCAGATGACAATCAAAAAACTTAAAAACAATAGAGCGTAATTCACCATAAGCCCTCCATAGTTTCCAAAAACCTGCAGTAAGTTTATTTTTGGCCAAGAAGTTGCTAGAGTCTCGCCATAATAATCCCAGCTAAAGGCTAATAGCATCGTTCCTATGATATTTCCAATCCCAACAATCCAATAATGCACCTGCCCTTCAACTGCCCTATACATCCAGCCACATTCACATCCTCCAGCCAAAACGATTCCAAATCCAAAGAGCAATCCACCTAGCACAGTATTTGGGCCTACCCAAGAAATTTTTAGACCATTCCCAAGCATTACATAGCTAAAGACGCCTATACTTGATATAGCCATTCCAATAATAAGGGCTTTTGCCATCTGACTTCGCCCCATAATAAACAAATCTCTAAAAGCAGAAGTGAAGCAAATCTGAGCCCTAGCCACAATAAATCCAAATGAAATTCCAAATCCTAAAGCCATCCCAAGAATGGGCATCGTTTTGTTTTTTGGAACAGGTGAAGTATAGGTGAGATAGACTATCCACAACACAGAAAGAAGAAAAATCACACATCCAAGTAAAAATAAAATCTTTCCTCTTTTTTGAGACACGATAATAGATTTCTGAGAATTTACTTTAAATGGCTGAGCTTTTGGAAGAAAACAAGGTAGTTTGACTACTTTGCTTCCAAGATAAATACCCACAATCATACAAATGGTAAAAACCCAAGTATGAACTGAAAAATAAGGAATTCCTGTGAAGAAATTTGCTAGATTGCAGCCCATCGCAAGTCTAGCACCAAATCCAGAAATAATGCCACCTATTAGGGCTTGAGCAACCCGAATTGAACTTTGAGGAAATCGGAGTTTGAAATTATTCGCCCATAAACTTGCTATCAAACAACCCAAAAACATTCCAATGACCATAATTCCATCATTTCGAGTGAGTGGGGTTCCATTCATATTTTGGATTTTATAATAGCCAAATCTACTAATATCCACTCCAAGAAGTTGCAATAAATGTCCTCCCCAACGTGTGAATTCACCCGTTACAGCCCACAAACTGCCACTAAGACCAAAATAATAAGTGGATAATATACCAAGTGCGATGATAGCTGGTAATGGATTCCAAAATTTCACAAGATAGGTCTGTTTAAAATATTCTAACATTTTCTTTCCTAAAAAATATCTTACATATTATCACGTTCAACGACATCACATATTATATGTATAATCAGGATATGTGCTTCTTGAATACGTGCTGTATCCGCACTAGGAATGACAAGATTGATATCGCAAACTTCATTCATAAGTCCTCCATCTTTACCACTAAGTCCGATTGTTTTACAACCTATGCTCTGGGCTACTTTTAAGGCATTGATAATATTTTTAGAATTTCCACTTGTAGAGATTCCAAATACAATATCAGAAGGATTGGCGAGTGCTTGTACTTGTCTAGAAAATACATGTTCATAGCCATAATCATTTGCTATTGCCGTAAGTGCAGATGTATCTGTGCTAAGAGCGATTCCTGCAAGTGGTTTTCGCTCTCTTTTGTATCTCCCTGTTAGTTCTGCGGCAAAATGCTGTGCATCTGCGGCACTACCTCCATTTCCACAAAAGAGTATTTTTCCTCCATTGGAGATACATTCACTCAAATTAAAAGTCACTTTCTTGATATCATTTTCTAGGTTTTCTAGTGATTTTTTAATCGTGTCGATATGGACCAAAAATTCATTTTTAATAAAATCTTTCATTTCATTCCTTATATGAGTTTTGCTTTATTGAGAATATTTGTTGTGGATTTGCCATCAACAAAATCAATCAACTTGGTTTCTTTGGCATATTTGGTTCCAGCTATTTCTTTACCTTCGTAATCTTTGCCTTTAACCAAAACATCTGGAGAAATTAAAGAAACTAAGTTCTCTGGAGTGTCTTCATCAAAGATAATAACAAAATCCACGCATTCAAGTGCTGATAAAACATAAGCTCTGTCATCTTGTGTGTTTATAGGCCTATTCTTTCCTTTGAGTTTTTTTACAGATGCATCGCTATTAAGACCCACAATAAGAATATCTCCCATTTTTTTTGCTTTTTGCAAATATGAAATATGCCCTCTGTGCAAGATATCAAAGCAACCATTAGTGAAAATAATTTTTTTATTTTTTAAAGATTGCATCACTGTTAAAAGCGATGTTTTTGATAATATTTTATCAGCAGAATCAGTACAAGAGCAAGAATGTAGATGTTGAATGATTTCTGTATGAGTTGCGGTTGCACTTCCGACTTTTCCTACTACTACTGCTGCTGCAGCATTTGCAAATTCACAAGACTGATAGATATCAAGCCCTCCTGAAAGAGCAAAACCCAAGGCCGCTATCACTGTATCCCCTGCTCCAGTTACATCATAGACTTCTTTTGCAATAGTTGGAATTTTGATGAGTTTATTTTTTTTATCAAGTAATGCGATTCCATCTTCGCTCAAAGTAATCAGAGGGATTGTTAAATCACAATCTTTTTTGAGAATTTTTAGAGCAGAAGTGAGTGCATTATCATCTTTTATGGCTATTTGTGTGGCTATTTGAGCTTCGCTTTTATTGGGTGTTAAAATTGTGGCACCCTTGTATTTTTCAAAGCTATTTCCCTTAGGATCACATAATATAAGCTTATTTTCACTTTTTGCTAATTTGATGATTTTTTGAGTGAGGATTGAATTCAGAACGCCTTTGTTGTAATCAGATAAAATAATACAATCAAAATCTGAGATTTTATTTTCAAGGCTTGTGAATATTTCTTTTGAGATTTCTTCAGAAATGGGTGATTTGTCCTCTTTATCCACTCTTAAAACTTGTTGATTAGACACAATCACGCGGGTTTTCTTTGTCGTTGGACGATTGTTTTGTATAAAAATATTTTGGACATCAATATTTATCAAATCCAAATTTTTTACGAGCCATTTACCTGTATCATCATCCCCTATTACTCCACACATTGAAACGTTTGCACCTAAAGAAATGAGATTGTGCCCGACATTGCAAGCTCCGCCCAAACGATTGCTCTCATCTTTTATTTCAGCAACTTGAACAGGAGCTTCTGGAGATATACGATCGCATTTCGCCCAAATATAATGGTCTATCATTAAATCCCCTATCACCAAGATGCGAGGATTTTTATTTTCAAGCCCAAACATTTTTTATCCTTTGATGAGTTAGTATTTTCACATCATTTTCCAACTATCTTAATCATGGTTTCCAATACCTCATTGATGGAAAAAACCGTATATACGTCCTTGATGTTTGAAATACCCTCATTGCTATTTTTTAAAAATATTTTATGGCCAATCTCTGATTTTTGTCCAGTTTCAATATCAGTTGGCTTGTCTCCGATTATAAAACATTCTTCTAATTTGAGATTATAATCTTTTTTTGCTTTATCCACCATACCTGTTTTTGGTTTTCTGCATAAGCAATCCTCTTCAGGAGAATGAGGACAAAAGTAAATACGATCAAAACCAAATCCAAGCTTTTTTTTTAATTCATTTTGCATATACTTTGTAACTTCTTTAAAATCATTCAGTGTATAATATCCCCTGCCAATGCCAGATTGATTTGTGATGAGTAAAAGCAAAAATCCTTTCTCTTTGCAATATTTCAATAAATTAAAAATATTATCCATAAAAACGAATTCTTTAGACTCATAGACATATCCAAAATCTTTATTCACTACTCCATCTCTATCAAAAAATACAGCCTTCATTACATTTCCATATGATGGGTTGAATGATGGTGGCTAGAATTCATATTCATTTGGTGATTCATAGAGTGAGGTTTTCCTTCAAGTATTAAAATTCCCTTGTAAATGCTCATTCCCCCAAAACAAATCATAAGTATAAAAGAGATCTTTAAAAAAATATTACGAAAGGCAGATGTATTTATCTTTCCAGTAAAAAATCCCAATATAAACAAGGGAAAAACCGTAGCGAATCCAAAAATCACCATCATAATCCCTCCCATAAAAGGATTAGGAGCTGTGATGGCATAACCAGCAAAAAAATAAACCATTCCACAAGGTAAAAAACCATTTAAAATTCCCAATCCATAAAAGCTAATAAAGCTTTGAGACCCTATGAGATAAACAAAAAACTTTTTAAAAGATTGCGAGAGCATATTTTTTGGATTTTTTGGCAAAGATGGTTCGATATGAGAAATAAACTTTGGGAAAAAAACATAAAGAATTGCAAATAAAATCAAAAATATTCCAACAACTATAAACAAAATCCCTTTTGTAGGCACTGAAGCTGAGATCTTGTATCCAACAAAAGCACTAAAAACGCCAATAAATGCGTAAGAACTGATTCTCCCTAAGTTATAAAGCATGTGAGAAGATATTTGATAAAATCTACTTTGATTTTTATGGATTTTTGAACTTGAATATGCAATGACAATTCCTCCACACATTCCAATACAGTGACTAAAAGACATGCTCAAAGCCATTAAAAATAAAGCAATTAAAGAAATTTCCATATCATTCTCCTATGGATTGATTCATGATGTCTTGAGCTTTTTTGATAGCTTGCATTTTAGAATCTTTCTTTTGAGATGAATCTAGAGTATCTGTAGAAATAACTGATGGAAAATCTGATCCCTTCGGAATGATACCTTTAGGCATTTTCACAAATACATCCTCGTAGTTTTTACCATTTTTTTTGTAACGAATATAAATTTCTCCAGTAACGGTGTTATAGAGATACGTATCGCTTTTATCACTAAACATTTGCCACTGTGAAAAAAGCGGGGATAAACCAATCAGAAGTGAGAAAAATATTTTTTTCATTTTGACATTATCCTATAAATGATCGTAATTGTTCTTGTAGGCTCAAAATAATTTCTTTTTTACTATAAAAGCTATTCTTATTAGCTATAAGATAAACGCTTGATTCCATAATTACTTCATCCACTTTTAGATTGTTTTGTTTCATGGTTGATCCAGTTTCGACAATATCCACAATCCCATCAGATAATTCTACTAATGGGGCTAATTCTATTGAACCATAAAGTTTAATCACATCCACAGGAATAGCCTTTTTAGAAAAATACTTAGTAGTGATATTGGGCATTTTTGTGGCAATTTTTATTCTAGATTTTCGATAATCAATATTTTTTCCTACAGCAGATCCTACGACAACTTTACACTTACCAATTTGAAGATCCAACAAACGAACCAAATCCAATTCACTCTCTTCTAAAACATCTAATCCTACCACTCCAATATCAGCTGCTTGATAATAGACATAAGTGGGTACATCTTGACTTCGAACAAGTAAAAACTTGAAACCTGAAGATTCTAAAATGAGTTTTCTATCTTCAAGAACAAAATTTTGCTTGAAAATCTTCTGGAATAATTCTAAGGTCTTTTCAGCAACTCTGCCTTTTGGTAATGCTATGGTTATCATTTTTAAGTCTCCATATTTTTTCTGAGGGCATTATTTATTGATATTTGCATACCATTGAAAACTAGCATTTCGTTATAGACTGATTTTTCAAAAAACTTTGCTAGAAATTTTCCATCACCACCAGTAAAATAAGCCTTTTTTTCACCAACGATATTTCTAATTGTCAAAATAATACTCTTGATTACCCCATAGCTGATTGCAGATTGAGTATTCAATGGAAGTTCGTTAAAATCCATACCAAAATTAATACGTTTTTCAAGTGCAGGAGAAATGCTTTTATAAGCGTTTGTGTACGCTACTAGTCCTGGTAATATAATCCCTCCTACATGGTTTCCTGCATTCATTACATCAATGGTTATGGCACTTCCTGCATCCACTATGACTCCATTTTCTATACCCAAACAAGCGGCTTTTCTATCTATCCCTAACCCAACATAAGGGGTATCAAGCTTTATGATACTGGCTATGTTGTATGAATTTTTATGTGCTTTAAGGAGTTTTTTTTCATTGAGAGGATTCACGCTGATATAGTATATATCCGAAGTGAGTTGCTTTTTGTCTATTTTATCAGGTAGATTTTTCCAAATCTTATATGTATCAGAAAAATGAATGTAAGTGTTCCCTATATCGCAAAGTATCATCATTACTCTTTGGTAAAATCAATGTAATATTGGTCGTAATAAATTCTATTTTTATCATAAAAATTTATTTTATCAAGCTTTTTCTTCCCAAAAGATCCTTTTATTACAATCACTTTATAACTAAAATTTTTTGTATCAAGCTCAATTAGATAGCCTCTTTTTTCAATGGTATATAATTTATCATCCATTATGACTATCGCATTTAAGGTCGCAAAAGGCAACTTCACCTTATTTGTCTCTCTCAAGGTTTTATCTAGTTGAATGATCTGGCCTTGGAGGGTTAAAACATAAAGATAGTTTTTGTCATATAAAATATCTCTGATGTCTGCATCATAGCTAAATTCTCGTCCAGAAACGATAGATACAATGCGTTTAGGTGTTGCAGCAAACATATTTTCTCCATCTACCATCAAATAGATCACATTATTGAAAAACTTTTCACTATTGATAATGATATTTCTAAGAACACTGAAGGATTTTGCATCTACGACCAAGAGCCTCCCATCTAGAGTTGGAAAAACAATCAGTGTATCTAGAAATATTGGAGCACTCACAAGAGAATTGATAGCAATGCTTGGAGTACCCTTTTGAGAAAAAAGAATTTTTTTCGTTTTAATATCATAAATGTTTGCAGAGTTATCAGCTAAGATCGCTACAAGCTTGTTATCCTTGATGGATGCACTCAATGCACATTCATCAATTGGTATGACAATGGATTCTTGATTTTTTTTGTCTATGAGCTCAATTTGATTGCATTTTTGAGTGATGATATAATAATCTTGGGTTTCATTTAAAAATGAAGAATTTTTGTCTATCTTGATATAGCTAACTCCATTTTCCGTGATAACTGAACCGTTTTTTAGGACTGCACCAAAACGATTAGAAGTTTTTATAGGAGCATTGAGTTTGTTTTTGAATTTAATAGTGCTCTCAATTTGTGTGGGTTGAAAGTATTTTTTTGAACTACATCCTATAAAAATAAATATGATTGCAAATATAAAGTAGGTAAAATTATTTTTTATCACTTTTATCCTCGTTCGTATTGGGTTGTTGATTTAAAACATCTTTAATGCCCTGAGCATCAGGAAGATTTTGAACTCCATAATGTTTTAGTAGATTTGCTATTTCAAGCACAGATGAGGGGGCGTTGATTTTATTTAATAGCTCTTTGGCTTGTGAAATTTTGTTATCTTGTTCCAATAAATAAGCCTCTTGAAGTATCAAAAAATCCTTCATTCCGGTGTTGTTTATAGCTTTTAAGGCTTCAGGATTTTTCAAATAAGAGGCATATTGATACTCTGCTAAGATTTTGATTATATCAGGGTTTTTTTCATTCATGCTATTTCTAGAATCTATGATTTCTTTGAGTTTGGTTGGATCAGAACTTTTAACTGCCTGAGAATATCTATAAAGATCATATAGATCTATTGATTTTAACTTTAGTTCATCAAGTAATGCCTGATTATTGGGATTCTTTGATAGCTGATTGTATATTTTTGTGATATCTTCAGCTTTTTTATTTCTTTGATAGGCTGAAAACTGATGATATAAAAACCACACAACCAACACCGCAATAACCGCAAATAAAACATACTTGTATTTATAATAAAGTCTCTCTAATTTAAATGCACTTTCTAATATCTTTTCATCACCTTTGAATTCTTCTTGAATTTGTTTGATATTATTTTTAATACTCACTTTTCACTCCTAATTTATTTGATTCCGCTACTACCAAATCCACCTGAACCCCTAAGAGTTTCATCAAGTTCAGATACTTCTATGAAGTCGGCTTGATAAACTTTGCTTATAACACCTTGAGCTATCCTATCGCCTTTTGTGATAGTAAAATTTTCAGAAGAATGATTGATTAAAAGCACCATAATCTCACCACGATAATCGCTATCAATAGTGCCTGGTGTATTTAAAACACTGATAGAATACTTGAGTGCTAAACCACTTCTAGGTCTGATTTGAAGTTCATAGCCCTGCTGTATAGACATACTCAGACCAGTTTTGATAAGCTTACTCTCTTTAGATAAAAGCGTTACATCTTCTATCGAGTGAATATCAAAACCCGCAGCACCTAATGTTTGATACTTCGGGATAATCGCATCTGGGTGTAATTTTTTGATATTAATATTCATTTTTCAAACTTTATATCTTGATAAAAAACTTCCAAAATTTCAAAGCTATTCTCTCCATTTGGAAGCTGTATGATAATTTCATCGCCTTTTGTTTTTCCTATGAGACTTCTCGCAATAGGTGAGCCAAACGATATAAGACCACTTGAGGGATCACTTTCTATGCTTCCAACGATACTATAAATAAATTCTTTTTCATTATCTAGATTTAATATTTTGACAGTACTTCCAAAGCTAACTTTATCATGTGAAAGTTCAGATGGATCAATGACTTGAGAGTTGCTTAAGATTTGACTCAAGTCATTGATTCTAGTTTCTATAAAAAGCTGTTTTTCTTTTGCAGCGTGATATTCTGCATTCTCCTTGAGATCTCCGTGCGATCTAGCAACATCAATCTCTTTGACAATATTTGGACGCTCTACTTCTTTGAGGTTTTTCAGTTCTGAGCAGAGCTTTTCATACCCATATTGACTGATAGGTTCTTTGTTCATTTCTATAATCTCCTAGACTTAAAAGTGTAATCATATAAAACTTGAGGTTAATTCAATGTTAATTTTATCCAATTTGCAATATTTTCAGCACTTCCATTTTTTAGATATTGCCTGATTTTTGCTGATTCCATTAAAAACTTCTCCTTATCTAGAGATATATATGCGTCTATCAAATTCTTAGAAGTAAGGTTTTCTTGAATTAATTCTTCGTGTAATTTTGTTTTGCCTCTACCAGGATATTCTCCATTGAGTGCGTTATAAAATATATTCGCTAAACCAATGCGAGAGAGTTTAACAAATATTCTTGCTATGAAAAAATCAATTTTTTTCATTTTATAACCTAGCACAAAAGGTGTTCCAATCAATGCTGCCTCAAGCGTGGCCGTTCCACTACAAATAAAAGCAAATTCAGCCTCATAAAGACTCTTGTGTGTGTCAAAAGAAATTTCAAATTCATCAATACCATTTCCATAAATGGATTTTATATCTTGATTCTTAAAAGATCGAGGAATGATTAATATTTTTCTTTTATCCCTCATTTTTTTTGCAATTTCTACAAAAATAGGAAATATTCGATTGATTTCTCCTATCCTACTTCCAGGCATAAAAACGATTCCTTCACCGCCTTGATTTTGTTTGTAAATAGAGATTTCATCTAGCAATGGATGACCAACATAGGTTGCTTTTTTTTCATAAAAAGTTGTTTCAAAAGGTAATATGGCTGCAAGTTTATCGCAATATTTTTCAATTTCTTTCGCTCTCCAGGATTTCCATGCCCAAACCTGAGGGAGGATATAATAGATGATTGGCTTGTTTGGATTTGTTCTTTTAATACCTTTTGCTAGAGGAATATTAAAAGAAGATGAATCCATTAACAACACCATATCTGCCTCACTAGCCAAACAAATCATTTTTTTATTAGCCATATGAAAAAATCTTATTTTTTTAATGACATCTAAAAATCCCATCGTAGAAAAATTTTTTGGAGAATAAAGTGGAATTCCTAAATCTTCATCAAAAATGCCGATAAATTGAATATCTTTTAAGTGTTTTTTTAACTCTTTTAAGTGTACATTCGAACTAGGTTCAAGGGCACTAACAAGTATCTTTTTCATTTAATCTCAATCTTCTTTGGAATTACTTTTAGTTTTTAGCATATCTTCAGCGTAAAAATCTCTAAGTTCTATTTTTAATTTAGAATTTTCTAGTTCAAATTCAAGTATCTGTTCTTTTAGTGATTTGTTTTCTTTTAAAATCACTCTATATCTTTTATATAAAGCATCGGTAAAAACCCTCTTTGTAGGTTTTGCTTTTGCTATGCTCCCATCTTTTAGATAAATATCTATCAACTCTATAGGCTTAGGAAGTATCTCATCTTTTTTTTCATTTTTTATATCATCTTTTTCTTTTTTTAATCTAGAAATATTATTTTTTATTTTTTGTTTAAAAATATCTTCCTTAAGGGTCTGTATTTCTTTTGTTTTTTCATCTTTGATGGCTTGTAATTCTGCCACCTCCTTTTTTATGATCGCACACTGTGAGCGAAAATCTTTTAAAAGCTTTTTTGCCTGTTTGATCTCAGTTTCATAATTAAGAGATTCTTGTTTGAATCTTTCACGTTCTTCTTCAAAGAGTTTTGCAATCTCCCAAACTTCCTTTATATCCGAACTCTTTTGAATGAACTCTTGAAAAATTCTTCTATCTTCCTTCATTTATCTTCTCCTATCATTTCCAAAGATAACAGATTCATCTCTCTTCCTTTGGTGATTTCTAGATCCGAGTTTTTACAATTTGGACAAATTCCATATTCAATTTTATCAGGAATAAACACATATCCACATTTTTTGCAAGTCAGTTCAACTTTTTCATCAATGATATCTAAAATCGCTTCCCTGCACACCTTAGACTCTTCTTTGAAGGTTTCAAAGGCACTCAAGAATAAACTTTTATCCATCCCACTTCGTTCGCCGATCCCAACTATGATTTTTTCAATTCTAATAGCGTTGTTCTTTTGAGCGTGTTCTTCGCATAGTTCTATAAGGGATGACACAACAGAATATTCATGCATCCTGATTCCTTTATGATTTATTTAAAGTGATGATACTTTGAATATGGTTAATATTCTGAAAGGTTTTTTTAGGAATTTCACCAAGATCTTGCATTATTGCTTTGAGTTTTTCTTCTTTATTGCAAAGTTCGCAAATTTCATCATCCATACCATATCTTTTTATGTATTGAATCAAGCTTTCTTCCCAATCCACGCTTAATGAATCATCTTTGAGTGCTTTTTTGATTTCATAAAGATAGGCTATTTTCATTGTGATGTCAATTTTATTTCTCCAATACTCAATAGGAAGAAATTTTTTTAAATTAGCATAAGTCTTGGCGGTTTCTCCTTTTTGAGCAATAACTTTGGTTTCTTCAAAAACCTTATTTATCTCTTCATGAAGGGCAAGATATTCTTCTGAGGAATCTAATTCTGGGCATACTAGGAGTATTTTATAACACTCCAAATAATCTTTCTTTGTGCAACTCTCAATAAATTTATCAATATTATTTAGATAGTTTTGAAATCTATTTGCAAAATCCTTAAAGGGCTCGATAGTCGCTAAAAAATACAAATATTCCTGAGCTTTGGGATATTTTTTTGCCGAAATAAGATCTTGGATTTGAAGAGTCATTTTTTCACAAATGAAGTGCATCTTTTTGTAAGTTTTTGTATTTTTAAGAAAAGGACATTCGCTAACAAGCAAAAAATAATTTTCAAAATCTTTTGCTTTGGCATATTTTTCAGCTAAAAGATATTTGTCGCATTCGTTAATAAGGGTCATAATCAAAGGTTTTTTATCAGGCAGATGCTCAAATGGCAATAAGAATGTTTGGATTTTTTCTTTGCTAGAATTGATGTCTTTGACAATGAGTTGTTGTGCAAGGTCATAGATACTATCAAAATATTCTTCCATTATCTGGTATTCATTTAGGTTTTTAATACAAGGGTGATCCATGGCTATTTCATATGCCTTTGGATAGTCATGCTCTCTAAAAGCACCCAAAAAATTTTGTATGAAAGCTTTTTCGGCGATATATTCTTTGATTTCTTTTTCTTTCATAGGATCTTCAAAATAAGGACTTGTGATATTGATCACATCTTCAATTTCATTTAAAGATAAAAGCTTACTGACATCTTTAACCACTTCTTTCCAAGTGCTGTTTTTAACTCTCCTATATACTTCTAAAGTTTTGAGTAAAACATTATGCTCATCTGCAAATATTTTTGCATATTCAAACCCTGTTTGATTTAAAATCTCTAAAAATTCATCTATTTTATAGAATCTGTCAATAATCTGAATACTACCATCAGCAAAACAAATGAAAATAAAATCATCAAATCCTTTGATGCAGGTAACACCTTTTGAGGAAAGTTGTATTGAAAAACCAACAAGATTTTCTTTGAGGCTTTGGACATACAAAACATCCTCTCTAGTGCCTATATAAACGAAACTTTCATCAGTATTTAACATTATCTTAGTGGGCCAATGAGAAAGATTCATTTGATGTTCATCTTTATTGGTTTTGAGATTAAAAATACCTGTTTCCCCACTTTTGCAGACATAAAATATCTTTGTATCTTTTTCAAAAAAAATCATATCTTCAACAACGCTTGGAGTATCTATGACACAGATTAAAGAATCCTTTTGTAGATTATAGACTGTGAGTGTTAGATCATAAGAAGCATAACAAACAATTTTAGATTGTGAGTCAAAAACAATACAAGAAATATAATCAGGTCTTCGTGGTAAAAAAGTACTAAGTTTATGGCTAGGGTGAGCGTATATAAAGATTCTCCCATCTTCTCCGCCTGTAGCTAGATACTTACAATCTTTTGAAAACATTGAAAAACTTATATCTGCTCGATGCCATCTCACCCTAGAGGCTACAGAAATACCATTTTCGTCTATCCTATAAATATTTCCTATGGAGCTTTGAATTTTTGGCATACAAACATAGCCATCCATTGAACAACTCACGGCTTTTGAATATCGATGATGTGGCTCGGTATTTTTATAAACTTGTTTGCTGAATGAAAAAATAAATTCTTTCAAAGAAAACTTGTAAATTCGGTGATAATGGTCTGCAAATAGATATTCTCCATTAGATGAACCAATATCTAAAACACTCCCAATCAGATTGATTTTGTTTTTTATTTTAATCATTGTTGTCTCAACTATTTCGTTAATTTATATTTTTAAAGGTGGATTTTATACACATAATGATAACATAAACCTACAAGTTATTTTTAATTTTATCCAATATGTTACGATACGCCAATTTAAAGTCTAGTTTCAAACAAAGGAAAATGATGTTGAAACCTCGTTATCAAACCAAACAAATTTTCATAGGAAATGTCCCTATTGGTGGGGGTGCCCCTATAAGCGTACAAAGCATGACTTTTACCAAAACAGCCGATATAGAATCTACAAAAAAACAAATTGATAGACTTCATTTTGCTGGGGCGGATATTGTGAGAGTAGCCGTGAGTGATCAAAATGATGCTAAAGCCTTAAAAGAATTAAAAAAAGTTTCCTCATTGCCTATCGTCGCAGATATACATTTCAGACATCGGTTCGCACTTATTGCCGCAGAAAGTGTGGATGCTATTCGTATAAATCCTGGAAACATAGGAACAAAAGAGCGAATCAAAGCTGTCGCACAAGCTTGCAATCAAAGAAATCTTCCTATACGGATAGGTGTTAATAGCGGGAGTTTAGAAAAACAGTTTGATAAAAAATATGGCCCTACTCCAAAAGGTATGGTTGAATCTGCTCTTTACAACATCAAATTGTTGGAAGATTTTGGTTTTGAGAACATTAAAATCTCTCTAAAAGCTAGTGATGTGGAAAGAACTATTGAAGCATATAGGATGCTCAGACCCTTAGTGGATTATCCTTTTCATTTAGGCGTGACAGAGGCAGGAACTATTTTTCATTCCATGATAAAAAGCTCAATGGCACTAGGAAATCTTCTGATGGAGGGTATTGGCGATACCATGAGAATATCCATCACTGGAGAATTAGAGGAAGAAATCAAAGTTGCAAGGGCTATTTTACGCTATAGTGGTGGGCAAAAAGATGGTATCACTATTATTTCTTGCCCAACTTGCGGCAGGATTGAGGCTAATTTGGTAGATGCAGTCAAAGAAGTAGAAAAAAGACTCGCTCATATTAAAACTCCACTTAATGTTAGTGTGATGGGGTGTGCGGTGAATGCATTAGGAGAAGCCAAACATGCCGATATTGCGATCGCATTTGGAAATCATGAAGGGCTTATCATTAAAGAAGGTGAGATCTTATGCAAACTTCCTGAAAATAAAATACTAGATACCTTTATTATGGAAGTTGAAAAACTTGCACTCAAGCGATCTAAACAGGAACAATAAAAAAACAAATAAAATGATGAAGTATTGGATTTTTCTTATTTTTGCAGTTGTTTTTGAGGCTTTGGCAGCTTTTTCTTTGAAAATTTCTACAAGCACATCAAATCATTTTTATACCGCTTTGTATGGAATATTTTTCATTATCAGTCTAGGAATGTTTTTAATTGCGAGTAAGGGAATTCCCCTTAGTATCGGTTATGCAATTTGGGCGGGATTGGGTCTAAGTATTGTATCTATTATTGGGATTTTTGTTTTCAAAGAAGAATTAAGCTTAGCAAAGATCGTGTTTTTGTTGATGATTATTTTAGGAGTTATTGGCTTGAAACTCATTTCAAAATAAGCTTTAAGTTCTAAAAAGTTTTATAGGGCTAAAATTATCGCTTTTATTTTATTTTTATTAGGTGATGTTCCTATGTTGTTAGCACTATATGGAGTTTTTTCGTTCATTGGGCTTGGTTATTTGGCAAAATTTTTACGTATGGTTGGTAACAAACAAAGCGGTATTTTATTGGGATTCTTGCTTAATTTTGCACTACCTGCGCAAATCTTTAATGGTATTTATCATATAGAGCTTGATTTTAAGCTCATATTAATTTTGCTTACAACATTGAGTTGTTCTCTTGTGGGGGGAACAGCTATGTATTTTTTTGCAAAAAGAATCCTCAAAAGAGAAAGCAATACAGCCGTATCAATGGCTTTTCTATCAGCACTAGGAAACACCTTATTTTTAGGAGTTCCTTTAGTCTATGGAGCTTTGGGTCAAGAGTACTCCAATAAAGCTATTTTATATGATCAGATATGCACGGCCATTCCTCTTGCAATCTTCACGCCATTAATAATGAGTATTGGTGGAAAAGGTATTTTTACAATTCGTTCAGTCACGATGAGACTTTCTTCAAATCCACTTTTTTTGGCATTACTTATAGGATTGGCCTTTAAATTTATGCCTTTTTCTATAAATGATTGGATTTTTGTTCCCATCAAACAACTTGGTGCGTGTGCAACCCCTGTGGCATTATTTGCCATAGGGGTTCAGATCAGTATAGGAGATATTAAAACGGAGTGGAAAAATACATTTATTGTTCTTTTTTGGGGGATGATTGTTGTTCCCACTCTGGTTTTTATGGTGATAATTATCACCAAAGTAGAATTCACAGATACTTGGAGAATGGCTCTTTTGGAATCTGCTATGCCTCCTCTTATTAGTTCAGCTGCAGTTATTATGAGGGCTGGACTGAACAACAAAATCGCAGTGAGTTCCATTGCATTTGGTATATTCATTAGTGCTATCACTATACCTACATGGTTATGGCTCAGTTATTTATAGAATTTTCTAATTATCCTTAGAATATCTGAAACCTTGATTTTAGGATTGACAATAAGCTCTTAATATCACACTTTAATTGATTTTTCAAACAAATAACACTATAAATAGGCTTTTATATTCAAGGAGAGAGTAATGATAGAAAAATTTAAAAACTTTGTAGATACTTATCAAAAGTCAAGCCTATATAAGGCACCAATAGGGTTTGGAATCGCTAGAGTTGAATTAGGTCAAAAATCAAAAAAAGTTCTTTGTGTAACCTACCCTGTTTTAAACTGGACAAATGAAAATCTAGGATCTTATGCCGTATTTGCAAATGCTATCAATCCTGAGAGACTTATCCACTCAAGTGAAAATGAATGTGTCTATGGGATTGATCAAGATTTTGTGTGCAAAGCTATTGAGCTTTATACCCCATTTTTGATAGAAGCAATTCAAAATAAATCTAGTCATAAAAACATCCAAGTGGTTTTGGAGCTAAAAAAAGCTCTTGATGAAGATAGACTTATAGACGAAAATGGGGAATATCTATTTCGCTTTGTTGTATTATATAAGGATACAAAATGTGAAAGTGTAGAAACTTCTTATATGAAATTATTGGCACTCTCTCTTGGAAAAGCCAAGCTAAGAAGTCTGATGCTCGATGGCATATTTGGTTTATTGCAAAATGTTGCTTGGAGTGGTAATAAACCCTATGAGCTTGAGTGGCTTAGAGAAAACGAAATACCCTTAAAAATGCGATCAAGTTACCCTAGTATTGATTTTGTCGATAAATTTCCTAGATATTTAATGCAAGTGATTCCTCAATATGACAATATTAGACTTTTAGATACTGCAAAAACTAGATTTGGAGCTTATCTTGGAACAGGAGGCTACACTCAAATGCCTGGAGCAAGTTATGTGAATTTTAATGCTGGAGCACAGGGAGCATGTATGAACGAAGGAAGAATTTCATCTTCAGTTGTTGTTGGAGAAGGCACTGATATTGGCGGAGGAGCAAGTATATTGGGAGTTTTAAGCGGTGGAAATTCTTCTCCTATCAGTATTGGAAAAAACTGTCTTTTGGGGGTAAATAGCTCTACGGGAATCAGTCTAGGAGATGGTTGCATCGTAGATGGAGGAATTGCTGTTTTGATGGGCACAATTTTTGAAATTTCTGAAAGCGAAGCAAAAAAAATCTCTGAAATCAATCCTGATTTTGAATTCACATCAAACAATTTATATAAGGGAAAAGATCTTTCTGGCAAACATGGTATTCATTTCAGACAAGAAAGCACAACAGGGAAAATGATAGCTTTTAGGAGCAATAAAAAAATCGAGCTTAACAATGCCTTGCATTAAAAATGGTATATTTTTTGCTTTCTGTGTTTGGTAAATGTAAAAACACAGGAGTGCAGATAATGTTCAGGATGAGAGATTTGATTTTTATAACCTTGTTGATTCTATCTCTAGGGGTTGCTGGTTATGCCGCGGATGAAGATAATGACCCTAATGCTCAAAATCAAAATATTACCCCTCAGCAAAATCTTCCTAGCACAACAGGTTCTAGCATCAATAACAATCAGAACCCTAACACTCAAGTAAATCAAACTCCTACCAACACGAATTCAAATACACAAAATTCTAATTCCAATCAATCTGAAAATCCCCCTACCTTAGCCCCAAATCCAAAGCCTGATACTCCAAGAACAACTAAGCCAACACCCATCATGACAGATCATTTGAATTCTCCTGATAGTGCTCAAGGGTTGCTTGAAGCAGGAATTAGTGCAGCCAAAGAAGGAGACTATAAGAGTGCATTCAAGTTTTTTACTCAATCTTGTGATCAAGGAAATCCTGCTGGATGTTTTGCAATAGGAACGATGTATATGAATGGTGTGGGTATTCAAACAAATATTCAAAAAGCCCAACGCTATTATGAGATGGGTTGTAGCGGTGGAGATGCAACTGCTTGTGCAAATTTAGCAATGATTTATGATTATCAAAAAAATGCCGATCAAAATGATAAAGAAAAGGCTGCTCAACTCTATATGACAGGTTGTCAGGGTGGAGATGTCTTGGCCTGTAATAACTTAGCTTGGATGTATGCCAATGGGGAAGGTGTTCCTAAAGATTATTTCAAATCGTTGCAGTATTATAAGTATGCTTGTGAGGCTGGGAGTGATTTGGGTTGCTATAATCTAGGATTGATGAGCAATACAAACAATATTTATGGAGTAGATAAAGCAAAACTAGGCATTGTGGATCTAAATTATCTCGCTTGTAATGCTGGAGATGTGAAAGCTTGTGCTAATTTAGGATGGATCTATACCAATGGGTTATCTGGAGCCCCTGTGAGTTATTTTTATGCAGCGAAATATTATCAAGTAGCCTGTGATGGAGGCGTATTAAGTAGTTGCAATAATTTAGGTATTTTATATCAAAAAGGACTGGGCGTACCTCAAGATGCTCAAAGGGCTTTAGATCTGTTTGCCTATGTTTGCGATACAGGTCTTCAGTCAGGATGCGATAATTATCGTATTTTCAAAGAACAACTTTTAAATCCAAAAAGAGATAATGGAAGTTTTTTCCTTCCAAAAAATTCTAGATATGGTCGTTAAAAAATTGTCACAGAGAATCTAGTAGATTCAGGTACAAATTCACATTTTTCTTAAGTGTAGCTCTTTTTTGTTTCCACATAGGACAATACTCGCTCACATATTGCCAAAAACTCTTGGAGTGATCTTTGTATCTGATATGTGCTAGTTCGTGAATAATTACATAATCAATCAACTCTTTTGGAGCACATATTAAAGCAAGAGAAAACCCTAGATTGTTTTCATAAGAGCAACTCCCTAGTCTGCTTTTATTTTCCCTGACGCTTATTTGTTTATATTCAACTCCCATTTGTTTTGCTTTTTCATTAACTGTGATATTTAAATATTCCAATAATGTTTTCTTGAGATGCGATTTAATTGGTTTTTTATCTATTTTTTCCCAAAAACCAAATATTAAAATCTCTCCAATATGTTGATCTAATATGTTTTTTGTCTCAAGATTATTTTTTACTAACATTGCAAGATGTTTTTCTATCCAAGAGCGGTGAGTAACTAAAAGATCTGAGATATTTGCTTGAGTGTAAAAATATGGCACACTAACGTGGATTTCTCCTGGTGATTTGAGTGTTATTCTGGCATTTTTGACAAAACTTTTTTTAATTATTATTCGATGGTTTGTATCCAAAAATTCCATAAGCCTTACTCTTTTTCGCTAAAATTTGGACAATCTTACCAAAAAAAGGATCAAAATGAAAATTTTACTGATGGAGGATGTAAAAGGCCTTGGCAAAATCGGGGAAATACATGAGGTAAAGGATGGCTATGGCCAAAATTTTTTGATCGCCAAAGGAAAAGCAAAACACGCTACTAACGAAGTTATAAATAAATACAAAGCAGATCAAAGAAAAAAAGAAGAACTCCAAGCATTGCAGATGGCTGAAAGAAAGCAACTTGCAAAAAGTTTGAACGAATTAACATTGAGTATTGTTAGAAAAGTTGGTGCGAATGGGTCTTTGTTTGGTGCCATCACAAAAGATGAAATAGCAGAAGCTCTTGAAAATTCTCATCGCATATCTGTGGATAAAAAAGATATTGAATTAAAATCTCCTATCAAAAGCACTGGAATTTATGAAATAGAAGCAAAGCTAGGCTATGGAATTTCAGGTATTTTCAAGATTGATGTCATCGCAGAGTAATCGAAATGTTTGAAGCTACTACTATTTTGGGTTATAAGGGCGAATTTGAGGGAAAAAAGTATGCTGTGATTGGAGGAGATGGGCAGGTTACTTTTGGAAATTGTGTACTAAAAGCAAATGCAACAAAAATTCGTGCTCTATATAATGGGCAAATTTTGAGTGGCTTTGCAGGAAGTACGGCAGATGCATTTTCATTGTTTGATATGTTTGAACGTATATTGGAAAGTAGAAAGGGTGATTTGGTAAGAAGCGTTCTTGATTTTAGTAAAGAATGGCGTAAGGATAAATATTTACGTAAGCTTGAGGCGATGATGATCGTTTTAAATAAAGAACATATTTATATTTTAAGTGGTACTGGAGATGTGGTGGAACCAGAAGATGGAAAAATAGCGGCCATTGGAAGTGGTGGGAATTATGCACTCAGCTCAGCTAGAGCATTGGATAAATTTGCTTCTTTAAAACCAAAAACTCTTGTGGAAGAATCCTTAAAGATTGCTGGGGAATTATGCATTTATACAAATACAAATATCAAAATCTTGGAGCTTTAGATGAAACGAAAAAATCGCTTAAATATGACTCCTAAGGAAATTGTTGCTTATTTAGATGAGTACATTATCGGTCAAAAAGAAGCCAAAAAATCTGTAGCTATAGCTCTTAGAAATCGCTATAGAAGACTTCAGCTTAAAGCAGAAATTCAAGAAGAAGTGACACCTAAAAATATACTAATGATAGGTTCTACTGGTGTTGGAAAAACAGAGATAGCAAGGCGTATGGCAAAAATAATGGGACTTCCTTTTGTAAAGGTGGAAGCAAGTAAATATACCGAAGTTGGTTTTGTTGGCAGAGATGTGGAATCAATGGTAAGGGATTTGGTTTTAGCTAGTGTGAATCTAGTCGAAAACGAGCACAGAGAAAAATCAAAGCAAAAGATTGAGGATTTTATCTTAGAAAAAATAGCACAAAAACTACTCCCTCCCCTTCCAAGTGGGGTGAGTGATTCTAAAAAACAAGAATATGAAAATAGTTTTGAAAAAATGAAAAAAAAGATCAAAGATGGAGAGGTTGATAATTTAAAAATAGAAATTGAAATCAATCGAAAAATGATGTCTCCTGATAGTGGAATGCCTCCTGAAATCATTAATGTTCAAGAAAGTATTATCAAAGTCCTTAACAGAGAACAAGAAAAAATTAAAAAAGAAATGACCATCAAGGAGGCAAAGGAAGTCCTTAAACAAGATGCTTCTGAAGCAGTACTTGATAATGAAGCGATCAAGTTTGAAGGTCTACAAAGAGCCCAAGAGGCTGGTGTGATTTTTATTGATGAAATTGATAAGGTTGCGGTTAGTTCAAAAGATAGCTCTAGACAAGATCCAAGCAAGGAAGGAGTTCAAAGGGACTTACTCCCCATAGTGGAAGGAAGCGTGGTAAATACAAAATATGGACAAATCAAAACTGATCATATTCTATTTATCGCTGCAGGAGCATTTCATCTAAGCAAACCTAGCGATTTAATCCCTGAATTACAGGGTAGATTTCCATTGCGTGTGGAATTAAACAGTCTTGATGAAGAGGCAATGTATCAAATTCTAACACAAACCAAAAGTTCCATTATTAGACAATATCAAGCACTATTGAAAACTGAAGATGTGACCATCGAATTTGATGAAAATTCACTCAGAGAACTTGCAAGACTCTCTTATAATGCTAATCAAAAAACAGAAGATATTGGCGCTAGAAGACTGCATACTACTCTTGAGCGAGTCATAGAGGATATCAGCTTTAATGCCGATGAATATCAAAATCAAACTGTACGTATCACCAAAGAACTTGTAAATGAAAAATTACAGGATTTGGTAGAAAATGTTGATTTAGCAAGGTATATTCTTTAATGCAAGATAATTTTAGATCAGGTTTTGTTGCAGTTGTAGGCCGTCCAAATTGTGGCAAAAGCACACTTTTAAATAAGCTATTGAAACAAGAAATTGCCTTAGTATCACACAAGGCAAATGCTACAAGAAAAAAAATGAATATTATCATTCCTTTTATGGATAAAAATGGTGTTAATTCTCAGATTATTTTTGTAGATACTCCTGGTTTGCACCACCAAGAAAAACTCCTGAATCAATTTATGCTCAAAGAAGCACTTCGTGCGATTTCAGATTGCGATTTATGTGTTTTTATGGCTTCAATACACGACAATCTAAAACATTATGAAGAATTTTTAACATTGAGCGATAAACCTCATATTTTGGTATTAAGTAAAACTGACACCGCAAGCAATGAAGAGGTGTTAAAAAAAATCTCTGAATATCAAAAATATGATGATAGATTTCTATCTCTTTTGCCCATAAGCACTCAGAGATCTATTAACCTTGAAAAACTATTAGAAGAAGTGAGCAAACATCTTCCATCTTCTCCTCCATTTTTTGATACAGAAATCATCACCGATGAAAACCTAAAGCAAATCTACAAAGAAGTTATTCGTGAAAGTGTTTTTAATAATCTCAGCGATGAGATTCCTTATGAAAGTGATGTTAGAATTGAAAAATTTATCGAAACCCCCCATCTTGATAAGATATTTGCAAAAATTTTCGTAGAAAAAGAAAGTCAAAAAAGTATGGTCATAGGCAAAAATGCTCAAACCATCAAGCGAATAGGCAAACAAGCTCGAGAAAAAATGGAAAAAATAGGCGAAAAAAAGATTTTTTTAGAATTGAATGTTTTTGTCCAGAAATCCTGGAGCAAAGAAAAAGAAAATCTGAAGAAATTTGGATATGATTTTAAAGATTGAAAGCAAGGAGTTGGAAGTATGAGGTTTATTTTGAGTATTAGCTTAGTGGCATCTTGTATGCTTTATGGAATGGATAATCAAGCTGTCGATATTATCCAGACATATCGAACCAAAGGCATAGAAGCCACAAAATCAATGTTAGAAAATTATCTGACTCAAAAAGATTTCTGGATGGGGGTATTGCAAAATAAAGACACGGATTATGGGTATTATGAAAACGTAGATTTTATATTTGTTGCCGATAAATCTATTCCTGATTTAGCTTTGTATGAAAACAATAATGGAAAACTTACCAAAGTCAATCAAACAAGTGTGTTGATTGGATCTGGCAAGGGGAACAAAAAAGTAGAAGGAGATCTCACAACTCCAATAGGTGTTTATGATATCACTACAAGACTTAGCGGTCTAAATCAATACTATGGACCATTAGCTTTGGTCACAAGCTATCCTAACACTTATGATAAAGTTCGGAAAAAAACGGGATATGGTATATGGATTCACGGACTCCCACTCAATGGAAATCGTCAGGAGTTAAATACAAAAGGTTGCATTGCTGTAGAAAATAATACTCTCAATCAGTATGATAAAATCATTGGCAAAAAGAAAACTATCCTCATAAGCTATGAACAAAGTTTCAAACCTGCTACAAAAGAAGAACTTGCGAACATATTGAGTGATTTATATAAATGGAGAGATTCGTGGATAAAGAATGACTTAGAAGACTATTTATCTTTTTATGGAAATGACTTTATCCGTTATGATGGAATGAAAATCAATGCTTTTAAAGACTACAAAAAACGTGTGTTTGATAAAAAAGAAGAGAAAAATATATTATTCTCTAATATAAATATCTCTCCATATCCTAACGAAGAAGGAAAAAATATCTTTAAAATTAGTTTTTCCCAAGATTACTCTGCTTTTAAAAACAATAAACCAACTTATACTTCCACGAGCATCAAGGAGCTATATATCGTATTAGAAGCAGGAAAAATATCGATTTTAAGTGAAAAATAATCTAGTATTTCGTAAAAAATATTCACTCAAGAAGTCTATAGCACTTCTTGACCTATTTCGCGGTATCTTTCCCAGTACCGTTGTATGAATTCATAGCTATGAGATTGACTTGAGTGATATGTCTTTGCATTTCTTTGTATGAAATTATCTAGCCACTCTCCTGCTGGGAGTTTTTCCATATAGTGTTTTGCTAGAGACATATAAGTTTGGATATACCAATTTTTGAGATATTCATATTTTTGCTTATTCACTTTTAGGGTTGGTTTTTGATCTAAAGAAAATTCCAAAACTCCACTCTCAAATGCTCCATACAGATGAATCAAACCTTCGCAATAATAGGGCAAAACTTCTTCTTGCTCTCTCCAAGCCATCAAAGAAACTCCCCTACGAATAGTATCGCTCATTACTGCTTCAAATTCAATCTCGGTATATGGGGATTGAAAAAATGCAATTAAGCCTCCACAAGTAGCCTTAAATTCTTCGATATTTTTAAACTCTCCATCAATGTTCATATTTCTTTGCGTGTCTTCTTCCATCCATAAAATATGACCAAATTCATGTCCATTTGTAGTGATGTCATACACCAAATACCATAGCTTTTCATCTTCAAATAATATTTTTCTAGCTTCTTGAAGATAATCTTCTTCAAAAGTTTCATAGCTAAGCTTCATCTTTGGTTTTGTTCTAGCTGATTGAATGATTTTATCAGGAAAAGCAAAGATTTTTTTTCCAAACTTTTTAGATATAACTTCATCATTTGGAACAACTTGAGCTGAAAATAATCCATTCATATCCGCACCATAAAACAATGCAGGCAAACCATTATATATTTTCACATCTTTTAAGGCACTTTGAACAAAACTCACCAAAGTTTCTGAGGCTTTGAGTTCATCTGCAAGATTTAAAAACATTTTTTCAATACTGCAAGAAATTCTATTATCAGAGAGTTTATCAGGATTACTGATTCTCAAATCCCATTCAGGAGCTACGGCATGTCTGTATCTGTCTTCATAATATTCAAGAGGATGCCCTATCTGAAAAGGAGTATCTATCTGCATCCAGCATCTATCGACTTCACGCCAAGTTTCTATTAGCTTATCAGCTTGTGTTTGCCCAAATGCATTTTTCAAGGCATTAAAATAATTAATATAAGCATCTTTTTTGTGATAAATATCATCTTCTAATTTTTTTAAATTTGAAATGAGTTTGGAAATAGCTTTCAAAACCCCTTCAATTTCAATATCAAAAGCGATAGCATATGGAATGGAAATGAATTTATCTCCTAATTTTTTAGGAATTGAATAGCTCCTATCTGAAGAAATGAGTACATCTTTAATCTTTTCTTTATCGATACTAGCAGAAAGAAGTTTGAGGGCTTTTTCATCTCCATACTTTTTTTTCATATCTTTATTGATCCCATCAATAAGCATATTTTGCCAACTTTCAAAGAACTGATTCATTGCAATTCCGATTTGATGAACACCCAAAAGAATTTCACGATAAAACTCATTAAATAATCTTCTCTTTTGAATCTCAGATAATAATTTTTGATGTTTTTTACTATAGAAGTCACTCACAAAATTGAGTAAAAATCTTTTTGCAATTAAAATTTCTGATTTGCTCTTTTCATATTTTTTTAGAACTTGTATGATAGGGCCTTCTTTTAGATTTGCTACCCTATCACATAAAGCCATCAAAGCCTCTTTATTTGGCGTTAATCCAATCCTATCACACAGCCGTTCTAGGATTGGTAAATATTTAGAATCGGTTTTAGAATTTGAATCAAAAATCTTATACATACTATTAATATCTTTGCTTTGATCTTGTAAAAGAGTGTAGAAAACTTGCAAATCTATCTGAAATTGTTCAGCAGGGTTTTTATTCATTTTAATTCTCCAAAATATTTTTAAAATCTTACAATTATTGGCATAAATCCTAAATACAAAAAATCTATACTAGCAAATTCGGGGCAATATCTCACCTTGTGGATATTCAAGATATCTTTTTGTTCCCCATTCGTTTTTAAGTATCACTTTAGGAGTGGAAATATCTTTTCCTTCAACCCTTCCTATGATACTAGCTTCTCCTCCTTCTGGGTGGGAGTTTAGAATTTGACAAACTCTGTGTGCCTCTATAGCAGGAACACTAAAAACACAAACACCTTCATTAGCTAAAATATAAGGTTCAAGACCTAATATTTCGCACACTCCTTTAACTTCTTTTGAAATTAAAATGGACTTTTCCTCCAAAACGATATTTACTTTCGAGGCATTTGCCCACTCATTCATCACAGCGGCCAACCCTCCCCTAGTCGCATCCCTAAGAGCGTGTATGCAAATATCACTCTGAAATATTTGCTCTAGTATCACATAAAGTTGCTTGCAATCACTTTGCAAATTTGAATGCAAATCAATCTCGCTTCTAGCGCAAAAAATCATAGATCCGTGTCTTCCAATGTTGCCACTGAGAATAATACAATCTCCATCTTTTAGATTTTTAGAAGAAATTCCCTCTTTTTTAATCTCTCCAATAGCTGTTGTGTTGATAAAAATCTTATCAACATTACCACTAGGAAGCACTTTTGTATCAGCTGAAATGATCTTCAAGGAAGTATGCTCTAGTTCTTTTTTGATACTGAGTAATATTCTCTCTAAATCTTCAATCCCAAATCCTTCTTCAAGAATAAATCCAATACTAATATATTTTGGTTTTGCACCCATCATGGCCACATCATTAGAGCTCCCGCAAATACTAAGTTTGCCAATATCTCCACCAGGAAAGAATATGGGATTAATGACATAAGAATCCGTACTTATGCAATACTCTTTAGTATTACTCAAAAATTTTCCCGCATCTTCTCCATCTGCACATAAAAACTCTCCTAAATGTTTTTTAAAAATTTTTTCAATAAGTTCATTTGTTTCCATGCCTCCATTTCCCTGAGCCAAAGTGATTTTTTTTGTCATTTTATTCCTTATCTTATTATTTTGGAATCTTATCACAATTCCCCATAGTTGGGAAATTTAAAGATTATATTGTGAATAAACAGCCTGACCAAATGAAATGCACATATCATTTGAAGGAAGGAGTTTATGCATATAAAAATCTCTCTTATGGGTATCAAAAAGTTCTTTTATATCATCACATAAGATTTTATTTTGAAATACCCCACCACTAAAAACAATAGGATAATGAGGATATTTTTTTGCAAAAGCAAGTGCAATATTTGCCAAAGTATAGATAAAATTTCTAGCTACTTTTGGTATATCAAAGCTCAAAATATCTTCTTGAATCTGCAAAATCATCTTAGAAAAATCAACCACTCCATCAATGATGCTAAAATCATAAGATTCTTTTTTGGGATATTTTTTGCAAAGAGATTCAAGAATCATTCCTGCTTCACCTTCAAAACTATTTTTATCTAGTAGCCCACACAAACTTGCTACTCCATCAAAAAGCCTACCAACTGAAGTTGTTTGAAATGTATTGATTTTTTTATCAAACATTTGATGAAGCATTTTTGCTTCATTCCCAAGTTTATTTTCATATCTTCTTATTAATTCTTTAGCTTCACATTGCAATGCCAATGCATATCCTATCTTATAAATATCCTTGATAGCCCCCTCTCCTCCAAGTAATTTAAATTCTTTAAAATGACCTATCCGAGAAATCTCTTTTAAATTTCCTATAAAAAATTCCCCTCCCCAAATCTTCCCATCTTTTCCAAGCCCTGTCCCATCCCAAATGATTCCTAGTGCCTTGCTTGATTGGGTGATAGCATTATTTTGCTTCATTGACTCTGCA
Source organism: Helicobacter sp. 13S00482-2 (assembly GCF_002272795.1). GTDB lineage: Bacteria > Campylobacterota > Campylobacteria > Campylobacterales > Helicobacteraceae > Helicobacter_J. Next base: position 106,695 of record NZ_MLAT01000005.1, on the reverse strand, counting down.
AAAATAGCGTAAAAATGTGCATGATGATGAGGAACTTTCTCATTTATGCAAGACAACTCTAGAGATTTTTTAGCACTTATTTTACTTGAGTGATAATTCTTATGCATGTCACTGATGAGTATATCTGGATATTCTAGATAGAGTTGATTAAAAAAATTCATGGTTTCTTCATATCTTTTTATGCTATCGATATTATCAAGATCTCCAAGATATGGAGAGATGAGATATTTATTTCTGATAGCATAAGTGAGGGTAATTTTTTGTTCAGCTCCCATTCCTATGGCAGTTTTTGTGTTTAAATTTTTCCCTAAGTCTATATTTAATGGAGCAAGTCCCCTAGCTAATCGCAAGACTCTCATTTCCCCAGCTACTAACTGCATTATGCTATCATCAATAGGGTGGATAATTTCTCTATCATAATCTAGCACTCCATCAACGATACTGCTCATTTTTTCTTTTAATTCGTTCAAAGAAGCAATAATAGGTTCACCACTTAGATTTGCACTAGTGAAAACAATAGGAAAATCAAGCTCTTGCATTATCAAATGATGTATCCCGCTATAAGGGAGTATAAGCCCTATTGTACGGACATTGGGAGCGATAAATTTTGAATGCAAATCATTTGTTTTTTTTGTACTCAAAACAATAGGGGCAACACTAGAGCTTAAAGCCATTATCTCCAAAGGATCAAGATCTGCAATTTTTGATGCCATATAGATATCTTTTACCATCAGGGCAAAAGGCTTTGTGGGTCTATTTTTCCTACTTCTAAGAGTTGAAATAGCCTCATCATTTCTTCCATCACATATCAAAGCAAATCCTCCAACTCCCTTTATAGCGATAATCTTCCCAGCCTTAATAGCTACAATAACATCTCTGAGTGCTTGAGCGTTTAAATTTCCAGATGGGTAAAACTTCAAAGTGATGGGACAATCAGGACAAGAGTTAGGTTGTGCGTGAAATCTACGATCATTGCAATCGCCATACTCCTTCTGACATTTTGCACACATTCTAAAGGTCTTCATTGAAGTATTATTCCTATCATAAGGAAGAAAATCAATGATGGTATATCTGGGACCACAGTTTATACAAGTGCTAAAAGCGTATTCATAGCGTCTATTTTTAGGATCTCTAATTTCATTTAGGCATTCTTCACATATTGCAATGTCTTTAGGCATAGAACTCTCTAGGGATATTTTTTGAGATGTGCTTTTGATAATCTTAAAATCTTTATAAACGTTTTTTGTCTTGTACTCGCTCATGGTGATTTTGGAAATATGAGAATGAATAGGGCATTTAGCTTTTAGCTCTGAAATAAATTCATCACAACTAGCCATATTTGCTATTATCTCAACACTACCCCCAATATTTCTAACCGAGCCCTTTAGTCCCATTTGAGTTGCTAGATTATAGACAAAAGGACGAAATCCAACCCCCTGCACCAAACCCTCGATAATAATTTTACTATATCTAGCACTCAATATTATTACCTGCTAATAAATTTGCATTGTCACGCAATGAAGGCTTCCATGCTGTCTTATAAGCGTAGAGCAATCAATTCCAATCACCTCTAAAGAAGGACAAATTTTTTCAAAAGTCTTCAAAACTTCTTCATCTCTTTTATCCCTATAAGTTGGCACCAAAACAGCTCCATTGATAAATAGAAAATTCACATAACTCGCTGGAAGCCTCTCTTTATCCCAAAAGATTGGATCAGGCAAAGGAAGGGGAATAAGCGTATAAGGTTGGTCATCTTTTGTTCTTAAATCCATTAGTTCTTCTTCCATTTTTTTAAGTTCCACATAATGTTCATCGCTTTTATCTTCACATTGCATATAAACAATGGTGGTGGGATTTATAAATCTAGCTAGTGTATCAATATGACTATCAGTATCATCTCCTGCAAGATAACCTGAATGTAACCATAAGATCTCATCCACACCTAGTGATCGCTTTAAAAATAATTCAATCTCTTCTTTTGACAAGTGAGGATTTCTATTAGCTTCTAGCAAACATTGTGTGTTTGTGAGCAATCTCCCTGCTCCATCTGTATCAATGCTACCCCCTTCCAATATGATAGGCATATTCTTAGGTGAAGTATTTAAAACACCCATTTCAAAAAGCTTTTGATTGATTTGATTGTCTTTATTGGCGGGAAATTTTAGCCCCCAGCCATTAAATCCGAAGTTCAAAAGCTCCACTTTGCCATTTTCTACGACACTGATAGGTCCAAAATCTCTCGCCCAAGTATCATTGGTTGGTATTTTCACAAACTCAATATGATTTAAATTTGATTTTTGCAATATTTCCATTCCCTCATCATCATCTATATCAACACATAAAATGACTTTTTGAAAACGTGTTATCTCTCTGATGATGGATAAAAAATTATCTCTAGCTTCACTGATACAATCCTCCCAATCACTATTTTTATGCGGGAATGCCAAAATCACTGCACTTTGTTTTTCCCATTCTGCTTTGAGTCTTTTCATTTTATCCTCTAGTTTTTGGTTATAATTTATCAAAAAAATCCTTTAAAAATGGATTTTATCACTAAGTTGAAATGGAAAAATATGATTTTAAGTATTGAAAGTAGCTGTGATGATAGCTCTATTGCTATCACTGAAATCTCTAGTGGCAAACTGCTTTTTCATAGAAAAATCTCTCAAGAAGCTACTCATAGCACTTATGGTGGTGTAGTGCCAGAAATTGCATCAAGACTCCATGCAGAAGAACTTCCAAAAATTCTCTATGAAGCTAAAAAGTTCTTGAATGATTCCTTTTCGCCACTAAAGGCAATTGCTGTCACTACAGAGCCAGGCCTAAATATCACCCTAATTGAAGGGCTGATGATGGCAAAAGCTCTAGCTTTTTCACTCAAACTCCCGATTATTTCTGTCAATCATCTCAAAGGGCATATTTATTCCCTTTTTATAAATCAAATACAGAGTATTTTTCCTCTATCAGTTTTGCTCGTTTCAGGTGGGCATACTCTCATCATAGAGGCCAAATCCCCCACACAAATGTCCATCATAGCAAAGAGTATGGATGATAGTTTTGGAGAAAGTTTTGACAAAGTCGCAAAAATGCTTTTATTAGGCTATCCTGGAGGTCCTATTGTGGAAAAAATGGCAAAGCTTCATGCCCAAGACTCTAAACCCCAATCAACATTTAATTTCCCCCTTCCCTTAAAACACTCTAAAGATCTAGCCTTTAGTTTTTCAGGTCTTAAAAATGCTGTTCGCCTAAAGGTATTAGAAGCACAAGAACAAGGAATCAATATTCAAAGCGATGATTTTAGAGGAAAAATTTGCTATGAATTTCAAAAAACCGCTTGTGATCATCTCCTCACTCAGCTTAAAAAATATTTTAAGACAAAAAAAGAGAATGGGGATTTCATCAAGCATTTTTCTATCGTAGGAGGAGCGAGTGCGAATATCTTTCTTAGAGATAAAATCCATGATCTTTGTGATACCTTTGGAGCTAAACTATTACTCGCACCCCTAGAGTTTTGCTCTGATAATGCAGCGATGATAGGTAGGGCTGCATTAGATAAATACAATCGTAAAGAGTTTGCTGATATAGTGACCTTGCAGAGTTCCCCAAAAAGCACCCAAGGGGAATTTATATAGGTTTATTTAAATTAAATTTAAATAAACATTAAACTTCATTCTATTATAATCTGCCTCACAAAATGACACCTTTAATATAGGCAGATATTTATGAAATACACTAGGCTTTCATTACAAGATTTTCTAGGAGATCTGAGCTCTCAAATCAATCCTTCACAAAAACAGATAGACGAATTCAAATCCCACATATCAAAACTCCAGCAAACCAATACAGAAGAAACCGAAGAGCATCAAAAAAATGCTATCAATAGTTTTCTCACTCAAAGCTTCAAATACGACATCAACACCAAAGGCAGAATCGATGCAGCGATATATGAAGACAATGAAGCCAAAGTCATTATTGAGGCAAAATCTCTCAAAAATAAATCAGAATTTCCAGCAGGTGAAGACACGCTAGAATCAAAGGCATTTTGTGAGTCGATTTTATATTATCTAAGAGAAAGTATCACAAATAATAACAACGCTATCAGGCATATCATTTTATGCAATCTCAATTCTTTTTATATCATTGATGCAAAAGAATATCATCATTGTTTTGCTAAAGACAAAGCCATTCTTAAATCCTTCAAAAATACCGAACTAAAAGAAGGCAATGATACACGAACAGAAAAATTCTATGAAGATATTGCCTACCATCTTAAAACCTTAGATGCTCAAATCCCTTATGTGTATTTCAATCTCGCAGACACTACCGATGAAGATATTCCCCTCATCTATGCCATCTTAAGCCCTACTACCCTACTCAAGCAAAAGATGTTTATCGATAGCAACACACTCAATCAGGGTTTTTATGATGAACTTCTGTATATCTTAGGATTATGCGAAAAACTAGAGAGTGGGAAGGTTATCATCATTCCTTCAACGACCTCCAACACGCTATTAGATTCCATCACGAAAAATCTAGGTTTTGATAGAGAAAAGGACTTTGAAGAGATATTTTCATTGCTCACTACCTGGAATAATCGTATCTTATTTTTAAGACTCCTAGAATCGATGCTACTTTCTTTCAATCATATCAAAAAGCCTTTTTTAGATCTAGAAATCATTCCTGATTTTAAGATTTTCAATCAACTCTTTTTTGATGTCCTGGCTATAAAGGAGACAAATAGAAGTGATATACCAAAAGGACTTGAAGAAATACCATATCTGAATTCAAGTTTATTTGAAAAAACACTTCTAGAGAAAGAAACAAATGGTGGCAAAAATAAACAAATCAGATCGCTAGATTCAAAACCCCTAGAACTGCACAAATCTTCTATTTTAAAGAAAGATTCGCAGTATAAAAACAAAGACTCCCTCCCCTTATTAGAATACCTCTTTGCATTTTTGCATTCTTACGATTTCACCACCACACCAAAAGATATAGAAAATCACACAAAGATAAACTTCGATAAGCTAATCAACTCAGCTGTACTAGGGCTTGTATTTGAGAAACTAAATGGCTATAAAGAAGGGAGCTTTTATACTCCTAGTTTTATCACTAGCTATATGTGCAGGGAGTCTATCACAAAGCTTGTGATAGATAAATTCAACGCAGCTAAAAATTGGAGTTGTAAAACATTGGACGAACTCTATAATAAAATTGATGACTTACAAGAAGCTAGTAAAATCTTCCATAGCATCACTATTTGCGATCCTGCTGTAGGAAGTGGGCATTTCCTAGTCTCAAGCCTAAATGAACTCATCTATATTAAATACAAACTAGGGATTTTATGTGATGAAGAAAATCGCAGACTCAGAGATATCGACCTAAAGCTCAAAAATGATGAAGTGATTATCAAGGACTCTAGTGGAGAGATTCATAACTACACCATTCCTTCTCATGAAAAAATAGAATCTCACGTCATTCAAAAAGCGATGTTTTATACAAAAAAGGACATCATAGAAAACTGTCTTTTTGGTGTGGATATCAATCCAAACTCTTGCGAAATCACCAAATTAAGACTCTGGATAGAACTTCTTAAATACAGCTATTATGAAGACATAGAGCATCGTTACCTTCAAACTCTCCCCAATATTGACATCAATATCAAAACAGGAAACTCTCTACTGTCGAATTTCCCTATCAACTCCAAGCTAACTATAGGACTCACAAATCAATTCACTCAGAATCTAAAAACCGCTATAGAAGACTATAAAACTCAAGTGAATCTCTACAAAGAAGCTCTTAAAGACAAGCAAGTCATCACTAATAAGATAAGTGATATCAAAACAATGCTCAAAAATCACTTTATCAAGTGGGATAAAAGAACCCAGAGTTTAGAAGAATCTGTGAGGAAGTTTGTAGGTAAATATGGAGAAAATATTTTCAAATGGGAGATGAGGTTTGGTGATTCGAATTTTGGACTAGGGATCCAGAAAATTATCGATGATAGTCTTTATGATGAGCAAGGCAAACCCGCAAGCAATCCTATCAAATTTCAAACAATCCTATTTGGAGATTCTAGCGACCTTAAGCCAAAAGAAAACCCCGATGACCTAGACAAACAAGCTCAAAAGCTTTTAGATTCTATCAAGAGCGACTTTGAATACCTAGAATCATTAAAAAATTCAAATAGCTTTGAGTGGCGATTTGAATTCCCTGAGGTGTTAGATGAAAATGGAGATTTCATAGGCTTTGATCTGGTGATCGGCAATCCACCATATATCCGTCAAGAGAGGATCAAAGAGATCAAGCCACACTTAAGTATTCATTTTGAGATCTTTAGTGGAACAAGCGATATATTCACTTATTTTTTCGAACAAGGCTACAAAGTTCTAAAAGAAAAAGGAAGACTAAGTTTTATCACAAGCAACAAATGGACAAGAGCAGGATATGGCAAAGCCCTTCGAAGCTTTATATTAGGGAAAACCAAGCTAGAAACCTATGTGGAGTTTAACGGTGTGAAGGTGTTCGATAGTGCTACTGTGGATACCTCTATACTAGAATTTCAAAAGACAAAATCTTCAAAAGCTGATTTTAGATATATTCCTATCACTACTAAGCCAGAAGATGGAACAGATATATCCAATGTAACCCCTCAGATTATAAGCACTGATACGCTCAGCAGCGAGGCCTTTACATTTGGAGATAGCGAAGTGATGGCCTTAAAGAAAAAGATAGAATCTATCGGAGTGCCATTAAAAGATTGGGATATAAATATCTATCGGGGGATCTTAACAGGTTATAACGAAGCTTTTATCATTGACACAGATAAAAAAGACGAAATACTGGATAATTGTGACAATACAGATGCTTCTAAATTGCCTTTCAAGCTCATAGAGGAGACATATATCAGAGCCAAAGAAGATGAGGAATATATCATCTATCTAAATGAAAGAGAGCGAACTGAACAAATCATTCGCCCAATTTTACGAGGCAGGGATATTAAACGCTATAGCTATGAATGGGCAGGGAAATGGGTGATAGGAACATTCCCTACACTAAAACTTAATATCGATGAATATCTAAGTCTAAAAAATTACCTTGAATCTTTTATGCCAAAAATAGCCCAAAGCGGAGAAAAGGGTTGTAGAAAAAAGACTTCTAATAAATGGTTTGAAACTCAAGACAATATCGCATATTGGAACGAATTCAATAGGCAGAAGATTGTATGGGCAGAAATGACTAAAGATCCATGTTTTGTTTATAGTAATGATGGAATCTTTATTAACCAAACCTGTTATTTTATACCCAATGCAAGTAAATATCATTTAGCCATTCTGAATTCAAAATTGACTTATTTTTATATTCAGTTTATGGCTTCTAGTTTGGGAGAAGGTGCTTTTAGGTGGATAAAACAGTATATAGAAAAAATCCCTGTTCCAAAAGTAAATGAGAAAAATCAAAGCATAATTGATAAAATTACTTTAATGACAGATGAAATCCTAGCACTCAAAGAACAAAGTATCGATTCTGATATTTCCCTATTAGATCAGCAGATCAATCAACTTGTTTATGAACTTTATGAGTTATCAGATGATGAAATAGCTTTTGTTGAGAGATCATAAAATCATTATTTAATTTCTATAAAACCTATGAATTCTCGCTCTTGTTCGGTTAGATTATACAGATCAAAAATCATTCTATCTATATCAATAGCCTTTGATTCTGTGTATTCTCTTTGTATGTCATCTATGGCTAACGCAAATTTATTATTTATATTAGATGTGATTTTTATAACAGGGATTTTTTCAAAAAATATTTTACTCAATTCTCTACCCTCCACACCCAATCGAGGAAATGAGTCACTGAAACAAAATTTAAACAATGAAGAATTCAAGAATGCACTCAAAAAAGCAATATTTTCTCCCGTTAGAATAAAGCATTTTTGATTGGCTAAAAATCCCTTATCGTCATAAACGAAAGGTAAAAATTTCGTCATATTGGGATACACAATCTTCTGCCTATTGAATTCGTTCCAATATGCGATATTGTCTTGAGTTTCAAACCATTTATTAGAAGTCTTTTTTCTACAACCCTTTTCTCCGCTTTGGGCTATTTTTGGCATAAAAGATTCAAGGTAATTTTTTAGACTTAGATATTCATCGATATTAAGTTTTAGTGTAGGGAATGTTCCTATCACCCATTTCCCTGCCCATTCATAGCTATAGCGTTTAATATCCCTGCCTCGTAAAATTGGGCGAATGATTTGTTCAGTTCGCTCTCTTTCATTTAGATAGATGATATATTCCTCATCTTCTTTGGCTCTGATATATGTCTCCTCTATGAGCTTGAAAAACGAAAATAAACACTCCATTCTTGTAACATTATTCAAAAATTTAAGGATTTAAAATGACATATAGCTACATCAGAGTTTCTACAGAAAAGCAAACTGTAGAGAATCAACGTTTTGAAATCAAAAACTATTGTGAATCTAACAACTTACAAGTTGATAGCTGGGTGGAAGAGACAATGAGTGGCACCATAGCTGTAAAAAATAGAAAACTAGGTGATCTGATGAAAAAGCTAAAAAAAGGTGACACGCTTATTGTCTCAGAACTCTCTAGACTTGGTAGGAGTCTTTTGCAAGTGATGAGTCTTCTAAACACTTGCATATCAAGAGGAATCCTCATTTATAGCATCAAAGAACGCTTTGAGCTTTCTGATAATATCAATTCAAAAGTATTAGCCTTTGCCTTTTCTTTAAGTGCTGAGATAGAACGAAATCTCATCTCTCAAAGAACCAAAGAAGGCTTAGCTAGAAGAGTAGCAGAAGGCGTTATCTTAGGCAGGAAGATAGGGAGCAAGACACGCATAGAATTACACCCTTGTTATTATGCTAGAGACAAAATCATACAGTGGCTTGATAAAGGCTACTCTCAAAGCTATGTGGCTAAAAAACTAGGTGTGCATAGAGACACATTGAGGCGATGGCTAATAAGGACAGGAAATGTGCATTATTTTAAGGGCAGGAGTCTAGGATTTTCAAACCATAAATGCACCAAAAAATTTGATATGGATTTTTAAAACAAAGGAGAGAAGATGAATAATCTAGCCATCGCTAATATTATTTTAAGCATAGTAATCATCCCTATTATATGGAATCACAAAGCACTAAAAAAAAGAAAATATAATTAAATTATTTAAAATATTTTATATTATTTTTTGATTAATTTATTAAAAAATTACTGATATAATTTAGTAATAAAATTAATTAAATATATACTTGATGATTTGAACTAATGCTGGAAGATATAACAAATAAAAAAATAATAATATGATGACTCCCGAAGAATTTAGTAAAAAGTATCAATCTGAATATGAAAAGGGATTGATTTATCCTATTTGCCCAAATTGCAGAAAAAAACTACATCTATACGGAATTAGTAGCCTCACACAAAAAGCAAGATTTGATCACCTTAATCAATCCTCTAATTGTGAGTTATCTGATCCTAAGAAAGCTAAAGATTTTCCAAGTTATGATTTTAATAACGATGAGATTATTAAAGAATATCTAATCCAAGAAAATCAAAGAAAAGTTTATGTCTTGTGTAAAAAACTTTTAGGAAATACGAAATTTGAGTATTGCAAGTTTTATGAGCTGATAGAAATTGCGAATAAGAGAAATATTTTTTATTATAAAGGATTGAAAGTTTGGATGATTCTCTATATTTTGCTCACCTTACAAGATTTTAAAAATGAAAAGAAAGACTACATGATAAGATTTGTAATAAAAGATCTTTTGGTAAAAACCTTAAATGGGGAAAGTCTTAAGAATGAAATTCAAAAAATTGAAAAACATAGAACTGGAACTAAAACTAGATATATTGAAATGACTGAAGATTTTTTCAAAAGTACTGATGATAGTTGGATTAAATTTATATTAAACTCTGAGAGATATTTACGTAAAAACTAAAAATAAATTAGAAAGGGTTTTTATTTTCTCTGAATTTCTATATTCTCTTCATTACTTTTTTGATCTAGCAAAAGAAAATGAAACGTTGCTAGAATATCTATGGCAAGAAATCAGGGGTGATAAATACACTCTCTTTAAACAACAAAGAAATTTTGCTAAGCAAAAAGCATAGAGCAATACAAAGCTCTGAAGAACATTCAAAAAACAAAAAGAGATAGATGTTTATATTCTTGACTTAAATCTATCTTTTCACTGTTTCTATCTAAAGCTATTTTTTAAATGTCTTGAGTGGGATTTTAGTTTTTTGGTTTTTATAGTGATTTTATTAAAGGGAAAGATACGATAGAGAGAAGTTTTTCAACAAGAGGAAGTGAAATGCCTAGAATCAAAATCTAAAGCAAGAGGAATAAATAAAAAAGAAGAGAAGCCACAAAGCCAATGCAAGACTCTACCACCAAATTTGGCGATAGAGTTACTTGACTTTCTCTACATACTCAGCGGTTTCAGTATTTACTCTGATTGTTTCACCTTCAAGTACATGGAAAGGAATCTGAATGACGACACCAGTCTCTAAAGTTGCAGGTTTTTTGCTTGAACTTGATGTATCGCCTTTAAAATTGGGGGGAGTCTCTATGATTTTTAGCTCAACAATCTGAGGCACATCTACAGATATGGCCTTATTGTTATGAAATAAAATCTGAACACTCATACCATCTAACATCCATTTGGAGACATCTCCAACTTGATTATCATTCAAGGCAATCTGTTCATAGTTTTCTGTGTCCATAAATTGATAAGTATCGCCATCGTGATAAAGGTATTGCATGGTCTTTTCGATTAAATTTGGTTCCTCGCATTTATCACCTGCGTGAAACGTTTTCTCTATCACCTTGCCATCAAAAAAAGACTTTATTTTTGCACGAACAAAAGCAGCTCCCTTGCCAGGCTTAACGTGTTGATACTCAATAATCTTATAAGGAATACCTTCTATTTCAATCTTTAATCCCTTTTTTAGCTCACTCATTCCTATAGCCATAAATAATTCTCTCCTTTATATTTTATTCGCACTGCCGAGCAAAGTCATACGCTCAACCATCACTTTTTTGATAGCATCCATGCCTGGAGCAAAAAACTTTCTCAAGTCAAATTGAGTTTTATCTTCATTTGCAACCCTGCGAACTTCTGCCATAAAAGCAATCCTCAAATCAGTATCTGTATTCACTTTATTGATACCACCTTTGATGGCTTCCTGAAGAAAATCAAAAGGAACACCCTTGCTACCCTTAAGATCCCCTCCTGTTTTTAAAAAAGCATCTCGAACATATTCTGGAATCGCACTAGCACCGTGTAAGACTAATGGTATATTTGTAAGTCTTTTGACTTCTTGAAGCCTTTCAAAATCAAGCTTTGGTTCGCCCTTAAACTTAAACGCCCCATGACTTGTCCCAATAGCGGGAGCTAGGTAATCTACCTTGGATTCTCTCACAAAAATTTCTGCTTCTTTTGGATTGACCAAAACAGCATCTTTTTCATCCACAGAGATATTATCTTCTATGCCCATCAATCTGCCTAGCTCTGCTTCAACGCTTACACCGTGCTGATGAGCGTATTGCACCACTTTTGTGGTAAGCTCTAAATTCTCTTCAAAGATATGATGAGATGCATCAATCATTACAGAAGTAAAACCAGCCTGTATAGCGTTTTTACAGCTCTCAAAAGTGGTTCCGTGATCTAGATGAAGGGAAACGGGGATATGGGGATAGCGTTTTGACATAATCTGAGTCATCCCCACAACCATATCAATCCCCATATATTTGATGGCACCTTCACTAGCTTGAACAATAATGGGAGAGTTTGCCTCATTTGCTGATTCAAAAATAGCACTCAGCATCTCAAAATTCACAAAGTTAAAAGCACCTACTCCATATCCATTTTGATGCGCTTTGTGTAAAATTTCATTCCCTATAACCAACATAAGTTCCCTTTAAATAGGTTGTTTCAAACTATTGAGCGATTGTAACTTTAGCTTTTTTTCTCAAATCATCAATTTTTTGCTTCATGTCTGCTTGGAATTTTTTCTCTTTTAGCATACCTTCAATCGTTGCTTTTGCTTGATCAAAAGTATAGGTAACAGGATCATTTTTCTTAATGAGATAAACAATATGATATCCAAACTCTGTTTTCACTGGAGTTTTTGTATATGTTCCAGGCTTTAACTCAAAAGCTGCTTTTGAAAACTCAGGAACCACTTGATTTTTTTGGAAAGTTCCTAGATCTCCACCATTTTGAGTGTTTTTTGTGTTTGGATCAATAGAATCTTTATTTGCCAACTCAATGAATTTAGCTTGAATTTTCGCTTTAGGAGTTTTGTTAAGCTCTGAAATGATTTTTTTAGCTTCATCTTCTGTTTTTACCAAAATATGTCTAGCTTGTGCTTCTTGCTGAACAAACTGTTGTTTATTATCATCATAATATTTCTTCAACTCTGCATCTGGAATCTTAGTTTTTCGAATAACTTCAGCTTGTTTTTTTTCCCATATCTCAACTAAAAGTTGCTTTTTAAAATTATCCAAAGCCGCCTTATAATCAGGTGTATCTTCTAACTTTTCTTTCTTGGCTTGTTTTTCAATCAAAATATTATTGATAGCTTGTTCTATTAAAGCTTTCTTTTGATCGGGCTTGAGAGTATCAAAATTAAAATTTGGAACTCTTTGTTTGATAACATCAAAATCTTTTTCTGTAATATTTACTCCATCAACTGTAGCTAAAGTCTTAGCTCCTAAAAAACCTACACACAAAGAACTCGCAAGGATAATACTTACTATGCTTTTTTTCATTTAAATCTCCGTTTTTAATTTTTGGTGCTTAAAAGCAACACATTTCGTAATATTACCCTTTAAACTTAAATAAAGTCAATAAAAGCTAAATTTCTAGGATAATTAAAAACTGAAGGAAAAATATGTTTCAAAACATCAAAAAAAGTTGGGAAGATTTCTTCAGCCTTAAGATGCTCATATTAAATCTAATGCCTACAATCATAGGAGTAGTGCTTTGGAGTCTTTTGCTTTTGTATTTTAGCGATCAGATTTTGGCAGGGATGGAATATTTCCTGCCCAAAAGTTGGCAAAACTTATCAAATGATTCAGGATTTTTTGCAAGTATTGGTGGATTTTTTATCAAAGTTTTTCTGTATGTCTTGCTTGGATTTTTTATCATTATTTTAACAATTATCGGGAATATGTTTATTTCAATATTCTACACACCTATCGTAATAAGCTATTTACGAAAAAAATATTATCTAGATATTTCTATTCATTCATTTGGAGGTATCAAAACATCAATTCTTTATTTTTTGAAATGTCTTGGTTGGTTTGTTTTGTTTGTAATTATTCTTAGTCCATTATTTTTCATTCCATTTGTGGGCTTTTTTGCGATTTTAATCCCACATTTTTTATTTTTCAAAAATACAATGCTATTTGACATTGGAAGTTCAATATTAAGTCAATCACAGTATGATTTATTTCTCTCAAAAAATAAAATAAAAAACTATCAGATCACCTTAATCTCATATCTTTTTTCTTTGATTCCAATTTTTAATTTTTTTGTAACACTCTTACAAACTATAATAATTGCAAGGTATATATTAGATAAAAAAATTGAAGGAAATTGTTAGAGACCTTGGATTGTCTTTGATAACCACCATCCTCCTGATACAAGAATGATTCCAAAGAAATTTGTTCCAAGAACATACAGGATCATTTTTAGATAATCTTTATGCTCAAGCATATTAAAAACTTCTAAACCAAAAGAAGAAAAGGTGGTAAAACCACCTAGAATACCAATAATAAAAAAAATCCTGAAATCATCGCTAAATAACTTATTTGCCACAAAATATCCAACAAACCCGATAAGAAAACTACCTAAAAGATTTACACATAATGTGCCAAAAGGAAAGTAACCTAAAGCAAAAAACTTTGTAGAAAAAAATCTCCCCAGGGCATAGCGCAACAAACTCCCTATTCCCCCACCAATAAAAACTAAAATAAAATTCATTTAATTCCTCTTTTTGATCTCTTTATCCTCAGGGTAACTTCGATGCTAATTCTTTGGCAAACTCTATACAGCTATCAATATTCTGATTGGGGCTCACAAACGCTTCCACATCTTGATCAAAAACACTAAAAGTTGTCATGCCAATAGCAATGGCATAATAACTTCCATCCCAACCAAAATTTTGTTTAAATGCTAGATAATGACTAGGGGCAGTAAAAATCAAAATGGATTTAGGGCTTGGTTTGAAAGTTTTATCAAGAATAATTGTTCTATTTTCATAAGCAAAGATTTGTTTGAGTTTGATCTTAGCATCTAGCAATTTAACATCCAATCCTGAAACAATTTTTTTAGCCCTAAAATATAAAGGCTTTCTATTTCTTAGCAATGGAATGATTTCACTTGAAAACCCCGATCCATGAGAATCTATCCCTACATATTCAACCTTAAAACCCTCAGTTCGTAATCTTTGTGCGGTTCCTTCTCCAATAACAAAAGCTGGAATATTCTTAAAAATTTCTAATTCTGGATCTTGTTCTATGCTTTTCAAAAGTGCTTTGAAAGCATTTTTTGAAGTAAAAATCAATGCATCAACATTTTGATTAATTTTCATCAAATCAGGATACTGATCCAAAATAGCTTTTTTAAGAGAAAAAAGATTGATTTCATTAACTACAAGTGTTTTTATGTTTAAGCTCTGTTTTGAGCTTATAAGAACAATCTCACGCATTTTGTATCTCCGTAGGTTTTAATCTGATACCAAAAATCAAAAAGTAATTATCACAAAATATACAAACAACCTAATCTTTAAAAAATCTAACATAAATTCCTGTTGAAAAAAATGCTAATGTCAAGCCAAGTAAAAAACCACCCAAAACATCACTTGGATAATGAACGCCCAAATAAACACGCGAATACATAATCAAAAATATCAACAATGCTCCCAAAATACCCATGAAAGTTTTCCAAAAAATTTTTATTTTTGATGAGATTATCAATAAAAATAGCAACGAACAAAAAAGACTGATAGCTAAAGAATGCCCACTTGGATAACTAAAACCAGAAGCACTGCTAAGCCAATTCTCATTTGGGCGATCACGGGCAACAATCTCTTTTAATATCTTTAAAATAACCACGCTTAATGCTATACTCACACCAAACCATGCACCAAGTATAAATTTTCTTTTTAAAAACATTGCCAACATTAGTATAAAGCTAACTATAAGTATTGTTTCAAAAGATCCGATTTTACTCAAAATCTTCATCATTTCAATCTTAAAATCCACCTCAATAGCATCTCTAATATTTGCAATAAAAAATGAATCAAACAGTCCAATCCATTCAGATCCAAAAACAATAGAAAAAGTTTCAAAACAAAAAATCAAAAGACCAAGAAAACCCATAATAAAATAAGCTCGATACATAAAAATTCTCCCACTAAAATTGCAACTAGCTCAAAAGCGAACTACAAACAGGGAATTTTAGCATAAATCTTGAATCCAAAAGTCGATTGCTTAAGATTTTAGAGTATAAGCAATTGGAATTTTTATTCTGACCCTTTGGGTAGGAAAAGGGAAATCTTTAGAAGCACTTTTGATTGCCTTAATGGCACTGTCATTGAGAATATCTCCAGCAGTACTTTGAATAATTTTAAGTCCTTGCATGGTGCCATCTATGTTTAAAATAAACTCTACTAAAACCTCCCCTTCTAAACCCCTAATTCTAGCAATTCGAGGATATTTATTTTTTTTACTAATTGCCATTTGTATCTTGGCTAAAAATTCATCACTAATACCCTGATTATATGCTAATGATTCAGATTGTGAGCCTTCAGAGGTAGTATTTGAACTCTCTTGTTTTTCTTCATCTTTTTCCTCTTGAATCTGTTTGACTTCTTGTTCAGGCTCAACCTGCTTTTTTTCTATTGGTTTTGTTTTTTTAGGTTTAGGTTTAGGCTTGGGTTTGGGTTTAGGAGCAGAAGTAGAATGTGTTTTCTGTGGTGCTTGAGTATTAATACTCGCCAAACTCATCGTGAGCTTACTCTGCCCATCTTGTTTGAGTTCTGTGCTTTTAAATGATCCGAAAATGATCGTAATTGCAATTGCATAGATCGTGAATGCAACAATAAAACCTACTTTATTAGGAGATTCAATTTGTCTTCGTAGAAATTGCAAAATTTTCATGGTTATTTTCCTTCAGCAAATCTATAATTTTTACAAAAGTCTCAAATTTAGAATCCTTATCGCTTTTTAGCTCAATTAGAGTCTTGGAGTCCGTATTATGAATCAAGTCTTTCAACTCCTCAATGGAAACAGGCTTGTCATCCAAATAAATCACATTGTTAGCATCAACAACAATAGAAACTTTCTTATCATCGTTTTTCTTTTGAGCAGAATCTGCTTGAGGCAAATCAATTTCTATCTTACCTTGTGCGATAAAAGTAGATACACTCAAAACTATCGCCAACAAGACAAGCATGATGTCTATGAAAGGAACAATGTTTAAACCTTCACCTCTTCTGATTTTCATTTTTTCTCACCTTGAAACGATTCATAATTGTATCTACTTTTCGCACTAGAGCATTATAAATTACCAATGTAGGGATCGCTACGACTAGTCCGAGTGCGGTAGCTTTGAGAGCCAGAGATAATCCAACCATAATTGTCTTAGCATCCATGCCGCCACTCACGCCCATATCATAAAAAGTTATCATGATACCAACAACAGTCCCTAGAAGTCCTACGTAAGGGGCATTCGAATATATAATGTAAAGAGTTGTAAGGTTTTTTGTAAGATGTTCTTCAAGAATATCGATATCTTGGTAAGTATCAACTTTCACTTTGGAATAAAACATAATTCGCTCAACCGTGAACCAAATGGTCAAAAACCCCATCACTCCAAGCACCACAAATACCATATGATCAATATGCAACTTTAAAAACTCCATCTACTTATCCTGCGTTTTTTAATATGATATTCTAGCACTTTAATAATAATTGTCAATATTAAACATTATTTTTGATAAAGAAAATACGCTTTATGACACAAAACCCTAGAAGAAGTAGATCAACTTGATTAAAGAACACAATATCAAGAAAATCTTGCAGAAATTCACAGATTATGGATACGGAATGTTGAAGTATATTTTGGGAGCAAAGCCAATTTCATACTCTTTTACAAACAATAAGTTTTAAAATTAGTTAATAAGTGGTAGAATTACGCACGATGTATGCAAGATTATGTGGTGGAGAAAACTAGAGCTAATTTGTAATATCAAAAAACTTTTGATAAAACCTCCCATATGAATGTATTGGATTTTAGATTTTTTTAAAAAGTTATAAAGATGCAACTAAAAACACATACAAAAGAAAATGACTGCACGATAAGATTTTCAGTATCTCTCCAAGAAAATCTTCTAAATGAACTAGACACTCGTATCATTAAAAATGGCTATTCGTCTAGATCGGAATTAGTTAGAGATATGATACGTGAAAAATTAGTAGAGGATAGTTGGGATGCTCAAAATAATTCCTCGTGCGAAAATGATTATATTGCTGTACTTGTAATTGTATATGACCATCATCAAAGAGAACTCAATCAAAGAATGATAGATATTCAGCATAATAGTTCTGTTAGTATTTTGTGTAATACTCATGTCCATATTGATTCTTGTAATTGTTTAGAAACTATTATTCTGAGAGGTTCTCCAATCCAAGTTCAAAAACTTTCTTTAGAGATTGGTGGATTGCGGGGAGTGAAATTTTCAAAACTTACAAAAGCCTCAAGTTTTGAAAAAGATGAATAATGAATATTGCTGTCTATGGTGGGAGCTTTGATCCACCTCATATTGCTCATATCCAGACCATTCAAGTTGCTCTGCAGAAACTTGATATTGACAAACTTATCGTTATTGTTGCCTATCAAAACCCTCTAAAAAATCCTTGTTTGTTCCATGAAAGCAAACGATATGAATGGATGAAAAGATTGAATGCAAATCTATCAAAAGTAGAAGTCAGCGATATGGAAATAATTCAAAAAAAACCTATACCTAGCATTCAGAGTGTGTTAGCATTAAAAGACCAATTGCACCCAAAAAAAATATTTTTTATTATTGGCGAAGATAATCTATTTAACCTCCATAAATGGGAACGATATGAAGAACTCAGAAATTTAGTAGAATTCGTATTGATTGAAAGATATGGATACAATACAGATAATAAAGATTTATACAAAATTTCCCTACCAGAAGTAAAGTATAAAATCTCATCCACTCAAATCAGAGAAGGACTTTCGCTAGGTCATCTGCCAAATGATCTCCCTGAGACAATCAAATCTGAAGTTATCAAATCATACAAGGAGTTAAATTGACCCAAACAAAAAATCTATCCAAGAGGACAAAAATCATCACAGAATTACTCGACCAGAAAAAGGCTGAAAATATTGATATTTTTGATCTTGAAGGTAAAGACTATATTGTAGATTGCGTAATCATCGCTACAGCAATGGCAGGAAAACATTCTTATGCACTATTGGATATGTTAAAAACTGAACTCAAATCATTAGGAGAGGTATTTTATAGCACTGATGAAGAAAGTGAGGATTGGATTATAGCAGACTTGGGCGATATAATGATTCATATTTTTACTGAAAATCATCGTAAAAAATTTAATTTGGAAGAGTTTTTAACTAAAATAAAAAAACAAGAATCATTGCAAATATGAGGATAGATCTACACAACCACACTATCTTATGCAATCATGCACAAGGTAGTGTAGATGAGTATATAACAAAAGCAATAGAACTCGGGGTTGATGTTTATGGGTTTTCCTGTCATTCCCCCATGGATTTTGATTCAAAATACAGAATGAAATCTGAGGAATTAGTTACATATTCTCAGATGATAAGTAATGCTCAAAACAAATACCAAGATAAAATATTGATCTTAATGGGGCTAGAAGTTGATTTTATTTGCAATAGAGAAAATTTAATAGAAAAAAGAATTCTTGAGTATCCTTTTGATTATCTGATTGGTTCTGTGCACTTCTTGGATGAATGGGGATTTGATAATCCTGAATTTATGGCAGAATATGCCAAACGAAACTTGGAAGAATGTTGGGAAAAATATCTCAAAGCAATTGCCAAAATGGCACAAAGTAATCTCTTTCAAATAGTTGGACATTTTGATTTGCTCAAAATTTTTAATCATAGTCCAAATCAGAAATTATACCAAAATATACAAAAGACACTTGAAAACATTAGGGATAATAAGATGGTTCTTGAAATCAATGCATCAGGTTTTCATAAACCCATAAAAGAACAATACCCAAGTATTGAAATTCTAAAAATTGCAAAAAAAATGGAAATACCCATCACATTTGGAAGCGATGCACACAGTGTAGATCAAGTTGGATTTGGATATGAAGAATGTTTAAAAATTGCGAAAAATATAGGCTATAAAAAGGCTGTATATTTTAAGAAAAAAATACCCCATATGGTTGAAATTTAATATTCTTAATTCTAATAAATAGTAAAAAATTAACACTATTTTTTTGTTACTATTTGTAACAAAAATCTCCTTTTTTTGACAGATTAAATTTTCTTTGTTTATTTTTAATCATTTTAAGACTACAATTCAATCAACGAACAAACTTTCAATTTTTAGGAATTACAGAATGGAAAACGCCTTACTTTTACATCCTTATTTTGGGGTGTTTATAATTTTTGTATTTACCTTTTTAGCCTTCAATGCAACCTTGAGAATTCAACGTTTTATCAGTCGAAAACTAGCGGATAAAAAAAATGATAAGCTAAAGCTATCTGCATATGAATGTGGGCCCTTGCCTATTAAGCAACAAAACAGGGTCTCTCATCAGTTTTATATCATGGCAATGCTTTTTATTTTATTTGATGTTGAGATTGTTTTTATGTTTCCTTGGGCTATAGATTTTAAATCTCTAGGCATATTTGGATTTATGGAAATGTTAAGTTTTGTTGGATTCCTGATAATTGGTTTTGTTTACGCTTGGAAAAGAGGAGCATTATCGTGGCACAACATCAAGTAAATTATTTAAAAAACTCAGGATTGCCTATCGCCTTAACAACTGTTGATAATCTTCTAAATTGGGCAAGGAGCAATTCGCTTTGGCCGCTTACTTATGGTCTTGCTTGTTGTGCTATAGAAATGATGGCAGCAGGTGGATCTCGTTTTGATTTCGATAGATTTGGAACGATTTTTCGTGCTTCTCCTAGACAATCAGATGTGATGATTATTGCTGGCACAGTTACAAAAAAACACGCTGAATTCACACGAAGACTTTATGATCAAATGCCCGAACCAAAATGGGTTATTTCTATGGGTAGTTGTGCAAATACAGGCGGTATGTTTAACACCTATGCTACCGTTCAGGGTGTGGATAGGATTATTCCTGTTGATATTTATCTTCCTGGCTGTGCTCCACGTCCAGAAACGCTTCAATATGCCTTAATGATGTTGCAGAAAAAGATAAGAAGCGAAAAAGCTTTTCGTAAAAATCCGCCTAAGCGTTTGATATAAAAGGATAGATGATTATGGTTAGACAAAACAAAATTGGTTTAGATATTCAAAAGAAGGCTTATCATACAGATAAATTTTATCAACCAAAATTAACTTCAAAAACTTCCATAATAGGTAGTCCATATGAAGTTATCTATAATCATCTGAGCTATGAGTATCATATTTGTGATAGCTATATAGAGTTAGGTACTGCTGTGTTTTGGATTCAAAAAACAGATCTCTTACCTATAATGAAAATTCTTAAAAAACTTGGATATGAAGTGCTTAACGAGATGAGTGCGATTGATATGCTAGAATTAAAGGGAGAATTTGAAATGTTTTATCAGCTTCTTTCTTGCAATGTGAATAATTCTGAAAAAAGACGTATCAGAGTCAAATGTATTTTAAAGCCAAACGAAAGTATTGATTCTATAGTCACAGAGTTTAGATGTGCTATTTGGAGCGAAAGGGAAACCTTTGATATGTTTGGAATCATATTCAGTGGACATCCTCATTTAACAAGATTGCTTATGCCTCAAGATTGGGTAGGATACCCATTGTTAAAATCATATCCTCTTAAAGGCGATGAACACGCCTCTTGGTATGAGGTTGATAAAATATTTGGCAAAGAATACAGACAGATCATAGGCCCTGAGCAAAGAGATAGTGCAAGAGTGGATGAAAAAGATACTTTCAATTTTACCAGGATTGGACATGAAACACAAAAAGGTATGCAAACTCAATCTGTATTAAACAGCAACAAATCTTCCAAGGCTTTATTTGTTAAAAACTTAGATCCATCTAAAGCTAAAGTTTTGAAAGAGAGACGCTAATGCCACAAATTTATACCAAACTCAAACCACAATTTGAAAATATTGTTTTTGAACGAGATGATGATAAAATGATTATAAATTTTGGGCCTCAACATCCATCCTCTCACGGTCAATTGAGATTGATTTTAGAACTTGATGGGGAAAAGGTAGTGAAAGCTACGCCAGATATTGGTTATCTACACAGAGGAATAGAAAAACTAGCTGAAAATATGATTTATAATGAGTTTATGCCTACAACAGATAGACTTGATTACACTTCTGCTGCAAGCAATAATTATGCATTTGCTCATGCAGTGGAAAAGCTTATTGATATCAAAATTCCTAGGAGAGCTCAAGTAATTAGAACAATGTTATTAGAACTCAATAGGATTATTTCTCACATAATGTTTGTTGCTGTTCACGGAATGGATGTGGGTGCACTCTCGATGTTTTTATATTGCTTTAAAACTAGAGAATATGGCCTTGATTTGATGGAAGACTATTGTGGTGCAAGATTGACCCATAATGCAATTAGAATTGGTGGAGTGCCTCTTGATTTACCACCAAAATGGATTGAAGATCTCAAAAAATTTATCCAAGAAACTAATAGCACAGTAGCTCTCATAGAGGGATTGCTTGACAATAATCGAATTTGGCGATCTAGACTTGAAAATGTGGGTACGATCTCAGCAGAAGTAGCAAAAAATTGGGGACTAAGTGGAATCATGCTTCGTGCTAGTGGTGTGGCTTATGATGTACGTAAAGAAGATCCTTATGAGCTATATGACGAACTAGATTTTAGCGTTCCTATCACAAATAGCGGTGATAGTTATGGAAGATATAGGCTCTATATGGAGGAAATAAGGGAGTCTGTGAAGATTTTAGAACAACTCATAGAAATGTACCCAAAAACTGATTCTATTATTATGGCAAAGGCACCTGATTATATATCTTCGCCAAAGGAAGATATAATGACTCAGAACTATGCCTTAATGCAACACTTTGTGCTTGTAACACAGGGTATGCGTCCTCCCAAAGGCGAGGTGTATGCTCCTACAGAATCTCCAAAAGGAGAGCTAGGATTTTTTATTAACTCTCAAGGTAACCCCTACCCTCATAGAATTAAAATCAAAACCCCAAGCTTCTATCACATAGGATGCCTTCAAGATATTCTCATAGGCCATTATCTCGCTGATGTTGTAACAATTATTGGATCAACCAATGCAGTATTTGGAGAGGTGGATAGATGAAGCGTTTTGATCTCAGGCATTTAAAAAATGATTTTTATGATCGTATGGGCGAATTGATTGACTCTGAACTTACTGATGGAGAAGTGGGGATATTTTTATTTGAAATTGGTGATTTTGAAAATATTTCTAAAAGTGCGGAATTTATCAAAAATCGCGGAGATGATCTGATGAACTCTATTAGATTCAATCACGTTGATTGGACGCTTGTGGTGAAAAAAAAGGTTAGATGATGCAACCTTTTCTTCCGTATTCAATTGGGGCAGGAGAATTCCCCAATCATCTTCAAAATGAAAAAATGAAGTCCTTCATAGGATGGGATGGAGTTGTAGTTTTTGATGAAAACACGGATATTTTAGATATGCTCAAAAATTATGCCTTTCAATATCAATGCTACTCTGAAGCTTGTGGAAGATGTACGCCTGGAAAATATGGTGGCAGAGTCTTGTATGATCTTTTATGCAGAATCCAAAATGATCCTGATAATCTTCTTGAAAATATTAATAGATTGGAAGAAACCGCTCACTTGATGCAAAATACTAGTAAATGTGAGATTGGAAAAACAACTCCTAAACCTATCTTGCAAATGCTTAAAACCAAAAGAGAGATTTTTTTAAATCCACAAAAAGCTAGCAATACTCAAAAATATATTTCTAAAATCACTGCTCCTTGCACCGATGCCTGTCCTTCTCATGTTAATATTCCTGCTTATATTGAAGGGGTTAGAGATATGCTTTTTGCAGATTCTTTAAGTGCCACAAGAAGTTCAATGCCTTTAGCTCAAGTTTGTGGTAGAGTATGCCCTCATCCTTGCGAAAGTGCTTGCAGACGATCAATTTTAGATGAGCCTATAAGTATAATGGAGCTCAAAAGAATTGGAGCAGATTATGAATTTGATATGCATTTGCCTTATCAGCATCCAAAATCCATAACGCAACATCCATGTACGCAGAAAGTTGCCATCATTGGTGCAGGACCAGGAGGCTTGAGTACTGCTTATTATCTAGCTCTTGAAGGAGTTGGTGTAGATGTTTATGAAGCCTTGCCTGTTTTGGGTGGAGAGGTAGCAGTAGGAGTTCCAAATTATCGAATGCCTATTTCAAATTACAATCACGATATTGATATGCTCAAAGAACTTGGTGTGAGATTTCATACTTCAAGCCCTATGAATGAAAAATCAATGCTAGAGTTGGAAAAATCTCACCAAGCTATAGTCTTAGCAACGGGGGCTAGAATTTCCAAAAAACTTGGTTTTAGCAATGAAGATCCTCTATTAGAAGGCTATCTTCCTGCGATTAAATTTATGGATGAAGTCAATCTAGCTCAAAAATTCAATCTATGTGAAATTCCTGACATAAAAGGTAAAAATATTGTCTGTGTAGGTGGGGGCTTTACCTCTATGGATGTTGTGAGATCTGCCATAAGACTTGGAGCAAAATCTGTCACAATGCTCTATAGAAGAGATGAAGCAACTATCATCAAAAATACCTCAAAAGAAGAATATCACGAGAGTGTAGAGGAAGGCGTGAAGTTTGAATTTTTATCCACTGTTGTTGGTGTTGCTTCTAAAGACAATAAAATCACCGCCATAGATGTTGGATATTTTGAACTCAAAAAAACTCCCGACTCTCCAAAAGGCGAACTTATTAAAATAGATAAACCGCCATCAAGATTTGAATGTGATATTTTAATACCTGCTGTTTCGCAGATTCCAGACTTCTCATATTTACCAAAAGAATGGGAAATAGAAATCACAAAATGGGGAACACTGCAAACTCAAGAAGGGACTTTTGCAACAAGCAAAAAAGGTGTATTTGGTTGTGGCGATTGTGTGAGTGGTCCTCTAACAATTGTAAATGCCGTAGGCCAAGGAAAACGAGTAGCAAATGTCATCAAACGCTATCTAAAAAACAATGAAATATCCTTAAGTGATGAAGAAAAGATGGAAGATTATCTTCATCAAATCGGCGTATTTAACAAAAGTGAAGATGTCAGAGGATGGAATAAGGGACTCAAAAGATCTGAAAGCCAAAAAGTATCTCCACAGGAACGAAAAAAAAGCTTTATTGAAGTTAATTTTGGATTGAGCAATCAAGAAGCTTTTTATGAAGCTCAAAGATGTATGCGATGTTATTACATAGCAATGGCGGTGTTATGATGGGTATATTTATCAATAATAAAGAATTTTCTTTTAATGAAGGTGAAAGTATTTTAGAAGTTGCTAGAAGAAATCATATCTACATTCCAACCCTATGTCATCTTCCAAAATTAGCCCCTGTCGGTGCTTGTCGCATGTGTATCGTGGAAGAAGAAAATGGAAATATCATCGCCTCATGCAAAAGTCCCGCACTTCAGAATACTAGAGTTCATACTCACACACCAAGACTAGAGCAACATCGCCAAGAGATTATGAAATTTTTGTGTATAAATCACCCACTAGAATGTGGAGTATGCGATAAAAGTGGAGAATGTGAGCTTCAAGATAAAGTACTAGAAACAAAGATACCTATACAGACTTTCAGTGCAACACAACGAAAAGATGATTTTATTTCATTCAAAAATAAGATTTATGACGAAAGCCTATGTATCATGTGTGAGCGATGTGCTAGAACCTGCAATCAGATTGTGGGAAATAATTATCTTCAAGTAATAGCAGGTGGCTATGATTCAAAAATTGGCATTAATGCACAGAGTTACTGTGAAGATTGTGATGAATGCGTCAGCGTCTGCCCAACAGGTGCCATGACTTCAGAAAGATTTCAATATACATCCAATGTTTGGGAGCTTGAAAAAACTCCTAGCGTTTGCACAAATTGTGCTTTGGGTTGCTATATCGTATATGAGGGTAAAAACACAAACGATTCCACTCATATTTCTAAAAATAAAAAAATCTACAGGAGTACAACAATAATGGAATTTTCTCAATTATGTCACTCTGGACGGCATAATTTTGGTAATTCTTCTATCTATTACAAAGATAGCGATCAACTTAAAAATGCCATCAAGGCCTTTGAAAATGCCTCTGCCATAAGAATTGGAACACAAATAAGCAATGAAGAAGCCTTTATTTTAAATGAACTTAAAAATAAACTCAATATTCCTTTATACTGCGAAGAAGCACGAAATTATTTTGAATTTACTTCTATTATTAAATCTACTTCTAATGCACAGATATACAACATGAAAGAAACATTGAAACAAGCTGATTTATGCATAAGCTTAGCTAGTTTTATTTTTGATGAAACCCCTATTCTTAAAAGTCAAATTATTAATGCCATTACAACACAAAAAATCAAATATATTTATCTGCATCCCGTACCTGATGAGCGACTCAAAAAAAACTCTTATATACAATATGAAGTTCAAACAGAATTAGGTGTTGTGGCCTTAATGTTATATAGTTTTTTAAAAGACACACTTGTGGATTCTAGTTTAAGTGATTTTATTGAAAATTTAGATATAGGCTATCTGAGTTCTGAATCTAATATTAGCGAAGAAGAGCTTACTAATTTAGGTAATACTTTTAGATCAGCCCTAAATCCTGTTATTTTTATAGGTTCAGAACTTTTTTCTCACCCTCAATATAAGCAGATTGCTTATATGCTTGGGCTAATAGAAAAATATACTCCTATGAAAGTTATAACAATTCCTTCTTCTGGGAACACTGTGGGAATTTCCAGGATTTGCGATCTATCAAAAGATAATTTTGAAAATACTCGGGTTGTTGGCTATAAAGCAAAGGGAGATTTTATCCTCAATGAAATGATTGAAAATATAGAGTATGAACAGAACGTTGATTTTATTTTAAATGCTGATTTTATACTTCCCTCTATGCTTCAAATAGAGGGAAGTATTGTAAATGCAGATTATCAACTATTGCCCATATCTGCATCTTTACCTTATGAAGGTTATGATATTTGTGATATCGCACAACATTTTGAAATGACAGAGACCTCACTCATAGAAATCACAAACAAACTTCCATTAGAAAATGGATTTAAGGGTATTGCTTATGATGATCTTGAGAATTTTTTTGACCACAATGGAAATGAACATAGAGGATATTTTCTCACTCTAGGTAAATTTTCCTATGAAGGTCATGTAGAGCTTTTAGCTATTGATTTCTTGCCTGAATCTAATGGCTCTATTTTGTATTTTCCCAAAAAATCTGGAAATTTCTTTAACTTTGATAAACCTAAAATAATTGGTTCAAAGCAATTTGCAATTGCAAATAAACTTGAAAAATATCAAAAAGTATTTTTCAGCATTGAAGGTAAAGATTTTGTTTGTGATTTTATTGAAGAAGAATATTTAAAAGGAATGGTTGCCCTCTTTTATGTAGGTAGGTATTTTATCCACAATAAAGACTATCCATATACAAAAATCACCCTCAAGAAATGGAGTGAAAATGCCTAAGGTAATCATAGATGGAAAACAATTAGAATTTCAAGAAGGTCAAACAATCCTAGAAATCGCAAGGAAAAATAATATCTATATCCCGACTTTATGTTATTTAAATGGTTGTTCACCAACCGTCGCTTGTAAAATGTGTATGGCCGAAGTTGATGGAAAACGTGTTTATACCTGCAATACTAAAGCTAAAGATGGGACTGAGGTGTTCACACAAACCCCTGAAATTATTGCTGATAGAAAAATAATAATGCAAACTTATGATGTTAATCATCCATTAGAATGCGGAGTATGTGATAAAAGTGGTGAATGCGAACTTCAAGATCTTACTTTGAAAAATCAAATACAATCTCAACATTATAGCGTTCAAGATGATGAAAAAAAATCAAAACAATGGGCACAGGCTATCTATGATCCAAATCTTTGTATCGTTTGTGAGCGTTGTGTGACAACTTGTAAAGATAATATTGGAGAGAGTAATCTTAAAGCTGTTAAAACTGACTTGCATTCACCAGATAATTTTAAAGATACAATGTCAAAAGATCCCTATAGTGTATGGGTCAGAAAACAAAAAGCCTTGATTGATTTTGTTGGAGATAATCCTTGTAGTGATTGCGGAGAATGTATTTCTGTATGCCCTGTTGGAGCACTTGGCTATAGGGATTTTAGCTACACTTCAAATGCTTGGGAATTACGTAAGATAAGCTCTACATGCCCACACTGTCCAGCAGGTTGTCATATTGAGTATCAAGTCAAGCATCAAGATGTTCTTAATGATAAACAAAAGATCTATCGGGTCAGCAATGATTTTCACTATAATCCAATATGTGGTGCAGGAAGATTTGCATTTGACATAAGTTCAAGTCCAGAAGGAAGTCAAAATCTATCTGAAGCGATAAATAAAATCAAAGACGCAAAGGCCGTCAGAATCGGTGGAGATATTACCAACGAAGAAGCGTTTATCATAGAAAGCTTACGAAAAAAACTTGGCTTTGAACTCTATTGTGAGGATACAAGAAAATTTCAGGAGTTTCGCAATACGCTCAAGCAAAAGCATTTTCCAACTCTTAGCGATATTAAAAATTCAGATCTTATTATTACATTAGGCTCAAGCATAAAGACTGAAATGCCCTTATTACGCTATGCTATCAACAATGCTCTTAAGCTCAACAAATCAACTTCCTTGATCTATGCACATCCTATTGGTGATAGCCTGATTGACAGACTCGGCAGGAATGTATTTTCTATCCAATATTCCCCAAAAGCTGATGAGGTAATTTTGAGCACATTGTTGCTAATAAAAGATCTTAATCCTAACAATATTTTAGATCCTATCTATGCTAGCAAAAAAAAGATTTCAAAAACCATCACCAAAGAAGTAAAAAAGACAATTCCTCAAGAGGAGGAAAATACATCTAGAGAAACAAAAGAAATAATAGAAAAAATTCAAGAAACCATAGATTTGGATTACTATGGGTTGCTAGAAGAATGCTCCTTGGATTATGATAAATTTGTTCGTTTAAAAGAAATGTTTTTATCAGCAAACAACTGTACTTTGGTTATTGGTCAAGATATTTACAAGCACCCGAATGCTAAAAATATTGCTAGTATGTTGTCATTTTTAGAGCAAAACACAACCATAAAGATTATTCTTGTCCCCCCTCACACCAATTCTGTAGGCATTTCGCTTATCTGCACTCTCCAAGAAGATACCAACAAAAATACTGACGTCATAGGTATTCGTACATATGGCGATTATATAATTGATTCTAATAAAATCAACACAAAAAATCATAACAATGAAAAAGTCAATTTTATTCTTCCTGCACTCAACCAACTTGAAGGCACCATCACGAATTTTGAATATAAGCTCTTGCCACTTAGATCTGCAATTGGTTATAAGGGTTATGATATTTGTGATATTGCTCAAGGGTTTGGTTTTGATGGAGAAAGCTTAGTTGATTATACTCATCTACTACCACAAGAAGCTGGATTCAAAACAATTGCTTATGATTGTCTGAAGAATTATTATGGCTCAAATGGTGAAGAAAAAAGAGGTTATATCTTGAATTTAAACTTCAAAGATAAAGAAAATTCTGATATTGATCTTATCTCCGTCAAAATACCCGATACAGAATCTTATAATGCTTATTTCAAATATCCTCAATCTCAATTTTCACTCACCACGCAAGCAAGTGAAAATTTACAAACAAAAATTGGAATATACACTTCTAAGGAAAATCTAGCCAAGTTAAATTTGATTGAAGGTCAAGAGATATGTTTAGAAAAAAATAATGATAAAATTACTGGTAATGTTTATATTGATTATGATTTAAATCAAGATATATTCGTCATCTCTCCAAGTTTAGATAATGCTCATATCTTTGAACAAAGTGTTTTTGAAATTTTAACCTTAAAGGAATGTAAATGAGTGCATTTGTAATAGAGACACTGATTAAAATTCTGATTCTCGTGGCGGTTTTTTCTTTTTTGGGTGGGTTTGCCACTTATATTGAACGTAAGATCTTAGCATTTTTTCAACGCAGACTTGGGCCTAGCTATGTGGGACCTTATGGACTCTTCCAATTATTGGCAGATGGCATCAAACTTTTTACAAAAGAGGATATTATTCCCCAAAATGCTAATAAATTAATTTTTACACTCGCTCCTATCATAGCTATGATGTCAGCATTTGTATCAATGGCACCCATACCATTTTTTGGAAATTTCACGATCTTTGGATACACTGTTCATCCTATCATTTCTGATATTAATATAGGGTTGCTATTTTTTCTCGCAGCTGGATCTGTAGGTATTTATGCACCCTTGCTTGGAGGATTAGCTTCAGGTAGCAAATACTCACTCATAGGCTCTGCTAGAGCTGCTATACAACTCTTGAGTTTTGAAGTAGTGAGCACTATGACTATTTTAGCACCATTAATGGTCGTGGGCTCCCTATCTATGGTAGAAATCAACAACTATCAATCCGATGGAATCTTGAGTTGGCTCGTATTTAAACAACCTTTAGCTTTTATGCTATTTTTGATCGCAAGTTATGCAGAACTAAATAGAACACCTTTTGATCTCTTAGAACACGAAGCTGAAATAGTTGCTGGTTATGCCACTGAATACAGTGGTCTTAAATGGGGAATGTTTTTTTTAGCCGAATATGCTCACTTATTTGCATTTTGTTTTGTTATCTCGATCATATTTTTTGGTGGTTACAACCCAATATGGTTTATACCAGGGGGGATTGCAATTATCTTAAAGGTTTGTTTTTTCGTATTTTTGGCAATGTGGGTAAGAGGAACTTTTCCACACATTAGACCCGACCAATTAATGCGTATGTGTTGGAAAATAATGATGCCTTTAGCACTTTTGAATATACTTCTCACAAGCATTGTGATACTGTTATAAGGAGAATGTGATGGAAAAACAAAATTACAAATGGATATCAACCACTCCTAAATTAACATCATCCACGCAGAAATTTGCACATTCTGTAAAAACTACCTGTGGAATGGATCTGTTTAAAGGGTTATTTTTAACTCTAAAGGAATTTTTTAGCAAAAAAGTAACCGTACACTATCCGCTTGAAGTATTGCCATTAAGCCCTAGATATCGTGCCGTGCACAATCTACAACGTCTTCTAGAATCGGGTGAAGAAAGATGCATTGGCTGTGGGTTGTGTGAAAAAATATGCACAAGCAATTGCATTCGGATTATCACACACAAAGGCGAGGATGGTAGAAAAAAAATCGATGATTACACGATAAATTTAGGTAGGTGTATTTATTGTGGATTATGTGCTGAGGTATGTCCTGAACTCGCTATTGTCATGGGTGATCGTTTTGAAAATGTAAGCGAACAAAGAGCACATTTTGGAATCAAAGAAGATTTTCTCAAAGACAAAGAAAATGCAAAAAATCTCACTCAAGAAGAATTTCAAGGTTTTGGTTCTCCTAGCATCAATGCTGATGAAAAGATTAAAAAAACCCCTTTGGATTATTAGGAGATATTATGTTTGAAGTCATAGCTTTTTATTTTTTCACTGCTTTAAGCTTGGCAATGTTTTTAATTGTCATCACCACTAAAAATATCTTGTACGCACTCACGGCACTTGCTAGTGGAATGATTTTTATTTCCGCATTCTTCTTTTTGCTTGGAGCAGACTTCTTGGGGGTCGTACAAATCGCTGTATATGCAGGTGCAGTGATTGTTATGTATGCATTTGGTATGATGTTTTTTGACACATCAAAAGATGTTATAGAAAACCATAAACACAAAAAAACACTCTGCATTCTAAGTTTTGGTACAGCTATTATTTTGACCTTAATCTTTGGTGCTCCTATTATTTCAGATAATCTAAACAATATAGCAACAGATCCCACACTTGCTATCACATTAAAGCTAAGCAACATAGAACTGATAGGATATATTTTATTCACTAGATATCTCATACCATTTGAAGTGGCTGCAGTTATGCTTTTGGTTGCCATGATTGGCGGGATAGCCACAGGCTTACAAAGAGTTCATTTTCCAGATGCGCATCCAAGCAATACGCAAAATTATAACACCCTATCAAAGGAGAACTTATGTTAAGTCTTGGACATTATTTAGTACTTTCTGGTTTGATGTTCTGTATTGGTTTAACAGGAGTTTTAAGACGAAAGAACATCTTGATGCTCTTTTTTTCCACAGAGATAATGCTAAATGCCATCAATATAGGTTTTGTAGCTATTGGTAGTTTTATAGGCGATATTAATGGCCAAATGTTTGCAATTTTTATCATAGCGATCGCTGCAAGTGAGATTGCCATTGGGCTTGGACTAGTGATTATGTGGTTTAAGAAATATAAAACCCTAGACATTGATAACCTCAACATAATGAAAGGTTGAAAATGAGTTTTTTATCTGATTTTGACTATATTTTACTGTTATCTTTAGTTATATTTTCTCCTTTTTTAGGAGCTGTTTATGGAGCATTTTGGGGAAATAAAGAAAAATCTTTGCAAGTTGGAATATTTAATTCGTTTTTGATTTTTCTTTCTTTTGCTTCTTCGGTAGTATTGTTCATCAGTGTTAGCAACGGCGTGAAGATTGATTTCACAATAATGGATTGGATGATTTTAGGAGATTTTAAATCTCATTTTTCTTTTGGACTTGATTCTATCAGTGCTGCAATGATTTTAATTGTGAGCTTGGTTTCGTTTTTAGTGCACGTCTATTCTATTGGCTATATGGCTCACGATAAAGGTTTTAATAGATACTTCAGTTATCTTAGTGGGTTTGTGTTTTCTATGATGATTTTAGTGATGAGTGATAATTTCTTAGGATTGTTCATAGGTTGGGAAGGAGTAGGACTTTGCTCTTATCTTCTGATTGGCTTTTGGTATAAAAAAGAAAGTGCGAATAACGCTTCTATTGAAGCATTTGTAATGAATCGAATCGCTGACCTTGGAATGCTTCTTGGGATTATGATGATCTATTGGGTATTTGGGACACTAAAATACAACGAAGTCTTCTTGATTTTGCAAAATGGCAATTTCTCTAATATTTCCATTACAATAATCGGTATATTGCTATTTATTGGAGCAATGGGAAAATCTGCACAATTCCCATTGCATACGTGGTTGGCAAATGCCATGGAAGGCCCCACTCCAGTGTCTGCGCTCATTCATGCTGCTACAATGGTCACAGCGGGAGTATATCTACTAATAAGAGCTCACCCAATTTACGATCTTATTCCCCAAGTAGGATATTTTATAGCCTGTTTAGGGGCTTTTGTAGCGGTGTTTGGAGCAAGTATGGCATTGGCAAACAAAGATCTTAAAAGAATCATTGCCTACTCTACTCTCTCACAACTTGGATATATGTTTGTTGCCGCTGGTCTAGGAGTATATTGGGTTGCATTATTTCATCTCTTCACTCACGCTTTTTTCAAATCACTTTTATTTTTAGGTGCAGGAAATGTTATGCATTCTATGGAAGATAAACTTGATATCACAAAAATGGGTGGACTTTTTAAACCTCTAAAATTCACAGCTCTTTTTATGATTATAGCGTCTGTAGCATTGTGTGGAATATATCCCTTTGCAGGATTTTTCTCCAAAGATAAAATCTTGGAAATTTCCTTTGGTTCAGGACATCATATATTATGGGGACTCTTGCTTGTTGGAGCGGCTTTCACAGCATTTTATAGTTTTAGGTTATTGATGCTTGTATTTTTTGCTCCCAAAAATCACAATATTGATCATCCCCACGAAGCGAAATCTTTTATGCTCTGGAGTATGTTTCCTTTGGTTATTCTTGCTATTATCGCAGGATTTTTTGAAAAAAAATTCTCTTATTTTATTTCTCAAGCCATTCCTGAAATTAAACACTTTGACGCTCCTGTCTCATTACTCATAACTATCGCTATGACAGTAAGTTTGCTATGTGCTTTTTATGCAATAATACGCTATATGCGTGGCTCTTGTGCGGAAAAAAATCAAACAAGCTTTTTATATAAAATACTAATCAATCAATACTATATACCGCAATTGTATAAAAAAATGTTCGTGTATCCTTATAGCAAGATTTCTGAATTTTTATGGCAAAAAATTGAGATAAAAATTATTGATGCGATGGTTGATGGTGTGGGAAAAATACTTCTATATTTGAGCAAATCATTGCAGTGTCTTCAGACTGGAAATCTAACTCAATCCTTGCGATTGATGAGTTTTGGAGTGCTTGCTATGCTTGTCTTTGCTATTATTGGATTTTGGAGGTAATTTATGGAATATCTACTCAGTATTATAATTTTTTTCCCTGCCCTAGCCTCTATTTTTATATTCGTTATGGATAATAATGTAGCCAAACCCTATGGAATAACAATTGGATTTATTGAACTTCTTTTAATAATTGGTCTATGGGTGGGATTTGACTATACCAATCCAAATATGCAATTTGAAAATATTTTTGCTCTAATTCCCCTATATGGTATCAATTATCACGTTGGAGTTGATGGCATCTCATTGTTTTTATTGGTGCTAAATAGTTTCATCATATTTTTAGCAACCATTTATCTAAATCAAAAAAATGATAAAAATCATCTAGTCGTGTGTTTATTGCTTTTAGAAAGCATCTTAATGGGGGTCTTCTCATCTTTAAATATGATTTTATTCTATATATTTTGGGAAATATCTCTGATTCCTATTTTGTATATGATAGGTGCTTGGGGGACTGGTCAGAAAATATATGCGGCTTTGAAATTTTTCCTCTATACATTTGCGGCTTCTTTGATTATGTTTGTAGGTATTTTATTTTTTGGTTATCTTTATTTCATTTCCATGGGCAATTGGAGTTTTGATATTATGGACTGGTATGCACTTGCACTGCCATTTAACATTCAAGTTTGGTTATTTTTAGCATTTTTTATCTCTATAGCGGTCAAGATCCCTATTTTTCCATTCCACACTTGGCTTCCTCACGCATATGGAGATGCTCCTACTCTAGGTTCTGTGGCACTAGCAGCGGTATTGTTAAAAATGGGAACTTATGCACTAGTGCGTTTCTCCCTTCCTCTGTTTCCAGATGCAAGCTTTGCTATGATGGTTCCTGTGGCGATACTAGCACTATTTATGATTATCTATGGAGGTATGTTGGCATTTGCTCAAACTGATATGAAGCAAGTGATTGCATATAGTTCAATCTCTCACATGGGGGTCACCGTTATTGGAATTTTTGCCATGAATTTAGAAGGACTTGGAGGAGCGACATTTGGTATGGTAGGTCATGGGATTGTGATCGGAGCATTATTTATGCTGGTAGGTATGCTATATTCCAGAACTCAAACTAGAAAAATATCAGAATTTGGAGGCCTAGCTTCTGTGATGCCAAATTACTCTAGCGTTTTTGGTATCGTAATGATGGCGAGTGTGGGTCTTCCATTAACTATTGGATTTGTGGGAGAGTTTCTTAGTCTTTTGGGATTTTTTAAAAACCATCCGATTTTAACACTATTAGCAGGAACAAGCATCATCATATCAGCCATTTATATGCTCAACCTATACAAAAAAATATTTTTTGGAGAAAATACAAATTCAAAAAATAAAAATCTAAAAGACTTGTATCCTAGAGAAATTATTGTAATGACCTGTTTTGTAATAACTGTTATATTTTTGGGAATCTATCCTAAGCCACTATTATTGCCAATACAAAATAGTACAGACAAACTTTTGCAAATTATGAATGATAGGGCTATAAAAAATGATACAAAAGAACATCTTCAAAAGGTTATGAATATGGACTTCAAACATACCCTAAATGCACGATCGTTCAAGACAAAGGAGGTCTAAAATGTTAGAAAATTTTTATATTCCATTTGCGGAACTCAAATTTCATACCATACTTCCGATGTTTATAGTCATTTTTGGAGCTGTTTGCACTCTAGCAGTGAATGCATTCACATTGAAATTTTCTAGAAGCCTAAATGTGGCTTTATGTATGCTATTCATAGCTGTGGATTTGGCATTTGTCTTGGGATTAAATAAATTTGATTTGGGATTTTTTGGCACAGTAAGACTTGATGGAATAGCCATTTTAACCCAGATTATTATCTTAGTGGCAAGTTTATTTTTCATCATCTTGGCAATTTCAAAACAAAGATATGCAGAATTTCAAACTCCTGAATTTTATACTTTATACCTATTTATGACTGCTGGTTTTCAGTTTATGGTTTCAAGCGACAATCTCATTTTGATTTTGGTTGGTCTTGAAATAGCATCGTTATCTCTGTGTGCATTAATAGCATTTAATGATGAAAACACAGGTATAGAAGCAGCTATTAAGTATTTTATAATGGGAGTTTTAGCAAGTGCTTTTTATGCACTTGGAGCTATGTTTTTATACCTAGCCACTGGAAATCTTGAAATCCACAATATTATTGCTTTTATTTATCAAAATAATTTTGAACCAACTCTATTGTTGATAGTTGGATTTATCTTTATGATTGGAGCGATTGGGTTTAAAGTATCCTTGGTTCCATTTCACACCTGGATGCCAGATGTTTATGAAGGAAGTAATCCAGTTTTAGCTGGCTACATTTCTATTGTCCCAAAAATTGCAGGTTTTGCGGTAGCTATTCGGTTGTTTGATGTGTTCATAAAATCTGGAATCCCATGGGTAGAGCACTTGCTTTATGTTTTAGTTGTCATCACGATAACGCTCCCAAACATAATGGCTTTTATACAAGAAGATGTAAAACGAATGCTTTCTTTTAGCTCAATATCTCATTCTGGATTTGCCTTAGCCTGTATCCTCATCAATACAACCCAAAGCCAAAACGCTATGTATCTGTATTGGTTCTTATTTTTAATCACAAATATTGGATCATTCTCTATGTTATGGCTCACCAGAAATAAAGAAAAGATTTGGCACTCTCGCTATGAACATCCTTACACAAAATTTCAAGGTTTGGTCAGGCTTCACCCAATGATGGCAATCTTATTTGCAATTTTTATGTTTAGTTTAGCTGGAATCCCTCCTTTTGCAGTGTTTTGGGGTAAAATGTTGGCAGTGAGTGCTGCTATCAATACAGGTTATATTTGGTTAGCAGTGATTATGATGTTAAATAGTGCAATAGCTGCTTATTATTATCTCAAGCTTATCGTATTTATGTTTCTCAAAGAACCTGTCATTAAACCTGAAAATGCAGATGTCTACCTAGAAAATACAAGTTATCCCATCAAAGGTGTTATAGGTATGACAGCTATTCTTTGTTGCTTATCTATTTTTATGGTGCAGTTTTTGCTTGATATTGCTTCAAAATACATCACCAATAGTGTGTATTAATTATCTTTGGAGATATGATTGCATCTTTTTAGAATACTCTTTTTTACGATAATTGTCTCAAATATTTTATTTTCCTTTGAGATAATTATCAATTATGGCAGGGAAAATTCAGAAAAATTTGCCGTGCTTAACATCAAAAACGACAAACCTTTTCCTTGTGTCCAAAAATCCACTCACAATGGAGAAAATATATCCATAGAGTGCGTGATTGATGCAATCCCAAAAGAAGGTTTCACGCCTACAAAAACCATATTTTTTGACTTTTATTACGAGATGATTGATGGAAAATTTCACCTCTTTATAAAACCAAAGAAAAAAGTGCGTCTATTTGCTATCCCTGAAAAACTGAAAGAAAATACTCTTATTTTTAGAGAAAGATCACCTATCTCAAAGATTTGGCAAATTGTGGGCTATGAAAAAAAGATTCCTTTCTTATCTGAGGAAACACCTAATGGATTAAATTTTCCAATTTTAATTGAAGATGCACAAACTCCTTATATAACAGAATTGGATATTGATAATAATCCACTCAAATATATGGAAGGAGAAGATTTTGAAGCTTATTTAAAGGCAAAATCACTTATCAAAGATAGAAAGTACTACAAAGCACTCACTATTATTGGCAACACATTAAAGAATTATCCTGATACGATATTTAAAAAAGATCTTTATATGTATCAAATCATTGCCCTATCAGAAATGGATGAAAAGCAGCAAGAAACGATCATTGAAAGTTCCCTAAGCTGGATCAGGCAATATTCAAGTGACTCAGCAGTACCTCAGGTTTTATATATGTTGGCAAAAGCTTATGATGAAATTCGCTATCATTCCGAAGCAAAACATTACTACGATCGGATTATTGAGGAGTATCCAGAAAGTAAATATGGGCCACTCTCAAAAATGAGGTTAGCGATTGAGGCTACTAATAATGGTCATCTTGGATTAGCGAATATTTATTATCAACAAGCCTACACTCAGGCAAAAGATTTAGAAAGTGCAAGTATCATAGCTATGAATTGGGCAAAATACGAGGTCGAAAAAGGAAATACTTCCAATGCAGTTGAACTTGTGAATAAAATCTTAAATGCTTATCCTCAATTTTTCAATGATAATGCAAAAAAGAATTATAAAAATATTCAATATTTTGAAAAATATAAAATGTACGCACTAGCAGCAAAAATTTCTCAATATCTGATTGAGACAAGCATTGATGATTCACTAAAAGAAGATATTAGTTATGATCTTGGAATGCTTTATCAAAAAGCAGGAGATTTTGATAAAGCACATCAAGCAAACCTTGATTATATAAAAAGATACTATTCAAATGAAAAAGTAAAGTCTGTTCAAAAACGTGATGATGAGATTTTATTTAATGTTAGTGGAAGCAATGAAGAAAAACTAAAACGCTATGATTATATCATTCAGAAATATCCCAACACAAAACAAAGTAAAAAAGCCACCGAATTCAAAGCTCAGTTATTTCTTGATGAAAAACAATATCTCAAAGTATTGGAAATACGTGCTAAAATTGGTGAAGATTCTCCTATTCTTAAACAAGCAATCAATAATCTAATCAAAGAATACTTACACAAAAATGACTGCAAAAGTGCCAATATTTATCTTCTGCAGATCTCTGATTACGATCTTGATGAAGATGAAAAATTAAAAGCATTTGATTGTCTGTATCAGGCTTCATTAAATGAAAATGCCTCCATCATCTCAAAAGGAGAAGTCAAAAAAGCTAAAACTATCAATGAAAAGTTAGCTTGGCTTTATCGTGATGCAAAGAACCTGCAAGCATTGGGAGATTATAAATCTTCAATCTTGAGTTC
Source organism: Helicobacter sp. 13S00482-2 (assembly GCF_002272795.1). Taxonomy (GTDB): domain Bacteria; phylum Campylobacterota; class Campylobacteria; order Campylobacterales; family Helicobacteraceae; genus Helicobacter_J. The sequence goes on along the minus strand of NZ_MLAT01000005.1, from coordinate 68,009 downwards.
GACAGATGCACTCACTTTGGCACAATCCACCAAAGAGACTTCATTCTATGATGTGGCATTTATTTTATTTTCAGATCTTGCAAATCTAAACAATAAAGATGAGGCAATAAAAATCTATGCCAAACTTGATGAATGGTTTAAAGACGATAAAAGGATGATGAAAGTCTATGCCAAACTTTTGGAATGGGAAATTCAAAATAAAAACAATACAACCATTCAAATCTATGCCAAAAATTTGATCGCCTTGCAAGATAAATACAAAATCTATGAATATACTCCTTGGGTAGAGTTTGAACTGATTAATTCGCTAGTGCAAACAAAAAACTTTGAAGAGGCAATTTCGCATATCGATATGATTTTGAAAAAAGATTTAGATAGCGAACAAAAACAAAAAGCACTCTACACAAAAGGATCGGTAGAAAATCTCCAAAAACTTCCCCAAAAAGCAAAAGAATCTTTTGAAGAATGCACCACTATAAAAACTCAAAGTGCGTGGAAAAAACTCTGCTCACAAGGTCTAGAACTATTAAAAGAACAATAAAGGATTAAGATATGATTGATAACAGCATTTTCAGAGAATATGACATTCGAGGCATTTTTAATGAAAATCTAACACAACAAGTTACTTTTAAAATAGGATATTTATTAGGCCAAAAAATCCAATCTAATGGGGAGAGAAATGTTATCATAGGGCATGACGCAAGAGTGCATTCGCTCAAGCTCTATGAGTGGCTAAAAGATGGGCTTTGTGCAAGCGGTATAGAAGTTTATTTCATAGGGCTTGTCCCTACTCCTGTAGCTTATTTTGCAACTTATAACACCATTGACTCTATATCAAGTGCGAATTCTATTATGATCACAGGATCTCATAATCCTCCACAATACAATGGATTTAAAATCACACTTGACAAAAAACCTTTCTATGGCTCAGCAATCAGGGAATTAGGCAAAGAACTTGAAAAATTATCTGTCCCCATTGTATCTAGTGCGAGAAAAATTATTTCTATAGATGCACTGAGTGCTTATAAAAACTATCTGATTGATCATTTCAAATCATTAAAAAACTTTCCTTATAAAATTGCACTTGATTATGGAAATGGAGTGGGGGCAGTAGGGATGGAGGATATTTTAAATGCTCTAAACATAAAACATCATAGCTTGTTTGCACAACCTGATGGAAATTTTCCTGCTCACCATCCAGATCCAAGTGAAGAAAAAAACCTCATAGACATCAAAAATCATATGTCAAAAAACAATATTAAAATAGGACTTGCATTTGATGGAGACGCTGATAGAATAGCACTTTTGAGCACTAATCATTCTTATAAAGGCGATGAACTCGCTATTTTATTCGCAAAACAAATAGGAAAAGATGGCACAAAGCCTGTTATTATAGGCGAAGTCAAATGTTCTCAAATAATGTATGATGAAATCAATAAAATTGGTCAAAGCGTGATGTATAAAACGGGCCATAGCAATCTAAAAGTAAAGCTAAAAGAGCTTGATGCTCATTTGGCAGCAGAAATGAGTGGGCATTTATTTTTTAACGATCGCTATTTTGGTTTTGATGATGCTATTTATGCTGGGCTCAGAGCATTAGAATTGTTCTTGGACTATACTCCAGAGGATATTGAAATGTTGATTGAATCCCTCCCTGAGGTTTATTCCACACCTGAAGAAAAAATCATCACAACAGAAGATGAAAAATTCACCATCATAGAAAGACTCCAGGAAATACTAAAAAACCCTCCATCTGAATTCCCAAAAATAATTGATATGATTTGCATCGATGGTATTAGAGTCATTTTTGAAGACGGTTGGGGACTTGTTCGTGCAAGCAATACAACACCTGTTTTGGTGACTAGATTTGAAGCAAAAAATAAAGAAAATATGGGTAAATACAAAAATTGCCTACTAGGATTGATAGAGAAAATAAAAAAATAATTCTTACTCTGAAAAATCTAGATTAGTATCATTTTCCATATACCTTTTTGCAAGCTTTATTGTCGCCAAAAAGGCAGTCTTTTTGAAGTTTTTCAAACTCCCTGATATGCTCTTTTTCTTTTTTATAGCTCTGATATTTATCCACCCCATAAACTGCCAAGCAAACAATAATAATAAAAAAAATATCAAATCTTTTGATCTTGGGACAAAATTTACACACCATAATCAATAACCTTAAAATACAAACTTAGATCCAAATATTAAAAAAAGTGGATACAAAACAAGAGGTCATGAGATTATAGCAATTTTTGTATCCATTTTTATATACATTGATATTTTGAGCTACTTGTATTTTTTTCTGTCCCCAATCTGTCCCCTTTTTTTAATGAAATTAAATGAAATAAAATGAAATTTTAGGAGTTCAATTGAAAATGATTATATCAAACAAATCTCGTATTCAGGAAACTTTGGGAGTTAAAATGAAATAAAATGAAAGTTTAAGAAAAGTGCGGAAAATACGATGGTGGAGCTGTGGGGGTTCGTTTAAGATTATAAAACTCCTATTTTACTAGAAATCATTATGAAAAAATATATCTTTTATAACCATTTTTACAACCATTAATATATCCCCTCAAGATGAATTGAGTGTATTAAAGACTTCATAAAACAAATTCTTATGTGATCAATAGTACAAATATAGGCATTTGCTATCTGGAAACAGTCGAGATTTGTCATTTCAAAACCTAAATTTATGCCACCAACACCTTCAAATCCTCCTCCAAATGCACTCATTGATTTAGCTGTTCTTCTGCCATTGATCATTGCATTGATGCCTACCACGATTTTATAATTAAAATGGTTTCTAGAAAGTAATTAGCGAGTGTATTATAATTTTATTGAGGTTGCTCCAAGAGGTGGCAACCTACTTGGAGTAATCTACGTCTATAAAAGGAGGTAGATTATGAAAAAGATATTCCGATATATCTTGGTTGTAATTATAGCATTAGTTTTGCTAATGACTAGGTTAAATTGAGATAAAACCATCTGAGAGGATTGCAAACCCTCTTAGATTAAAGAGTATCTAGCCTCTAGTTTGCTATATTTGATTCTGCATCAAAAGTAGAAGGCTCTCCATATTTATTTTCCCCTTCTGTGCCTTTAATCAAAGTCATTATAAACACTATCAAACCTCCTATATAAGGAATCAAACCAAGTAGGCATAGCCAACCTGATAAATTAATATCATGAAGTCTGCGAACAGTAAGTGAGATACTAGGAATAATAGTCGCTAAACCATAAATCCACATCAATATAATACCAATACCCATCGAAAATACCAGATTGGCAGTTATTTCATCACCCTGAAAACCAGCTATCATTAATCCTAGAAATATACAAACTAAATAAATAATCACATTACAAAGCACAACCCACCAATATTCTGCTCTATTGGCACGACCTTCAAAATTTACATAATTCCTAAAAAATCTTTTATATGCTTCTATCATAAAAACTCCTTTTAAATTAAAATTTATTATGGTCTATAAGTAAAAGCAAGGCCAAAAGAAATTACATCTACGGTTTTTGGTGGCATATAGAATATGCTTCCTTTATATTTTTCTGCAAAAGTAACGGCATTATAAGGAGAAAAACTAGCTCGTATCCCTGTTTTGTTTGAAAATGTCACTCCAATATTTAAGGTAATTTTTTTTATGTTCATACCAATGCTTGGGTCTAGTTCTGTTAAATCGACAATACCTACATCATAACCTAAGCTAACAAAAAGCTCTGTATTTTTCTTCCAATATTCACGATCACTAAGATTCCAAGATCCTACTAACTCAACAGGAAAGGATACTCCTCCAGTAGCTCTTCCAGAACCTTTTATGCCCCATAAACCTAAACCAGCAAGAGCTTCTAGACGAAACTTATCTGTGACAAAATATCCAATTCCAAGTTTGTAGGTAGTTTCTGCACCATAGGCAATACCTGTATCCTCATTGCTCTCAATACTCTTAAAGGGACCTACAAAAAGACCAGTATGCCCCCTTTGCATAAAAACAATTTTTCCTTTCTCAGCTTTATTTGGAGGATAAAATTTTCCTTTCCTCATTTTTTTTACATTTTGACTAGAGATTTGATTTTGATTAATCAAATTCTTATTTTCATCAGTAATTTGATCCTTATCGTTACTTTTTAAAACTTTTATCCCATCTTGCTGAGTTTTATCCAAATAATCATCTTTTGCCTTTGTTTCCGCCTCTAAGGTTTTTTCTTTAAGATCCTTTTTATTACCTTTTACAACTTCTTGAGCATTGCTTATCTGATAAAATATAGTAATAAACAATACAGAGAGAATTACCTTTTTCAATTGAGTCCTTTTTGTTGAAATTTTTTAATGGTTAAAAATAGCTATTAAAATAAACTATTACGGAACCAAAAGTGTGATTATATATTAATGGGGGGGGGGGTAGTCAATATTTAAAATGGTATTTTTTATGAAAATGAAAAATTTTTTTTAGAGTAAATGGTTGTTTGCTTCCTGTTTAAATCCATAGAATTGGGATATTTAACGAAGGAATAATAAAGATTTTATTCATATTTTTAAAAGATAAAGTAAGTAGAGAAAAGTAACATTTTTATCTTGCTGCGTTGATTTATAAAAATATAGACAATTTATTATGATTGTTTTACGATAATGCTAAACAATAAAAAAGTTAAGAGTGATCTTAAATCCAGAGAAGAATCATAGGTTTAGGAATAATTTAAATTTTGCCAAAGAGTTATTCTCTCTAGCAAAATATAATACAGTTCGACATCATCTAATACTAAAAATCAAACCCTTATTGTCAATTTGAATTTTTAAATTTTGACCATATTTCCAAGTGTTATCATCTATTTTCTGATGCTCTTCGTCCAAAATTGATTTTAATCTTTTCATACTTTGATTGAATGGAAAAAAGAATTTGATATTAACAATTAGATCATTTTTTATTTGCACCTCATATTTATTAAATAAATGACCATCAAAATCAAAACCATTTAAAAAATACCCTGAAATCTCCTTGATTTTTCCTGATGGATCCTTTTTATAGGATAACTCACAAGCACTTTTGCAATATGTTAATGAATTGGTGAAAATATTTTTAGTTTGAAAAACATACCAGATATTCTTTCCAACAAGATCGTTTATTGTAAAATTTTTAGCAAAATCAATAGTGCTAGGCTCTTCTTTTGGGGGATTAATAATGTATCCATTCAAAATAACAATTTTCTCATATAGCCTTCCTTTTTCTAATTTTGTTTTGAAAATATATCCTTGAATGATGGTATCACCATCACCTGGAATAGATGAATCTACCAAAGTTGAAAGAGTAACAATTGTTCCACTTCCAATAGAAGAATGGTTGATATTTGAATACACAATCCTTGAGTCATCAGAGGAAAAAGAAGAATCACCACAATTAAAAATATAACTACCTTGTTCTAACCATATTTTATCTGACAAACATTTTTCACTTTCAATATAGCCACCCAAATCGCCTTTCTTAACATCAGAGAAATCTTTGAGTGCCTTAATTTGATGCAATGTTTGATTATTTAACTTAAAAATATTATCATCTGTTATTTTGTAAAAATCAGATGCATTCAATCCTAAAAAACCGATTATTAAACCTAGAAACAATTTTTTCATAAAAACTCCTTATGCAAAATGAATAAAAAATACTGAAACCAAAAATTTTGTCTATATAATATATATTTTACATGTTCCCTCCTTGTGTATCTCTAATATCCTTTGGATCAATAGGATCAGGATCTTCTAATTTTTCTTTTAATTGAAGAGTTGATTTAATGATATTGCCTAGTAATTCATCACTGCCAATATTTCCACCTTGCAAGATTGTTTCTTTGAGTTCATTGAACTTATCTTTTGGGAAGCATTTATCTTTTTGAGGATCTTGCCCATTTTCACACTCAGTAAAACTTATTTTATTAATATCCTCTATTCTAAGATTTGAACAACTTTCACTATTTAGATTTTTTCCAAGTTGGCTCATGATGCCTTGTGCGAAAATTTTCGTGAGTTTCTGGTCATAGCAACAATAATAGTCTCTATCTCTCTTCAAAGAAGGGAATAGCCCATAATGCCAAATATCATCATCTGTCTTTTTTAAAAAACATAGATCTGAGGCTATTCTTTTGTTTGTTTTGAAAAACATTTCCCCTCTTTTGCTATCTTTTTTTCTGCGTTTTTTCGCAAAGTCTTCATCAGTACAGGAATTGCCCTCAGAAAATAAATCTACGTAATCATATACGACTGAGAACATCAAGTTATAGGGTATAGGTAGGGATTGTATTGTAATATCCAAAGCTTTTTTTGCAATTTCTTTTAGCCCCATTTTCTCATCATCATCGTCATCATCTCGTGTTGGCGGAGGAGGAGGATTTTCTATTTGTTTTTGCAAGTTCTCTGCTGTTGGAAATTTTGCTAAATCTGGATTTAAAAATCTATCACCATATTTTTTTCGAATAAAAGCAATTGTTTCAATACCCCCACAAATAGTTTCTGCGGCGATCCTATAATCATCAGGCTCTAAGGATTTTAATAATATTTTATTCCCATCAACTTTGATAGAATAATGTGCATTCATATAGGCTTCTTTTTCTTTTAGTGTATTTGCATTATCTTTTTCTACTGCACTTTTTAAAACGTAAAGATCCTTCGTAGTTATTTCAACGAAACTTTTAGTAGGATAGTAAAGATTGAGCAACCTATCTTTTTCTTCTTCATCATCTAAATCATCAGGAGAAAGTCCTGCATAATAATTCATTATATCTTGGGGGAATAATCTAAATTTCACGCTCATGCACTGAGCATAATTTGCTGCCTTCCTATCATCTTCATCATGAGCTCCACCCAAATCTTCATAAGATTTTATATATTTTTGATTGGCTCCAGCACTTGCACCATTACTAAGATAAGCAGCTCCATATTTTCTTTCCCAATCTTTAAATTTTTCTTCAAATTTTTTTTCTTTATAAATTTCTTTACTTATCTGAATAGAGTTTTTAATCACCGAAGAAACAGCAAATATGGCAGCATTTTTGGCTATTTGCTCTCCAAACGTCTCAAAACCTGCTTTTGTAAAATTTTTTACAATCTCAAGTCCAACTCCTTTTACATTATTCCAAACTCCTGCAGTAACCCCTTTAGCAAAACCAGTAATAGCATTACTGCCTGATTTATAACCCGCTTTATAAGCTTCAGAAAAACCGCTTTGAGTGACTAAAGGCCCTCCAATCATTATTCCATACTTTATGCCAATCTCAACCCAATTGGGTGAGTCAAAAAAAACTCCACTATCACAATAATTTTCTTCTCCAGAAAACATATGAGCAATCTGTTCTGCTGCAGAAGCTTTTGCAAAAACTCCTACACCTTTAGAGAAATCTCCTTTTTGCAAATTTGTTTCAAGCTGAGGCATATTTTTTAAATAGTTTGGAGCATTTGGAGCAAAAGTTGTTTTATAGTCATAAAGCTCACACCCAATTTGTTTTTTACGAGTCTTTTTACAAGTTTTTATGATTTTCTTTGTTTCATAGATATACTTTCCATCAATATCCCCTACTCCATCTAAAAGTTGCTCCTCTATGGTGCAATCATTTTCCAAAGGAGGTTTCGGTATTTCTATTTGACAAGACACTGAAGTCTTGCAAATATTATCACAAGCTTCTTTTGAAGAAAAAATATTTTTTTCTAGATTTGCTGAAGGACAGGTATAACGCTTTTCATTATTTTTTATCAAAAGACTTATTTCAAAATTCTCATATTGACTACCATTATAATTAATCATATAATGAACATCTTTAATCAAATCATTTCCATTGATTTCAGTGATAAAAATAATTTCTCTATTATTGATAGTGACTTTATTACTAGCGCTTCCTTCATAATTGATTATTTTTTCTCCAAAATATCCATCTGCTGTTCTTTCTAAAGGCACCTTAAAGGAAGCTCCAAAACTATTTATATTTGCAAAAGAACTATCAAAAGAAACGCCAACTAATTTATAAAAATCTATTTTGCCTTCTTTATTTTCAGTATTTTTTTTCAAACTACCATCAGAATTATAAGAATTAGTGGTGATAGAAGTACGATACTTACCATTTTCATAAATATATTTAGCTGTTATTATTGGAGAAATTAAAGAATTCTTATCAATGGCGATCACGTCTTGATTATTGATACTTAGCTTAAAAGATGTAGAGGTTATCAGAACCCTTGCTTTTGTAGCTTGAAGTTCTTTTGTTTTTAATTGTTTAAAAAGCTCAAGAATGCTTAAGGGATTTTCATCTCTTAAGGTGATATTCTCTTTACTAAGCATGAATTCAAATCCAACAATTTTGCCAGAATTTTTACTCAAAGAACTATTGATTGAGTTGATATTAATATTTTTTGAATTAGCAATTTTTATAACATCAATTTTTGTTTCAACAACCTTACAAGCTTTTGTGTGAAAACAATTTGATTCACAACCCTCTTTTGTATCATAACCAGTTAGCGAAGATAGATCTTTAATAAGACCTGATTGATAATTTTGATAATTTTTATCAGCCCTGCAATAATATTTAGATTCTTGAGTGTCTTGTGCTTGGATAGCATTCATCAATAGAAATACTAAAAATAACTTTATTTTAAGATGGTACAACATTTGTATCTCCTGTCTTCAACAGCTTTAAGATAGCTATAGTAAATTCGATTAGGGAAAATCAAAGGAAATTCTAATTTTTTAATAGTGACGGCTCCTGTTTCTTTATCAATCACGCGAACAGAATAAATGGAATTTTTTGTAATAAATTCTTCCCCTCTATCTAGTTCACAAGCACTACCATCAACACTATTGATGCCAAAAATAGTTCCTCCGCCAACTGGCGAGAATGGATCGCCCACGCAATTTCTTGAGTTTTTTCTCAAACTCTCTTGAAGATCTTTTAATTCAGTCTCTAATCGATTTAGATCACTATCGTAAGGTTCACAGCTCACTGCAATATTGAAATTCAGATCACCAACTTTAGAAGGATCAAATTTACTGACACATACTTCACCGAGTTTTGTTTGAGGCAAAATTGGATTTTGTACTTTTTTAAATGCTTCACAAGCTAAAGGTTCATGCGATAATTCACAAGCAATCTGCAATGCACCAATTGTTTTTTCGTCAATTTTTTGTGAGAGCTGATTATTTAACCTATCATACAATTCTTTGTTTTCTTGATGGGTTCTTGTTAGAATATTTGTGCTCTCAAATATAGGTTCACTAACAGGAAACTTTGACTCGCACAAATTTTTACCAGTAGCAGTAATTTTTTGACAATCAATATTAGAAATAGAAAAGTTTTCAGAAGGACGATATTGATCCCATATCGTAGTGATCTTTCCATATTCTTTGCTTTCATAATCAACCACTGTTCTTATCACTCTATCTGGATATGGATTGGTTTGTTGCTGCGAGTTACTGCTTCCCCAATATTTATTGACACGATGTGTCTCAATAAAAGAATCATTAAACCACTTAAGCTTGTTTGCCTCACAAAGAGAATATTTGTTCTCTAAATTACTTTTACAAGTTCTTGTATTGTCATTTGCTTGTTTTAATCTATCTTTGTAGTCCTGCTTTCTTGCTTCATTTCTTTTTTGAATATCTTCTAACTCTTGAGCAATTTGTGCTTGATCTTTATCATAATCAACAAAATAGTGGTGTTCTTGTCTATCACAAGCCCAAGTTCTCTTAACAAGCCACCCCCAATCACAACTGCCTGTACAACGACAATTCCAATCTCCACCAGGAGGATTTTTTCCTCTAAATTCTTCATCAAACCTTTTTATATCATGAATTAATTTTACTTTTTTAATTGGAGGTAGTTTTGCTATACGTTCTTTTTCTTCTTCGATCTCTTTTTGCTTATCTTCAATTTTTTTATCCAGATCTTTTTGTTCTGGAGTTCTGATCTTGTAATTAAAAGCAAGTGTTTGGAGCACCCCAGCTGAAACTGAAGTTAATCCTTTTCTAGTGATCTCCTGAGTGTGAATGGGCAGATTTTCTTTATTAAAAAAAGTAATCTCATAATCTGAAGGCGTTGGAAACAATATATTTAAGCCAACCGTAGCATTCTGATAAAGTTTTAATGCGTTAATGGCATAATAACGATACTCACATTTAAATTCAAAATCTCCAAAAATTTTCCCTATATCATCCCAGAAACCACTACAATAATTGCTCACACAATGACAAGCGATTGAATTAGGGTTTTTTCTTTTAGGTTGCACTATTTTAAATTTATAGTAAAACCAATTTTCTGTTCTGTAATTAGTATTAAAAAATTCTGGCATTAAAACCAATGGGTGTAAATCTATTTCTCCCATAAGCTTTTGAGAAAAAATATTTAAATCATCTCTATAATAGGACTCCCTGATTTTGTGTATAAGCTCTATGGGAATACCCTCATTTATTATAATAAAATTTTCCCATCGTTCTGGAACTGAATCCATTTTTAAAGGGACTTTTCTAAGATAATAAAGAGTGCCACTGAAAGAATCTCCAATTCCTAAATTAATTCTTCCAGAACTATTTAAAGACGATACTTGCTCAACAAATAAAATCTCTTTAGAATCATTTATTGAGGTAGTGAAATCCATAAATGTGCCTCCTTGAGATTGAACGTCTTTACATTTTGAAGACAACAAAGGACTTTTAAATCCATCATATTGACAATATAAATCTTCTTGTGCGTCCTTGTAATTTTTAGAAACAATAAATGTCCTATTGACATTTTCATTTATAAATTTCACATTGAGTTTTCCTTTTCTAGAATCAGCTGCGTCATTATTTCTGAGGCAAGTAGGATTGTTTTTATAAATATCATCGTTCTCATCAGTTATAGCAATAGAATAAAAATCACAATTTGCATGTTCTTCGCTCACAGAAACATCATCGTAAGCTTCATCTTTAAAAATAGGAGCAATGCAAGTCTTGATCACTTGCTTGACCTGTTTGATGCCACAGATCACTTCTTTTTTTGTATTAGGGCAAATACCTTTAAAACCAGTGAGATTTCCTGAAGAATCCATGATTGGATTATTTGTCGAACAATAAATCCAATTACTCTTTAATTTTAACCTATCCTCCTCATTTGAAGCTTGGCTGATATTGCAATTTGCTGGATTCATCTCAACTTGCTCTTGTTTTAAACAAACCTTATTAATTTCCACATCAGAATGGGCAGGACATTTGTAGGTATAACTTTTTAATCCTACCTTCCCTTCACCAAATTTTTTATCAAATTTATTTGGATCTAAACTATTGAGATCTTTTTTAGTAAAAATAGCTGGTAATTCTGAATCAAAATTATCAGTTTTAAACAATTCACAACTATTCTTCACCTTAGCAGGACAGGTATCTACGAAACACTCTTTTGAATATGGATTGCTTTTACAAGACTCACTTTTATTTTTATCATAATAGCTCGTGCAATTCACTTTTTGTTCTTTATCATTATTATAAAAAGCATTTGCATAAGGATCAACTTTTGTGCAAACATCTACTATTTTAGAAACTAAAGGCAACTCATATTTTTTAATCCATTTTTGAAATGCATTATCAGCAATGGGTTCTTTCTTTTCTGCATATTCTCTTTCTATTCCCCACCAAGGAAGGCATATTGTTTGAAGACCCTTTTTAGTTTTAAAAACCCGGCAATCAGAATCGCTATACTTACCAGTTGAATACCCAAAGCTAATATTTTTATTTTCCATACTTTTGATGTCTAAATTTTCAAAAAGAGGAATAAAAGAGTCTTCTTTAGGTAATTGTGGATAATATTTAAAGGGCTCGTTTTCTGAAGGTTTGAGACTTATAATTGACTCATCGCCTTGCTCTTTTTTAGGATCACCCCACCAAAAGTAACTATAACCAGCTTCTTTATAATCCTCCTCGCTCTTAAATGAAGCGTAAGCAGATAAGGTTTTATCATCACCAAATAGATAAATAGAAATATTCTCATTAGGCAAGATAGAATCATCTTTTAATTCAGAAACAATATAATCGGGCATTTCCATAAAATTATAGATGATATTTTTTTGCTTCAATTTTTTTTCTTCATCAATCATTTTTTCTTTAATTTCCTTGTAGCTTAGGGGTTTATCAGAAGCTAAAACGGTGAGATAGTATTGAACAGGAATATCACCAGCAAGATATTGAACATTGTTCTTTTTAGGAAAATTTTTGCCTGGATTAATTAGCAATTCTTCAACGGGGACTCTTGAGACATGTAAAGTTGTATCATTGCTGGAAACATCAGCTCCTTGAGAATTTGAAATCAAATAGCCACGAACTCGAACTGGACCATAAGCATTTAAAGGACTCTCTTTATCATCAAAAATTCTCTCTTGTATATAAAATTTATTTTCTCCTTTTTTGGCATTTTCTTCTTTTATTTTCTTAAAAACATTGTAAGTTTTAAATGCAGGAGCAGTCCCATTTTTACTAAAAAATCCTAAATCATCAGAGTGAAACCAGTTAATACCTTTCCTTGAGAAAAAATAATCCTCTAATGTATTCCTATCTTTGACCATATAATAAAAACGACTTTTATAGTTTTGTTTGACACCTTTTTTATTTGTGTAGTAGTAATTTATGTCGGTTGTTTCTAGAGTCAGCAACACATAAATATACATTTGTTTTTCAAAAAATTCACTACCAGGCTTTAAAAGCAAATCAATATTTTTTTCTTTTAAAACAACCTTATTCTCTGTTTTTTGAGAATTTTGTTTGGTCTTAATAGCGTAAGTTGTTTCTCTTTTGTTCTTAATAGGTAAGCTTGTAACGTATTTATGATCTTTCAACATGTTGTTATAAGCACGATCTTTGGCTTCTTCTTTAATTTTTTCTTCATAAAAAGATCGATCATTTTTAGCTAATATTCTAGGTCTGCTCACTCCAGAAGGAACTGCTCCATTAACAATTGTTTGAATTGCATTGCCTTTAGCATCATAGATTGTTTCATTCACAATTGGGGCACCATTTTCTCTTGCATCGATACATTTTTGCTTAGAACATTCTGCTCCTGCTTTTGTAGAGGTGCTACAATCTTCACTAAAACCAAAAAACTCTTCAATGTTAAGTTCTGGCTGAACTAGGGTACATTCTTGCTTGGTTCTACAGGTTGCTGAACAAGTAGATTCTTGAGAAAAACTTCCATCTTCGTTATCACCTGAACTCACTGATTTTGCAAGAGAAATCCTTGATCCATCTTCTGTTATAAAATCAGTTAAATCACTTTTAACAAATAGGTGTTTTTTGTTTGAAACATCAGAGGCTTTACAGGCAAAACGTTTTGTCTGTGGTGTAAATAAAATACCATCTGTTAGCTTGATGATTAGTTTATTTTTATCATCATCTATTTTTTCATCATCGGCAAAATTATCCAAATCAACTTTTTCATATTCAAACATTCCATTTTTGTTTTTTGTCAATTTACCTACATGGAAATTAAGAATCACTTTTGAAACTTTTGAGTTGATATAAAATCTTTTTTTCTCCCCATTAGTTAAGTTCTTATCATCAAGAGCTTTTAAAAGAAGATTTTTTGCCATATCTTTTCTAAAGCCAGTTTCATCTTCGTAGGAAAAATCCAAATAAATATCTGCATTGTTTTTGATGTTAAATTCAAAATATTTCACTTTGATATTTTTATCAAAATCTTTAGTGATCGTTTCATTGAGGATTTTTTTATTTAAAATAATTGCCTGAAACACCTTTTGTTTTTTTTCCTTATCATCTATTTGTTTTGCAAGAGGTTTGACTGCAACACAAGCTGTTGTTTTAGGATCATAACAATTGGCTTCACAGTTAGTCTTTGCACTCAGTGGAGAATCCGTAGGATTGGTAGAAGAAAATCCATAATTTTGATTGTTGATGGGGCAATGATATTTGAAAAAACCCTGACTTCTGGTGATGTAACAGCTCACTCTACCTGTTGATTTTGCAATACCCCCAAGTTTTTGTTTCGTCACTTCAAGCAACTTGTTTCTAATATCTTTTTTTTCAGCTTCTATATATCCCCCTATTCCTTTTGCACCTATATCATCTTTATCATCAGTTTTTGATCCAAATTCTTTAGCAACATTAAAATCATAAAAATTTTCAGGATTTTTAGAATTAGCCGAATCTAGAACTTCTTGAGGATACATTTTATTAAGAAGATCTTGTGTTTGAAAATCATTAGGACTCTGTGAAACATTCTCTTGAAGCTTGTTATATAAATCCCTTATATTTGAGGTATCTTGAGCTATAAGCAATCCTATCATTAACAAAAAAATAATATTGATTTTTTTCATTCAATACTCCATTAGTTATTTTGGCTCTATGAGCGTAAAATAGTAGCTCTCATAATTTTTATCATAATCACTCACCATTTTAAAAAAGTCGGTCAAGGTAATATCCCCTATGGCCAAAAATTTATTTTCACAATCTCTAAATGCAAAGTTTTCATTTGTCGGGCAATAAGAAAGAGCAAAAGCTGGGACTTTTGTAACTTTAAAAGTGTTAAAAATAAGAGGGTGTATTTTAATGGTGCCACCCACTCCTTTTTCATAGGTATTCATTAGGAAATCCATTATTTTTTCTTTTTTTGGAAATCCCCTTAGAATAATCAATCCTATGACCTCTTTACCATTTTTATTGATTTTTTCTATCAGCTTATTAAAATTCTTACTCCCCTTAGCTAAAGGAGCACTCGTGAGATAAAAAATAGTCAGTTTTTTCTCCTTGCTTTGTTGTATCAAATTCAATTTATTCTCATAAAGTTTTAATTGGTTTTTAGGTAAAAGAGATCTAGCTATATCCTTATTTAAAAATTCACCTTCTGCATAAGAGAAACCAAAAAATAGCAATAAACCAAACAATACTTTTATCATGCTCTCTCCTTTATTGACAATGGGTTTGTCCAAAACAATAATCCCTCACACGCCAAAGCCAAAAAAAGAATCTGTCTTTATCTGTAGGGCTGGATTTAAAATCATAATGAAACCTCATGGCTCCAAAGGGTTTGGCCTTCCCATAAGCAAGTTGTAAATAATACTGATCCTTAATGATTAGAGGAAATATTTTATCCTTACACATCGTGTTTGGCAACTCTAATGATTTTTTCTTACCCTTGCTTTTATTTTGGCTTTTGTCTTCATTTTTACCTTTTGAAATATTCTCATTGGGCAAAAATGTAAAAGAGGCATTACTGGTTTTTAAAAGCCTAGATGTTTCATGCATTGCAGCAACTTGTCTGAAAATAATCATTTCAGAATTCTCAATCGGATCTCCTGTTTTGGTATATCCAGTATCTGTTCCTCCAATATTTCCTCTACACCCATCGCACCAATAAAGACTATTAATAGGATAACCCGCTGTTGATGCCGCACAATCAGCAACACAAGCAAGATCTGCAAGGGGGTTGATTAAAAATACCCTGCCCCAAGATTTACCAGTATTTACTGCTAGAGATAAAATATCATTTTGATATAAAGGATCAACATCGCTCATATAACTACTTGTGATTTCAGTTGTCTTATCAAAACAAATTGCCTCAGGTAAAACAAATCCAACCATAGCCATGAACGGAAAGGTAACGAAATTAATTTGTCTAAAAACTGTCGTTTCTCCTGAGCCACTAGAACCTTCACGAGAAGTTCCTTCTTTATCAAATAGATCCTTCCCTAGATCAATATTTAATCCTACTAGGTCCCCAGGTTGATTTGAACTTGAAATCCCCATGATTGGCTCTATCAATGAGGCTTTAAATCCCAAAGGTATTTCAACTCCATTAATATTAGAAGTTGAATTATCACAAATGCAAGGTTCTATCTCAATCTTGAATTTATCAAAAAATATATCCCAATCTAAAGAATTGAAAAAATCTAGCATAGGAGTTTTTGAAGATTCTGCTGGATTAGAAGCAGGATCTGTATCACTTGGCTGTGAGCCATAAGTGTCTTGTCCTCCAAAGCATAAATGCAACATGAACAGAGAAAAAATGAAGATTTTTTTCATTGTGCTTCCTCTTTTCTTTTGATTTCATATTCATAGATATTTAAAACCCCTTTTTTTATTTCAAAAATAGTGGGAGTGCATTTAAACTCAAAAGCATCTTTCAAGGTTGTATTTAGTATGAATTTTTGAGAATATTTTTTTAATTCATCTAAAATGCCTTCAGTGATAATGACATTTTGCACTTTTTGAGATTTGAGCCAAGAAAATTCATCGGGGGAAGTTGCATTCATTAAAGCATATTTTAAATGAACATTTTGATAAAAATCACTCAAAGGAGTACCTGCTTTAATATGAATATCCACTTCTTCTATATCAATATCATAAGGAGCCCTCTTGTTAAAAAGATCAATCTTTCTTGTAGAGTTTTTTTTACAATAAGGAAGATGGATATTGCCTACTAGGTTCTTCTTGTATTCATCAATCAATTCTTTTTTAAGTGCTTTCTTATCTGTCTGCTCATAAGCCTTTTTCATCTCTTCAAGTGCATCAGGTTCCTCTATAATATAAGTATTTCCAAGTACTCCAAAATCATAATAAGCAAATGCATTTGTAATAAAAAGCAGTATTAATAAGATCTTTTTAATCATTTTCTACTCCCAATATAAAAATATATAATCATCGTTTTGATCTGTTTGTTTCAAATCGATCATTTTTCATCTCCTTTACTTAATACATAATCAATGGAGTAGCGATAAATAGTATTTGAACAAACTTTTGAAGCCTTTTTAAGAAGACTCATCGCAGCTTTTTTATCTTCAATCACCCCGCCCTTTCCATAATAATAATACACTCCCACTCTCTCTAACCCTTTACAGTTATTGTTCTGTGCTAAGGTATTCATCAAGTCAAAATAAAGAGCCTGATTTTTAAAATCATCTAAACCAATAAATTCAAGCATTCTTGCAGCCATATAAATACTAGCTAGATTGTGCTCTTCTCTAAAACTTTTTAAAAAAACATCTAGTATTTTTGGAAAATCTGGTATTTTGAGTTTTATTTTCTCATTTTTTTGAGTTCTTATCAACGCATTATTTTTATAATTTTTTTCTAGATAATATAGTTCCATCGCTTTTTCATACAAGGGAGTGGGGGTAATTTTTACGTCTATATCTTTTGCAAAAGATTTTATGTATTCTTGTTCAAGTGGAATATTTGAAGAGTATTTGTTTTTAAAATCTTCCGCATAAGCATTGATGCTTATAAGAACAAATAAAAAAAGAAAGAAAAATTTTGATAAAATAATATTTGAGGTTGCTATCCCTTGAGGAGAACAACCTCGAGGGATAAATTTGAACAACCTTAAAAAGGTGTTTCTTATGAAGTTCCTTGAATTGCTACTAACAATTCTAAACGTCATTGTATCACTTCTTGAATTAATAATCAAGATTTGGCAATAGTTTTGGAGGCCTCTTGTTACTTTTAGCAAGAGGTTATATTGTGAGTAGCAATTCTTAATCATAGTTTTATTTTCCTAGTGCATAACGTTTTAAATAATATTGATATTTGAGATTATTTTCTTTTTTATGAGAATGATATTTAGCTAAAGATTTCCAAGACCATCCATATTTATTTTTCAGATTAGTTACAATCGAACAAGCGATTAAAAGAGAGTTTTTAAGAGCAAAATAATCCATATCTTTATATTTATGATATATAGGATTGATTTGGAATGCCCCTAAATCAAGGTTCTTTATAGCTCTTTTTTTTAACTCTCTATAAATAAAAACACAATTTCTTAGATCCATGCAATCAATAGTTCTACTATCAAGAATTTTATATTTTGGTTTTGGCTTGATTTTTGATAAATAAATCATCTGGGAAGTTTTATTAAAACTAATTAAATAAGGATAGCCAATATCCCTTTTAGGATGCCGCTCAACACTTGCAATCGTATAAAGAACTTTATAACCAACTTCGCAATTTTGAGCAAACAATCCTATGGGTAATAGTCCTAATAAAACAGTTTTAAATAACTTCATTTTTATTCTCCCATGTTCTGTCTGTTAATAGCTTTTGAATCCATACAGAACATTGCAATATCTTGTCCTTTTTTAAGGTTATTACAAGCCTTATTTAAAAAAAAATTCGCCAATTTCTCGTTTCTTAACTCATAGTAAGCAAAAGCTAGATAGATTTGAGCTCCAGCACTAGAAGACACAGAAGGATCACTCATAATCTCTATAGTTTTCTTATAATCCTTTAACTCACTAAAGATATAGATACCTAATGTTTTTCTCAAAAGAGGAGTGAGTGAACGATAACGATAATTTGAGTTCATTTCAGAGCCTTTTTTAAAATAAACAACAGGATCTAACCCATCAATATGTTTAACTATCTTGATTAAATCTATATCTATGTCTTTAGGATTTTTTTTAATTTCCCAAGCAAACATGCCTATCTTAAAAGCAGCAATAGGATTTCCTTGTTTATATAGCTTTTCATAAGCTTTTAAAGAGCGATTCAAATCGGGCTTGATTTTACCATCAGAAGAACCTAATTCATAAAGGTTGGCTTCCAGTAAAAAAGAGTCTCCTCCAATATGATTCTCTAAATACAAAAGACTTTCTTCTAAATTATCTTCCTTAAAATTTGGATTTTTTAAAATATCTCCTCCGATCCTAATATTTGGAATCAAAGAATGTTCAGCTACCACAAAAGAAGCCATTAAAAAAATAAAAAATAAAGTTTTCATCATTTTTTTGCTCTTTCTTCTTTTAGATCTTTATCAAGTTCTTTGAAAAAATCTTTAAATTCTTTGATTGTTTTTAAATCTCCTATGGATAGTTCTTTGATTTCTTCAAGATATGACGTTAGAGTATTTTCAATAATTTCAGACTCTTTTATTTCTTCTTCTTTAACTTCATTACCTGCAGAGTTCTTTCTCTTTTGATCCATTAAATTTTGCAATAAGAATTTAGCATAAAGATAAGCATTGTATCGAGCAAAAGCTTGAATTAAATCTTCTGTTTGAGCTCCAAAATTTCCATTTGTTGATGCTTTAGCTTCTCTCTCAACTTGATCTTGCATTTTAATGGTTTCAACGATTCTTTCCGTTCCAGGAACAATCAGGGTGACATGGCTATTATTCTCTCCGCAAGTTTTGTCTTTATTGCCCTTGACTAGGCATCTAATTTTTTCTTTAGCCATATCAATCAATCCAGTCCACTTGGTAGTTATCATTTTGTCTTCAAAAACAATAGGTGCTAAAAGATTATGCATTGCCCCTGTTTTTCCTTGCACTTGAGCATATAAAATTTTAATAGGGTAGAGTCTAAGCTCTTTCTTCCTGTTTCCATTAAGCAGAGTGTTAATGATATTTACTTTTTGAATTGGAGAAGGAAGCATCTTAGGCTCCAAAACCTTACCTAAATCAACACCGCCGTTTAATCCTCCTTCT
The DNA here is from genome assembly GCF_002272795.1 of Helicobacter sp. 13S00482-2. GTDB lineage: Bacteria > Campylobacterota > Campylobacteria > Campylobacterales > Helicobacteraceae > Helicobacter_J. The sequence continues at coordinate 48,569 of NZ_MLAT01000005.1, read as the reverse complement.
TTTGCGGCTTCAACATTATCTGTAGCTATTTTTTCCAAAGCATTTTCTTTTAAAGCCATTCTAGCTGATCCTTTAGCTTTAGTATCGATTTTTCCTACAGCAATCAAATCAGACATGACATTGCCGTAATTCTTATAAAAGAAGTTCAGTTTAGGAGAAATAGCACTTTCGCCAAAAATATTAACAAATAATAAATAATTAAAACTTATATCATCATCATCTTTGATTACCTGTTCAGTTATCTCTCTTTTTTTCTTTTTCTCATCATCACTTAAAGCCTTAAAGGATTTCTCATCTAGCATAAATTTATCAAACAAAAAGTCTCCAGCTGAACCTCGAACAAAATAATAAACACTAAGACCATCTTCAAAAGTCTTTGCTATTTTTTCAGAATCTGCATCTGTCGGGCTAGTGTTTGTTCCAGAAATCTTGTCCTTAAAAATCTTTTTAAGCTTATCTTCACTTTTATCTATAAGGTCGCTTGGTTCATCAAAAACTTTTTGTGCAGTTTTTGGGAACGATGAACCCTTCAATGCATCTTGTGTTAGTTTAGAAGTAAAGTTACAAGCATTTCTGATCATATCTTGAATATTCTGTATCCATTCTTTGATTTTTGAAAATGTATGTTCTAAAGTTGGCATGGAATTAATAAGTCCAACAACTAAACCCCAAACAATAGCTCCTGATGCATTTCCAAGCTGCTCAGCAATATCGTTTAAATCCATCAAACTAGCAAAACCACCATTAACAGAAAATCCATTACAACCAGCTTTGATGCCAGGAACTTCAAAATCCAACCATGGCTTTATCATGTTCATTTTATTGTCAAATCTAAATTCAATATTCCCACCAAAGAAAGTACTTTCACCACCATCTCTAATTTCTCCTGGAGCTGTGATATTGCTAAAACCAAGATCCTTTCCATCATTTTTTGTATTAATATCCAACCTGTCAGTAAAGCCTTTTCCAAAAGAATCAAACACATTTGCCATTAATGGATTTCCTAACAACCCTACACATAAAATCAAAGATAGTGTTCTTTTATTTTTGATCATCTTTTATCTCCTTTTCCAAAAGTTGTTTAAAATATTGTGCTTTTTCTTTTTTTCCTTGCTCATTGATAAAGTTCATACCATTGAGTTCTTTAATCATCGTCTCAGTATTCATTTTTTCGGTTTTAATTCCATTAATGTCTTTTGGTTTGATGACCTTAAAAAGAATCAAAGCCCTTATGTTTGATTTAAAAATAACCTCAAAATCATCTTTTCCAACACCTAAAATTTGCGAAAAATGAATGTTCTTTTTTAGATCATTAAAACGTAGAATATACATTGGTGTGGCATAAATTGAAACATCTTTATCTTTAAAACTATTTTGAGAAATGATTTTATCCCTAGAATCTATCTTTGCCCATCTTTCTCCATATATTTCAGCTGGAGCTGATTTGTTGGCATAAGCAAACTTATTTAAAGAATCCTCATTTTCAAACACAAACTTAACTTTAACTCCAATGGATTTATAATTATCATAAATGTCAAAAATTCTAATCGCCTTATCAATATCATAACCAAAAGTTTTTCCTAACAAAATATCTAGCTCCATATTTTTAGATAGACTCTTTAAAACCTTATTAAAGATATATTCATTCTTTTGATCTTCTGCTAACTTGGTTCCATTTGTCTGAGCATAGCTAGGAATATTGCTCATCTCAGGAGGAGTAGAAATAGAAGCTAGATTTAATGAATAGCCCACATCAAAAGTTTGATTAAGGTATTTAGTTTGCCATTTATAATAAGCTAAAGCATTCTCAATAGTAGGTTCTTCTAACCATTTTTTCATTACAGGAATCCTAGCAGCATCTTTAATGATAGGCATTTTAAAACAATCTACTGAAGAATTTGAAAGACATTTTTTCCCATTAACTTCAATTATCTCTGGTAGGTCATTAGTCACCTTTAAAATATCAAGAATTTGCATTTGAATCTCAGTTTGCTTTCTTTGTTCTTTCAAAATTGCCAATAAAATCTCCTTTTCACTATTTTTACCTAGATCTTTTTGTTCTTTTTGTTGAGCAGGATCATCATATTGAAGCCACCCTCTTCCAATCTTTTCCTCTTTTTGAGCAAAAAGAGATTGAGAGCAAAACACCATCAAACCTATAGCAATTATTTTTTTATACATGTCGTACTCCTTTTTTGTATTGATTTTTTTGATAAGAATACAAATCGTTATTTTGCTCAATAAATGTCTTTAGAGCCTTTAGCTTAACTCTTATCATTGATGAGCAGTTATAAAACAAATCTAAAGTTTCTTGAGTGAAAGCAAAATGTCTATTCTTCCAGCATAAAATATTATCTTCAATCTCTTTTTGTATTTGAATTGTTTTTTTATAAAAATCCTCGATAATTTTACTCTCTTCTTCAAGCTGGGTCAACAACCTCTCAAACTCATAGCAATTCTGAATAGACTGATTAAAGACTTCGCTCTTTGTAATAAACAATTGGTGATTTAAGAACTTAAAATTAGATCTATCAAAATCATTGTTAAAATCCTCAAATTTTTTCTTGATAACTCCAATTCTGGTTTGAATATTTACTTTGTCTCCTAAAATTGTTTTTTCCACAATCTCAAACACGCGATTACGTTTTTTATCATCTGTCCAAAGCATGTGTCTCATCAATAATAAATCTGAATGATTGACAGCATCTCTATCATTTAAAACAGCACTGACCTTTAGTGCTTGAAGAATATATTTTGGCCCCATTTTTCTATCGGACACACCCAAAAAAGATGTTTTTAGATTGATTCTTATTTTTTCATAGATCTCCAAAATCTCATTATTTAATTTTACTCTCTCGGCTTTTTGACAAACCTCATCAATATCTTTAAGCGAAAAAGTATTCAAGAAGTTTTTGTTCCCACCAAATTCATTTCGATAAAATCTATTTCTGTTTTCACTTTTTAAAATCTCTTCAACTCGATACCAAATTAAAAGCCTATCTGTAAAAGGTTCAATTTTTTCAGTTGCGGGGATTTCATTACTTGCAGAAAATAATGTGTATAAAGGAATTGGATAAGGTTTCCCGCCAATAGTATAATATCGCTCATTTAAGACTGAAAGTAGTGCTACCAAAGTATCATCAGGGGCTTTAAACATTTCATCAAAGAATAAAAAGTTTGCTCCTAAAATCGTTTCTTCTTTAGGTGTATCTTTTTTATTCCCAAGAAAATCGGATTCTTCAGTTTTGGCACTTAATGTTTTTTGCCAAAATACCGAATCAGTAAAAATTTTTGACATAATTTCAACTGCATAAGTTTTGGCAACACCTGGTGCTCCAATAAAAAATAAATGTTGTCTAGAAAAGATGCATAAAATCGAAAGACGAATAAATTCTTCTCTCTCGATAAGCTTAGTTTCTAATTCAGAAATCAAACGAATTATCTTTTCTTTATACATCTGCTTCTCCTAGCTTCTCTAATTCTTTCTCAAGCTCAATCATTCTTCTAAACATTTTTTCATCTTCAGTCGTTTCGGGTTCTATTAAATACCTTGAATCCCTATCTGGCATAATTGGAAAATTAACCTTCCAGTATTTGCCCATATTTTTCACAAATCCTTCAGCGGGTTGTAAGTTCATGATAGAACTAGAGTTTAAGATACTCTCAGTAGATCTAGAAAAATTAATTCCCATTCCTCTAGAACCACCAACTATATTTGTGTTTGTTGTATTTATAATTCCAAAAGCTCTGATCATGCTATCAATACTGTGTTCTTCATTCATTTTTAAAACAAAATAAGTATTCAAAGAATCTCTAGAAACTTTTGCTAAGATTGTCCCCATTTTTGATTCAAGATCTGCTAAAGACTGAGTATAAATATTAATTGTAAATCCTAAACCTGCCCCTTTATTTAAAAGACTCTCAATACCAGGATAAATAGCAGCTTCCCCCTCATCTAAATGTGCCCAAAGCCTCTTATTGCCAAGCATTCTACCACTGACACTCACAATCCCAAATAATGATTCAAAAACTTTAATGAGAATCTTATTTACGAATTCAGAGATCTTTTTAAACTTTAATGGGAATGGGTGTAAAAGTAAAATTAAGCCTCTTTCGGGATTGGCTATTTTTGATAAAATAGGATTGATTTTAATAGTGCAAAATATTTTTCCCAACTCTCCTGTTCCTATATTACTCAAAAAATTCGACAGTGAAACTGAAATTTTTGCTCGGTGTTCAGGTGAAATTTCATCAATTTTTTCCCATAACAGTACGAGCTCTTTTTTTATTCTCATTAGCTCAAAATCTTTTTTGTCTACAGGAATTGCAAAAACCGTCTCTTTTAGGATTTTTAATTTTTCAACTGTTGTGTAATAAAGCAAGTCCTGAAATGTCAAAAAGCTTCTATTAAAAATTCCCTCTTCCTCTATTTCAAAATCCTTCATCTCTGCAAAAAGCTTTTCAGCAACATCTGGAAACATTAATTCATTTTTAAAATCATAAGACCTTAAATTCTCATTTCGCAACTCCATTAGTTTGATATATTTAATGTATTCCTCTTTTTCCTTTTTTTTTCGATACTCTCCATCCTCATCGCCTATCTTTTCCAAAAAAGACAAGGAATAAAGTACAACTTTTAAAATAGCAAAAGCATTTCCAGAATAAAACTCTCCATCTCCTTGAGGATTAGGGTAAAGGATTGTTGCAATCAAAGAAGCGATTTCATCATCTCCTAATCCATATAGTGGGTTAAAATAGTCTGTTGATTTTGGAGATAGTGGGTTGATATATGAAAAATCTTTGTGCCTATCAGCTTCATGAACAAATTCAAATAATTTATTTAAAATTTCATGCTCTTTTCCAGCTTTTGGATCCATAATCAAAACATTATCTCCTTTGAGTATATTTTGACGAACAAAACTTAATAGGAATTTTGTTTTACCAACCTGAGTCGTTCCAAAAATTGCTGAATGGTTGTAAAAGTTTTTCCAGGGCAAAAGCAAGGGCTCTTTTTTTAAGGTCTGCAGATTTACTCCAATCCCTACATATAGTCCTTCCTTATTATGCCTTGTGATATATTCTTCTTCAATATCATATTTTTTTTGCACAAGTTTTTCTTTTTTAGCTTTGATTCTTTCTTTTTTGATATCCAACTTTTTAGTGTTTATTTTTCTCTCAAAATCTTTAAGCTCGTTATGGGCTTTTAATAATTTCTCTTCAAGACTGCAAAACAGCATCTTTTGAATCCTTTATATTAAATATATCTAAAATACTTTGTGGTTCCTGAAAATAAAAACCTTGATAGAGATTAATTCCAATACCCTTGCTCATTTCTTGCAATTTTCTATTTTCAATATGACTAGCAATTTCTAACATGTTAAAAGTTTTAGCGATTTGAGAAAAAATGTAAATTTTATTTCTATCGGTCTCATTGTTATATGCACTCAAAACAAGAGCTCCATCAATTTTTATAAAATTTGGTCGAAGAATCTCTAGGTCTACTAATTTAATATTGAAATCTATATTGTCTAGAGCAATCAAAAATCCTTTGTTTTTTGCCTTGACGCAAAAATCGAAAACATCTTTATTTTTAATATTCTTTGCCTCTATTTCTAAAATAAGCAATCCTTTATCGTTGTCCTCGAAAAGCTCATCTAAGGAATCCAAAAGATGATCATTGATTTCTGTAATATGAAAATTAATAGAAAATTTTTGAGAAAGAGGTTTGAAAAAATTAATACACTTTTTTAGATGTCTCCTAAAAATCATTCCTAGAAGTTCCTGCTCAATGGCTGTCTCTAAAAAATCCTTAGGGCTATAAACATCTCCCTCATCAAGAATCCTCAAAAAAGTTTCATAGTATATAACGTTTCCCTCTTCATCGCAAACTTTCTGAGCAAATGGAATTATTTGGTCTTTATTAAAACTTGATCTGATCTTATTGAGCCAAAACTCTGTTGTTCCTTTTTTGTTCTTTTCTTTAACATTTTTTAAGCCCTCTTGTATATCAATACCCTCTTTAAGGTATCCAAAAAGACCTGTGGCTTGTTGAGGTGTTAATCCATATTGCTCTTGGAGATCTTTTTTTTGCTTTTGCTCTAAAGGGTTAGTCGTAAACATTGAAGCCTCTTGAGAAGTTGCCTTTAAAATCAGAACTTCAGAAAACCCGTTATCACTAATGTATAAAAATTCAGAATATTCAGGTGCTCTATTAGAAACTGAACTCATTTGTATTCTAGTTAAATCAGAGTATCCAGAAAATAACCCTCCGCTTTCAAAGCCTTTAGCAATTTCATTTGGATTAAGCCTTAAGAGCATCTTATGTGAAGAGTTTGTCCAAACGGCCTCTGAAAAAGAATTTGCCATATAATCTCGAACACCTTGTGTGATTGTCATCATTGATCCTCCATATTTTCTTACTCTTCTACAAAAGTCAGCAAAATATTTAGCATAAGTCATATCGCTTAAGGCATCTGCCGCTTCATCAACAACAATACTTTTCTTCTTCGTTCTATCAAAATACATGTCCGAAGCACAACGCTCTAGCATACTCATTAAAACTAAATGATATAGGTTTCCCTTGTTGGTTAAATCATCAAGCTCTAAAAGAGTGAAATCATTTTCAAGGTTTATATTACAAGCTCCATTAAAATAGCTAAAAAACTTTCCGCTCGGTGAAGTAAAAGCTGTTAAAGCCAAAATGAGCTTATTGAGTTCATTTGCAATTTCTACTTCATTTTTTTTCATTGCAATATCTTTAAATTCGCTTAATGCTTCTCCAACTTCCCTCATTCCCGCTTCTCTGCCTTTTTTATAGAAAGCACTCATTAAGGCCTCTTCTATAAGATTTTGCATAATGCTCTTAGTTGAATTATCATTATGTCCAATTTGATTTTTTATACCTGAAGAATAATCTTGACCGCACATAATCCCGATAATAAGAACAAGAGCTTGAAAGGAATCTTCCTCAATGGCCTCAATTTTTCCATCTTCTCTTAAAAGATCGCTTTTTCTAAAAGAAGCATAGCTTAACACAATCCTGTCTCCACCACCAAAACTTTCAGGATCTTTTAAAACAGTTTGCATGTTTGTGAAAAAATTTAGGCACTTGATATTTGGTTTACCTTTTTCATCTACTTTAGCAAAGTCTATAAATTCTCCGCCAAGCTCTTGGCAAAGCGGAAGATATGAACGCCCTTTATCGAAAATTGTAACTTTAACACCCGCTTGAAGATGCGAGGCTTGAATACTGTTGCTCAAAAATGATTTTCCAGAACCAGAAGGACCTATGATGCAAACATTATAGTTTTCTCTACCAGCCCAAAAATCAATTCCCACAACTTGCCCTGTTCTTGCAAAAAATCTAAGAATTGGGGCTCCAACTCCCTTAAAAGAAGATATTAAAGGAACAATTGAGGTGATATTTGAGTTAAACATTAAATCAAATCTTTTTAAATGCTCTTTTGTCTCAAGATCGAATTGAAAGGGTAAAGACCATAAGAGGGATTGATAAGCGATCAAGCCAAATTTTTCTTCATTGACCTCCCAGCCACCAACTTTTATTGCTTTGAATTTTGTCTTCAATCGTCCAATAGATTGTTCTAGATTGTCCTGATTGGTATCAAAAACAGTTATTGAAAACATTGCATCATATGGCATTTGATCTTCTTCTTCAACATATTCAATGACCTCCTTGCTTTCTTTTATAACTTTAGACAAAGATGGAAATTTGAGAAATTCTTCTCCACCAATTTTTTTAACTTGTCCAATATTCCATCTAGCCTTATCTAAAATCTTTCTTTTTGCTTTTACAGGATTATCAATATGAACAGTTAAAGATGCTAAAAAAGGTGTGGCAATAGGGATCTGATACTCGCCCTCAAATGCAAAAAAAGCATTTGAAACTTCATAAGAACTAGTAAAAGAAGGATATTTATCAGTTGTCAAAACTTTAGCGTATGTTTTTCTACCAATCTTTAACAAGCCATCATCTCGATCAATTCTAACATGAGCATTTTTAGCTAATTGAACATTCATTTTCTTGTGAATATCATAATCCTTCAAACTTGAATCTTCTCTTAATATTTCTCCATAAATTTTTGCAACAATTGTGGGGGAAAGCAATCTTGGCGAAAAAGACTCTAGTATTCCTCTGATTGTATTCATCAGACTCCTTATTTTTCTTAAATTAGCTTCTGGTGGAAAAATAAAGATTATCATATTAATAAAGTTTCTAGCCCTTAAATCAGCACCTGACTCTTCAGATAACATACTATTTTTAGACCACTGTTTTGTTTTTTTTATTCTCTCATCTCTCATCAATTCAAGATTTTCAATATTGCCTATTTTAGAATCACAATGACAAGAATTTTCAATATTTTCTACATAATATTGAATATCGCTAGACGCATAGGTTATTATCTGCATAGCAACATCTCTTATATTGATAGAGCTTAAAACACCTTGAATTTCTTTAATTGCTTTTTCAGAAAGCATAGAAGAAAGATTTAACTCTAGACCCACTCCAATTCTTCCAGTTATCAGATAAAAGAATCCAAAGTCTTTATCAATTTTTTGATAAGACTGCAGTAAAAGCATTTTTGAGATAGAACCTGTCTCATTAAGAGCTCTAATTTTTTGCTGTTCTAAAGAATCAAGATTTTCTTGCCAGTCATCTGGAAAAACAAGATTCCAAATCTTCTTTATAATGGGCGAAATTTTTTTTATATTTCTTGGGTTTTTCAGATAGAAAAATAAGCCAACGCCTGCAAAAATAATGGCTAAATAGATTTTCCACATCATTCTAACTACCCTGATAATAATTTTTGATTTCTCTGATTTCTAAAAGAATACTCTCAACTTGCTTTTTTAAAACATTAATTTGTGTTTGTAAATTCTTATATTTTTTAATAGATTCAAATTTATAATTTGAAAAATCAGCTTTAGAAACACAATGATTATCACAAGTTGGCAAAGAACTTTGCTGAACATAAGTTAAAGGTTCAGTTGTTTTAACTTCTTGTTGAACTGTCTTTTTTTCTAAATCAGAGATTCTTTGATTGACATAATCAGTAAAAATTTTAAATTGTCTGTTTAAGGCATCATTAGTTGATTCTTTTGAAGGCTCACCTTTTTTTTCTAAATCTTTCTTAGATTCTTCTTTGTCATTATGGACTAAAAGTGGATCATTAGAAGGGTTATTTCTTAGTGATCGCACTAATTTTTCTAATTCATATAGTCTTTTCACCACATCTTCTTCTTTAGATTTTTCCTCTTGAGTCTTTTCTTTTTTAATGCCTTTATTATCCTGAGAAACTAGGGGGACTTTTTTTAATTTCTTGATTTCATTTTCTAGAGCCTGTATCTTATCTGCTAAGGTAGATATAAGTCTATCATCTCTATTTTCAATGTCTTTACTTTCAAAGTTTTTATCCTGCGTTTTGTTCTCCTCTTGAACAAGAAGAGGAGTTTTTTTGAGATCTTCAAATTCATTCTCTAAAGTCTGTATTTTATCTATCAAAATAGCTATGGATTCTTTCAAATCTGATATATTTGAAATATTTTGCGGAGAAGCTACTAACAAAGAGCTTAAAACCAAACTTGCTAAAATACTTGCTAAAATTTTCTTTTTCATTTCTTTCCTTTTGTATTTTGTTTGACGGGTTGTTTAATAAGTTGTTTTTTAGACGGGTCAACTGGTTGTTTTTTCTTCACCTCAAGCGAGGTATCTTCTTTTTTAGCTCTTTGCAAAATCCTTGAATTAGTATTTTTTGAACTCTGAATATTAAAACGATTGATTACCTGATCGGATTTAATATCTGACCTATCAATTTCATTAGGCGATATAGAAAAAGGCAATTTTCCTGTTGGAGTGATCACGCCACCACCTCCACTGATTTGAGGAACAGCACTTCCTGGAACAAAATCTGGTCTATCAACCCAAACATATTCATAATGAGCTGCAATTAAAGTTCCTTCAGTGTCTTTGTATGGAGTTACCCAAATCTTTAAAACTACTCCGTAATCAATAATCGTTCTAGCATCATTGTTACCACTACCAATAATGGGTTTATATCTTGGAGAATAGACTTGCTGATCCAAAGTAATTCTAATCTCTTTTTGCGAACAACCTGTCAGAAGAAAGAAAAATCCAAATATGAACATATTTATTTTAACTAATTTTCTTCGCATTTTAGCCCCTCATAAGATTTTTTCAAAGTAGCCTCTCTGTGCATTAAAATATCTAAAGAATCTTTGCAGACTCCAGTTTTTCTATAATTACATTTATTCAAACTTAAATTAACATTTTTAAACCAACCATACTCACAATATCCACTTGAAGATCCAATAGAGCAACCCTGCACTATCAATAGAGATACAAATATCGTTGAGATAATGTAGATAATTTTCCTAATCATAGTCTGCCTCATTTCCTTGATAGTTGTATTTTTCTCCCTGAATGCTGTTAAAAACACCTTCTCCATCAAAATTATTTTTGTCATCATAAGGGACTAATGGAATACTCTCCCCTCCTTGAAATAAAATACTCACTTTCCTGCCTCCTTTAAAATTAATACTTGGCGTCATTGCATCTAAATATTTTGTGTAAATATCAGTCATTTTGGAGATGGTTTGAGTAGCTGCAGAACTTCCACCTGAACCTAAAGCGGCAGTTAAGTCGCTATAACCTCCTCCAACCAAACTAACATTACTAGCCTTCCTTGTAATATAATCCAATCCAGTTTGAGCGGCTGCAAGTGGCAAAGTAGCTCGAATAATTTTTCCTTCTTTAGTAATAAGTTTTCCGCCTACCCCTAAGTTAGAAGTTTCATCATAGATCCAGCCCTTTATAGCACCTTCAGCCCTATATTTATTGCCCTGTTTATCTTTAAAAATACAAGAAATTTTAGTTAATCGAATATTCGCTCTTTCTGTATTCATATTTCCAATAGCGTTTCCTAGCAATAAACAATCTTCAACATTTGTATATTCTCCATTAGCAATACTCATTTTTGTTAGCAAAGAAAGAGCTACAGGAGAATCCTCTTGATTGCCCATATTTGCAACACTAGCATCACCTCCATTTAACAAAATTGCTTGAGCAACGCCTAATGGAGCATTAAAAGTTAATTCTTTTCTCTCCTGAACCTCTTCTTCAACAGGATCTGGTTGAGAAACTTTAATATTAGCCTGATAAATCACTTCTTCTTCCTCTTTTGGAATATCTACAGGCTTTGGCAATGCTGTGTCCTTGTTTGAGACTTCTGGCAAAATTCCTTGTGCAACAATAGGCTTATTGCTTAAATCTTGTATTTTGCTGTTAACATCAACAAACTTTATTTCTATTTCCTTGTTAATTTTGTCCTCTAAATTGTCTATTTTTCTGTCTGTATCTTTAGCTAAATTGTCTATTTTGTTACCTAAACTTTTGGTTTCTTCTTTAAAATCACTTGCAAAATCTTTAAATTTATTATTTATTCCTGAAACAATTTTTTTAAGAGTCTCTGGAAGATCTTTAGTTAAAAAATCATTCGTTGCATCAATCTTGCTTTCAATTCTCTTGCCATCAGCGATCCTTTCTTTTTTCTCATCTTTAAATTTTTGTTCAAACTGAGATTGCCAAATTCCGAAATTATCTGTTTTTATTTCAACAACCTGACGATTTTTCTTTTCAGCTACTTCTATATTCTCATTTTTCATAATAGAAATTGACTGAACGATAACCAGAATGAAAAAAACAATCAAACCAAGACCCAATAAAATGAAGAACTTTTTTGTTATCCTGCTCTTGAATTTTTTTTCAACATCTTTTTTTAAAAGAATTTCATCAAGTTTAGTGTCTGTCTTTATTTTAAAAAACTTCTCCCAAAAACCTTTTTTCTTCTCCATATTTTATCCTTAATTGACAAATTTTAGTATTTTTTTAGCCTCTTTAAAAATCTCCTCATCAAAAAAATAATTTTTAGAAGATTCTAAACTAACTTTAGCCCGTGTTATCGCAACATAAAGCAAATTTATTTCCTCTATACTAATATAATTATTCTTTTCACTCTTCTTTAACAATTCGCCCCTCAATAACTCTTCTTCAATATCCAAAAAATCATCTTCCAAGACAACATGATCCCATTCAAGCCCCTTACTTTTATGAGCTGAAGTGATGATATAATCAGCGTCCTTTAGTGGATAATCCTTGATATCTCTAACAAATTCAAAAGGATTCATATTTGCATTTAAAAGTCTCAAAAGAACATTTATTCTGCTTTTAGTTTCCACATCTTTTGAATTATTAGCGTACTCAATAATATCAGAGGCACTTTTAAAATTTTTGTAAAACGGATTTCTAATATTCTTTTTAATTTCTTCGTTCTTTGAAAAAACTAGCATCAAATCAACCATTTCATCAAGTTTGTAATTCTTTATACCTCCAACAAAATGTATTTTTTTACCCTGATTTTCATAAGCAAAACAAAAAATCTTTGCATTGGTTCGACATATTATACATTTTTGTTTTTTGGGAGAAAACATTTTTTCTTCACTTTTTTTATTTGAAACAAGAGGTATTTTTGCCCCTGCTAGTTTTAAATAAGGATCAGCAAGGCTAATGATTCTTGTTGGGCATCTAAAAGTCTCACTCAAATATAAAGTTTTAGATTTTGGATTAGACGCAAGAAGCTCTAGAGCATTGATACATCTTCTAAAACCATAAATTTTCTGATAAGAATCTCCAATAAAAACGAGATTGGCACTTTGTCTTACAATGATATCAAACATTACTGGATTAAGATCTTGAGCTTCATCGACCAAGATGTAATCATAGCTTAATTTCGGGAAAGCGAGTTGATACATTTTAAGATAAAAATCATGTTCAAATGGCATTGAATTGTTATATAAAATATCATTCCATAAAACTGAAAGTCTATCTGATATTTCTGTATCAACCTCTCCTTTGCTCTCTCTTGTAATTTCTTTAATTGTTTTGTTAGAAGTTAAAAATTTATAGAAAAGATCCATTAATGCACTATTTTTCTCATAATTAGGATTTTTAAAATACTTACTCAGATGAAATGGTTTTAAAGATGCATTTTTCTCTAAACGATCTTTATATGCAATACCAATATTCTGATAAGCCAATGAATGAATCGTAAGACATTTTACGTTAAGTCCCTCGAATTTTTTAACAGCTTCTTTTGCCATTGATGAATTGTAGGCAAGATATAAAATATTTTTATTTTTTCTTGCTTTACAGTATTCAACCAATGTAGAAGTTTTACCCGTCCCAGCATAAGCATTTACAAGCAATATTTTATCTTGATTGGCAACAATTTTTTTTTGCTCAAGAGTTAATTGATTCAAATAAATTCCTTTCTAAACCTATCTCATCATCTTTTATCCCATACAAAAAATCGCGAAAAGAACTCTCAGTGAAATCAAAAGGAGCTTTAGAACAAAACAATACATGGATAATTTCAAAACAAAAACATTCAATAGACTTAACACTATCAAGATGAATTATCTTTTTTGTATCGATATTCATAATTTTTAAAGAAAGGCGATATTTTTCATAGGCCCAATGATTGTTATTCCCTTCTTGTATTTTTTTAGAACAAATACTGACCCTTAATTTAAGATTAGTCTTTTTGATTGTCTCAATCAAATAATCATAAGCTCTCTTAAAGTCAAAATCAATCTGATAACGTATAGAATTTTCATCTAACAAGAAACTATTATCTTTTCCCCATCTTTCCCATTCCTTTAAACACACAAAACATAAATCATCTCTTATTTTCTTATTGACATTTTTACCATAATTTTTTTGTAAATCTTTAAAACGATAAGTCAGATTATCGCTTATTAGCCAATTATTTTTCTGCATTTATCTCCTTTATTGTAATTCTATAGTTTTATCTTGAAAATCACTATTATTTTGATTAAAGTGTTCTTTTTTGTCAATTTCACTTCCAACTGTTGTGTTAAATTTCTGATTTTCAATCTCTTTGTTTTGAGCCTTACCGCTAATTGGCAATGACTCTTTTTTTTGAAAATCACTTAAAATTTCAACTGAATGATTCAAAACACTTAATTGCTTAGAAGTATCATCATCAACAACTTTCAACAACTCTTTAATTACACTATAATCTAAGTTTTTGACTTCTAGATTATCGTTAATATAGTTCCTTTTAATTCTTTCGGCATTGCCTTTTACCATTTCGGCTTTTCGGTTGATCGCATTGATAGCCTCTTGGATTGAAATAGCTTTTTGAAAAGCATTTGCCAGCTCTTTTTTGCTCCCATTTAATTCATATACAAGTCCTTGAAGTTTTATAGCATTTTCTTTTGAATTCTTTTGTGCTTCTTCAAGTATTAATATCCTAGAGCTTAGATCAGAAATTTGTTTTTTATACTCCATAACATCAGTCTTAAAAATAACCTTTCCAAAAAAAAGACCTACAACAAAGACTCCCAATACAACTATGAGTATTAAAATCTTATTGTTTTTTGATGTGTGTATTTTCTGCTCATCAACACAATGAGTCTTAGTATTTTTTTGATTAAACATTTTATTCCTTATACTTTATAAAAATCCTATTTGAGCCACTTGATTATTCTTTATAACATGTTGCAATCACATTCACATCATAACTCCTTATTATTTTTTTCTAACATCTTTTTTCTAAAATTTTCCATTTTATCTTGATGATCACCACCAAAACCAAATAAAAAACCGAAAATCAACCAAAGCGATGCAATGAAAAAACCAATAACATTAAAAAGTGGGTCATGAACATCATAACCAAGAAAATTCGTTCCAAGCATCATACAAAAAATAATATAAAAAAATATACCAGCATATGCAAATCTTTTCATCATTTCATAATGATAGCCTATCAAAAAGGCATAATCTTCATTTTTCACTTTTTGTTCATAGTTGCTAAGTCTTCGTTTCCAAGTTTCACTTTTGATTCCCATCATTTTTTGAAGTTTATTAAGCTTCTGAGTGACAGTTATTTCATCATTATCTAAAGTTTGTTTTGAAACAAAAATGGTTTTTTTGTTCTCTTTGTAGTACCTAAGACAATCACCTAAATTATCTCCATCAGTTCCTTTGAATAAATAATAATTTGGAAACTTTGGTAGCAAATAAAATTTTATTAATAAATATATTAAGGGCATTAACAATACAGAACATAAACAAAGAATGAAAAAAGGATCTTTAAAGGGTTCATTGATGTGATTGAATTTAAAAACCAAACTTATAAAAAATCCGATCAATATAAAAAAAACTGTAAATGAAAACATTTCGAGAATAAGCAATAACTTAAAAGCAAACCACCTTAAAACTAAAAGTAGCCCTTTAAAAGCTTTCTTTACAAAATTTAAAAATACGCTAATATACAAATTATCTCCTTTTTTTGAATTAGCCTTAAGAATCAATCTTGATAAGGCACTCTTAATAACTTGTCTTAAAATCTAAAAAAATTATACAATATTTTTTCATTTACCAAAAATGTATATAATTTTTCCGAGCCTTTAAGGTAATAGGCTCAAAGTTCCTTTCTGAATAAATATTTTTAAAGAAGATGGAAATTCCTCTTCTTTAAATTTTTTAGATTTTTAATCAAATTATTCGTAATAATATTCAATTTTCTGTAATTTCTCTTTACAACTTTCTTTAACTTCACTTTCTTGCTTTAAACCACAACATCAAAGATTAGATATTTTAACAATAATGTTATTTAAGATAATTGCAATTGGACAGACTGACTTTTAAAAAACTCACAAAAACCCATCTAAAATCAACGATCTATTTTTTATCTTAAAAACATACTATGAATGAAATAAAATCGATTTTAGATGCCATTTTGAATGTTCTAGAGAGTATTTTGTATTGAATCTAAATGAAAAAAATCAAATTCAAAAATTTTAATTTCAAAATTTATTTTTTATTTTTTTTTTTTTTTTTTTTTTTGAAAATTTTTCTATTTAATGATTTTAGTACATAGCATGTTTATATAACATGTTATTTAATATGAATATTATTTAACATGTACCGTTTAACATGAATTTCGTTTATTATTTAACTTTTGAGATATGTTTTTCCTAAAAAGGGGAAAAATGTATATAGTAGTCTAAGGTTTTAATGCAATTGAAAACCTTAATTTTTTTTAAGTTCTTGAAGAAGAGCTATCGGAACGTTTTATATTCGACCAAGCGATATAAATAGTGAATTATGCTATACTTTACGTTATACTAAAGTATAATTATACTCTATTATCAAATATTGTCAAGTCAAATTATTAACATGTTATTAAGTTAAATAAAATTTAAAAATTTTTATTTTTATTTTTAATTGCAAAATTTCTAAAAAAGTAAGAAATTAAAAATTCAATAAAAATCTTGAATTGATTTATAAGTTCTCAACCTCCGCTAATTAGGGAGAATCATTTAGAAATTTAAATCTGACTTGAAATCATTTCTTTTTTGTGATATGATTTATACGTAATTTTGAAAATAAATTTTTATGTTCTTTATATCTCTTTCTTTTTTGTTTATCGCATATTACAAACAAAGTAAATTTGTTAATATTCATCATCAAACAAAATCATAAAGAATGATATAAAAAAACAAAACGTAATAAATTTTATATCAAATACCATAATATTTATTCTTTACAAAAAGGATTTCTATGTTTAATAAGATTATTACCTTATTGGTATTTTTCTCAAGTTTTGCTTTTGCCGCACAAGGCACTTTATTCATTGATTATTTTCCTGTTTATACTTTTGGTGATGTTGATCTTTATAGACAAGCTTTAAACATTGTCGCAATGATTATGGGAAGTGGAGACTATTATGCTTTCATGGTTTTGGCTTTTGGTATTGGAGGAATAGTGGCTGTACTTTATGGTCGTATAGGATTAAGAGGACTTGAAGAAATAAGCACTCCAGGAGTTTTAAATTTTTTTAGTTCTCGATATGGAATACTCCTTATAATTGTAGTGCTGGGTCTTGCTCCTGAATTTAGAGTGAGTGTTTATTTGCAAGATCAAAGATCTTATTTTTCAGGCACAAACACTGGTCCAACTAAAGCTAAGATTGATAATGTTCCCTATTTACTTGCCCTTCCCTTTTCTCTTTTTAGTTCATTGCAACTTCCTTTAATAAATCTTGTAGACTCTACCTTTACAGACATCAATGGCACGAGATTTTCACAAATTGGTTATCAGAAAAATTTTGAAATCATTATGAATAAAAAAGCATGGGTAGATTTTAAAAGAATGGGTGAACAAGGATTGATGTTTGAGCAGAAATTAGGAGATTATATTGGTGATTGCGTTTTTAGAGCAATACAAATAAAGAATGTTCCTAGAGATTTATATATCGGAGAAGGTAGAATCACTCTAGAGAGCATAGCACCTGATAATTTTAAAAGCAAATTTACAAATAAAAGCGTAATGGAGGGGCTCAAAACAACAAGTGGAAAAGAATGTTCAGTTGAAGCCTGGGGAGAAGTAAAGGATCATTGGAGATATTTAAAACCCAACTTTGAAAAAAGAATTTTGCTTCAAGCTGGAATCACAAAAAGCGAAGATGAGTTTGTAAAAAATATTTCCAAAGATATGGGCTTAGAATTTCTTCATGATAGTGTCTCTGGTCTAAATGGATTTTTAAATCTTACTCTTAAAAATGCAATGCAACCAGTTGTGGATAGAGCAATTTATAAAGATAGTTTAGGACTTACAGGAGCTACTGCTGAGCTCATTGCTCGTAATAAACTGAAGGTCGATGCAGAGTTAGCAAGTGGTTCTGCAATAGCTTCAGCTGCAACCTTCCTTGAAAAAATTCCTCTTCTATTTAATTTTTATGAAGCTCTAGCTCTTTCAGTTTTTCCATTTTTTTTATTAAGCTTAGTAATACAAGGTGGTACTAAAGCTTTAAAAATGTATGCTCTTTATTTCATCGGACTTGGTGGAGTTGTTCTTGAAAGAATAGCTTTAGCAATCTCTCATGATTTTTATACAAATTTAACAGCAAGAGATGTTTATGAAAAAGTAATAGGATTGGCTAGAAATACTGTAGTAAGTGGGGGAGAAATGGTTTATGATCAGTCCTATTATGATTACATTGCCATGCAAAATGGCTTATTAGCCTCATCATCAACTATGGCTTCTTTTTTAATTATTGGAATCGTTATATCTGGTACCTTAAAGTCTTTTGGAATGATTGCAAAAGCAGGAGCTAATGCCGCCGCTGCTAAAGCAAATATGAATGCTGAGATGGCAAAAGAGGAACAAATTAAATCGGACATATCTCAAAAGATATTAGAAACTACAGGATTAACCCCTGCAGAATTTGAATATAGACAAAAAATAATGCAGGGCATTGAACAGAACAATGCGGCATTTATTGAAAATATAAGATTCCAACAAGCTAGAGAAGCATCTGCAGCTCAAATTGCACAAGGCACACAACAAATTGCAGCTTCAGCCGCAATAGGAACAGATGCGATCAATAATGGTCTTGGACATGCTAGAACTTTAGGAACTGATTTAGCAACCCAACAAATCAATCGAGCTGAAGGACTACAAAAAGCAGGAATCTATGATGAGTCTGGAAATATAAGAAACAACAGAGAAGGCAGTCTTTATCAACAAGGCATTGAAAATCAATCTCGAATATCTGCCAACCAAACCATCGGAATAGGCAAAGAAGAACTAGATACAGCTAAAATGAATGCAATCCAATATGGAGCACACGCAGGAATTAAAAATCAAATCGCACAAGGACATGCTTTAAGAAATGTCTATGGTAAGGATTTAGAAGGTGGAGTTGGTAGTGGTGGGCAAGGCTATTCACAAGTAAGTGAAAACAATGCTATAGATGCTGCAATATCTCAATCAGCGAAATCTAAAGCTTTTAACGCCATTAACTCTACTAATGGTACCAAGCAGATCTTTAATAGAAGAGAAAGTAGTGCTGAAGTTGCTTACGCTAATGAAATGGGGCAAGGCAAAGCCAATGCAAAATACCTTAAAGACAATGGAGGAATAAAAGGAGTTTCTGATATCGCAGCAACAAATACAGATATGCAAAATATCAAAACCGCTCAAACCGTTCAAAGTGCGAGGGAAGAATTTGGAGATGTTATAGGCGGAAGCGGGAAAGGTAATTACAAAAAAACCGCCTATCAACTTGCTGCCAAATCTCATCAAAGTATGAAAGGTGAAGCTACGAAGATAGAGGAAGACAATTATTATGATCCTGAAAGCGGGA
Organism: Helicobacter sp. 13S00482-2; assembly: GCF_002272795.1. GTDB lineage: Bacteria > Campylobacterota > Campylobacteria > Campylobacterales > Helicobacteraceae > Helicobacter_J. The sequence continues at coordinate 29,298 of NZ_MLAT01000005.1, read as the reverse complement.
AAAGTCTTATAGAACTTCAGGCAGAGACCACAACCAGTCAAAATCTAAAGGGCTTTCATAATTCTCTAACCAACGTAATGGCAAAAGGCAAAAAAGGAATGAGCAGAGAAAAAGCTGCCACCGAAATAGCCACAGCTGGGGCTAGTGAGATTGGTGAAAAAACCTTTAGTTCAGTTACGAGATTTGATGGTAAAGTTAAAGCAGGGATTGTTGATGAAGATGATGGTAGCTTGAGATCCAATGCCACAATCACTGTTCCTGCAAATGTTGATAAAGATGGAAATGCGGTTGGGGAAGGAACTAAAGAAATTAATTATATGGAACATTTGAGAGATAAAAATGAATATCATGCTAATGAAGAAATAGCCAATGTTGCAAAATTTGAAGACACTTTAAGAGCAAACCTTAAGAAGATGGAAAGTCAGCTTGAAAAGAACACCAAGGGCAATTTTGCAGGAGATCTTATTTCAAATATTGCTTCTGATGCGGCCGTAGGAGCAACAACGGGCGGAATGACAGGTGCGGCAGTTGGAGCTGTAGGAGCTGGAGTTGGAGCTGCACCAGGTGCGGCAGTTGGAGCTGTAGTAGGTGGAGTTGGAGGAGCAATAAGCGGAACTTGGAGGAGCCTTAGTGAAAAAGATGAAAAACAAGCAAACAGATCTGCTGCAAAAGTAGGACTGAATCAAAGTCTTTCCGTACAAGAAGATCTTAAAAACGGGAACTTTGCAGCTGCAGGTCTAAAAGGTGGAATTTCAAGTTCTACTATTGGTTTTGGGGGTATCGTATCATCTGTCTCTGGAACAGGTGGAAATAGCATACAAGGCTCTCAAGCTTCAGGAGTTTCTTACTCTCACAATGAATCTCAAAATTATAGTTATGGCGTCAATGCTTCAGGTGGCTCTGTATTTGCAGCTGCTGCTCAAAGTATGGGTATGGGTATGCATAATTATGCAACCATGAGTTCATCTGTTGCAGCTGCAGGAGCAATAATGGGAGCAGCGGGTATGCTGATGCCTGGTGGTAGATTAGGAAGTGTGCTATCTGATGTAGGGGCTATTGGTGCTGAAAGTTCTTATGCAATAGGTGTGGGTTCTGCAGTGAAGTTAAGAAAAAACAATATCAAGCAAACAAATAAAGAGAAGGACAGTTCTATGAGTAAAATGGCTTCAAGTTATGAAGATTTTACTTCAGCAAAAGGAAACCTAGAAAATATTCAACGAAAAATCAATTCCCTTGATGGCGGAAGAAAATTTGCAAATCTTTCTTCAGAAAGCATTGTTGAAAAACTATATTCAAGGCAATCAGCTTTAAATAACCTTAAAGATCAAAATTCACCCAAAGCTCAAGGACTCAAAAGAGAAATAGCTGCACTTAGCGAATATAAAAATTTAGATTCAGCCCAAAAAAGATTCGAATTTGCAGAAGCAAAATATAACTGGAATAAGGAAAATCTAAGCTCAGAACATCTTCAAGAGTGGAAGAAAAGTCCTTTAAATATAGATTTTAAAAACGCAGACGGCATCAAGAAAGGCGAACAAATGCGATACGAAGAAGGCGGACAAAAAGCTATTCAAGATGCTGCAGAATTTAAATAGATTAAGAAACGGGGAATAAGAAGATTTAGTTCTTCTTAAACCTCATATACCCATCTTCTCCATATGGAGTGACTTTTCCAGCCTCTATCGCATCTGCTAATTCAGAAGAAGAACTAAATCCTAAGTCTTGAGCTCTATCTGTCCATTCCCCGTTTCTTAATCTTTGTACTGCAGCATCTTGAAACTTTTCTTGGTAGCCTTCTTCGTATTTCGCGTCGTTCGCATAACCTTTCTTGATGCCGTTTTGATAAGCTTTTTCGCCTTCTACTAAACAATACGCTATAGCATCTTTTTCTTTTTCAGTTGGTTCATAATCCTCAACATCAGGTATATATGGTTTTTTATTTGGTTGTGTCAGCTCATTCCACCACCAGCCATTCCAAAAATCACTACTCATTTTTTACTCCTTTATTAAAATATCAGTTATATTAACAAAAGAGATATTAAAAATCAACATGGCAAAAAATCAATCGTTAGTCAGGAAAAATGAATCAGAACAATGGGGTTTTTCTAATCAAAAAACTATATAAACATTTTTTCTGTTTATAATTTAAAGATACAATACAACGAATTTAAATCGCAAAAGGAGTGCTTGATGTTAGTGTATTTTAGTGTATCAGGCTTTTATTCTTTTGGAAAAAAAGAACAAACTGTTGATTTTAGAGCAAAACCAAGATCCCGCTTGGCAAATACAAAATATGAATATAACTTCAATCTTTCAAATAAGTATAAGCCTATGAAATCTGCTGTATTTTTTGGACAAAACGCTTCGGGAAAAACAAATCTATTTTTAGCAATAAAAACCTGTCTATCCATTATAAAAAAAGGGCTTAAAGCCACTATAGAAGAAAGTGAAGATTTTTTTCAAAATGCCCTCAATAAAAAATGTAATTCTATAAGCTTTGGGTTAGGCATAACTGAAGGAAATCATCTTTTTGAGTTTTTTATCAAATTTGATAAAAATTTTGTGATTGAAGAATTTTTAAAAATAGATGGTGATAAAATTTATGAACTCAAAGATCATGAAATTGAGTTTAATCGGAAATTATTTTTTGAGATTCCTGAAATGTCTAAGATGATAACTAATTCTCTTTTAGCAGATGATTCAGAAACTATATTGATAAGATTGAAATTTCTACCATTATTAAGAGTAGATGATTTTTTCAAATGCACTGATAAGATCATGCTTCAAATGACAAGTAGTTACTCAAAAAACTATTTGATGAATTTCACAGAATCTAAAAAGCAGTTTTTTGAGGAAAACAAAGAAATCATACTTGATGTTTTAAGTCTTATTGATGCGAGTATTACGGATTTTAAGTTTCATGAGAGTCTTAAAGATCAAGAACAAAGATATGATATTTTAATCCAAAGAAATGAAATGTTCTTTAGATTTCAGATAGAATCTGAAGGAGTAAAAAAGATCATTCAATTAATGATTTCTATAGTAGATTTAATAAAGCATAATAAAATATTAATTATTGATGAATTGGATTCTTCTATAAGCACATATGCTCTTATTAGGCTTTTTAACGAATTGATTAATACTCAAGAAAATTCATCTGGACAGCTCATTGTTTCTTCTCATAATATAATGCTCTTTGATATATCATTCTTGAATTCTCAGCAAATTTTTATAACTTCTAAAGACATTGATTTTTGTACGCAGATAAAAAGTTTTTATGAGTTTGATGTTAGAAGCGAGAAGAAAAATGCTTATTTAGATTATTTGAAGGGTTTTTACAATGAGTAGCAATCCTAAGAATATTAGAAAGATTTTTATTTTATGCGAAGGAAAAACAGAAGAAATATATTTAAAAGGCTTATTCGATGGATTTTTACCTTCTAGTAGATATGCCTTGAATTCAACAAAAAAGAATAGCTATAAAAATTTTCAATACCTTATACAAAGAAGCGAGAAGCTGTATGATATTTTTATAGTTATTATGGATTTAGATAGAGCAAAAGCAGATGAAACGGAATATAAACATTTAGAGAAACTAATCAGTGTCATTAAAAAAAGAAAGAACAAGAGTCATATATTTTTGACACATTCAAATTTTGAAGACTGGCTCAGACATCATTTTAAACCGCCTATTAAAAAAGAAAAATTAGCAGAAAAACTAGGGTGCAAAGATACTGGCGAATTAAAATCAAAAGAAGATATATTTCAAATAATTCAAAACACAGGTGGCTCTATAGAAAATGCAGAGAAGTATTTTAAGGATTTAGCATTGTTTTGCGATAAAGATTTAAATATCCATAAAAATAATAAAAACTCTCTTCAAAGTAATCTTTTTTATTTTAGAAAACATATTGAAGCGATATTTTAATCCTTGAATATTTTTGCAGCTAAGTTTTTGTGCTGACTTGCGATATTTTATAAATATTTTTTTGATATAATTCCTTCACGCCAATAGTAGTAGTTAGCGTAAAAGGCTGAGAACGTTTGGAACCTTGTGTGGGATAGCCCATCTCTTTTTGAGGTGGGTTTTTAATTTTCAATGCCTCTCTATCCTCTATGATCTAAATTATTTAATTTATAAATCTCAAATAAAATTATTTCTATATCTTATTTCAAACCTCTTTATTCTTTTTGCTTCATGGTGTGCTTTAAAATTGACAAAGGTTTATATAAATTGACAGAACACTTAGAATTATATATAATCCATATACCTATTAAATTTTAAATGGAATAAAAATGGCTAATGAGAAAAACACAGAAATACTAGTAAGGGAAATGCTTTTTGAACAAGGATATTATAATGATCCTAATGTAATAGTAGAAGAGCAATCTTCTAAAAATCCTAAAATAGATAAATTGCTCAAGTTTGCTTCTAAAAATGGAAAAGGCAAGGGGTATCCTGAATTTATCATTCAATTTAGAAATAGTCCGCAGATAATTCTTATAGAATGCAAGGCCAATGTGTCTAAACATGAGAGTCCAAAAAGGGACAAATACAAAGATTATGCCGTAGATGGTGTCTTGTTATATGCAAATTATTTAAAAGATGATTTTAATGTTATAGCTATTGCAGTGAGTGGAGAAAATCAAAAAGAAAGGAAAATATCTAACTTCCTTTGGCTAAAAGGTCATTATACTTATAAAGACTTGCAAGATAAAAACTTCTTAAGCCTGAATGATATTGCTAGTATCATTACAAAACAATCCCTCCCAATAACAGAAGAAAAGCTCAATGAAAAAGCCATGGATTATAATTCTTTTTTACATGAGAACTCTATACCAGAAGTAGAGCGTTGTACCCTTATTAGTGCTATTCTTGTGGCTTTAGAAGATGAGCCATTTTTGCAAAGTTATTTATCTTATTCAAATAATCACGATTTAATTTTCAATCTTATTGGTGCTTGTGAAAGAGTATTGAAATCAAATCATCTTGGTTATCAAAAAATAGATGTCATTATCGGAGAGTATTCTAAGTTCAAAAACAATTCAGATTTTTCTTCTGAAATCAAGTATGATAAAAAAACAAAGAAACAAGAAAAAAATACCATTTTAAGAGATTTTATTTCAAAAATAAGAGAAGATATTCTTCCTTATATTGGTCATAGTCAATTTGATGTATTAGGAAAGTTTTATACTCAATTCATTCGATATGCTGGTAGTGATAAAAAAACTGGTCTTGTTTTAACACCATTTCATATCACAGATTTTTTTTGTGAAATAGCGGAATTAAGCCAAAATGATACTGTCTTTGATCCTTGTTGTGGAACAGGTGGATTCTTAGTTTCTGCTATGAATTACATGATCAATCAATCAGGAAACAATACAGATAGGCATACTAAAATCAAATCTGATCAGTTAATTGGAATTGAAAAACGATCTGATATGTTTGCCCATGCTTGTTCTAATATGATGATGAGAGGTGATGGGAAAAGTCATATCTTTTATGGCAGTTGCTTTGATGAAAAACTAAAAGAACAAGTTAAATCTTTAAAACCCACTCGAGGTTTTTTAAATCCTCCTTATCAAGATGGCAATGCTGATGAACAACTTGAATTCATAGAAAACACTTTAGAATGTCTTGAGAAAGATGGTATTTGTGTGGCAATATGCCAAATGTCTACTGTTGTTTCAGATAAAAACTCTGTCAAACTTTTAAAACAAAGATTATTGGAAAAACATACTTTAAAGGCTGTATTTTCTATGCCTAATGATCTTTTTCACCCTGTAGGTGTTGTTACTTCTATATTGGTGTTTCAAGCTTATAACCCACACAATAAAGATAATCCAGTATTTTTTGGATATTTTAAAGATGATGGTTTTATCAAGAGTAAAGATCAAGGAAGAATTGATAAAAATAAAAAATGGATGGGCATTAAAAAGCGATGGTTAGATACTTATAAAACACTAAAAGAAATTCCTGGTCTAAGCATCATGCAACAAATAAGCTATGAAGATGAGTGGTGTGCAGAAGCCTATATGGAAACAGATTATTCATCTTTTACAAAAGATATTTTTGAAAAAAATATAAAACAGTATGTGGCATTTAATATGCTAAATTATGATATAGAGGTTACGAAAAACAACTGTTCTGATTTGAAAATGTCAATAGATACAAAATCTTGGAAATACTTTAACCTTAATCATCTATTCAATGTCTCAAGTTCAAAAACAACACCTCTTGAAACCTTAAAAGAATATGGAACTGGAAAATATCCATATGTTAGCACTCAATCAACAAATAATGGAACACGTGGATTTTATGCTTATTACACAGAAGAAGGAAATGTTCTAACAGTTGATTCCGCTATTACGGGTTATTGCAGCTATCAGGCATATCAATTTTCAGCAAGTGATCATGTTGAAAAATTGATTCCTAAATTTCAAATGAATAAATGGATAGCTTTATTCTTAAGCACCATCATCAACCTTGAACATCATAGATTTAGCTATGGAAGAAAAGCAAGTCAAACACGATTAAAAAAATTATCAATCAAGCTTCCTGTTGATAAAGAAAATAATCCTGATTGGGAATTTATGGAAAACTATATAAAAACCTTGCCCTATAGTTTAAGCTTGTAGAAAGCAGGGGGCACTGATGCTACTTTAGAAGATCGGAATAATCCCCAATAGGAAGAATGAGAAAAAAGACAAGGTAAAACATTGCACCAAAAAAACACATGCCTGAAACAATCATAATTTTTTCATCGTAACTCCAAAGATAAATAAAATAACTACTAACCACAAGAAAAATCACTAATACAGTTTCAATAAGCATAAAGACTCCTTAATTATTTTTTAATAAGAATATTTTAATATAAAAATAAACCTAAATCAACATAAAATTTGATTGAATCCCTACATAAGGGGCGAACAAATGCGATACCACGAGGGCGGACAAAAAGCTATTCAAGATGCTGCAGAATCTAAAAAAAATAAGTAAAATTAGAAAAGTCTTAAGGATATAGTGATTCCATCAAAATTAAGTGGTCAATGCACCTAATTCTTTAGCAATATTTTGAATTTTTTCTATGGCACTCCATTTTGCATCAATCGCCGACTTGATTCTTTCGGAAATATCTTTAATTTTTTCTTTGTTTTTATGGATAGGTAATTTTAATTCCCTCCATCTATCTGCGATGTTAGGAAGAGTTGTTTCTATGAGTATTTTATTTTTTGCCTGTTCTTGAGTGATTTGATGACTCAACAAATAAAGAAGGTAATAAGGAGTAATGCCGAGTTTGTTTTGTTCTTTTACCCTTAGTACAAGTATCTCTCTAGTTAAAAGAACTTCTGTATCGAATCTTGACACCATTGCTACACTGCCAATTCGATAACTTCCTCTTCTGACATACAAAATATCACCCTCTTGTAATCTTTTACTTTCTTTATGCATTTCTTGATAAACTTTCAATGGTATCTTAGAAGTCGGATCTTTGTATATTTCCCAATTAACAATATCTTTTACTCTGATGTAAGGTATTTCTCCTTTTCCCTTATTCTCCGATTCAGGAGATCCATGTCCATCAAAATAAGTTATTATTTTTGAGGTGATAAGATCATTTATGCTTATAAGTTCACAACCTTCTTTTTCTGCAAACTGCCCCAAATCCTCTTCTTTTTTCTTCCAATAATATCTTGGGACATAGACTTTTGTTCTTTGAACTTCTTGAGATTCTATCCAAAAAACATATTTTCCATCGAGGGTTTTGTTATGAAGAAGAGATGTTTGGATCCAGTGCTGTTCTTTGTGAATAGGTAATTGAGCTTTAATATGATTGATTTCATCTATGATTAAAGGTATATCATCCCAAAGTTCACCTGATGACTCTTCATCAATACTATTCCATCTATAAATTTCTTTACCTTGATGATCATGCCCCATCTCTTGCATTGCACACATCATTATTTTTTCTTGTTGAGGCTTATTTTTTTGTATAAAAATGGCAATACATTTTGCATTATTATGAGGTCTAAAAGTATTATGCGGCAAATCAATCAAACAAAAAATATTATGTTTAGCCATAAACTCCATCACATATCTTGCCATAGGAGCATGAAAATAAGTCTCTGGTATGATAATTCCTAACCTTCCTCCTTCTTGAAGAAAATCCAAGCATCTTTCTATAAATAAAATTTGAGGAGGCATTTCAGTATTTTGATTTGAAGTGATTTTAAAGCCATCATCTTCTTTTTTCCATTTTTTAGCAAGTTTGTATTGCGAAAGCTTATCAATTCCAATCACTTTAATATCTTTTCCAAAAGGTGGATTTGCCAACAAGCAATCAAAAGAATTTAATCTAATAGATTGTTGAGTGTTCCTTGCCCAATTTTCAGGTTTTTCCAAGCTATCTTCGCAAAAAATTCCTCCTTTGCCATCACCTAGTATTGCCATATAAGCCTTGGCCACTTTTGAGAGAAAAGAGTCCTTTTCTATTCCATAAATTTTGCTCATTCCAGCTTTTTGTTTTTCTTCATTTAAAGCCAAATTACCCCAGTTTAATTTATTTCCTTGCTCATCAAGTGCTTTCCAAATATGTCTTAATGATTCAACTATAAATCCACCTGAGCCACAGGCTGGATCTATAATCATCTCATCAGGCGTTTGATCTAATATTTCAACCATTAGTGTGACAATATTTCTAGGGGTAAAGAATTGCCCTTGTGGTCCTTTTAGGGCATAACCAATAAAAGTCTCAAAAGCATCTGCTATCACGTCTCTTTGAGCATCTACCAAACAATAATTCTGTAGCTGTCCTACAACATAATAAATTGAATTTGCATCTAATGTGATGAACTCATTGAATTCTATAATATCTTTATACTTTGCTTTGACTTTTATGAAAATCTCATCAATTCTTTTTTTGACGATAATAGGCTCTTCATCTACACCCGCCCTAAAATCAACTATCTCTTCATAAGACTTAAATTTTTCATCATAAAGCTTTGTGAATATAATATTTATTAATTGTCTGGCAAGTTCTTCATCTCGTGTTGTTCCAACCGCATTTCCCGCCAAATGGCTTCTTAATATCCTAAATATTGTTTTTAGATTATGTGGAACAATCAAATCTCCTCTTTTAAAATTTCCTATATCTTGAACTCTTTCACCTCTTTTTGGAATATTGGGAATTTGTTGAAAATCTATCCCATTTGATTTTGTAATTTTTTGGATATAAACTGGTGTATCATTTCCATTAAACCAAACACCTAATTCTGCAGAAGAGAGTTTGAGGTAATCTTTAAGTTGTTTGAGACCATCTTTTTGTGTCTTCTTCTTGCATTCAACAATAATATATAGATCTTCATCTTTTTTTTGATCATTCTTAAAAATCGCTATATCAATTGGGTAATTTCCATTTTTATCAGATGGAGAAGATTTTACTCTCCATTGCGGTCTTGTTTGTATTTGGTCTTTTGTATAAAAATAATCTTGTATTAAAATCTTTGAAAATGGTTGTGTCGCATCAATCTCCTCTGGAGTTCCTTTTATTTCTTTTCCAGAAATGAAATCTATAATGTAGCCATCTTTATTCGAATATTGAGTGTTCCTCTCTTCTGTATGACGCTCTTTCATTAAACCTCTTCTCTCTCTTTAATATTGATTGTATTATATAATATTTTTATATAAGTGTAAAATATATTCTTTCTTAGGATAATTTTTTTTCTAAAAACTTAGTATCTACCTTTTAGTACTCCAGTATTACTTTTATACAATTTTTATAGTTCAAGTATCATTTTGTCAAAATGGATTCTTTTATAGCTTTAATTTAAAACAAAAGTCGCCTTAAAATGGATAACATAGAAAGTATATAAAAACTCTGTCCCATATCGTCTCTTTAGAGCAAGTGAACAATTTAACGTCTTACTAAATGAAGAAGGTTATTTTTGGTGTATTTATGAAAATAAATAGATAAGGAAAAATAAGAGAGCTAGACTATCATAGGGGAAGAGTCTCCCCTTGTCTTAGTGTCAGTATAGTTTGCTTATTAATAAACAAAGTGCTATAATGATTACTAAGACTTTGATAGTCTTTGATTCAAGCATATTCAATCACCTCATTTCGAGGTTATAAATTTGCCCGAGAGGTTCTGGCTCTCTGGCAAAACCTCATATAGATTATATCAAATTCCTTTTCACTTCAGTATATTTTATCTCACTTGATTTTACATATAAAATGACTTGAAATCTATAAAAATATGGACAATTTGCTACGCTTCATGAACTTCTTTGCTTAAATTTCTACAATCTAATTGTTTTCTTTAGTTCAACAGAAATTTTTGAGAAGAAATTTAAAAAAAAATAAGTAAAATTAGAAAAATCTTAAGGGTTCGGGGTTTTTAATAAATCAAACAAAATCTTATTCCTATTTTTAGCAATTTGCAATAAATCTTGAGTTGATAGTAGAGTGAGATAGAAAGAATATTTTTTTTCATCATCAAGAAAAATCTTCCCCTCATAGCTGCCTTCAGTATAGACAATGGGTTTAAATGTATCATCATATCTTGATTTTATTTCTTTTTTGATATCTTCAATGTCTGAAATGATATATCCATAAAATTGGCATTTTTCTGCTTTAAAATTCAATCCATTTCTTGTTCTACCTTTTTTAAAAATATCACAACCATAACCGCGAATTTGATCAATCATTTTGCCTGGATTATGAGCTTTTCTTGGTTTTTTTAATTCAATTAAAACAATATTATTTGGTTTATCTTGAGAATCTGCATAAAAATAAAGTTCAATATCAACCTCTTTTTTTCCAGTTTGAGAGTTATATCCTTCTAAAAAATAAGAAAATTTCTCATCGATGAGCCAAAGATTATGCTTTGCTTCTGCTAGATTTATACACCCCCTACCTGTCAAGAGTTCATGAAAGTCATTTTCACTCTTTTTTTCATCTCCTAAAGTATTTTCTAAAAGAAATAAAATATTTTTTCGATGTTTAACATACAGATATAAGGCAGATTTTCCCAATCTAGGATCCATAACACCTTCATTTTTCCAAAAAGCTTTCTCTGCCTCTCCTTTTTCTTTGATTGCATCATTAATATAAACTTCCTTTTTTACAGGTTTATGTCCTGTAACTTTTATGAAGTCTGGCATAAATTCAGTTAAATAGGGGAACTCATTTTGAACATTTTTTAAAATCTTGCAATTTTCTTTTTTCTGTTCTTCTATGGAGTGTGAAAACTCTTTATCCAAAAAATCACAAATTTGTTTTTCTACTTCTTCGCATATTTCAGATGGAATCTTTATTTCTAGCCCATCTAAAGAAATATACTCATCAAAAAGTTCTGAAGATATGTAAATTTTTTTGTTATTAGACTTAAATTGCCTATCATACTTTATTTTATCATTTTCAACTGGCATTTTATGAGCAATAAAAACCAAAGAAATTTTATCACTATCAACCATTAAAATCTCACAAGGGTATGTTTTTTGCCTGACGTGAATAGAAAAAAAATATTTTTTTATATCTTCAAATTTCACTTGAATTTGCTCATTATCTAGCGTTAATTGCATCTTGAGATCATTTAAATCATACAATAGATAAATAAAATTTTCTAGAATCCACGCTTGAAATTTTGATAATTCATTATACTTGTTATTAAAGCCTCCATATAAGCTTTTATTAAAAGTTATTTTAATTTTTGTCCCACTCTCTTCATTGGTTTCTTCTGTTCTTTGTGAAAAAAATGGTAATTGATTTTGAATTTCAGGGTAATCAAAGGTTAATTTTCTAGGCTTTAGCTTATCACTAATCGTCTCAAAAACTGTCTTGCAAGAAAAATACACAATAGCCAACCTTCCTAGTCCTTTTGATGGTAGTTGGTGTGATACTTTAAAATAATTAATACTGGCTATCTCTGAAAATATATCTTTGTCATTTTCAGAAAAACCACAACCATTGTCTTCAACAGTAATGGAAAAATCATTTGGAAGAATATTGATACTAATTTTTGGAATATAATCTGAAGAATTTTCTAGTTCTTTCTTTTTGATAATACAAGCATGGGTCGCATTTACAAGAACTTCTCTTAGAGCAATCTCTATGCCATTTTTTTTATGCTTGTAAATTTTTTCAGCTATATTTTTTAAATTAGCATAACTACTTGGCAATTTTTTTTCCCTTCTTAGATTTTTCTCTTCCTCGTGATTATATCTCATTTTTTTCCTTTTAACAAGTTTTTTGACTGCACTCAATAGAGTGTAAAAATTCTTCAAATTTCTTTAGATTCTCATCATCAACGGAATTGGAATTAAATTGATCATCTTGTTTTTGAAGATGTTTTTTGCTATCACAAAACTTCTGACCAAAATCTAATTCATTTTTTATTGGAGATGGATTTTCTTCTCTATCGCAATCCTGCAATGATGAGTTTTCATATGCACACATAAAACAAAAACACAATGCAAGGAAATAAAAAGCTTTCATAGGAATTCCTTTATTTTCAAATAAAACATTCTAGGGTCAAGATAGTTGTAATAGTTATAAATTAAAGTTCCTATAAAAATCCATAAAAAAACTCCCATAGGACTACAAAAAGCTATCTTAAAATCTTGTTTAGATGGAATAGCTGAATCTATCAACACAAACGCCAAATATAAATAAAATGCACAAGAAAAAAAGCTAAAACCAAAAAATAAAAAATAGGCTCTTAAAACCATATAAACAACAATCAATAAAAGTAGTGGTGCCATTGAAATAGGAAGAGCTTTCCACCAGCTATAAGAGGTTTCAACCCTGCCTAGCATGATTGAGCCATCGCTCATTTTTTTGGGAAATAAAAAAGATATTCTAGGTTTTGCCCTTAACATGAGTGCCATTAAAAAATGGAAAAGCTCGTGCAAAAATGTTCCTAGAAAATAAAATATGAAAACCCCTGTCATTGAATTTAAAAAATATCCTCTTATTTTAAAAAAAGAAATAATGAGAACAAAATCTAAAATGCTTAAATGCCATATATTGGTGTTATTGATAAAAAAATCCATTAAAAATCTTTCTTTCTGATGATAAGAATAGCCGTTGATTTTAAAGGTTCCACTCTGTCGGTCAAAATTGATACTGAATACACATCAGGCATATAAAACATCTCTTCATATAAATTCAGTGACCTTTTTTTATCCTTGTTTAAAGCAAACCATTTTTCTGCTACATAGTATTTGCCTATCAAGGTATAAGATCGAACTAGCTGTAAGTTTTCTTTTTTATAATTGAAAATATCCCTATTCTCAATTTTTTCATAACCTTTCGGAGTCTTATCTCGATAGAGTGCCACTGAAAGAATATTTAAGACTTTTTGATGTTCTCTGTTTTCAAGTCTTTTTACCTCAACGTCACTATTGTTATTCGTGGTGTCAATAAAACTATAATACTCTATACCAACATTTTGAACAATTAAATTAATGATAACAGGATAAGAGCCACCCCATACAATCATTTGCCCAGAACCTAGAACTTTGGAATTGATAATAATTCGATTTCCTTTTTGCTCAAAATCTATAGGAGATTCTGCCTTATTTTTTATTTTATCCATATCAGCAGAGAGATCAAAATCAGCTTTTTTTGCTTGAATTGACTTTAACCCCTTAAAATCAAAAGTTGTGATTTTAAAAGGAAAATCCAAAATAGCGTATTTGCCTTTAGGAATTCTAACCTCCAAAGAGGTTTTTAGATGAATAACTTTCGCTCCCTTTGGAATAATCGTTTTTATAGGTTTTGTTGCTTTTCTATCGGCTTGTGAATTTGAATTTTTAGAAGATGAAGATAAGGGAGTAGAAGCTCTATCATTACCATTGTCTTCCTTTTGTAAATATCCATCATCTCCTGTTATTTTATTTTCTGATTTTTTTTTAGCTTGATTCTTATTGGCGTCTAAAATATATTTATTGATGCGTTCTTGTTCTGTTTGGGCATCTAAATTAAAGAATATTCCCCCCAATAAAAAGAATGATAAAATGATTTTATTCATAATTTGCCTTTTCTTTAGTTTTTAATTCTTGCTCTAAAGCATTTTCTTTATTATAGGTAGTTTCAGGCGGGGCTTCAACCTTGTTTATTTGTTCAAAAGATTTCTCTTTGAGATCTTTCATTATGGAGTCATTATCTATTTTTATTTTATAAGCGTCCTCTTTTTTATCAGGAACCAGATCAATATTAGGTTCTTCTATTAGTTTTGATTTTGCTTTGTCCTCATGACTGCTTTTTGGTACAACTGAATTATCATCAAGACAATTAGTCTTTAACGCATCTTGAATGATTTCTCCATTATTAATAAAAAAATGCATCTCATAAAAACAATCTTTTTTTCTTGTCGCTAAATCAGAAATTTCTTGAATCGCCTCTCCTGGATACAAAACCGTAGCACCATGTCCAGAGTCTTCTATTTTTACTTCAACTTTATTTTCTCTGACTTTAAAATTTTGAGTGATCTTATTGGTTATTATCGATTGATAATAGGCTTCAATTGCAGGTTTCTTCTCTATTAAAACATCCTTATCAAATACAACTAGCCCCCTATCTATATTTTCTCTTATGTTGACTGACGTAAAATTAGCGAAATAGCTTAAAACATAATCGCCCCAAACCTTAAAATAAAGAGGGTCTGATTGCATTTTAGCAATTTTTATTTCACCATAGCCAGGCATCTTAACAAGAGCTACGAGATTGTTAGATAGCTTAAAATATCCATAAATCAATATAAATAATACCAAAAATAAAACTCCAATAAAAATCTGAAAGTATCTATTATTTATAATGACTCTATGGGTATAATCAATAGCCTCCTTACCCATTGAGCCACAATAATCATACTCAGGAACTGGATTTTCCCAGTTAGCGTCTTCTTCTTTTTTGTTCTTTTTATTGTTAATCTCTAAATTCACACTCATATCCTTTTGGTAAAAAATTTGATGGCAACCCTTCTATTCCTTTATATTTGGGCAAAAATAAATTATTAACATACAGCCAATGAAACAAGAATCCCTTTTTGGCATTTTTCTTATAAAATGAATATAAAAAAGTCGTTGCAACAGTAGTAATTATTGAAAATAGGACCAAAACAATAGCTTGAAATCCTAATATAAGAATTCCCAATGCGAAAGAAATAAAAAAGGCCATAAAAATCGTAATCAATGTATCTATTTCTATAGGTCCAATCAACCTCGGGCGATTGATTGTATTTGGAAAAGCAATTGCCTTAGTATTGTTCATTATTTATCCTTCCTAAAGCATTTTTTTGACAAATGAAGATAAGAAGTTTATCGCTCCAAGAATCAAATCAAAGTCAGTAAAAAACACCCAACCAAGAACAACAATTAAGAAAGAAGCTACAATCCATTTCATCTGTACTCCTGCCCAAAACAATCCAAGAGCGGCTACACCAGTGATAAAAATAACAATTGGCAGAAAATATTCTCTAGCTATATCAAAAATAGATTTTGTTACAGCATCAAACAAATTAGCACCAAAACAAAACGACACCCCCAATAATGAAAATAATAATAAAACCCTAACTATAAAACTTCTCTTCATTGTATTTTTTTTCATTTTTTTCCTTTTATTTATAATTCTCCCTGAAGCCTCTTATTTATTGCTTCAGTTCGATCGTATTGAGCATATAAAGCCAACATATTTTCTTCTTGAACTCTCTTGAACTTTCTATTTAGACAGTAAGCAAAAATAGTATAAAACAAACCTACGAACATAGAGAGAAAAAATAAATGTCCTGCCATTTCTGTAAAATCTATTTTTTTTAAAAAATCAACCTTCAACAAGGCAACTTGAATACTCTGAGATTTTAAGAATAAGACCCCTATTCCAATAATGCATAGCCCCAAACAAAACTCTACAGATCGCCAAGAAAACAAAACAATTTTATAAAACTGTTTTGTTTTGGGTTGCTTTTCATCTTCAATCACAAATTGCCTCATTGCATATATGACATATGCATAAAACAACAAAGAAGCAAAAGAAAGGCTCAATGGGATTGGAAACAAAAAACTTGAATACTTATAAAGCTTTTCAATATAAAATCCCAATCCAATTAAGATGGCAGAAGCCAAATAAGTTATAAAAATAAAACTTAAGTTCTTTCCAACAATTTTAAGCATCTCAAACGGCAACATTCTATACTCAGATTCAGTAATATCAATCGTTTTTTGTTCCGCAAAGGAACTTCCAGAAGCATAAAGAGTTTGAATTCTATCTTGCATCTCTTGAATGTCAGAAAAAATTGGGTAAGTATGCCTTTCAGCCTTATCTTGCTGAGAAGTTTGTTTCCAACTCATTGGGTGATTGTTTTTTTCAATAACAGATTTAGGAATTTCTTGTCTAGGGATATTTTTAGGTATTTCCTCTCTAGGTATTTCTCCTTTGGGGATCTCCCCTTTAGGTATTCCTCCGTTAGGAAAATTTTGATCACCTATCATCTTGCCCTCCTTTCCTTAAAATCTCATCTAGCTCTAAAGAAGACTTTTCATAAAAAGCATTAATTTTTTGCTTTAGGATAATGCCCTGCTTAATGTCTTTTTTTGATTTTTTTAATATTTGAGCATCAATCCAAATTGCAAGATTATAAAACTTCAGGCTTTCTGGATTTTTAAAAATGCTATGACTTCTTCTCATTTGTTTTACTCCTTATTAAAAATTTTTATAATAATGCGAAATATTTTTTGCTACATCTTTGCCTCCCTTAAAATTTAAAGTTTGATAAGATATAAACCCCAATAATGGGATCAAAATAAAAATAAAAACAAGTCTTTCAATAATACCGCCAGTATAAAATCTAAGCTTTTTTGGCAATAGGACAGCCTTTATTTTGAATGGAAAAAAATAATAGGGAATTCCACTTTTTGTAAGCATGTCTCCAATTTGATGCATGATCATTCCAAAGCATAAAGCATAGACATAAAACCTACCCTCTTTTAAAAATAAACCAGCTATTACTGCTATGAGCAATGGGCAAATCAAAAAATGAGTAAAACCTCTATGTGTAAAAGTCAAGCTGATAATATGTGAAAATCCTGGTAATTTTCTACCGATAAAACTTTTAGGTTCATCAATATCAGGAAGAACCGAGCCAAGTGCAATTAAAGGCATCATGGCTGTATAAAAAGTTTTTATTTCCCCTATAGGAGTAAGTGCCCCTAATGTTAATCCTCCTATTGCACCTAAAGCAATATGGCTTTTAAAAGTCACGGTAGGCTCCTTTTTGTTTTCCTTCAAGCTTCATTATTTTTTTCTCTTCCTCTCTTCTTGCTTCATAGTCACATTCATTTAATGCTTGAATATAAAATGTGTTTTTTATCGTTTCTTGATGAGAGTGATGATGATAAAGTGTTTGATAAAATAATTCAACAAATTCTTCAGGATACCCCAATTGACGCATTATTATTGAAACATAATGAGCACTGACCTGATTGTGAGTTTCTTTTGCACTAGAACCAACAAAATCAATAACCTTGTTACATTTTCCAAAGTCATGGGTTAAGGCCAACAAAACAATCTCTTCAGCAAACCTGTCTGGATTGTTTTTGTTTTTAGAACAAGCGATGGTGAAGACTCTCAATGAATGATCTTTTAAATTTATTTTTCCTAATTTTAAAAATCTTGATTCATTCTCTCTGTACTGAACCTTAAATGCTTGAGGCACAGAAGTGTATTTATGAAATTCAAATTCTTCAACATGATTCAAAAAAATTGAAATTAAATCACTAAAAAGCGGTTTTTTAAAACGTTCTTTATAGATACCATAAGCTTGTAAAATAGCCTCATCTTTGCAATTAAGGATAGAATCACTAGTTGTTTTTTGTAGAATCTTGATTCTAGTTCTAGCCCTACTGATTTCTTTTAAGATGATTATATTTTTATTTAAAATGCTCACAATGTCTTCTTTTTTGTTCTTTTTAAACAAGATGGAATCCTTATAATAGATGTTCAAGGTCAATAAGCTGTATAAGCACCTCATATTTTCTTGATAATTTGCAACATGTTATTAAATACACCATTGAATTTTATCAAAATTTTATCATATTTTTTTATAAAAAATCTAAAAATCTAAAAACGCACAAAAACCCATCTAAAATCAACGATCTATTTTTTATCTTAAAAACATACTATGAATGAAATAAAATCGATTTTAGATGCCATTTTGAATGTTCTAGAGAGTATTTTGTATTGAATCTAAATGAAAAAAATCAATAACGGTCTTTTTTTCGTCTTCACTCAAAATAATCAAGTAGAATCTTCCATTTACTTTTTTTTCTCCAAAATAACCATCAATTTCCTGATTGATTAAAATTTTAATCTGGTACTCAAATTCAAATTTTTTAATTAAGTTTTTTAGCAAGATCTCCTCTTTGTTGAAATCACTGTCTTTAAAATCTAAAAATTCTCTGAAAAATTTTTTATCTAAAACCAGTTTGTTCTTAATCAAAAAAACCATCTCTCCAAAAAAATCTTTTTTTATTCTCTCCTTTATGAATTTCAAATTTAAAGTATTCAAAATATTTTGTGTATCTTTTTTTTCTGAATCGTTTCTGATTTTAATATTTTTTTCGGTTTCAATTAATTCCTTTTTAGTTTTTTTATCAAGATAGTCTTTATGTGAATTTTCTAAAATTGAATCAACAATCTCCTCAATTTGTTCCAATTGGTTTTTGTCAATTTCTGATTCTAGCTTTTCTTTTTTTTCCTTTTTTTCTTTTCTAATTTTTTCTTGAAAATCTTTTTTGCTAAGTGGCTTTGTTTCTTCAACTTTGCCATCTTCTTCTTTAGCATCATCTTGCAATAAAAGATTTTTATTTTCTTCTTCGAGTTTCTTATCTTCGCTAGTAGAAAAATCATTTAAAATATTTTCAGCAATTTTTTTATTTTCAGATTCTGTCGAAACCAAATCCTGAATAATCCCACTTGAATCAATTAAGACTTTGGACCCATTGTCAAGTTCTATTTTTTTTAAAGGAGGTTCTTGTAGTTTTTGATTATGCAAATCCTGAAAAGATGGTTCAAGAATTTTCTCATTTATCTTTTCAAAAAAGATTTTTTGTTTTTCTCCAGCATAATAAAAATATTCTGGGTAATGCCTCAATAAATAAATAGCTTGATGCAGAGGTATAGAAATTTTATTTTTGCTGTTGATATTTTTTTTAATTGAAATGAACTTCAGAACATCTTTTACTCCTCCTAAAAAATCAAAAATTCCGATCTTGTCATTTTCTTTTTCATTGAACCTAAACATAAAGTTTTTTAAATTATTTTGTTCAGCCTGATTAACTTTGCCAATAATATCTTTTTTTTTGCCCACACTCTTTTTTTTTGATTTTTTGAAAAAAGATCTCAAAAAAGATATTGATCCAAAAAATAAAAGATGACTCATCAGAAAAAATAGAAAAAACAAAACATCAGGTTTATCCTGCTTCAATGAAATTAAAAATACAACTGAGTCGCTTATCAAAAAATTCAATTCAAGCTCCTTTTCTAAAAATTGCCATACTTTCTTACGAAAGTAACTAATATACTAGAATATACTAGAATATACTAGAATATACTAGAATATACTAGAATATACTAGAATATATAATTACTCTCAATTATCAAACAAAAGCCTTATATAAAACAGTCTTATGTCGATTATTTTTTATCCAATACTCATTGCACTGCCTTACTCCAAAAGCAACCTGCTTGTATTCAACAATCGCACCGTAACAATACTCTAGGGCACTATACAAAACACCAGAATTTTGAACATCACTAATTAGCTCAATAAGACTATTTAGTTTTACCGTAATAGCCGACATTTGCTTAGCAATTCCATCTTTTTCATAAATAACTGGAACATAAAAATTCGCAACATTATAGACGCCCCCATTTTTCTCAAAAGAATAACTTTTAGCCTCTGTACATAACTTACAATAAGTCCTTAAAATTGAGTTACACAAGAATAATGGAGCCTTCATATTATTCGCTTCTCTAATGCCTTCGCTAATAGAAAAATCTAACAGAAACTTGCTTTGTGTTTCCCTCGTAAAATTCATACTTAATGCTTTTATAAAGAGATTAAACTCAATATTAATAGCTTCATAGACTCCCGTATGTATGATCATCGGGAAAGCATTACCATCTTTCTTTTTTTCATCAATGCTGAAATTCACCATATAAGCCATTGCATTGAACATAGTGATAGGCATTCTATTGCGATAAAATAGTTCAGAAACCTGCAATATTTCACTATAATCAACCTTTTTTGTCTCCACAAAATTAATCTTATCAATCATTTTTCACCTCTTTATTTCTCTCAGTTTCTGCTAGTTCATTAATAATATTGCACAGTTCTTTCCATTGTGGAATACTCTGAGTTAGCTTTTCCCACCCAAAAACTTTGACTAAAAACTCAATATTTTGATATGTTTTTAAGTCTAAAAATAACACATCATTGAATACTTTTATCCTTTTGTTTTCTCCATTTTTTTGCTTTAATTTATCCAAAATAGAATGAATATTTTTAGTTTTTTTCATCTTCTTTCCTTTCTAATTTTCCAAAATATTTCAAAATCTATCCTACTTTTTACAATTTTTTTTATAGATTTTAAGATAGATTCTTCTTCTTTTTTAGCTACCGTTAGCACCACTTTTTTGTTCCTAAAATCGATAAAATTGATATTAAAATCAATGTTTTTATCATATTTTTTGGCAATAAAATCAAAAATATTTTCAACCTCCTTTCTAATAATTTCGTTCTTTTTTCTAGTTAATTTTATAAAAATCCCCTCCTTTTTAAACTCAACATTCTTAATAAAAAAGAAAAAATTATAGCCAATTGAAATCAAATCTTTGTCTAAAAAATCATCAATATAGGCTAAAAAAATCACTCTGTCCGAAACCTTTTTATCACTTTTTAGAGTCAAAAATATCTCTCTATCTTCGATTTTTATGATAGAAAATCTATTAATTTCTCCTAAAGAATTCTTATAAAATTCTCTAATTTTTAACGAATTTGATTGTAAAAAAATCTCATTTCTTCTATCTTCTAAAGCTCTAATTAGATTATTTTTAATAATGTTTTGATCTCTTTTTTTAGCTCTAAAGGGTACTATTTTTTCATCTTTAAGTTCATATATTAACTGCTTTTCCAGATCAAAAGAGATGATTTTTTTATGACTATAGAAGCTACAAATAGCATTCCTGATAGACAGAATTAAGAACTTACTACTACAACAATATTTGTCACATAAGAGCACAAAATTAGCTTCAATTTCTTCAGTCAAAGGTTACCTTTTTATGATTTTTGATTCGTTTTATGATGAATTTTTTGATATTTTTTTTACAGATATTCTATCATCTTTTTTGTTAAAACGTATCAGAAAATCAAAAAGATTTCAGAAAAAAACTTGATTATTTTTAAAATTTAAGATACAATTTTTTTAGTTTAAACCAACTTATAACATGTTTTAAACTATGTTTTTTCAAAACAAAAGCTATATTTTAGCATTATAAAGATCATGTCATTCTATTGTAAAAGTTGTATTTTTTTATTGTTTTGATTATTTTTCAATACTTTACTATAGAAAAAACACTATTAAAGCATAATTTTTCTATGTGTGATTTTTTCTGAGTAATGCTTTGGCATAGAAAAAACATTATTAGAATATAGATAAACCATTGAAAGGAGGTCAGGAATGAGAAATGATTACACTATGAAGCAATTAAGATTTTATGGTTTAAGTAAAACCCTTATTGATAACATAGGCAAAAATTCATCAAATATCATCAGTGATATTATTAATGAAAGTATCAAAAACGGAACATTACATAATATTCTAATAAAATACTTTCAAAAAGATGAGATAAACAGCATCATTGAAGAATTAGACAAGAGCTTATCTCTATCTAAAAATAACAAGAAAATGAAAACAAGAGAAGAAGTTTCTACAGAAATTTCTAATCAAGCAGAAGAAGCATTAGAAATAGAATCAAAAGGCTTCAATATTTAAAAAAAGGAAAACAATGTTAATAGGCATAGATACTGGCTTTGGGCACACAAAATATGCATTCAGGAACAAAGATGGTGGCTTTAAACTCGGAAAATTTCCTAGTGTTTTAGCTCTTACAGATGAGGTTATAGACGAGTTTAATAAAAATATTTTTCTCTTTAATGGTCAATCTTATTATATTGGCGACATTGCTCTAAAACAAGATTTAAAGAGAATCAAAGAAGTTAATACATACAAAGAGCTTGAAAAATATGCTCCTTTGCTTATAGGTAAAACCTTGCAGTTAGAAAACTTAAGTCCTCAAAAGATAGAAGTCATCACACTAGGATTGGCACCAGCTCATATCAATCAAGTAGAAAATTTTAGAAAAAAAATCTCTAGTTTTTCGTTAAACAAAAAGGACTATTCTTTTAAAAAGACATTAATAATTCCACAAGGTTTTGGTGCAACAATAGCATTGAAATATTTTTGGAAGGAGCAGGATAAAAAAGAGTATGATAACTATATCGTCATTGATATAGGGTTTAACACAATCGACACCATTATCATTTACGACAGAGAAATTGATAAATCAAGACTTAATGAAAACAATTCTTTTGAGAAAAGAGGTGTGGTAAGGATAGCTGAAATGATGCAAAATCATATTAGAGAGCATTTCAATAAAGAAATAACACTCAAAGAAGCTTTAGCTGTTATCCTATGTGGAGAATATAAATTAAGAGGACAGATCCACCAGCTTAATAAAGTTGTAACTGACTTTAAAAACAGCTATACTAAAGATACGATGTTGTTTTTAGAGCAAAAGTATGGAAATGAATTTGACAAATTAGATGCAATTTGTTTTGTTGGTGGAGGCGGATATTTCATTAACAAAGAATACGCATCAAGTATTCAAACTTTTAAAAATTCTGAATATTTTAATGCAATAGGAAATTTAATAACAAGTGAGGAAAGAAAATGACAAGGTATGACGAAATAATAGAATATATCAATAGAATCAGTGCAGATGATAATTTAAGCAAAGAAGCCTCTAAATCCCTAGAAGACTTAGAAATCGAGATAGGAGTTTTATGTGATGATGTAAAAAAGTTGGAAAAAAAGGTTGAGGAATTATCTACTGAAAATCTTTTTTTGACGATTCCTGAAGCCACCAAAGTAATGAAAATCGGTAGAAGAAAGCTTGATGAAATTATTAAAAATAATGAAATACCAATCATTAGATACACTTCAAAAACAATATTATTAGATATGAAAAATATCACAAAGTATATAGAATCCAAAAAAACATTCTATCAAAATAAGGAGGTGCAAGAAAGCGTAAAATAATATAAGTGATTTAGCATATCATAAGCAGAACTTAAAGTAAAAAACAATCCCCTTTTTTAAGGGAAACATAATAAGGATAAAAAATGGCAAAAAAAATAAATAATGAAATAATGGGAAATGAATCAGCTGAAAACGAAACCTCCACTGAGGCTAATGCAAGTGGAAATAACACAAGAAGTAGAGAAAAGCAAATTGAGTTTGCTAAAAAAAGAGCTCAAAGACAATCAAGTGAAATCATGAGGTTCTTGCAAAATAACAGATTCAATTATGAAAAAACTTCTTTTATTAATAAATCCTACATCATTTTTCAGAATTTAACCCAAATCAATGATGTTAATGTTCTTGTAGGGGACAGCTTTATTAAAAATATATCTAGAGAGCTTAACAACATCACTAATTTAGAGTCAAATATCAGATCAAAGATAAATTCTAATCAAGACTCTGATGCAATCAAAAACAATATTGAACAATTAGAAGAAATAGAAAAACTTAAAATTGAGATTGCCAACAAGCTTAAAGATGCTCAGCAAGAACTTAAGAAATCCCTAGAGGCATAATGATGCTAAAGAATAAACTAATTGCCCTTATAGCAACTACTTTAGTTTCCCTATCCCCTTTAGGGGCAAATTCATTGAGCAAAAAAATAGAAGAAACTATCTTTGAAAAAACAAATACCCAAGTAAAGGTCATCAAGGTCAAGCCCATTGATATAAAAAAACTCAATTTATCAATCATTGAGATAAATAACAACCAATTAGCATTATTCAGCTCTGATGATGGAAAAACTATTTTTGGAATGCCCGAAATTTTCGTAACCTCAGATCAAAAAGTTTTAGATGCCACCCAAGAAACAATTAGGGAAACTCAAGCTTATAACTCTAGAGGCAAACAAGAAAGATTGCTAGAAGCTTTTAAGAAATATCCGAGTAATATTGTTTATCTTTCAAGCGGTGTAGCAACAAACAAAACCACTTATATTGTAACTGATCCAAATTGCCCTTATTGCAAAGATGAGATGCAAAGAATTGATGATATTTTACAAAATAGCAATGTTGCTCTTATTTTTGTGGGAATCATTGGACATCAAAATTCAGAGATCAAAAGTGCTGATATTTTACAATACACGCAAGATGTTCTAAAAAACAAAAAAAATCAAAAAAACAAAGAGGAGGAAATCTTAAATCATATTAAAAAAGTGTATTTTGATTCATCTTACAAACCAGTTGTAAAAGATGTTTCACAGGCTAAAGAAAACTCAAAGATGGTAATTGATGCAGGAATCAATGCTGTTCCATATAAATTTGTTACTGACAAAAAAATAAAGGATTAATCATGTATGACAATAATAAAAAATCACCTCATTCTCAAGAAAACAATGCATTCAAGCAAGAATTTCCAAAGGGATTTCCTAAACAACAATCTCACTTTCAAGAAAACAATATACCTAAACAAGAAATCCCCAAACAAGAAATTCCTAAAAATAATTTGAATCAAAATTGGCAAAACAACAATCAAAAAAAGCCTTAACGATAATCTTATTTGCATACTTAATCAAATCTCAGTTCTCTTCTGGACTGAGCCTTCTTTCATCTATTTTTTTAACCATTAAGGAACTAATAATCTTTTTTTGCTACAATTCCTAGAATTAAACAATAAAGTTCTAAGGAAGAAGCAATGAGAAATAACGTTCCTAAGGGATTGAATGAGGTTGAAGTTCATCTCAAATCCGCATATCCAGATCTATATAATGAAAAACCCAAAGGAAGTAACGTTGAAATCATTGATGTCCCAATAGATAAATTACAACCGAATCAAAATCAAACTAGACTTCTTTATAATGATTTTAAAGATAAAAAAATACTAGAAAACGAAGATATTATCAATCTTGCTGACAATATTAAGAAATTTGGACTACAACAACCCATTGGTGTTCAAGAAGTAAGCATAAGACTTGAAACAGGTGAAATAAAACAGGGATATGAGGTAATTTTTGGTCACCGTAGAGTTTATGCTTGTATAAAAAATAATTTTCAAACCATCAAAGCCATTTTGTATAAAAAGGAAGATATGGAAAATTTTGAAGAGAATGGATTGGATCTTGAGAGGAAATTCATATTTAATATTATTGAAAATCTTCAAAGAGAAGAATTGAATATTATTGAAGAAGCAATGATTTATAAAAAAATCATAGAAAACTATAGAGAGCTTGAAGAAAAAACATCAATCCAAAAAATTGCCCAATTACTAGGAATCAAACCATTAAAGATTTATCGTGCTCTAAAAATTGAGAAATCTTTGCATCAAGACATCATTGATGAGTTGAGCGGGACTATTAGAAACCGTAAAAAACCTATTAAAAAAGATATTGTTGTCTTGCAAAGACTTTCTAATTTAAAAGATTATCCAAAAGAACAGATTAAATTGTGGAATTCATATCAAGAAGATAAAATTAACAGAGATATGACACTAGAATACATTGAAGCAATCCTTAAAGGTGAGCAACTAAGCAAAAAACGAAATCAAAAATCTTTTGAAGGTGGCATTCGTTTTAAAAAAGATAATCAAGGATTAAAAATCAGATATGAAAAAATAATTCATCTTGAACATGTTGCACAATATGAGTTACAAAAACAGATTGCTAGTCTCATCACTGATTTTATGGAAAAAAGAGAAAAGAAACAGCCCCAATCAAAGATTCCAGAGGCTTTTGAATCTGAAGAAAACCAAGAATCATTATAATGCATATCATCTATAACAGATTCTATCAAAATCAGCAAGTATCTTTTCAAATTATATTGTTATTTAGGCATCTCATTTGCCTTTTCCCTAAAACAAGCTAAAATGATTTCATCTTTTATGTTCATTTATTATTCTATTTTTATATTAAATTTCTTCTAAGAAAAAATTATATAATCGAACTTCAGAATAAAACTCTTTAGCAATTTCATGACCAGTTGTCCAATACTTCAAAAAGCCATAATCATAGTGTTTCCTTTTTCTCTCTTTATAAAAATTATCAATAGCATTTTTATTATAAAATCCTATAACCTTGTAGAGAAATTTAAGGTCTCTTTTTAGACCTAAAAGTTTTGAAGAATTTTTAAAAAAAACTTCTTCTAGTATCTCTTCTCTTTGCATGATTGCAATATAGATAAAAGTCAAAGATGGAAAATTCATATTAGAATATTTTTTCATGTCCTCAAGTTTCCCATATTCTTTATTAAAACTCTCTTCAATTCTTCCGCACTTCTTTATGAATTGTCTTTTTAGTTTTCTGTGTTTTCTGTTCCAATAATAGAAAAAATCATTAGGTGTCATTTTAACCATTATTGCAAAAAAAGCTGTAGCTATTATTAAAAGGCCAATGGTTACATCTTGATCGTCTATTATTTTAGCTTCTATTATTTTAGCTTTAGGAAGTATCACAATTGATCCATAAATACCTATAGCTAGAACATAAATTAAAAAACATAAAGATATTCTCCTTGATATTTTTAACGACACACTTTTATCCATCTTAATCTCCAATCTTCTTTTTTAAATCATTTTATCACAAACCCTTTATAAAATCAATCTGGACTAATTCTTTGTCAATGATTTATTATGATTAAAACATTATTTTTTCATTATTTTAGCCATATCAATGCTTTTTATATACTTTATTAATATCTTTTTAAGACTTTAGTAATACTATATCATTAATTGAATTTGTTTTTTCCATAACTTAATTCTCCTTTTCTAACTAAGATCTTTCACAACCATCAATTGCTCTTGCATACATCTTTGTATAGGTATTTTTGATTCTCTTTTTATTTCGTCTTTTTCTATCCTTTGTATTTTATTTTTAAAATCCCAATCTGTAAAACTTGAGATATAAACAAGTATAAATTCCTGAGGCTTATAAACACCTTCTACCTTAATTGTGTATTCCCATTTCTGATCTGACAGCTTATTAAAATGCTCTGTGATATTTTCTCCCTTCTTGAAATTATCTTTAAAATACTCATATTCTACAAAATAAAATTTATTATTTATATCTAACAAAATAAAATATGGTTCTCCCTCTTCAAGCTCATAAATTCCAAACTTGATCAATATCTCTTCAAAGTGACTTAATCTATATTCTAACGTTAAGTATCCCTCCCCTAGTAAGAGATAAGTAAAGGTATTACTCTCTGTTATTTTTGTGATTCTTATAGTCTCTCTGTCAAAATTATCTAAAAACACCATTTTGTTTAGAATATCATCTGCTAAAAAAGAATATTCAAGACATTCCTCTTCTCTTTCATATTTAAAAAGTTTATGAGGGTTTTTTGATTTTAAATCTTTTAAAAAATGCTCATAATCATATATCGCATTCATAGATCCTTGCTTAGTGCTCACTTGACAAAGTACACCTTTAAAACCTGACGAATTTGATTCTTTGCCAAATTGTACAAAAACAACATCTCCATAGCATAAATCAAAACCATCAAAATACTCTCCATTCACTTTAACACTATTTGACATTTAATCCTCCCTATTTTCCTATTCATTTCTAGTTCCTTTCTCTATTTGTTTTTTATCTCTCTAGCTTTTAGGGATATTTTTATTTTTAAGAGATCTCCTAAGATTTCAAATAAATCTTTTAAAATCTGTTTTTGTTCTTTTAAAATTCCCTTTAGTTCATCTTTATACAATTCTGCAAATCCTAAAATATTAGAAATACGACATTGATATCTTTTAATTTCAGAAACAACCCCTCTTAAACATTTATCCAGCAGGTTTTTTTCTTCTTCATGCAAATCAAGAAAATCAATAAAATCAAACACTTCTTTTTTAATGAGTCTTAGCTTGATTCTAGTATCTTCGAGCTCATCTAAGATTGCATTTATCTTTTTCTTATTCATTGTTACTCCTTATATCTATTTCCTGTGTCTGTGCTAAACTCTTAGCAAAAATACTCACTATTTGAGGTACCACTGCATTGCCTAAAGCTCCAATTCGCTCCAATGCATCGGGAAGCCCATCAAAAGTTCGTATATCTGGCAAATCTTCTTCAAGCATTCGCTCTCCTCCTTGTGCATAAAACCTGCATAACTCCAAACCCTTGACTGCCTCTTTTCGCTTTTTATTTGCATTGATAGCACGATACACATTAAAGCCCAATGAGCACTGTTAATGAAATAAGCTTTTAAGGTATGTATTTTTGGTTGGGTTTGCTTTTTGGGGTCAATTTCATTGTATAGACTTTTTACATACTTTGAGCCATATAAGACAGACAAGCTAGTCATATAAAATCCATTCTGTTTGCAAGCGAGTTCAAATCCATTCTCTTGGTTATCTATTTCAAAAACAGTTTGTTCCATTTTTTTCCTTTTAACAAGTTTTTTGACTACATTTAATAGAGTGTAAAGATTCTTCAAATTTCTTTAGATTCTCATCATCATTTTAATTCTCCCTGAAGTACTCATCTATGTAGTATTCAAACCTCTCCAATATTTTTTCGAGTCTCTTTTCTAGCTTTTGTTGTTTTTTAGGACTAAGATCTTCAAAGTAAAAGTTATTATATACGATTAAATCATATATTTTCTCTTTCATATTTCACTTAGGTCTTTTTTTGTATTCAGTATTTTTTATGAAATCAGTATCTTTTATAAATGCCATTTTCGTTCCTTTTCTAATTTTTCAAGGCGTTTTCTATATTAGAGACTTAGAAACCTTAATTATTTTTTTAATAAGAATATTTTAGTATCAAAATAAACCTTAATCAACATAAGAATCAATAAACATGATAATACGAAGTCTTTTTCTCATTAAAAGCCTTGATGTTTTTCTCAATAAATTCTTTGGCAATACGATAGTCTTTTTCTAGATTTACTGGTAATTTGAGATTCAATCTTGTTGCAATTGCCTTGCAAAAATCAATTTGCTTTAGAG
>NZ_MLAT01000050.1 GCF_002272795.1 Helicobacter sp. 13S00482-2 | reverse complement strand
ATACCGCATGGCAATGATTCGTAAAAACCATATAGAAAAGCTTCTTAAACACTGGCTAGAGATTCGCAACACTATCAATAACATTGATAATAATCTACTTTTTTGCAACCAAAAAGGCAAAGCCCTATCCCAAGCATATATCTACAAAAATGTAGAAAACATCTTAATGTTTGCAGGAATCCGCAAAGAAAAAAATGGAGCACATATGTTGCGTCATTCTTTTGCCACCCTACTGTATCAAAAACACCAAGATCTAGTTTTAGTGCAAGAAGCATTAGGCCATGCTGATTTGAACACTACTCGTATCTATACACATTTTGATAAAAAACGTCTATTACAAGCTGCTAGTACAATGGATGATGTGAGTAATGCTGCAAAATGAAGCACTCCATAGAATAAAAGATTCAACCCCTCCCCTAAAATCATCTTCTCTAAAGTATTTCACAAATAAATACAATCAATGTCATAGATGGTGCTTATTGATAGAAGCGATATGAATGAATGCATTCTCATAAAAATTAGGAACTCTTCAAGGGCTACAATATATCCAAATCTATCAAAATCCTAGAGAATATAAAACAAAATTCTTTTACAATAAATTACAAGATTGAGAATTTTATTTGGTTGAAATGTGGCCTTGTGTCATTATAAAATACTCTTTTGCTTTTATGATTACCATTATAAAAAACATATTTGGAGAAAGGATGCTTCAAGATGATGTTTCAAAAGTAATTTTATATCTTCTAAAGCCTATGAACTCAATGTTTTTAAGATGTTTTGTTTTGTTCAAGGATTCAACCATTAGCAATAAGAGTCTTGAGTAAAACTGATAAATACAATGGTATGCAAATTAAACCCACACTACCTATGCATAACAAACAACATAGGAGTTAAAAGATTCTAAGGATTCTAAAAGATTTCAAAGATTGAAGATTTCAAAGTCTAAAGATTTCAAAACTCAAGACATTCTTTCAATATAAACAAGAGTTTAGAAATACATACAACAAAGGAATATTTTATTCAGAGATGCTAAACTTCTTAAGACTCTTTAT
>NZ_MLAT01000049.1 GCF_002272795.1 Helicobacter sp. 13S00482-2 | reverse complement strand
GATTTTGGCATAACTTCTAATGCTTAAAAGATCTTATTTTAAAAATAAAAGAACCTCCTTATGATAAATTGATTTACTAAATTCACTCTTTTATATTTAAAGAATGTCTTGAGTTTTGAAATCTTTAGACTTTGAAATCTTTATACTCCTATAGAATCTTTTAACTCCTATGAACTCATGAATCTTTTAGAATCTTTAGATCCTTTAACTCCTTTGAATCTTTAGATCTTATGAATCTTGTAAAATCCAAATCCTTCTAAAGCAAAAACAAATCAATGAGAAAAACCTCCTCTGTTAGAATCCTCTAAATCCTCTAAATCCTCTAAATCCTCTAAATCCTCTAAATCCTCTAAATCCTCTGAAGTTCTTGTTTTCATTGAAGGGTTCTAAAAGAAAATTCTTTCTAAAAACCAAAGATGGATGTGAACGTTTTAGATCTCTTCTTTAAGCAATGATTACATCCTAAAGAGATTTCATAACACGAAAGAAGCTTTCTACCATGCTATCTTTGAACGTAATATTTTTAAAAGAACCTTGCTATCTTTGAACGTAAAGCTCTAAATGAAATAGCACTATCTACTAAAAAGAACAATAAAGCTAACAAGCAAGTTATGGCGATAAATACAAGCAAAAGAGTATTTTAGAAATACTCTTTTATCTGGTGATGCTTTTATTTCAAAGCTTTAGCTTTTTAGCTGATCACCTTAGAGCTTATTTGAGATGGTAGCTTTAGCTTTTTAGCCTTATTTGAGATGGTCTTCATCTTTTTAGCTGTAATCTCTCTTAGCTTTCTTAGGCCATTTCCTCTTTTTAACTTTCCTTTAATCTCTCTTAGCTTTCTTAGGCCATTTCCTCTTTTTAACTTTTCTTTAATCTCTCTTGGCCTTTCTTAGGCCATTTCCTCTTTTTAGCTGTAGCGTTTCTTTATTATTCCTGCCATGGCTTGATGCTTGTATTCTCACTTGGCATTTTTGACTTCATAAACTTCAGCTTGTGCATTGTTATTGTTGTTTGCCCATTGTGTGAGCTTGTCTATATCTGCTTTATGGCTATCTAATTGTGCTTTAT
>NZ_MLAT01000048.1 GCF_002272795.1 Helicobacter sp. 13S00482-2 | reverse complement strand
ATGTTGAAAAAAGTTTTGGTTTAATTGATATAGTACTTAAGAAATTCGTGTTGAATCTAGAAAATGATTCAAATATAATGATGGAAAGAAATATTAAGTCAGGAGAAATAATCACATGAAAGCATTATTATCAATTAAGCCAGAGTTCGCTGAGGCGATATTTACTGGAAAAAAGAAATTTGAATATCGAAAAGTCAATTTTAAAAAAGACATAAAAACAATCCAAGTTTATGTAACTAAACCTGTGGGAAAGATAATAGGTGAATTTGAGATTAAAAGAATTATAAAAGATGAGCCTCACTCTCTTTGGAATAAAACCTATAAATATTCTGGAATTAACGAAGATTTCTATGTCGCTTATTTTGAAGACAAAAAAATAGCCTATGCTATTGAGATTGAAAACGTTAGGAGATATGATAAGCCATTAAATCCTTATCTAAACAAAGATTTCAGGGCTCCACAGTCTTTTAAGTACATATAGGCTACACTCCTAAATACTTATTTCTCCTATAGCTATAAAAGACGGTATTAAGAGAATGGATTTTTGGAGATAACCTTTGCTTTCAAACATAAAAATACAGGAGAGAGAACATATAAAACTCAAGCATTTGTAGTTTTATTTGCCAAGCTATGAATTATATCGGTTCAAAATTTAAACTTCGTGAGTTTTTATACACACACATATATCGTGTATTGCAAGAAGATGATTATAAATCATTGAATGAATGCATATTTTGTGATATGTTTGCAGGAACAGGGGTGGTTGGGAGATATTTTAAAAATAAAGTCAAGCAAGTTTTAGCAAATGACAAAGAGTATTATAATTTAATGTTTAGTGCTAAACATTTGTGTCGGACTTTAGAAATTTTTAAGCAATAAAATGACTTAAAAAAGTCACTCGTTTTTCTTTGCTCTCAACGTATTTGGTATAAACCCAAGTTGATATTATTACGAAAAAGTGCTAACATACATCATCACATTACTTAGAATCCGAATCCGTACATTCTTATAAGGAATAAAATGAAATTTCTAAAGTTTATGTATAAATTTTGTGCGAGTTGGACAGGCACAATCATTATCGTATTGTTTATAGTGTTTTTTATTGCACAGGCCTTTATTATTCCTTCTAGGTCTATGGTAGGGACTTTATATGAAGG
>NZ_MLAT01000094.1 GCF_002272795.1 Helicobacter sp. 13S00482-2 | reverse complement strand
CAACCATGCCAAGCCTGATGATGGTAAGCTAAGAGAAAGTAGGCGTGAAGGGTAATGCTAATGAAATCAAAACTGATGGCAACAATAGCAATGGCAAGAAAGCTGATGGCAGGAACGGTAAGGCAAAAACCAGGAATCAGCAATGACAACCTTTATACCATCAATGGGGTTCCAACGTTATGAGTAATAGCAATGGTGAGAATGGTAATGCCAATGGAGTCAAAGTAATACCAATACCAAGTAATGCCAATGGCAACCATACTAAGCCTGATGATGGTAATGCCAACAACATAAGAGGAAGTAAAAAGAACTAATAAAAGGAGGTGAAAAGAGAACTTGTGATAAACCCACTCTCATTGATAATAGATCAGATTGTTTATCACGTGCGAAATGAATCTGATTGCATCATCTAAACTGAGTTTGTTTGGTTTAGATTGAA
>NZ_MLAT01000004.1 GCF_002272795.1 Helicobacter sp. 13S00482-2 | reverse complement strand
TCATTCGATTCAGAGCCTTCATCAAAAAACGCAGAAACAAAATCAAAGAAGAAAACCCACATGATGAACCCAAAAATCCTGAAACAGTGAAGATTCTAGAAGATGTTATGAAACAAAGGAGAGGAGAGTGATATTTATTATATCAGTATTATTCTTATTTCCTATCATTAACTTAATTTTTTTCTGTATTGATAATAAAATTTCAAGATTAGATAAAATTATATCTATTATTCTTATTATTTTATTTATTATTTTTGGTATTTATAGTTTAGTATATGATTATATATGTTTCTTATTTGTATTTACATTATTATCATTATTTTTATTATTATTCATTTATATAAAAATAAAAAATAAATTTAAAAATATAAATATAAACGAAATAAACATGATTATTTATTTCATCACCCCGCTACCTTTTTTATTTGACGGAGTTTGTGGATCATATTGTATGACACTTGTTCATCATTTTACAATATATATTTGGGTGATTATTTTTTCTATCCTCATGGCTCTTTATGCTTTAGTGTTTCTTATCAACATTATTGTTCGGCTTGTATCTTTCATCAAAAAACGCAGAAACAAAATCAAAGAAGGAAACCCACATGATGAACCCAAAAACCCCGAAACAGTCAAAATTCTAGAAAATGTTATAAAACAAAGGAGGGGAGAGTGATGCTTGAATATATTGGATCATTATTATTGTTATTGTTGTTATTGCCTTCTGTAATCAGTTTAATTCTATTCTATATGGATAATCAATTCTCAAAAGTAGATATATTTATATTTGTATTTATATTCATATTTATATTCATATTTTGCTTATCTATTTTTATTTCTGATATAATAAAACATTATTATTATTACATTAATATTATATTATTCTATGTTATAATTTTTCACATTGTCATATTATATTATATTTATCTAAAAATAAAATATGGATTCAAAAATATAAATCTCAATGAGATAAGCTTGATGATTTATATGAGTGCTTTTTTATTTTTTTTATGTTTCATTTGGATTCCAGACCTAGATCATGATTCTCGGGACATATTTAAGAATTGCTCTGGAATAGCCCTCATAATTTATTATTTACTATTTCCCATCAATCTCATCATTCGAGCTAGAGCCTTCATCAACAAACGCAGAAACAAAATCAAAGAAGAAAACCCACATGATGAAGTAAAAAATCCTCAAACGGTCAAGATTTTAGAAGATGTTATGAAGAAAAGGAAAGGAGAGTGATGTTTGATTATATTATTGAATGTGCTATCAATTTAATCCCTATATTATTGCTATTATTTCCTATGATTAACTTGATTATGTTCTATATGGACAATCAATTCTCAAAAGTGGATAAAATTGTATTTATAATTATTTTTATAGCTCATTTATTTACTTTTAATTTTATTATTTTTATATTACAAGATAATTATCTTATTTTATTTATTTATCTATTTATTTATATGATTATCTATTTATTATTTTTTATTCATATAAAAATAAAAAATAATAAAATAAATATAAATGATATAAGTCTGATTATTTATATTAGTTTATTTATACCTGTTTTATTTGCTATTGTATTTTATCAGATAGGCTCATATTTCACTACATTCAAAGATGTTGATCTGCTGGGTGAACTTCTCATTGCTTGGTTTATTTTTTTCATTCTTGCAGATCTTTATATTCTAGTATTTTCCATCAACATAATCATTCGAATCAGAGCCTTCATCAAAAAACGCAGAAACAACACCATTAGATAAAAGAAAAGGTTGAAAATAAAGTTTGCTCCCTTCGGCTTACTTTGCTTCTCTAGATAGAATGGAAATTTATACGATAAGTATGTTTTTTTATATATTAATAAAATTTTAAAATACTATACAATAAAATTATAATCAATATAAGTAATTGTATTTGATAATATTATTATCATAAATATATTTATTTTAATAAATAAAAAATAGAGAGTGATTTAAAAGTTATGAATATCTTGCGAGGTTGCATCATAAAGTGTTTATTCGTAATGTTTTTAATCATATCGCCTCTTTATTGTGAATCTTTGGATTTTATGGATTTTTCACCTATTTATTCACTAGAATTTTTATTGCATCATAGGCCTGAAGTAATTCCACCTCCTAAGGGTGTGCCTTTTGATTTAGATTTTTCTTCTATAGATTTGGATTCTCCTAAAAAAGTCAGAAGGCCTATTTGTTTTATTATCAAAAATATCGAATTTGTTCCATTGGGCATCAAGGATACGGATCCTCGAAAAATACTCAAAAAATTCTCTTTCAGTTACAAGGTTGCCAAGCCCTATATTGAGACTTGTATGGGGGCAAGAGAAATCAATATATTTCTCAACAAACTCAATGCGAAATCCATACAAAAAGGCTATGTCACTACAAAATTTGGACTTTTGCCTCAAGATCTTGCAAGTCATACGTTAAAAATAGGTATTCAGATTGGTTTTGTTGGGGATATAGAATACCTTAATGAAGGACAGATGTTTTTCTTTGGCAAAGATTTTGGGGTAAAAAGAGGCGATGTGCTTAATTTGCAAACCATAGAGCTAGGTGTCAGTAATTTGAAACGGTTGCGTTATTTATCTACTACTAGCAAGATCATTCCTATGGAAAAAGATTCTAAAGTTTCTATCGTTTTAGATGTCAAGTCCTTGCCTATATTTATGCAAGCTTCTTTTGATAATGGTGGGAGTGTTGAAGAAGGATATGAGGGAACTTTTCTTTTGGGTATTGAGAATCCCTTTCATTTAGCAGATAGTTTGCAGATTTATTTATTGGGATCTATTCCCTTTTCAAAAATCAATCATAGTTATTACGCTTCTTTGAGTTATTCTATTCCTATTCGGAGATTTTTATTTCAAATAGACTCTTCTTATGCACACAATGCCAATCAACTTGTCTTTTATGGAATCTCACCTATTTATAGCGGTCAATCTGTGAATGTCGACTTGAAGACGACTTATCTAGCTTATGCAGATACGAAAAATCAGTTCTCCTTTGGACTTGGATTTTCTGGAAGATTTTCAGATAATTATCTAGAAAATATCAAATTAGATGTGCAGACAAAAAGACTTGCTGAAATTTCAGCATTTCTGAGTTATAAAAGATATATTAAAAATTCTCAATTGAATTTTATTTTAAGCCTGATACAAGGAGTCCCCGCATTCAATGCAAATGAAATTGTTGATAAGAGATCTTATTCATATACGATTCCTAGTTTAAATCTATATCTCTACGATCCCTTTAATCTATGGAAAAGTCTTTTTGTGTATAGCTCTACTATCAAAACTCAGATTTCAAGGGATCATTTGTATGCAAGTGAAAAAATGAGTATTGGAGGGCGTTATAGTGTCAGAGGCTTTAACCATTTCAGTCTAAGTGGTCAGATGGGAGTACTTTATCGTAATGATTTGACAATTTATTTGCCTTCTTTTTGGGGATTCACGTTAGCACCTAGTTTGGGTATGGATATAGGATATGTCAGGGATGTTATAGGAGATAATGAAGGAACAGGGCTTTTATCAGGAGGTGGGGCAGGGATCCAGCTCCTATATAAGTATTTTAATGCTCAAGTATGGGGATATTTACCATTTTATAATCCATACAATGCACCCACTCAGAATTTATTCTTTTCTGTTGGGGTTAATTGGTAGGAAATTCCAAAGTATATTCGCAACTCCAAGAAGAAGCTATTTATTTAAACTATTAAAGTAAAAATAAGTATGTATTTATTATAATCCTAGTTATGAAAAATCATCACACCATTCTTTTTGTGGTTTTTTTAGTTTTATTTATAGGGTGTTCAAAATCCCCAACATACGTAAGTGATTCTAAGAAGTACGTTTCCTTTGACATTGATTATCACGATATTGAGAATGTCGTGAATAAAAACACGACTTTTTTGCTTAAATCTAAATTTGTGAAAAATCAAAAAGATAAGAAAATCATCGCCATATCTGATATTGTCAATGATACAGATGATGACATTGATGTGGAATTGCTCTCTCGTAAATTGGCTTCTAAGATCCGCCAAAGTGATTATTTCATCATCACTAATGCTATTTCTGGAAGTGGTCTCACCACTGATTATTTAATCAAAAATTCTAGAAAACTCAGGAGCGATGATGAATTCAATCAAAAACAAATAATCCAAAAAGGCAATCTTCTAGCCCCTGATTATTCACTTTCAGGGAAGATTAGCAAAAAGATTAGGAATATAGGGAAAAAAGAGAGAGTTGATTATGTTTTTTTGCTTACTTTGACAGATATTAAGACAGGATTAATCCTTTGGGATAACGAAATGCTCATTTCAAAGATCATCGACAAAGATAGATTGAATGAATATACAAATACTCTTCAAAAAACTGATGCTATCAATCAGCCAAATCAAGAGAAAAAAGAAATATCAAATCACTTCATAGTAGGTATTGAGACTCGCTTACTGAGTTTTGGAAGTATGCAAACCCCTAGAGTTTCTCTAGCTCCATATGGTTATGGAAATAATATCAATTATGATCATACTCCAGTAGGAAGTTTTGATCTTAAAATAGGCTATATGTTAAGTTTGCATAAAACATTGTCTTTTCAGTTCAATGCCCTTTATAGCTACTCTAGTTCTGAAGAAAAAGATCCCTATATCTCGTATTATTATTCTGACTACAAAGATCCATTAAAGGATATTGGTTATTGCTCTAGTTTTAATAAGGAATGCATTTTTTCTGCCACAAGCCACAAGCTAGGTGGCGAGATTGTCGCTATATATACTCCCTTTGGGAAGAGAGTATCTGATGGAGGATTTTATTTTAGTGCGGGATTATTAAAAGACATCAGTTCTAAAGTGAAATATAAAATCAAAGATATTTATATTGAAAGAAAATTTGATGCTTATTACCCTGCTTTAGGTATTGGCATCATAGGTTTTTATGGTAATGTAGGTTGGAGCGTGGGAACAAAAATCGAATGGAGCACAGAAGAAGAGAACTATTTTTCTCAAGGCTGGTCAATCTTTGCGTTGGGGCTATTCTTAAAAATATAGACTAAATAACCCCTCTGCATCTTGCTTATAGCTTTCCATAAATATTCATCTGCTTTTATCTAGCTATTCTAGCCATAAAATTCATTGTCTAGGTAGCCAGATAGTTGAACCTGAAAGATGTTGAGGCTGTTCTTTTATGCTAAATGCCTGATCATTTCCTGTTACATTTGCACATCCGCTAAACAAAGCTATAAGTAGAGCTGAAATAATAATGAGACTTTTCATTTATAATCCTTTTGATATTTTTTATATCCAGGATTATAAATATCTATTATTAATAATTATTAAATAATAATTATTATCTTTTAGTTTTTTCTCTTACCATCTGAACAAAAGATATTGCGTTTTCTCTAGGCAAATCTGGCAACATTCCATGACCTAAGTTGAAAATGTGTCCTTCTTTTTTGCCCATTACTGCAATGATTTCATCTATCCCTTTTTCCATACTTTCTTTGTCATATAACCTTGAGGGTTCGAGATTGCCTTGCAATACATATTTCTCTCCCAAGTGATGCTTCGCCATTTGCATGGGCGTACTCCAATCCACGCCAAAGACATCAAAATCTCCATCAATGGAGTCCAAATACCCTGCTATTGATTTGGGAAATAAAATCACAGGTATTTGTGGGAACTTCTTTTTTAAATGTGAGGCGATGTCTTTCATATATTTCCAACTAAATTCCAAATAAGCATTTTTTTCTAAAGCTCCTGCCCAAGAATCAAACACCATTACCGCATCCGCTCCAGCTTTTATCTGCATTTCTAGATAGCCTTTTAGCTCATCAGTTATTTTTTGCAAAAGCATATGTAATAGCTTTGGATCCTTGTAGAGCATTTTTTTGCTATGTGTGTAGGTTTTACTTCCTTGCCCTTCTATCATATATGTTGCTAATGTCCAAGCAGAACCACAAAATCCTATCAATGCCTTTTCTTTAGGTAGGCTAGATTTCACACTACAGAGGGTATCATAAACATAGGTTAGATTTGAATAGATATTGGTTTTAAGATTTTTTATGTCTTCTTCACTTGAGATTTTGGAAGAAAACTTTGGTCCTTCTCCTGCTACAAATTCTAGTGGCATTCCCATTTCAAGAGGAACGACTAAAATATCACTAAAGATAATCGCCGCATCAACATCCAAAATATCCACAGGCTGGAGTGTCACTTTGGCCGCTAATGTAGAGTTGTGGCAAAGATCCAAGAAACTTCCTGCTTGTTTTCTGACTTCCTTGTATTCTTGTAGATATCGCCCAGCTTGTCTCATCATCCAAATAGGGGTATAGGGGGTTTGTTTTCTTTTACAAGCATCAATAAAAATCATTTGCATCCTTTTGTGTTTTGGCAATATTTAGAAAAAATGTAGAGTTGTGTCTGCAATTTTGCTCTGAATTATACAATCACAAACAAAATTTTAAATACAAAGCTCAAAAAATGACCTCAACATTAAATAACTTTAAATTCATCGGGATGATCTAATGCATAACGAAATTTTTCCATATCGACTTTTTTATCCCAAATAGATACAACCATACATGCCACAGAGTTCCCACATAGATTTCCTACAGCACGCATATCACTCATAAATTTATCCACACCAAGCAGGGCTGCTACAGTTACCGCAGGAATAGTCCCCACACCTGTTCCCATTGCTTGAAGGGTACCAGCTAGGACAATAAATCCAGATCCTGAAACCCCGACCGCACCTTTTGAAGTTACCATTAAGATAATGAGCATACTAATGGTTTGTTCTAGACTCAATGGTATTCCAAAGGCTTGAGAGAGAAAAATCACCGAGAGTGCTAGGTATATATTTGTACAGTCAAGATTAAAAGAATATCCCGCAGGAATGACAAGACCTACCGCACCTTTGTTGATTCCAGCTTTTTCTAGTTTTTTCATTAAGGGGGCAAGTGCGGTTTCTGAAGAACTTGTGGCAAATACAACCAAAACCTCTCGTGCGATGAAACGCATGTATTTAAAAATATTTATTTTTGCACTTGCACAGATGATGCCTAAAATAATAAATATAAATACCAAACAACAAAACAGCATCACAAATAGCAAATACGCCATATTATAGAGTGTTTCAGCCCCAAATTTACCTATTAAAAATGCCATTGCACCAAATGTTGCCACAGGACTATAATAAATCAATATCGTTAAAAGCTTGAAAAAGAAGCTTTGTACTTTTTCCAAAGGCTTTATGATTTTTTCTTTTGTTTTTTGACTGAGGAATAAAATCACGATAGAAATCACAATTGCCATGAATAATACTTGGAGCGTGTTGCCTGTTAAAAATGGGGTGATGGGATCAGAAGGAATTGCACCCATTAAAATCGACTTCAAAGAACCTATATGCTCAGTTTTACCACTAGAAGTATATTGTGCTACTGAAGATGGATCTAGTTCGCTCACATCAAGCCCCATTCCATGCCCAGGTCTAAAGAGTTCCCCAAATCCAATTCCAATTATCAAAGCCAAAGTACTCACTATTTCAAAATAAATGACTGCTTTAATTCCTAGACTTCCTAGCGATTTCAGACTTTCTAAACCTACAATTCCACAAATGAGCGTGAGAAAAATGATTGGACCTATAAGCCATTTGAGAGCTTTTAAAAATGGATCAATACTCCAGCTTTTTGTAGAAATACCCCACTGTGGGGCGATTATCCCCACGATTATCCCTGCAATAAGTCCAACCAAAACCCAAAATACAAGACTCGTGGCAAGTTTTATTACTAGTGGTTT
The DNA here is from genome assembly GCF_002272795.1 of Helicobacter sp. 13S00482-2. Taxonomy (GTDB): domain Bacteria; phylum Campylobacterota; class Campylobacteria; order Campylobacterales; family Helicobacteraceae; genus Helicobacter_J. The sequence goes on along the minus strand of NZ_MLAT01000004.1, from coordinate 143,330 downwards.
TTTACTATTTTCTTCCTTTAGCATATCTTCTCCTGTTTGTGTGTTGGAAATATCCTATAGCATATTGTATGAATCTAGGCCATAAAAATAATATTTTTTGATGAAGTATTACAATCAGTAACTATTTTGTATGAAAGAAGTTATTCTCAAGTTCTTGTAAGAAAATACTTTTATCTAAGATTTTGGAATTTTTTTGAATATCTTGATGGCAAGAAATGCATTCTTTTATCATTTGGTGCGAGGAAGTTAATTTGGGATTATTGAGTTTTGTGGCATCATGACAGGCAAAGCAATCTTGGCCACAAGTATCCCCCATATTTAGCTGAGCCATCTTTTCATCAGTGTGGCAATTTTTACAAGTAAGCATAGGAGAATGTCTTTTGTCATTGTAATTGAGATTATAATGACAACTAGCACAATCCCCACTACATGCAAAACTAAGTTGTATAAAGAAGAATAAAAAAAATATGATTTTTTTCAAAAACTATATCTCAAAATCAAAAAATGAAAAACTCACCATTATTTGGTACATATTAAATTTTGGATTTGCATAAAGTGAAGCTTGATCTTTTCTTACTATGCCAAAAGGTATTCCACTTCTTGCTTCTATATTGATACCAAATCCTTGTATCACATTTACAAAAACACCGATGGTTCCTACTCCTGAATGAATATTATACTGATCTGAATCACCAGGTAAGCCCAAATGTTCAAGTTGATAGCCTAATGAAATCTTTGGTATCACCCAGCCATCAAGCAAACGTAAGGCAAAGCTCCCCCCTGCAGATAGATAGTAAGTATCTCCTGCTCCTGCATCTAGGTACCCACCTATCATCAGCATTTTTTTTGAACCACCTACCCAGCCTCTTTCTAGTCCAAAATAGACGTTATTTGAGGAAAGATTATAAGAGTTTTCTCCATTTTTAAGAGTTATATTTGAGGAACTGAGATTTTGATAAACGTATCCTATCTTGAAAACTCCATAACTGTGATTGGGTTCATTGGGTTTGAGTTGCAACTTCGGAGGCTCTTGTTTTGTATCTGTTTTCTTCGTTGCATCTTGGGTGAATGCCCATAGGTTCCCCAAAACAAAAATCATTAAAATCAATCTTTTCATTAGTATTTCCTTGAATCAAAAGCTATATTCTATAATTTTCTATGAAATTCTCCAAGACTTCAGAAAATTTTTCAAAACAAGCTATATCCAACCTTTCATTTATAGAATGTGGAGAAATGATGGTAGGACCTATAGAGAGCATTTTAACACCTTTTTTCCCCATTGCTTGAAATCTTTCTTGTAATATCCCGCATTCTAATCCAGCGTGAATTTGACATATTTTTGTAAGATTTTTTCCAAAAGCATTTTTGATTTTATGCAAAAATTCATCTTCTTCAAGCATATTTTTTTCCCAAGGAGGATAAAAATCATCTATTTTTATTTCTGCGTTCATATCAATGCTTTTAGCTAGATTTTTGGCTTCAAGCAAATTGCTATCTAGTAACGCTTTGGTGTTTGATCGTCCCATTAATGCGACTTTGATTTTTGAATTTTCTTGAGATAGGAGTGAAATATTAACAGAATCAACGACATCTTCCTCGTTTTTAGCCCTAAGTCCATTTTTTATCCCTAATATGAAATCCATAATATTTTTTTTATCATAACAAGTGGTATTTGATTTTATTTCTTGCACTAAAAATTCATTACAAGAATTTATGATTTGATTTGTTTTTATGATTGCTTTAGAATTCACAGGGATGGAATTGATTTTTTCTCCTCCAGAAATACTGCAAATCCCTCCATCAATCTTATCTATAAATTCACACAAACTAACTAAGGCATTTTTAATATTTTTGTGTATATCAATCCCGCTATGTCCTCCCTGAAATCCTCTAGCTGCTATTTGGTAGGTGTTTTTATAAGATGAAACATCAGGCTTGAGATTAAAAATCACACTCATATCATAGCCTCCAGCACAACCTAATACAATCTCCCCAAATTTTTCAGAATCCAAATTGATAAGCCTATTAGATGCTATATTTATTTCCAAACCTTTTGCCCCTAAAAGTCCCACTTCTTCGTTGTTGGTGAATAAAAATTCTAGATCTTTATATTTTTGCATTAAATATAATTCCAAAGCCACTCCGATTCCATTGTCCGCACCTAAAGAAGAATTTTTTGCTTTCAAAAAACCATCTTGTATATACAACTCTAATGGAAGCTGTTTATTTGCTTCTCCAACACCTACCATATCATAGTGAGATTGTAGGCATAATTTAGGATTTTTAGCAGATGCATAAATATTCCCTGCTTTGTCGGTTTGAACATCATAACCACAATTTTTGCTAAATTCTATGATCCATTCAAATAATTCTTGAGTATGAAAACTAATATGAGGAATAGAGGAAATTTCTTTAAAAATCTCTAGAGGATTTTTCATTTATAACTCCAATTTGATTTTCTTTTTTGAAAATTCTACTATTTTCCCATGAAACCTAGCATAAATTTGGGCTAGACTCTTTTTGTCTTCATAAAGCTTGAATACATTCTTTAGATTTCCATTGATTCCATTTTCAAACCAAGATTGTAATTCATCATAATCTTGTATTTCTATTCCTAAAGAACACAGAAATTTATAAGTATATTTATCAACTACCATCACTTCTTTTCCACAAGCATAATTCAAGATGCTATCAGCACTTTCCTTTCCAATCCCTCTTTGAGATAATAACCATTCTCTATCAACATCGTTTCTAAACCCTTTAAAACTTCCAAAATCTTTCAAGATATTTTGGCATAACAAAATAAGTCTGCTAGATTTTTGGTTGAAAAAGCCACTAGAAACAATATGTGAAGCTAAAACATCAGGATGCATCTGCGAAATATTTTTTAAGCTAGTTTCATCTTCGTCTAATATAGAACAATCCTTGAGGGATTTTAGAGATTTTTCTACATTTTCCCATTTTGTATTTTGGGTTAAAATAGATCCAATTACAACTTCAAAGCTCAGTGCATTTGGCCACCACCAAACATCTTTTCCTGTAAGTAGATCAAGTTTTTTTAGAGCTTTAAGAACATCATAACTATCAAACATTACATTACCCCACTTAGGTAGTTTCTTAAAGTTCTTAATACCTCATCCCAATCCTCATTTTTCTCCTGTGCTATACCAAGAACACAATCATACCAATGTGATTGAATACCTATGAATTGGCCATTTTTAAAACTATTTTGTCCCAACATTCCCCATCTCCAATCATATCTTTTGGGCAATAAAACAATTGTTGGGATTCCATAACTTCCTGCTAGATGTGCTATTGAGGAATCTATGGTGATAAGCAAATCTAGTTCTTCGAGATATTTTAGGGTTGATTTAAAATCGGTTATATGAGTAGATAAATCAATGACGCCAAATTTTTTACATATGTTTTTTGCAGTGCTTTCAGGCTGAAGGGAATACACTTCAAAGCCTTCTAGGCATTCAAACAGTCTTTCTGGAGCTATGGATCTATCTGAAGAGCTTTGAGAGTGTGAAAAAGAAGTGAAAAATACGCCTATCTTTTTAACTTTACTAATATGAAGTGGGGATTTTCCCTTTAGGAGGTTTATTTCTAGTCTTTCTGAACCAAGTATATAGGGCAATGAAGTCAAAGGGATTGCCACATCATAGGGGGTGATTTGAAGATGATTTTTTCTTACTCTATTACCCCATCTATCAGCAAAAAGACTCACAAGCTTTGGTTGAGGGAGAATCTGAATGTTTTTTGCTGGTAGGTTAAGTTTATCAATGAATCGAGAAAACATCAGTGTATCTCCAAAACCTTGCTCGTGATATAAGAGGATATTTTTTTCTTTAATATCTCTATCAAATGTAGGTATGACAAGTTTTTTATCCACGCCATAAGGGAGCTGATTTTCAAGAAATAAACGTGCTTGATAATTCATAAAGCCTTCATCGTATTCACCTATACTCAAAAGCAAATGAGCATAATTAATCATAAAGCATGGATTAGGAGCCATAGAAATGGCCTTCTTGTACATTTTTTTTGATTCTTTAAACAAAAGAGCGTATTTGAGGGCATTGGCATAGTTAAAATAATAATAAGCATCTTTGGATTTTGACATTTTTAGACTCTTATAAATTTCCAATGCTTTTTCTTCTTCAAACATCTCGCAATATATTGAAGCTAAATTTATTTTTGCGTTTTTGTACCCTAATTCTGAAGCTTTTTGGAATATTTTTATTGCATTTTCTGTGTCTTTAATTATTAAAAATTGATTTCCTAGATTATACATTGCCTCAACATCTTTAGGAGATATATTTAGCACTTCTTGATAGTATCTGATGGCTTCAGAAAAGTTATTTACATCTGTGTATGCTCTAGCTAAGTTAAAATATAAATCTGCATTGGTAGATGGGATAAGGTTTGATAAAATCTCTATGGACTTTTGAGGTTGATTAACCTTGCGGTACATTTCTGCTAAAGTGACCCAAGTTGAAATATCATCCTCAAAAATGCACAAAGAGTGTTCAAGATATTCAATTGCCTTAAGATTTTTCCCCATTTCCCATAAAGACAAAGCACACAACTTCCAAGCTCTAAAGTCTTTTTCATTTTGAGATAACGTCTGTAGAGAATGAGTGATACAGGCTTTATAATCTTGATTTTTGAAAGCTTTTTTCGCAGAACTAAGATGAGTGTTCATATGAGATATTCTTCCCTCTTTAAAAGAGGGAATTGAAACTAGCTAAGAAGTCTTAAGATGTTTTGTTGAACAGCATTTGCTTGACTCATAGCATAACTTCCTGATTGGGCAAGAATGTTATATTTATTGAAGTCAGCAGATTCTTGAGCAAAATCCACTTCACGGATTTGAGATTCAGCAGCTTTAACATTCACCTGTGTGATAGTGATATTATTAACAGTGCTTATCATTTGATTTTGAACAGAACCAAGATCCGCACGAACCTTATCAAGCATTTTTTGAGCAGATTCGGCGATATCCATTACTACCATTGCACCTTTTAGGGTTGTAACACCAGAACCTAAACTTGCATTTCCACTAGCCAAAACGGCATTGTAGTTTGCACCTGATGCTGATTTTACAGCGGAATTAAATGTACCTGTTACATCTCTTAGATTCACAGTTGTTTGAGCCACTTGAGTTGCACCAAATCCAACCGCAGAAAAACCACCAGTTGTTGAGTTTGCCGCAGATAAAACGATGATAGCTCTAGCATCTAGGCGACTCAAAGACAATCGACCATAGTTTTCAGAACCAGTAGCAGCAGTTGTATCTTGACCACCATTAACTGTACTGATTGCAGCAGGAGGGGTTTGTCCATTCGCACCAGCAACAGGAGCAGTGGTTTTTAGAGAGATACCTCTACCATCTACGCTTCTTAGATTCAATCTACCATTTTGGTCTGTGTAAGCCTCTACGCCAGTCTCTGATGTAACCGCGTTAAAAGCAGCAACCAATCTTCCATCGCTATCATTTGCTTTGATGCCTACGATATCACCTAAATTGATTCCATTGATAACAACACCACCTAATGTGCCTGAAACAATAGAAGTATCAGAAGTAGTGATAACATTTGCTTGAGCTCTGATACCTGATTTATCACTATTTTTGTTGATAACTTCAGCTAAAACTCCAATACCAGTACCCGCAGAAGTAGAAATTTTTACAGATTCCAACTTGATATCATTCACGCCATCAACTTGCTTGAAAACCAAACTAGTATTCCCAGAAGCAGTTATCAACGCCCCTGTTTGGATTCTAACTTGACCAATTTTATCAGATGTTGTAGAGCCTATAGAAGCCTTGATACTTTGGTTTGAGTAAGCACCCACTTGGAATTCTTTGTTGGTAAATTGACCAGAAAGGAGTGCTTGACCATTATAAGAAGTAGTATTCCCAATGTTATCAAGCCCTTGGATCAAACGAATAATATCTGATTGAATCGCTTTTCTTGATGCTGTAGTCTGACCATCTTGTGCAGCTTGAGTAGCTTTTACTTTGATAGTATCAAGGATTTTTAATTGCTCATCCATTGCTTTATCTGCAATTTGAATAATTCCCATACCATCATTTGTATTTTGGATCGCTTGACCCAAAGCACTTGCCTGAGATCTCAAACTATCTGCAATGATCATACCTGAAGCATCATCAGCTGCTTTGTTGATTCTAAGACCTGAACTCAATTTTTCAAGAGAATTCTTGAGGTTTGTTTGTGTGAGCACCGATTGAGCGTGTGCATTCATCGCATTGATATTTGTATTGACTTGAAAAGCCATGTGTAACTCCTTGTTAAATAATCCAAAGCTTCCTTGCTTGGTTAGAAGTTATATCGGCTATTTTAAAATCGCTTTAATATATTTTTTAGCCCACCATCTTGTTTATAAAAAATTTTCTTTTTTGGATTTAGAGTTTGGAAACTTCTCATCAAAAACATCCTAACACAGGATTTTTTTGGCCAGTTCTATTTTGTTGGAATTCATAAAATGGATTTTGTGATGAATATTGCAGAGTTTTTCAAAGAGATTTTTACTCAACTCAAATCCCACTTTGTGTTCCTCCTCTTCATCTCTTTGATGAGCTTTTTCTAGTTTTTCTAGCCATATTTTAGGGACAAATACACCTGGTAGTTTAGAGTATAAAAATTGGGCACTTTTATATTTGAGAATAGGGAAATATCCAAATACAAGTTTTGCGTTGGTCTGAAGTTCTTGATTGATTTCTTCACAAGAATCTAAGAGATACTTAGCATTTTCTATATCATATATAGGTTGGGTGAATAGTGCTAGGGCTCCTGATTTTATTTTTCGTCGCATTTTATTTTTTAAACTTAAAAGATTGTTAGAATGTGCATTGATAACCCCAAAAGGATAAATGGGTCTTATATGCCCTTTAATGAGTGAGTGATTGAGATCTTTGTTTTGGTTGAAATTATTGATAAGCTCTATTAATAAAGAACTATTACCTTCAAAGACAGCTTTTGCATCAGGCTGATCTCCAAGTTTGATGGGATCTCCTGTGAGTGTTAGGAACATTCTTATATCAAGCTCATTTGCTCCTAAAATCTCACCTTGTAGTGCTATTGAGTTCCTATCCCTCATATTTAAGGTAGCGATAATGGGTTTTTTTAAAAAATTTTGGAGTTTAAGTGCCGTGAGTATGGGAGAGGGTCTGAATTTTGCCAAAGGTGCATCTGTGCAAATAAGTGCATCAAAGCCATTCCAATTTTTTAGTTCTTCAAGGAGTTCCTCTCCTATACTCACTGCTTTTGGAGGATTGATTTCATAGCTTAGAAACTTGGTGTTTAGAAGTTTATGAATACATTCCTCTATCATCATTATTCCTTAAACGCTTTCCCTGATATGCTTAACAGCTTGGACTAGGTTTTTTAAAGCAGGTTTGACTTCTTCCCATTTCCTGGTTTTCAATCCACAATCAGGATTGATCCAAAGCTGTTCTTTAGGGAGCACAAGAAGCAAGAGTTTGATTTGTTTGATAATTTCTTCTTCACTAGGAATTCTTGGGCTATGAATATCATATACCCCTGGTCCTACTTCATGTGAATATCCAACTTGTGCGAATATCTTAAGAAGTTCATTTCCACTCCTGGCGGTTTCAATGCTGATGACATCTGCATCAAGTTCCTCAATAGTTTTGATAATATCGTTGAATTCGCTATAGCACATATGGGTATGGATTTGTGTTTGTGCTTTTGCGATACTTGTAGATATTTTAAAACACTCTAATGCCCATTTTTCATATGGTTTGATATTTTCTTTTCGTAATGGATATCCTTCTTTAAAAGCCGCTTCATCAACTTGAATGATTTTGATACCAGCATTTTGTAAGTCGTTAATTTCATCAGAGATTCCTAGTGCTATTTGTTTGCACACTTCACTTCTGTGAATATCATCACGCACAAATGACCAATTCAGAATTGTCACAGGTCCTGTGAGCATTCCTTTTACTATTTTTTTTGTCAAACTTTGGGCATAAGTAGCCCATTTTATTGTCATTGGAGTAGGCCTACTCACATCACCATATATAATAGGAGGCTTTACACATCGGCTACCATAGCTCTGCACCCATCCATTTTGACTGAATACAAACCCATTGAGTTGTTCGCCAAAATATTCAACCATATCATTTCTTTCAGGCTCTCCATGCACTAGAATATCTAAGCCAACTTCTTCTTGAAATGAGATGCATTCTTTAATGTAGTTTTTGATTTCTTTTTCATAATCCTCAGGACTGATTTTAGATTTTTTAAAATCCTGCCTTAATGTCCTTAATTCTTGAGTTTGTGGAAATGATCCTATTGTTGTGGTGGGTAATATAGGATAGCTTAGTTCTTTGTGTTGCAGCTTGATTCTATCTTCAAATGGGGCTTCTCTAGTTGTTTTGATGGATTTTTTAAGTCTTTCTTGAGCTGATATATCGCCTATTTTGGAGTATTTTTTTCTTTGTTCATTGATGGTTTTATTTTGTTGATATTTGATTTCATTTGATGGGTTGATACCCTCTTTGAAAACTGATTCCAAAAGCTCAAGTTCTTCAATCTTTTCTTTTGTAAAACTTAACCAAGAGAGCGTTTCTTTTTTCATTTTATCCTCGGAATCTTTGCTAAAGGGGGTATGCAAAAGTGAACAACTTGAACTCAAAACAATTCTATCTTTGGGAATTTTTTCTGATATTTGATTCAAAAGTTTTAGTTTGGTATCAATATCTGCTATCCATATATTTCTACCATCAATTACTCCTGCATAAAGGGTTTTATTAGATTTGGCAATACTTTGTATGGAGTTTAGATTTTTTTCTCCATATAGAAAATCTAGTCCAATTCCGTTAATCTCGCTTTGACATAATATTTCTGTTGCCTCTATGGAGTGTTCAAAGTAAGTTATCACAATAGTTTTGAATCCTTTTTTGGCGATTTGATTATAAACATCTTTGATTTTATGAAAAAATCTTTTATCCTCCCCTTTGACAAAAATAGGTTCTTCAAACTGTATCAATATAGAAGAATCAATATTTTTCAGATTATCAAGTAGTTTTAAATAAGCATTTTTCACATTTTCAAACACATCTTCAAAGCTAGAATCATCTACAATCTTAGAAAGTGCTACAAAAGTAAAAGGACCTATGAGATTAATTTTTGGTTTATAGTTTAATGATTTGGCTTCTTTATATTCATTTTCAATCTTGAGGGTGTTGATTTCATAGGTATCTTTTGCACTCAGTTCTGGCACAACATAGTGATAGTTCGTATTGAACCATTTAGTCATCTCACAAGCAACGCTCTCTTTGAAACCTCTAGCCATTCCAAAATAAAGCTCCAAGCCATCAAATTTCTTAAACCTCTGCGGGATTGCACCGAGCATATAGGCTAGATCTAGCATATTGTCATAAAGACTGAAGTCATTCACGCTCACATATTGAAGATTTTTTTGATACCCCCAGTGCTTGTATCTTAAGTCTTTGGCAGTTTGTTGTAGTTCTTTTTCGCTACTTTTACCCGCCCAAAAACTCTCCAAAGCTTTTTTTAACTCTCTGTGTTCACCAATTCTTGGAAACCCAACAACAATACCCATCATTTATCCTTGAAATTAAATTTTATGTATGGATATTATCATACACATATTGTGTTTTAATAAATTTGATATTTTTATAAGAAAAATTTGAGCTTATTGGTGATAAAAGATAAATATTTTTTATGATTAAAGTAGCCTAAAATAAGTTCATTAGAGATATATTTTTACTAAAAGTAACATGAGTAAAAAGTTAAATTTTAATTTCGATAAAAGCAATCTTAGAAATCAAAATAGATATAATTTTCATATTAATAAATATCCAAATGGAATGCATATGGAATCAAAAAAATTACAAAAAATACACAATGAAATACTTCAATGGTATGAACTAAATGGTCGAAAATATCTACCTTGGCGAAACTTGAGTGGAGAGAACGCTCCTTATGGGGTGTATGTGAGTGAGATCATGTTACAACAAACTCAAGTAAGCACGGTATTGGGTAAATATTATGAGCCTTTTTTGTCTGAATTTCCTACTTTAGAAGCTTTGAGCAACTCTGATGAAGAGAGAGTTTTACGTTTATGGCGAGGGCTAGGATATTATTCACGAGCTAGTAATATGCTCAAAACTGCAAAAATCTGTGGCAAATATCTACCTTCTGAGCCAAAGGAACTTCTAAAGTTACCTGGTATTGGAGAGTATAGTGCTGGGGCAATTGCTTGTTTTGGGTTTAGAAAGTCCGTGAGTTTTGTAGATGCCAATATTAGGCGGGTTTTGAGCCGATTTTTTGCACTTAAATCTCCTAGTATGAAGGAATTACAAAAGTTAGCCCAAAAAATACTCAATCATCAAAATAGTTTTGATCACAATCAAGCACTCTTGGATATTGGTGCGATGGTATGCTTACCTATAGATCCTAAATGCAAAATGTGTCCTTTACAAAATTGGTGCGAAGGGCAGGGAGATGCACTAGTTTATACCCAGAAAAAAAAGATTACTTATGAATCTTTGAGTTTAAATCTTGGAGTATGTGTATTTGAAGATAAGATAGGGTTGGTAAAAAGTCAGACTTCTTTATATAGGGGGTTATACAATTTTCCAAAGATAGTAAAAACAACAGAAGGGGGGATTTTGAATTTTCCTTTTTTAGGAGAGTTCAAGCACTCTTATACACGTTATAAACTGAATATAAAGGCTTATTTGATTATGGATGCGGATTTTTTAGAGAAAGAAATAGAATTTTTTGGTTTGAACGAGTTTGAAAGATTGCCTATGAGCAAGATGGCTTTGAAGGTATTAGATCTCATCAAAGAAAAAGAATTTTTCAGATCCATTGTGTAGATCTGAAAAATAATGAATTATTTAAAATAAAGCCCGAATGTTAATCCTGCGGTATTACTATTGTAATCAAGTGAATAGTTCATATAATTAAAAGCTATTTTATAACCCAAATGAGCATTGATATCTCTTTTTGTACCTACTGAGAATCCAACTCCCATACCGTTATAATCCTGACCACTAAAAAGCACCATAGGGAGCTTTTCACCATCACGTCTATCAGAGGCTCTAAAAGCTACATTTGCACCGATAAACATCAGGGAATTCTCTTTTGCCACTTGCCATAAAAACCTAACCCCTGCTTCATCTCCAGCTTTGAATTTATGATTCATTTCTCCATCATCTGAGGAAAATTTGTATTTTTGATTCAGATTTAGTCTATAGTAGAATTGACTGGTAAATGAAGCAAATTTCTCTCCATCTGCCTTGTATTGTTCGACAAAATTAATGAAAAATGTATGACCTCCAAAATATTTCATTTGAGATTTAAAATCTGCAAACATTGTGTTAGTGATGATGTCAGAATTATCCCCTATGACCACATGGAAACTCTCGCCTTTATATAGTGTCGCCATCAAGCCGATATTCGCACCACCAAAATTCACGATATTAGCTTTAGGATTGAAATCTTTATATATTGGGCTACCTGTATCTATATCTGAATATTGATAATACCCATTTGCATTTGCGAATATTTCAAAATAATCAAACAGACCATATCTTGCGTTTAGATTCAAAGTCGCATCAAATTGACTTGAATTGTTATTTTTATTTTTTGAAAATGTAGAATAGGTGATATATTGACCATCTATTTTTCCTTGCAAGTAGGGCGTTGAATACCCACCTTTTCTAGCTATAGTATCTGCTGAGACATCTATGCCAAAGACAAAATCATTCCCATCCAACACATCACCCTCTATAGGAGGTCTCGCAGAGACCACAGTGAGGGTGAAGGCTAGGAGTGAAAATAAAGCTACTTTTTTCATAATTCCTTTCCTTTGAAATAAAATATGGCCAAGAACAATGATATTGATTCTTGATTTGATAATGGTAACAAATTTTAACACCCATGTCAATAAAAAATAAATAAAAATAATATAAAGTGCATTTTTATTTAATAAAGATACCATAAATAGGGAGGTATGGTGTGGAAAATATATTTATAATATTTAATGATATGGATATAAATCAGTATTTATAGATATAAAATAGATAAAATAATAGAGATATGATATATAAGATGAATATAATTTAGAAATTATTTTTTATGAACATAAGTGAGTATATTTTTTATCCTGAAGTAAGCTTTGATAATAACGTAATTCACGCTATTTTGAGTTATTAATATATGATATAAATATCATTTAGGATATTTATATAGCTATAATCTATGAAGAATCTATGGTATTATATTGCTAAAATTATGAATTTATGGTATTAATGAAAAAATATTATTATTTTTATTGGTAGCTTCTAATATCTATGGCGATGCGGTGATGATAAATAAAATGCTCACTCAAAAACATAGCCTCAGATTAGATGTTTTGATATTTTATGCCAATATTCAAAAACAAACCAATGTGTTCGCTCCTGTTATCACCACATCTTCACCAACAGATACTTCAAGTATATACAGCATACCTTCAATACTTGGGGTTCAGCAGTCTAATCAGGATTTTTTAAACTTTGGTCTCAATCTCAGATATGGCATCACCAAAGATATTGAGATCTTTGCTTCTCCTAGTTTTTTCTATCAATATAGCAATCTAAGTGATAGTGCCTTTTCTGTAGAAGATACATATGATTTTAATAACTTCAATATGGGGTTTGTCTATCAGGTCAAATCCGAAGGTAAATACCCATCATTACTGGTTGGAGCGACTCCTATTATTATCTCAAAATCTATACCTGCATCGCTAAAAGATTCAAAAAATAAGTTTGATTATTTTAAAAACTATTCGTTTTTTGCCACGAGTTATTACACTGTTGATCCGATTGTTTTTGTTCTTCAGGGCGGCTTTAGCTTGAATCTTCAAAGATATCTCGATGATCATATGCTGCAGATAGGTAATACATTGAATCTAAGCCCTATGGTTTATCTAGCCTTGAATCCTTATACTTCGGTAAATTTTGGGATTAATTATCAGTATAAATTTAAAGATAGACTTGATGGATCTATCATAGCCCATCAAGGATCTTCTATTGCCTATCTTTTTGGAGCGAGTTATGAGGTAAATCCTAGCTTGATTGTGAGTGTGAATATCAATAATTTGAGTACAAATTTATACACTAGCAATAGCGTGAGTGTATTGTTTTCATATAAAATAAAATGAAAAAATTTATATTTTTTGTTCTATTAGGTTTATTAGATGCAAAAGTATATATCAATCAAAGTAGTGTTCTCATAGAGCGACCTGTAAAGTCCTGGATAGAGTTCAGGAATGCTGATTTGGTGAGACAAAAGTATGACTATAGCTGTGGGAGTGCTTCTTTGGCTAGTATTTTGAAATATTATTATGAAGATGAATCTATCAGTGAGTGTGGGATTATCGATGAGATATTAAAATCTAAAGGCTATGGAGTGAATGAAAATGAAGTACTCAAACAAGGGGATAACATTATATCGTTTTCAGATCTTTCAACATATGCCACACAAAAGGGATTTAAGGTGCTTGGACTTGCGGTGGATTTTCCTACTTTGTCAAAATTAAAGATACCTGTGATTGTTTTTGTGAGTATTAGAAACATTGATCATTTTACTGTATATAAAGGTATGGATAGAGAATATGTGTATCTAGCTGATCCAAGTTTTGGAAATATTAGAATCAAAATAGATCAATTCAAAGAGATATTTTTTCAGCGAAGTGATCCAAAGTATCCAGGTAAAATATTAGCTATCTTGCCTCAAAAAGGGGATACAAAAATAAATAAAAATTTTATGAATATCAAAAAAGATTCAAATCTCATCTATAAAATCATCAATCAAGACCTTATTCATCATCGATTCAGGTGATTTTACCTGTATTCAAAACTTTTTGATTCAAGCTTTCTAGGGGGTTTCCCCTAGAAATTAAAATTATTATTCTCTAGAGCCTTTGAAATCATGCATCACACTCACGCTTCCTTTAATATCGCTTAATATCGCACAGGCTGTTTCTGCTGAACTTCCCAATGCACAAGAAACCATTGAGGTTACTCCAGATGCGATTCCTGCAACATATATACCTTCTTTGATAAGGTTTCTACCTGTGGTTTTGAGTTTGATTTTTCCAGGTTTTGGCATCAAGGTGTGGGGTTCTATAAACTCTTCCAATCCTTTAACACCACATTCGCTTGCTCCTGTGGCAATGACTGCATACTCTGCACTAAAATCTCCTTGCGTACTTTTAACCAATAAAGCCCCCTTTTTTCCTGATATTTCAGCTACTTTTGCATCAATATAAGTTACTTTTGCAAGATCGGCTATTTGTTTTTTGATATGAGAAATGATTTCTTCACCCTGTATGCCTTTGGGAAAAAATGGTACATTATATACTTCAGCTTTTAAAATATCTGCATTTCCTTCATCAATGATGGTAATATCAAAATCCAAATCTTTATTGATAGCTGAAGCCAATATGAGTGCGGTGTTTAGCCCTGCGATACTCCCACCGATAATAACAATTTTCTTTTTCATTTCTAATCCTTGTAATATAAATTTTGGTTAGCCCATAACTAGCTTGTAAGCTGTGATGAGCATAGAAAGCATATAAATGCTAAGTAAGGCTATGCGGTGTATTTTTCCGCTAGAGATTTCAATAAGCTTGATACCTAACCATACCCCCACCATTGATGCTATACCTATATAAAATCCTGCGTGTAGAACTTCAGTATCAATCACATTTTGATTATGAAGGGACATGGTACCTGATATGGAAGCAAAAATCACAAAAAACAAACTCGCTGGAACGGCTTGTTTTGATTCATAACCTAGATAATACCCAAGAATTGGAACCATCAATAACCCTCCACCGATGCCTAAAGAAATTGCAAAGACTCCTGTCAAAGTCCCTGCTAAAATCAAAATGATATTTTTATTAAGTTCTGATAAAGCTGGTGGATTTTTATTTGCGGAACTTTTGAGCTTAAAGGCGTATTTAATAAAAGAATAAAATGTGATACACAAAAATAAAATCTTGAGCGTTTCAGAACTGATATTTTGTAGTACCATTCCGCTAAAACTAGCCCCAATAAGTCCGCCTATACCGACATAAATACCATCTCTTAGATTTAAAAAACCTTTTTTGTAGTTGATTAAAGATCCAAAAATAGAGGAAAAAATCATTTGCATTACAGAAATCCCGATAGCGTGTTGCATAGGGTATTTTAAAATCAACATAAAAGGCACAATGATAGTTCCTCCTCCAATGCCAAAAAAACCTGCCGCCATTCCCGAAATAAGCCCCACAGCGACGTAAATTAAAATATCTAAGTGCGATCCATTTTGAGCTAAAGTATCTAGTATCATTTGAAAATCCCTTCAACTTTTTGTTCTTATTATGCGATTTTAAATATATAAATTCATTTAAAAACTTAATTTTTTATTTTTATGGATTGATTTTTGCTTCATATATACCATAATATATGTGTAATTATATGGGGAATCTTAATGAGTGTGAGTTATTGCAATTCTTATGTTCAAATTGAGCTCTTTGAAGAGAGCGAATTATTTGAGAAAATAATAAGGTATTCTAATAAGCATTTTTTTGAGCAATACCATTTGTCTTCTTCTGTGCTTATTTTAGATGATGGAGAAAGATTCAAGAAAGATTATTTGATAAATTGGGCCTATCACGCTAGTCTGCAAGAGGAAAAGAGCGATCTTGATATGCTTTTATCGCACACTCATTTGCCTATTCGTATCAAAATACTCAAAAAAAATGACATTCTTCAGAGGGTGAAGATTTCATTGAGAGTGGTTGGATTAAATCAAGTCATTCTCACTCTTGAGAAAAAAAATGCTTTAGCTAAACGTTATTTGAAAAGTTTATTTGGTTTTTATTGTGATTTTGAATGTGAAAATGAAGTTCATCTTAGGGCAAAAGGGGAGGATTTTTGGAAACACATCATAAATCTCATTAGCTCCAAAGTAATCCACAATGTGCTGATTGAGTTTGATTATAAGGGCTTTAAAGGAGAAACGTTTGGCTCTTCTTTTCTCACTGAAGATGAACGCAATCTTAGAGAATGTTATATTCAATTGCAATCTAGATTTGATGATGATTTCAAGAGTGTAAAAAAGCGTTATTTAAACTTGGTTCGCATCTATCATCCAGATAATGTCTATGGAGAAAATGAAACGATTGTTCAAGACTATCATGATCGTTTCACAAAAATCAATGAGGCCTATGAAGTGATAAAAAAATCTCAAAAAGCATTTCTTCAGGCTTAGGTATGAACAGCATTTTATTTTATATTTTGATTTTTTTGGTAGTTATTGTGTGCTATCTTTTGGGTTTTGATATTGTGTATGGTGTTATGAAATTTTATTCTTATCTCTAGTTTGATACAATGATATGAAAAAATAAATTTAAAGATCTAATATGAATCAACCTGTGTCAAAAATAGGGGTCCTGCTAAGACCTTGTACTCCTAGATTAAAAGATACTTTTTTTGAAATACAAAAAGCATTCAATAAAAATAACATAGAAGTAATTTTAGAAAATTCTAGTGCCTCAATGATAGGTCTTGATGGCGTGGATTTTGAAAATATGTGTCAAAAAGTTGATGTGTTGGTTTCTTTGGGTGGAGATGGTACGCTACTTTCGGCGCTTCGTCGTAGCTATGGTTATAAAATTCCTGCTTTTGGTATCAATATAGGACACTTAGGCTTTTTAACCGCCATCAATCCTGCAGAAGCTGATGAGTTTGCATCTCTTCTTGCCAAGGGGGATTATAAAATTGATGAGCATATGATGCTTGATGGATCTTTGATTGGCTTTGAAAATAAAAAAAATCTTCACGCACTTAATGAAATCTTGATTTCAAAAAAAAATATTTCAGGATTGCTTAAAATTTATGCTAAGGTCAATGGAGAGCCTTTTAATGTGTATTATGCAGATGGTTTGATTATAGGGACACCTACTGGATCAACAGCCTACAATATAAGTGCGGGGGGTTCGGTAATCTATCCATTTTGTAGGAATATATTATTGACACCTATTTCTCCGCATTCTCTGACTCAAAGACCGATGGTTTTAAGTGATGAATTCATCTTAGAATTTCAGGTAGGAGATGATTGTATGCTAGTAGTTGATGGGCAAGAAGTTATGGAGATGAAAACAGAAGATACCTTGAAAATCAGCTCCGCACAACTTGGTGCCAAGCTAATCCAAAAAAAAGATAGGAGTTATTTTAAGATATTAAAACAAAAATTCAAATGGGGCGAAGAATGATAAATAGACTCATCATTAAAAACTCTATAGCATTTGAAGATGTGGATTTAGAGTTTAAAAATGGATTTAATGTTTTTAGTGGAGCAAGTGGAAGCGGAAAATCTGTTTTGATAGAATCTTTATTAGGGGTTTTTGGTCTTAAAGACGCCAATGCTGAGGTGATTGAAGCGAGTTTGGATATTTATTTGGATGAGTTTGGAGTGGATTTGGATGAATTTGGATTCACTCAAGAAGATGGTATGCTTGTGCTGAGTATTCTCAAAAAAGATAAGACAAGGTATTTTCTCAATCGTTACAATATCTCCAAAAAACGATTAGGCGAACTTGTTTCTAGATTTGCCAAACATATTTCTTCAAAAGGTGTTGATGAATTAAGAACAGAGAATATTTTGAGAATTTTAGATGATTTTATTGTTAAAAAAAATATTTCACATAAGGAACTTTTAGATGGTTTCATCGCTCATCATAAAGAGCTCTTAAAAACACAAGAGCAATTACAAATATTACAAGAAAAAGAAAAAAATATTCAAAATCTCAAAGAGTTTGCCGAATTTGAGATACAAAAAATCTCTAGTTTGAATTTGGTTGAGGGCGAATATGATAGATTGCTTGAACTCAAAAAAATTCTCTCGAAAAAAGAAAAAATTCAAGAAAGTATTTCTGAAGCATTACACGCACTAGAGGGTGTGTCTAAAATCTCCCATACGTTGAACTTGATGGGAAGAGAAAGTATGATTTTTGAAGAAGCTCTTTTGGAGGTTAATTCTATCATTGATGAAGAAAAAGAAAAACTTGAACAATTAGATACTCTTAATGCTGAAGAGATTCTTGATCGGATCGCTATTCTTTCAGATATCAATAGAAGATATGGTGGGATTAGCCAGGCACTAGCACATCTAGAAAATCAAAAACAAAATCTTCAGGATTATCAGAATTTGAGTTTTGATAAAGAGGTTTTATGCAAACAGATGGAGTCATTGAAAGGTATTTGCATCGAAATGGCAAAAAAGATTAGTGCGAATCGTAGTGGTTATGTCAGTGATTTTGAAAAAGAGATTTTACAACTTTGCAATCAATTGCTATTAAAAAAACCTAATTTGAGTTTAAAGCCCTGTGAATTGTGTTTTTCTGGTTTGGAGAGAGTTGAACTCACTTTGGAAGGCACAAGTATTGATGTGTTAAGTTCAGGAGAATACAATCGATTGAGATTAGTGATGATGTGTATGGATTCGCTCATCAATGGATCTAAAGGAATTTTACTCCTAGATGAAATTGATGCGAATTTAAGTGGAGAAGAAAGCGAAGGAGTAGCAAAAATGCTCAAAACTCTTTCAAAAACTTATCAAATTTTTGCGATTTCTCATCAGCCACATATGCCTGTTTTGGCCGATTCTCATTATTTGGTTTCTAAAAAAGATGGCAAAAGTAAGGTGCAGCTACTTCATAAAGAGGGCAGGATTGAGGAAATGGCCAGGATGATAAGTGGAGCGAATATAACTAAAGAAGCTCTTGAGTTTGCAAAAAAACGACTAGAAGAAAGTCAATAGAATGAAATTATGGTTACTCAAGAATATAGCAAGATTTCTCAGTAGCCAAGAGATGATACATAATATAAAACGCATTGATGACAATCTGCTTAAAGTTGAACTTAAAGAAAAAATATTTTATTTTGATATGACTAAGGGAAATAGTGGTATTTTTCTTGCATCAAATCCCCTCATAGGGGCAAAAAAATATAGTGCTCCTTTTGATGTGTTTTTGTCCAAATTTTGCACCAGAGCTAAAATAATTAGTGCGAATATAGATGGAAATAATCGAATTTTAAAGTTAGAATGCGATCAAAATGGCACTTACAAGAATACTAGATTCATCATAGAATTTGAATTTACAGGCAAACATACCAATGTTATTTTGCTAGATGAGAAGAATATTATTTTAGAGGCACTCAGACATATCAATAGTGATAGGAGTTCTAGAGAAGTTCGTGTAGGAGAATTTTTAAAGCCTTTAGATCAGAGAGATTTCATGCTTACTGAGGATATAAAAGATTTGAGTGATGAAGAGCTTTTTGCTGAGCTTAGAGATTTTTATTCTCAAAATCTAAATAAAAAATTAAAAATAAAAAAAGAAATCATCACCACCCAAATTTTAAAAAAAATAAAAAAATTAGAATTGTTGTTGCACGAGCTTCCTAAAGAGGATGAACTCTATCAAAAAGCACAAACATTATCACATAATGCGACTATCTTACTTGCAAATTTAAGGGAAATAAAAAATTTTGCTTCTAAAGTAAGGGTAAAAGATTTTTCTGGTTCTTATGTTGATATTGCTTTGCCTAAAGAAATCAGGACACCTCAAGAAGGCGTTAATATAATGTTTAAAGAGGCAAAAAAGCTTACCAAAAAAGCCAAAAATACACACATACAGGTTCAGAATTTGAGTGATAAAATTGATTTTTTAAGACAAGAAGATGTCTATATTCAAAATATCCAAAATCTTCAGGATCTGGTTATCTTAGAGCCTAAAAAACAAAATAGAAAATCTTCTCCTAAGTATGAAATCATATTTATTGAAGGAGTGAAAGTTTCCATAGGTAGAAACAAGGCAGAAAATCAATCTCTTTTAAAGGAAGCTAAGGCTGATGATATTTGGCTACATATCCGAGATGTCCCATCATCTCACATGATTATTCATTGCGGAAAAGGAAAAGTTTATGATGAAGTTATCCATAAAGCAGGGGAGATACTTGTAGGGATAAATTCAATTCAAACAGGAAATTTTAGTGTCGATTATACTAGGAGAAGGTTTGTGAAAATCATTGAAGGATCAAATGTGATTTATGCCAAGCACCAGACCTTCCATTATAAAAAATAATTTCAAGGATGAAAAATGGCAATCTCACCTATTGGTAATATCACCTATATTAATCAAAATTCCCAACTCAATTCTGCTCAACAGGCAAATGCAATTGCCAGAGGAGATATGGCAGATGTGATTGCAAAAGAATTTGAGGATAAGCTCAAAAATATTCAAGAAGTTCGTCCTACAGAAGATTCTCAATCTATCAATCCTGATTCAAAAGGAAATGGAAGCTTTGAGAAGGAGAATAAAAAAGCTAAAAAAGATGATCAAGTTCTTGAAGATAAGCAAGAGGTGGTTCATAGCACACACATTTTAGATATAAAAGTTTAGATTCAAATTAGTGAGTATTAAACGACTAGTATCAATTGCTTGAGAATGTTTCAAATGCATACCTTGCTATTATTATGATTAGCAAGTTTGGGTTCTTGGGGGTATTGAAATATGGCGATGAATCCATGAGTTTTATCCCATAGATTGGGAGGAAAGAAAGGCGAATCACTTTTTTAAGCGATTTGATTGTTAAAAATTTTCTAAAATTTGAGATAAACACATCATTGTTCGCACCCTCTTGAATGGCGATTTTAGATTATGATAAATTCAGATCATATCTGCAAATTGTCTAAAAAGGTTCCTTGATTCTTTTGGGCCTGGACTTGCCTCAGGGTGGTGCTGAACTGAAAATATGGGAGCATTTTTATATCTCAATCCTTCTATTGTCCCATCAAATAGATTTTGATGAGTGATTTGTGCTATTTCTTTAATTTCTTCTGGCACCGAGTAGTTGTGATTTTGAGATGTGATTTCCACACTTTGAGTGATGAGGTTTTTTACTGGGTGATTCCCGCCGTGATGACCAAATTTTAGTTTGTAAGTCTCATAGCCATTTGCAATTGAGAGGAGTTGATGGCCTAGACAGATTGCGAACATTGGAACTTTTGCTTCAACCAAAAGTTTGATTTCAGAAATTTCATTTTTTAACATCAGAGGATCACCTGGTCCATTAGACAAAAATACTCCAGAAATCTCGCCATTCTTGAATCTATCTATAATGAAACTAGCTTTGAAATTATGTGGTATTACTTCTACTTCAAGTCCTGTAGCTGTAAGTTCATTGAGGATGTTTCTTTTGATTCCAAAATCAATAGCAATGATTTTTTTGTTAGTTTTAGGGTCAGCATATTTAAGGGTATTAAAATCAAAAGTTGAGCTTTTGTGTATGTATGGGCTTGGCGTTGAAACTTCAGGAATGAGGTTGATTTCTTGGATTTTCTTGGATTTGTGGAGAATATTTTTAAGTTCGTGGGCTGAAGATATTTGAGTTGAGGCTACCATCATCATTGCACCATTATTACGAATGGTTTTGGCCAATGATCTTGTATCTACTTCTGTGATTCCAAGAATATCTTGAGATTTTAGAAAATTATCTAAACTTTCTTTTGCTCTAAAATTTGAATAAAACTCATTGTAGTTTCTGACTATAATTCCTTTGCAAAAAGCTCCTCTTGATTCCATATCTTCAGGATTTACCCCCACAATACCAATCTCAGGCATTGTAAAAACAATGAACTGACCTGCATAGCTTGGATCTGTTATGATCTCTTCATAACCAGTCATTGAAGTGTTGAAAACAACTTCCCCCACTGTAGTTTTATTTGCCCCGAAGGCTTTTGCCTGTAAAAAAAGCCCATTTTCAAAATAAAGATAAGCATCTTGCATTATAAAAATCCTTTTCTTTTTAGTTCTTCTTCATATAGTTTTTCAAAAACTAGTTCATATTCATCTGTACCTACAAGGATTTTTCTTTTGTAATTTTTGATTTTTTCTATCACTTCATCTTCAATTTCTTCATACATTTTGGAATAAGAATCAATGGATTTGAAAATAATATTTTTGATTAGATTTTCAGATATGCTGAATTTGATAAATCCTTCAAGGCTTAGTTCATCAAGTATTTTATGTGAGATATCGCTATATCTATCTTCCCAAGAAAGTAGAAAATTTTCTTGCTCGGCTATTTGACGCTTTATCATCCAAAAAAGTTGCCTTTCATCTGCACGCATAAATTCAATTTCATCAAGATTGTCCTCGAGCAGATTTTTAGCTTTTTGATCAATATCGGCTTCTTTTTTAATATCTTCTTCTAGAATCATTTTGGCGGTATCGGCGATCTTTTCTAGAGGTGCTTTAAGTTCTAAAAGATTGGAGTTTGCAATGTCCAATGCTATTTTATTTGCTACGTGCGATATATGGGTTAGTTTTAATTTCATTGGCTCACCTTTTAAATAATGAATTCCCTGATTTTAGCGAGTTTTAAGTAAATTTCTATTTAAAGATGTGCTATTTTTTGGGGAAACTCGATGAAATAATGAATAAAATTTTAATTTATATTAAATTTTAAATATATGTGAATAGTTATAATTTCAAATAGCATTGAATAAAACCCCTAACAATAGGTATTTAGAGATATAAACAATAGCCATTTTGTGTCATTTGTGTCAGACTTTAGAAATCTTTAAGCAATAAAATCACTTAAAAAAGTCGCTCGTTTTTCTTTGCTCTCAATGTATTTGGTATAAACCGATAAGGTCATCGCTATATTTTCGTGTCCCATCATCTTGCACCCTACCCATACAGGATCTTCTCCCTTGCTAATCATAATACTAGCAAAGGTATGCCTTGTCTGATAGAGTGTCCGTTTAGAAATATTTAATTTCCTAAGCAAACTATACCAATGCACACGTAATAAGCACTGAGAACTTTTAAAACCTTTATTTCTTTTAGAAACAAAAACATTGCCCATATTGTTGGTTAGTTGATATTGTTCCAACAATGCGTTTTTAACGATAGGAAGCATATCAATCACCCTGATAGAAGCTTTAGTTTTGGGTTTGCTAATAACTCCATCTCTAATGGCTTTATTAATTCTGATAGTATTATTTTCAAAATCTATATCCTCCCATTTCAGAGCCAACATCTCTCCAATCCTAGCACCACAAAAAAACGCTAAAGTGAGATAGTTTTTAAACCACCCATCAGCTCCTGCAATGATGTTTTTTACCTCTTCTAGACTAAAAGGATTTATCTTTGTTTTATCTGCCTTAGGTCTTTTGATAAGACTTAGCGGATTTTTGTCGATAATTTCCTCTGCTAAGGCATCATTAAAAATCATATTCAAAACCCCTCTTACGTTATTTAAACTTTGTGGTTTTATCTTTTTTAATAACTCATTTTGCCAAGATTTGACCTTAAAAGATGTGATTTCTGCAATATCCATATCTCCAAAATAAGGCAAAATGTCTCTTTGCAAAATCTGAATATATATTTTATGCGTTATTGCTCTCCTACCATTTTCTCCAGCTTTTAAACTCTCAAATGCAAAATCCCTAAAAAGATTTTTGGGACTATCTTTTAAATCTTCACCCTTTTTTATGTGAGACTCTTTTGGTATTATTGTATCGTTCATCTTCAAGAACTTATGCCAATTTGCCTCCACATACTCTAAATTTGGGGGCGTTGCATCTAATTTTTTTAAAAGCTCCTTAAAAAATATTTTCTCGCCAGAAAAATTATTTTGATATGGTAGGTCAAAAAACTTTCGATTTTTGGCACGAACAGGCGATGATATGGAGTGGTATTTTTGTAAAAAATACAGTTCAAACCACCTAAAATTCACTACATTTGATTTTTTTTATATTACCTTGAATGCAAAACCAATAAAATTTTGTATTCATATTGAAAATCAAGCAAAATTAATATATTATTACTTAGAATTTTGATAAAAAAATGACTTCTAGGGTTTAGTAATGAAAAAATTTTTATTTGTGATGATATTCTTTATGCTTGTAATAGTAACTCCCTTGATGGCTGTTCATATGAAGACATTTGGAGGGTTGGGTATTGGTTGGAATTCTGATAGTTTAACTCTAAGATTAACACATATGGGAGATGAAATTTTTAAAGCCAAAGGAGCAGATGATTATCCATATTATGAACTCTCTATCGGCGAGGAGTTTAGTTTTGATAAATACAATGGTCTTCAGATTTATACCTCTGGAGGGGTATTTCAAGAAATAAACAATAATTTGAATTTAAATAAAGGAATTTTTACTATTGGTACGAATTATGTGCTTGAAAGTGGTAAGTTCTTTAATGGGCTTGAATTGGCATTATTGACAGGTTTTGATATGGGAGCTAGATTTTCTAGTATATTTGGTAAAAGTGATGGGCTAGGTATTATTTTTCAAACAAAAGATTCTAATGATCCTGATCGTTCAATCACAAAAATATCTTTTATTATGGACTGCAACTTAGGACTTCGGCTAAAATATGAATGGTATGCGATTTCTTGGAATATCAAATTTCCTTTGTTTTCTTCAAATACTCCTATTGAAGTCAATGCTTATGCCCCTAATAAAGTTCCTCTGATGACAGGAGAAGTAATATCTTATCCTATAACTACTACACTTAGTTTTATATTTTTCTTATGAAGAACTATTTTATAGGTATTCGCTTACTTTGGTTGTTCTTGCTTTTACAATTTCAACTCTTTGGCTGTGGTTTTTTCACAAACTGTTTTGAATGGGAATACAAACCTCCAAAGATAGTGGATTTTTATTTTGATCGCACATTGCCTTTGTTTTCTGATATTAGTGGTTATCAAACTACGTCAGAATTTAATGCTGGAGGGATATTACATTTTGGTAGAAAAAACTTTGCAAAGAGCACTGCAAATAGCATTCTAATCTATTTGAGTGCTGGTTATGATGTGCTCCCGATTGTGTTTCGCCCAAACAATCCATTTGGATATAAGACTGGAGAGTTAGTAAAAACTGGAGCTTATGGCTATGGTATCGATGCGCAATATCCACTTATATCACTCAACCTAGAAAGTAGATTACTTTTATCTGATAGCCATAAAATAAAAATACTTGGATTCATAAAGGCATTGTTTGGTTATTCTTATGGCAATTATACTAGGACAGAACACATCATATTAGGAAGAGGGTATTATATGTGGTGGTATGATCGAACATATCACCCTGAAGTGCAAGTTGGATTCATTTTTGAAAACATAAGTGATAATGATGTCAGATTGGGCATTAAATTTAATTCGGTTGATATTTTATCTTTAGATTTTATCCATCGCTACTAATTAAAAGCTTGATTTATTGCACGAGTTCAAAAATTCAAAAAAATTCATATTTTAAGGGTTAGGGTGAAAATGACCCCCATTGGGGGAGGGTACCCCCTGAGACTCGCGATAAATAGAGATTTCGAGTATTCTTGTGTTTGATGTTTTTGACAGATTTATTTTGTAGAAGGTGAGGTTTAAAAAAAGGTTTTTATTTTAGGGGGGGGGGTGACACAAAATGCTTTTTTATTTTGGCACATTGAAAAAATAATCTACAAAACATCGTATTAAAAGTTTTTATACAAATTATCTCTTTGGATATTTCAACGATTGAAGAATGTGGCGGAGGATCAATCCGCTCCATGATTGCTGAACTTTTTGATTAGACTCTTTAAAATAAGAGTTTTTCATCAATCGTGTCTTGAGATTTATTTTCAGGTAGTTTTGAGGTTGTGGTGTAATAGTAATCACTTCCTTTTATTGTCTTTTTATTGACACCTTCAGGGGTATAAAATTTTCGTTTCAAGCCTGGATCAATTTTTAATATATTGCTAATAAAATGAGAGAAAACTGGAGCTGAGATAACGCCCCCTGAATCATTTTTTCCTATCGAAGTATTATCATCCCTGCCAAACCATATGATGGCTTGTACAGAGGGAGTAAAGCCACAAAACCAGCCATCAATATTGTTGTTAGATGTCCCAGTTTTTCCTGCTATCTCAATACCATTTACTTTTGCTCTTCTTCCAGTACCTCCTGCTACTGTCTCTCTTAGTATAGAGATGGTAAGGAAGGATTGCTCAGGGGTGGTTATCTGCGTAAATGGTCTGTCTTCAAAGGTTTGTATATTGCCATCTCTATCAGTGATAGTTTCAAATAATGAGGGTTCTACCATAGTTCCATAGTTAGAAAAAATAGAATATTCTTTTGCGGCTTCAAGGGGTGAAATACCCACACTTCCTAAGATAATAGACATATCTTTAGGAGGATTTTTAAATCCATAATTTATCAATCCTGAATAGATTTTGTCAAATCCAACTACTTCAACCAGATTGATTGTAGCTAGGTTGAGTGAATGGCTTAAAGCTTCTTTTAGGGTTACAAGTCCTTTGAAACTTTTAGAGAAATTATTGGGTCTCCAATATTCATCTTTATCTTCATTTTCCTCATCGGTATTGTAGGTTTTGTTAAAACTCCTAGCCACATCAGGAACTGTTGTGGCGGTAGAATAGCCTTTATCAAAGGCGATTTGATAAATAAAAGGCTTGATGGCACTACCAAATTGACGTTTGATTTGAGTAGCACGATTAAAAGCACTTTTACTATGATCAATTCCTCCTACTAGGGCTAGAATATTTCCTGTTTTTGTGTCTGTGACAATCATCGCACCATTAAGTGTATCATAATCGTCATTTTCTGCTTCTAAGGTGGGTTTTGGATCATATTTTGCGATGCGTTTTTTGATATTTTTATAGCCATAAAGCAAAGATTCTTGAGCTATTTTTTGGTAGTCTAAATCAATATTTAGCTTGATTTGATAACCTCCTGTTTTAATATCTTTGATGTAGCTGAGTTGTTTGATAACCTCATCTACTACATATGGAGCGGTATTTTGCGTGAGTGTTTGATTATAGATTTCAGGGATTTCACTAATGGATTTTTCATATTCTTCTGTGCTTATCCAACCAATCTCATACATACGTTTGATAATATTGTTTGCACGACTTAATGAAAAATCTAAATTTCTTGTAGGATCATAAAAACTAGGAGCTCTAGGCAAGGATACGATCATAGCAATTTCTTTGAGACTTAAAGCATTTAGAGGTTTTTTAAAATATCCCAATGAAGCAGTCTTTACCCCATAATAACCGTGTCCAAAAAAAGTTTGATTAAAATATCTCTCTAGAATATCTTCTTTTGATAATATATGCTCAACTTGTATTGAAAGCAACGCTTCTTTTATTTTCCTAGAAATTGTTTTATCCCGAGTGAGAACCATATTTTTGATAAGTTGTTGAGTGAGAGTGCTTCCACCTTCTAGATACTTTCCATTTTTGAGATTTTTGATAGTAGCACGAATAATGGCATCATAGTTAATTCCTCCATGTTCAAAAAAAAGTGTATCTTCTACTGCAAGAAGTGCTTCTATCATTTTTGGAGGTATTTCATCAAACCTTGAATAAAATCGAAATTCTGTGTCAAATACATTTGCAATTAAACGATTTTTTCTGTCAAATATTTGGGTTGTTAGTTGTGGTCTGTAATTTTTAATTTTTTGCACATCATCTCTTAAATCTATCCATAGAAATCCGACATAAATAATAATGCAGGCAACAAAAAAACTTAAAATAGAAATAGCAATCTTTTTTAACATATTTGACCTTCAGATTTTTTGATTATTTTACACAATTTTTTGGTTTGTTTGAGTGAGTTTTTTGTTCTTAAAGTAATCCGCAATATTGGTTCTTGAACGGTAGGTTTTCTGATAGCACCAACCAGGAAGCCATTTTTCTGAAGTTCTTTATGGGTTCTTTGCATGTCTTTGGTATTTTTGTATCTTACTACTAAGATTTGGGATTGTAATGGTGTTTGAAGTATTTTTTTGACCATAGCTTGAAGAGAGTGGATTTTATCTTTGAGGGTTTTTTTATTTCTTTGAATGTATTTTAGATTGATTAGTGCTAGGGTAGTGTCAAAGATAGATAGGGCAGTGGTATAAATAACAGATTTTCCACGATTGCACAAAAACTCTATAGTCTCAGTATCTCCAAGTATGTATGCCCCATAACTTCCATAGGCTTTTGAAAGTGTGCCCATTTTGATAAAGTTTTGGCAAATTGGTATGTTATGATAGTCAAAATAACCCAATAAATTTGTTCCAATACTCCCACTACTATGAGCTTCATCTACAATCAAAATCGCATTTTTATTTATTGCAATTTCTGAAAATCTTTTATCTGCAATATCTCCATCCATTGAATACACTCCTTCAATGGCAATGATTATTCTTCCTTTAGGGGGAGATGATTCTAAAAGATTGTTTAGATCTTCAGGATCATTATGTTTGAAAAATATAGCCCTATCCCCTAGCATTTTTGCGGCATACAGACCACTAGCGTGATATTTTTCGTCAATATAGATTTTATCATTTTTACGCACAAATGCATCAAAAAGTGCTATATTGGCTAAAAAACCACTCCCTAAAACAATACCATCTTTAAAGCCATTTAAAGAACAAAGATAATTTTCTAGTTCTTTATGCAATGAACAATACCCATTGACAATCATAGAGGCTTTTGGCGAGTGATGAGTTTGACATAAGAGGAGCTTATAAGCCTTTTTTAAAAGTTTTTTGTTCTGCGATAATCCTAAATAATCATTGGAGGCAAAATCCTTCAATTTATCTGAAAATATCTTACGCTCTCGATATAATCCTGCACGCTTTATGGCATCGAGTTCTTTTTCAAACATAGATTTATTTTAATGCTCAGACTTTTGATTCAATATACTTTCTATATTTTTGTTAATCTCTATTC
This sequence comes from Helicobacter sp. 13S00482-2, assembly GCF_002272795.1. Classification (GTDB taxonomy): domain Bacteria; phylum Campylobacterota; class Campylobacteria; order Campylobacterales; family Helicobacteraceae; genus Helicobacter_J. Next base: position 114,476 of record NZ_MLAT01000004.1, on the reverse strand, counting down.
TTTTTTCTTCTAACATTTCATCAATGCATTTCATTACCCCATTACTTCCACTTTCCATATTGGATATTCTCTGATCGATGAAGGCTTTTGAAGGTTCTTCTTCCTTTTCTTTGATGGCTTGAGCAAGGTTATTGGCTTCAGTATGAACGGTAGAATGGAAGGCATCTAGATTTTTATACCCCTGCGTAGATGAGAAATATTTTTTGCCTTCGCCTTCAAAATACCATTTACCCAATCGACAATTTTGGTGTTGAACTTGATTGAAAGAATCAGATAGCTTGAACACCAAAGCATAGAGGTTGTTTTTATATACAGCGTGATCGAGTTTTGCTAATGCACAAAAGATCTGATTATTGGAATTATAGATAGCGTATTTTGCAACTCTTGCACCCTCTTTGAGATGGGTGACCATTTGATAGATTCTATCCACGCTACTTTTAACTTCTTCAGTGATTTTATTGGTTTCATCAGTGCTATTTTGAATATCACTAGCTTCTTGTTGCATTGATTTTACAACAATCGCAATTTCTTTGGTAGCTTTTTGGGTTTTTTCAGCAAGTTTTCGCACTTCATCAGCAACTACAGCAAATCCTCTTCCATGTTCACCAGCTCTAGCCGCTTCAATAGCGGCATTGAGTGCTAGTAGATTGGTTTGTTCTGCTATATCATCAATCAATGAAATAACATTGGTGATTTCATTGCTTCTTTGCGTTAGAGAATCTACGAGCATAATCGCATTTTGCATTTTTTCATACAAATTATTTATATTTTCAGAAGCCGTGGTGCTGATCTCAAGACCGCTAAGACTATCTTTTTCTGATTCTGTGGCTTTTTCCAAAATTATTTTACTTTCATTCAAGATATTTTGAAAAGAATTTTGAGCTTCAAGCAAACCATTTTTTAAGCTTTGATGGTAGGTTTTGAAAAGATCTAGACCATTGTTTTTATCAAAAATTTCATCTGAAGGAATCAGACAAAAGTAGGGGATGCCATCAATCATTTTGCTTTTAACCCCATAGACTTGATTTTTGAGTTTCACATTTGTCGTGTTATCTTTCAAGATATGAGCGAGTTCTTCAATATTTGGAATTTTTAGAGCATTTTCATTTGCAAATACAATTTTTTCATTCTTAATACCAATAACAATCTCTGTGAATGAGAATTCTGCAAGTGTCTTGTAGATTTCAACTTGTTTTTGTAGTCGTTCTATTTCTGCTTTTTTTTGAGTTAGTTGCAATTGGGAATTTTTGCTATTACCAAACATGTCATCCTGCCTTTTTGTTTTGTCTGTTTTTGGTTTATTTTATGATACGAGAAGATTGTAAATGATTTTTGCCCAATAATTTATTAAGTTTGTATAAAATTAGATTTGTATAAAATTTTTATAATTTCCTTGACTTAATTTATTCTCACAAATAGATAAGCCAAGTTCCAATATGGGGGATCTGAAATGCAAAATAGACTAGAAACACTGGATTCAATACTTGATAGGCTTCGGATGTCAATTCGTAAAAATGGCTTAAAAAATTCCAAACAAAGGGAAGAAATCATCGCTGTACTTTATAGAAGTGGTACTCATCTGAGTCCTGAAGAGATTGCCTCTGAGATAAGAACCAAAGATAAAACAACAAGTATTTCTTCTGTATATAGGATACTTAGTTTTTTAGAAAAGGAAAACTTTATCACTGCCTTGGATGCGGATAAGAGTGGCCGTAGGTATGAGATAGCAGCAAAAGATCATCACGATCATATTATTTGTTTGCATTGTGGAAATATCATTGAATTTGTTGATCCAGAGATTGAAGAGCGTCAGATCAAGGTTGCTTCAGAACACAATGCAAAGCTTATTAGCCATAATATGAAACTCTTTGTTATCTGTGAAAAGTGTCAAAATTAAACCTCATGAGAAATCATCCATTTCTAAGGGTTTTCCAAATTTTAAGTCTTTTTTAGCTCTTTTTCCGAGTATCTCGTTGAAATACTTGGGTGCTAATCCATTATTTGGTCTAATTGATTGGATATTTCTTTCGGTTATGATCTGCCCTTTTTTGATGTCTTTAGATACAAATAAGCTTCGTGCGAATCTTCTTTGATTTGCCATTTTTTCTGGAGTGCTCTTGGGCTCTTTTTCTCCTAATGCCAAAATCGTGGAATTGATGGCTTGTACCATTTCTTCAAATTCATCTTTATCCAGACTAAAACTAGCATCAACACCACCTAGTTTTTTATCTAAAATAAAATGTTTTTCTATCATGCTTGCTCCTAATGAGGTGGCTATAATAGCCGATAAATGACCTTGTGTATGATCAGATAAACCATATTTCACCCCATATTTGTTTCCAAGTTCAGGCATTGATAGTAGGTTTGCTTCTTGTATGGGGGCAGGGTAAGAACTGGTACATTTTAAAAGTGTGATATTAGAATTTCCTGCTATTTTACACCTATCTAAAGCATCTTCAATTTCGTTTTGGGTTGCAATTCCTGTGGAGATAATGATGGGTTTTTGCGTTTTTGCTACTTCGTATATTAGATTTGTATCTGTGATTTCAAAGCTTGCGATTTTATACATTGGACAATCTAATTTCTCTAAAAATTCCAAAGCTTTCAAGCTAAATGGAGAACTGAAAATCATTATATCTAGGGTTTTTGCAAGTGTAAAAAGTTCATTGTGCCATTCCCAAGGCATATAAGCCTCTTTATAAAGCTCATAGAGAGTTTTTCCATCCCATAAAGTGCCAGAGTTGATTTGAAAACATTCATCTTGAGAATTTAGGGTTAAGCATTCAGGGGTATAGGTTTGAAGTTTGATAGCATCAGCACCCGTTTTTTTGATGGCAATCAAAGACTTTTTTGCTATTTCTAGGTTTTGATTGTGATTGGCACTGAGTTCGGCAACTATGAAAGGTTTATTCATTGTCATTCCTTTTTCCATAAATAAGAACATTTTCATATTGATTATTTTTTAAAACAAAATCTAACAATTTTCCCTCATAAATATAATGATGGTTTTCATAAAATATAATAGCTCTTTGGTTACTTTCTAAGACTTCTAAATGAAGAGTGTGTAAGCAAAACTCTTTGAAACCGATATGCTCAAGACATTTTAAAATTTCTTTCCCTGCATGTTTAAGCAAAGGATTTTTATAGATTCCCAAATATGCGTGTTTGTGTGTTGAGTTAATACGAGTAATTGAACCCACTCCTAAGAGCACCTCTGCTTTTTTCATTAGCCAATAATAACTCGTAGAATTGTTCTTTAACATAGAGATAAAATTTAGATGTGATTCTTTGGAGATATTTTTTGAATACATCCATTTTGAAGTTTCGGGGTGGTTTCTAAAATTTAGCACACTTTCAGAGTCCTGTTCATTCATTTGGGTAAAATCAATAGCATAAATATCTTGGGTATAAAAATTCACTCTATTGCCTCTGAAATTATCTGTATAAGCTCTTTTTCTAAAAGATTTCCAAAATTAATATTTTGTAATATTTCTATCATTTCTGTTCTTTTTTGCATAGGGATGATTGTATCGAAATCTTTATTCAAATTTTTAAGAGAAGTTAATTTCATTCCCCCACTTAGATCCCATTGCTTAGCTTGAAAGATTTGATTTTGTGCAATAGGAATGATCAATGTTGGTACTTTAGACATTGCCAATTCGTTCAAAGTACCGCCACCAGCTGATATAGCAACATCGCATTTTCTCATTATTGTTGCCATTTGTGATGAAGAAATATTTTGGTAATAATTCCCTGAAAAAATTATTTTTGAATCAAACTTTTGGGGTAGGATGATATGTTTTTCATAGTGCATCTGATCTAAGATTTTGAGAGTTTTTTGAGTCATATTTGAAGGATCAGAACCACCGAAGGTTATTAGAATATGCTGGATATTTTTTTTAACTATTTTTGATTTCAAAAATTTCTTATCTATGAGTGCGTATTGAATTCCTGTGAGATAGTTTTTTGTTTTTGGATAAAGTTGCTGTGCACCTAAAGCACCGTTGATAATAACACAATCAGGTGGGTATGAAGATTGATTTGTATCATCTAAAATGATGAGTTTTTTACAAGTCTTATGAGCTTTTTGATAAAACTCTTTACTTGCATGATAGCTATCTATGATGATGATATCTGTATTTGAAATCACCCAATCAAAAGTAGTATTATCTAGCCAATTTAAATATTGACTACCTTTAAGAGATTTGTTTCCATAGTGATAAATCAAAACATCTTTATAGTGCTTTTTTAAGATTTTTTTTAAACGAACGCAACGGATAAAATGCCCTAATCCATAAGGATATCCAGCTTCGGTGAGTATTTTGATTTTCATTTTATGAATCTGAGTTTATACTTTATCTCTGCAATCTCCCAGTCATCAATGGTATCAATATCTTGAACAAGCATACGAGGTAAGATAAAGGGTATGGAATGAGGATGAAAGATTGGTTTATTTTCAGAAAATGCCCTTGCCCTTCCCCAGTAAAAAGCCCCTGCATCGTGATAAACTTCTTTTAGATCCTGTGATCTACTCAAGCTATATTCTTCAAAAAGCATAGAAATTTCACTATTATTTATTAGAAAACCTCTCCAAGGTGAAAAATCAAATGCTACGCAGGAAAAAACATAATTTTTTTGAGGATTTTCCTGTAATTTTTCAAGGCTTGAAATAAGGTGATCAGGTTTTAATAGCGGTGCTGTTGGATAGATACAACAAACTAAATCATCGCTGCAAAGATCAAGTTTTTTGATAGCATCTGCAATCACAGGGACGGTGGGGGTATTATCAAGAGCGAGGTTCTTGGAGCGTAAAAAAGGGACCTCCGCATTGTAGCTTTTAGAAATTTCTGCAATTTCTTCATCATCTGTACTGACTATTATTTGATCAAAAATACCACTCTCAAAAGCATTTTTTATCGAATAACTAATGATGGGGTGATCGCAAAATAATTTGATATTTTTTTTTGGAATTCTTTTGCTTCCACCCCTAGCAGGAATGATGGCTATCTTTTTCATTTAGTAGGGCCATTCGCTTTCAAGTGCATCTGTGGCAATTTTTTTCTTATTGGAATTGCTCAAAGAACCAATATTTGCATATTGTATTTTTGCATCGGAAATATATTTTGACTGTATTGTATTGTTTCTGTTAATGTCATAAGGTCTTATGACGCCGCTGATTTTGATGATTTGCTTTTCTCCATCAACTAAAACCTCTTTATTCCCATAAATAAAATAATTTCCATTTTCTAAGACCTTTATGATCCTAGCTGTGATAGTGAGTGAGAGGCTTTCACTTTTGCTTTGATTGCCTCCGCCTTTAAAATTTGAATTATTTGCAGGTGCCAACATAGTGTAGTTGGTTTGATCATCTAAAAACTCCGTAGATTTCTTCTTGGATTCATCATTTCCATTGTATGTAAGTCTAGGAGGGTTTGAATTACCGCCTGAGGCAGTGTTGTATGTCTTTGAGGCCGTGTAATTTGCATTTGAAGTCTCGCTAATAACTACTGTGATGAGATCATCAGGTTTCATCGCTCTTCTATCGGCGAATAACGGCCTATCTCCTTGTCCAAACAAGCTTCCAGTTTTTCCAAATTCAGGAATAAAGTCTTTTGAGGGCATTTCCTCCACATAATCAGGTGGGTTCATATCAATTTCAGGTTCATAAGCACTAGCAGAACCAAGTGCAAACACGCACAGCAAAAGCAACATTTTATTCAAAGAAAAACTCTTCATTTTTCACAATCCTTTTGAAACTAAACTGCTATAATAAAAGCAAAATTTATTCCCAAAGGATTATCTAAATGAGTCAAATCAAAGAAAGAATGGCACAAGATTTGAAAACTGCCATGAAAAATGGTGATAACTTTACAAGAGATACTATCAGACTTTTAAATAGCTCTTTAAAACAAGTTGAAGTTGATAAGCGGATTTCTTTGAGTGATGAAGATGTTATTGGTATCTTAAAAAGTGCATATAAACAGCGAGTAGATGCTTCTATGGCTTATAAAGAAGCTGGGAGAGAGGATTTATTGCAGAAGGAAAACAAAGAAATGGAGGTTATTTTACAATATCTTCCTAAGCAATTAAATGACGAAGAACTTTATACAGAAATTTCTAAAACCATAGCGGGAATGGGGGAAGTGGGTCCAAAAGATATGGGCAAGGTAATGGGTGCTTTGAAGCATTTGAGTAAAGTTGCTGATGGACGCAGAATCTCTGCAATGGTTAAAAGTATATTGAATCAGTAAGGTTTGCATTGAGCGAACATTTTTCTAAAATAGCTTTTAGCTTTTATGATCATTTCCTTATCAGTGCTTTTTAATATCAATTCATAGTTATTTTCAAAAGCATTTTTACTCCAGTTTGCTGATCCTATGATGATTGTCTTTGTGTCTATGATGGCTAGTTTTTGGTGCATAATGCCATCATATTTTTTATTTTTATCTTGTTTCCCTTTTAAAAGACATGCATTGATATTATTATACTTACTCAAGTATCCAATAGTAGAATAAGGATTATTAATATTGCTTTCATAGTCATAAATAATCCTGATTTTCACCCCTCTTTTTGCTGCATCTTTGAGATTTTTAGCGATTTCTCTATTGGTAAAACTAAAAATGGAAATATCAATATTTTTTTCTGAGGATTGAATGGAGTTTATCAAAGCTATGAGGGCAGTTTTTTGTTCATATGGCATAAAATAAAGTTTATTGTCGGCATTTAAAATACCTAAAAAAAGGAGAGTGAAAGTGAGTTTAAAAAATAAATTTTTCATTTGTTTCCTTAATAAAAAATCAGGCAATTAACTGCTATAATCCTAACACCTTTTTAAAAATATAAAAAATAATTCGGAGTGGCTAATTTGAAAATACTTTTGATAAACAACGATTCAATGGTAAAAAAACTTTTTGAAGCCGTTGCTAAAAAATTGGGATTAGATTTGATCATTCAAGATAATCTCAAGCTACCTGATTTAGAAGATGATTTTTTCTTATTTATAGATGAGGGAGTCAGCGGGAACTATTCTGAACTTTTGAGTTCTCCTAAAGTGCTTAGTAGTGTTTATTTGCATAAACGCACTTCTAATCCTATAGAAGGGTTTGGATTTTATGTTAAAAAGCCTTTTTTGCCCACAGAAATTTTGGATATATTAAAGAGGAGATTGGCAGATTTTGGTATCACAGAAGACACTACTAGTAATCTTACAAAAGATGATCTTGCCGATATTCCTGAGCAGTCCTTAGCCATCGATGATTTTGATCTTGATGAGCTTGATGAATTGGACTTGAAAGATGATGATGACAAAAAAAATACAGAGCCACCAAAACCTATTCCGCATATTTCTGATAATTTTGATTTATCTGATCTTAAAGAGATACAGAATGTTCTAGATGATTTAGAGAAGGAAACGAAAAAACGAGATTCTTCTGAAGAAAAATTAAATGATAAAGATTCAGAGTTTGATTTTATTAAAGTGCAAGATGATGAAGATAAACCTGATGCTAGAGTAGAGCAAACTACTGAAGATATGCAAGAAGAACCCGATATTGAAGAAATCCTTAAGGATGTTAGGCTAGATATTCAAGAACAAAATACACAAGATGAAAAAAATGAAAAACAAACCGATGAAACAATCCAAAATGCAATGTCTGAATTTGCAGATGAACTTGATATTAGCACCATAGAATCTTCCTTACATTCGCCTAATGATGATTTTAATCTTGATGAAGATTTTCAAGGCGAAGAACAGAGCGTGATCAGCAAAGATGATGAAGCAAACGATATGCATTTTCAAAAAGATGATCAAATTCAAGAAGATGAGCAAAATGTTGTGAATATGAAAAAAACTCAAGATAATGAGGTTGTTTTACCATCTTCTGGCATACTTGATAAGAAACAAATTGATGAGGTTAAAAAAATCTTAGAAGAAACTCAAGATAACCAAGATGAAGATAAGGGGAATTTAATGGCACCAGCAAGTAAAGCAAAACAGATTGAAGAGATACAAGAAGAAGATATCGCTCATGTCTTTGATGATATTGATAACGGAGAGGATATGAAAGAAAAACATACAGAAAAAAACACAAAAGAAGATAAAGAAGATTTTGATGTGACATTTGATGATGCAGAAGATTTTTCCTCACAAGGCAATGGATCTAAAAAAGATACCATAACAAGTGATTCTAACAAACAAGAAACCACTGAAGCATCACAGGCAAATGGTATTTCTAATCTACTTAATAATACTTCCATAGATGGGCTCAAGTCTATTTTAGATGGAATGCAGCTCACTATTAATATTAGCTTTCCTGATAAGAAAAAATAATGCAAAATTCTCTTTTGGTGCTTTCAGGACCAAGTGGATCTGGCAAAAGCACTTTATGCAAGTTTTTGTTAGAAAAAATTCCTGAGATCTATTTCTCTATCAGTACTACCACTAGGGATCCAAGAGAAGGCGAAAAAGATACTGAACATTATTATTTTGTTTCTAAAGAGGAATTTCTTAGAGACATTCAAGAAAATAAATTCTTAGAGTGGGCAGAAGTTCACGGAAATTATTATGGCACTTCAATTTCTCCGATAAAATCAGCCCTAGAATCTGGAAGATTAGTGATTTTTGATGTCGATGTTCAAGGTCATCGGGGGATTAAGAAATACTATGGCGATCTTGTTCGTTCAATTTTTGTCACTACTAAAAACAAGCAAACCTTAAAGCAGAGACTCCAGAAGAGAGGAACAGATTCAGAAGAAACCATAAAATTACGTCTTATGCACGCTTATAGTGAAATGAAATATATGAACGAATTTGATTATTTGATTATTAATGATGATATAGAACGCTCAAAAGAAGCTATTTTATCTATTGCTAAATCTCTTCCTTATATCAGCAATCCGAAAGATTCTGAAGATTTATGTCTGCAATGGATGGAAAATTTATCCTAAAAAATTTAGAAAAAATATTTACTTTAGGGTATAATCATGGCAATTCAATATATTTAGAATAAAGGATTTAAATGGGTGGTTTTGGTAGTGTATGGCACTGGGTGATTGTTTTGTTAGTAGTTGTTTTGCTTTTTGGAGCTAAAAAAATTCCAGAACTTGCAAAAGGCTTGGGTAGTGGTATAAAGAATTTTAAAAAGGCTGTTAAGGAAGATGATGAGGATGAATTCTCTGATGCTTCTGAGAGTGAGCCCACAAAGATAGAAAAACCGACTAAAACACCAAGAGTGAAAGCTTCTACAACTAAAACAACAAAGGCTTCTTCAAAGGTTAGCGAGAGTTCCTCTGAACCCAAAAAACGAGGCAGAAAGCCAAAGTCTCAAACAGAACTTTGATGTGAGTGATTGATGTATCATCATGTTAAGAATCTTTTAGAAGATAGACTCCAAGAGTCTATCGTTCTTGAGCGACCAAAGAACAAAGAACATGGCCATTATGCAACTCCTATTGCCTTTTCTCTTGCAAAAAAACAGAAAAAATCTCCAATGCTGATAGCTGATCAGATTGCTAAAGATCTCTGTGATTTATGGGAGTTTGAAAGAGTTGATGCTTTAAATGGTTATCTTAATATCACTTTGTCAAATGCTTTTTTTGAATATATGATTCAAAAAGCTTTTAAAGAGGGAAATGATTTTGGTGCAAAAAAATTAAAAAGCCAAGAAAAAATTCTCTTAGAATATGTCAGTGCAAATCCAACAGGACCGCTTCATATAGGACACGCTAGGGGAGCTGTTTTTGGTGATAGTTTGTGTAAAATAGGTAGATTTTTGGGTTATGACATTGACACAGAATATTATGTAAATGATGCTGGTTCTCAAATTCAAATGTTAGGGTTTTCTATTTATTTTGCTGGAAAAGAATATTATCTTGGTGAAACAGTGCATTATCCTGATGAGTACTATAAGGGTGAGTATATCCTAGATGTGGCTACTTTGGCAAAACAAGAATATGGCATAGATATTTTCAAAGATGAAACCTCTATTTCCCTTTTGAGTGAATTTGGTAAAGCTGTGATGCTTGAAGAAATAAAAGATAATCTCTTAGATGTAGGGATTGTGCTTGATAAATTTGTGAGTGAAAAATCTCTCTACAATCGTTGGGAAGCCACAATAGGAAAATTGGAGAAAAATGGTGGCATATATGAAAAAGATCACAAAATTTGGATATCTTCTAGTAACTTAGGAGACGAAAAAGATCGTGTTATTGTGCGTGAAAATACTGAACCAACTTATCTAGCTGGAGATATTATCTATCACGATGATAAGTATATGCGTGAATATGATCGATACATTAATATTTGGGGAGCTGATCACCATGGATATATTGCTAGAGTAAAAGCAGCGATTCATTATCTAGGGTATGATGAAAATAAGCTTGAAATTTTGCTCTCTCAAATGGTGAGTCTTCTTAAGGGTGGGCAACCCTATAAAATGAGCAAACGTGCTGGAAATTTTATTTTAATGAAAGATGTTGTGAATGATATTGGTGCTGATGCATTAAGATTTATATTTTTATCTAAAAAATCTGATACACATTTGGAGTTTGATATAGATGAACTCAAGAAACAAGATGCTTCCAATCCAATTTTTTACATCAACTATGCTAACGCTCGTATTCATACACTGCTTGAAAAATCATCCTTAGAAGGAGAGGAAATATTAAAAGCCTCTTTGGAAGCTATCCCAAAAGATGCACAAAATTTATTGTTTAATGCTTTAAGTTTTCCTAGGGCTATAGAAGTAGCCTTTGAGGAGAGAGGGTTGCAGAAACTTTGTGAATATTTAAAGGTTTTATCGGCTGATTTTCATAGCTTTTATAATGCACAAAAGATTATCCAAACGCCAACAGAAGCTTCAATGCTTAAAGTTTGCAGAGTTGTGAGTTTATCAATAACTATTGGGCTAAAACTACTTGGAATTGAAGCGAAAACAAAGATGTAAAGAACACCCCTGCACGTGTTTGTTTTATTATATAACCTCTCTTGGGTTATATTTTCCTATGGTTAATATATTTCTCTTTGTGTAGTGTAGCCCCCCCCCCCTTTTTTTTTCTTGCCCTAGAAAATCTTCTAAGCTTAGAATCTTAGAAATACATTCCTTTTATCACGCTAAACCTAAATTGTTTAGATCTAATAAAATTTTGAAATTTTCTTAGGCTTACATAAAGCCTAAGATTTCTCAAGCACCCTTTGGATTATCAAATGCTGTGAGTTTTGGGATTTTGCCCTTAAATTTCTCAATATTAACTAATGCGGTGTGAGCAATATTTCCATCAGCTAGTTTAGAAGTAGGTATATCAATAGTGAGGACATTTGCACATCCATTTTTACACAAAGATCCTATTTTTGAAGGATCTATTGGATCATACCACGCTCCTTCAGAGAGTCTCACCACGCCTTTTGCTATATCATCTGTCACATACGCTCCAGCTAATACCTGTCCTCTTTGATTATACACTCTTACAATATCGCCCGTTTTAATTCCTTTTTTCTTAGCATCTTGAGTATTTATCCAAATCGGTTCTCTATCAGCTATAGCATAAGTTTTTCTAAGACTTGTGTTGGAGAGTTGAGAATGTAACCTATCTCCTGGATGTGGGCTTATCATCGCAAATTCTGCAGGTTTGTTTTTCATTCCTAACCACTCAATCGGTTCTAACCAGGTTGGATGAGGAGGGCAGTCTTGATATTTCATTTTTTCTATTTCTTTAGAATAGATTTCAATTTTTCCAGAGGGAGTCCCTAGTGGGTTCAATATCGGATCTTCTCTATAATCTGCATATCTAACCCATTCTTCGTTTTCTTGAGGGATTTCAAAAGTAATGGGGGTATTTTTTTGCCAAAATTTTTCAAAATTTGGCATTTGAATTTTTTGACCTTTTGCTTGTGCGAGGGCACTTTCGTAGAATCTTTGTATCCATTCCATTGGAGTTTTGTTTTCACTATATTTTTGATAGATGCCAAATTCTTTTGCTAAATCGCAGAAGATTTCATAGTCACTTTTTGCTTCAAATTGTGGTTTTACAGCAGCTTTCATTGGGATAATGCTGAGATTAGAATAATCCCCACTCATTGTAATATCATCTCTTTCATAACTCGTAGTAATAGGCATAACAATATCAGCATATTTTGCTGTAGGTGTCCAAAACATATCATGAACAACGATAGTTCTAGGTTTTCGCCAAGCTTTGAGTAGTTCATTGGTATTTTGATGATGTACGATAGGATTTCCTCCTACCCAATAGATAAAATCAATATCTGTATAAGTAATTTTTTTGCCATTAAAATCAATTGTTTTACCAGGATTTAATAGTGCATCAGCAATCCTTGCCACAGGGAAATTTAAGTTTGTCCCCTTAAGCAACCAACTCGCCCCACTTTCAGCTTTGGATCCTTTATCGCCTAGATTCATTCCGCCTATGATAGCAGATTTTGCACTAGGAGACCCACCGTTGCTATAATGATATGATAATCCCATTCCTCCTCCAGGCAACCCAATTTGCCCAATCATACAAGCCAAAGTCGCCAACATCCAGTGTGTTTGTTCGCCGTGATGAGCTCTTTGCATACCCCACCCTGAGATAAGCATAGTGCGATGTTTATAAAAAAGTTCGGCAAGTTCTTTAATGGTTTTTTCTGGCACACCTGTTATTGTGCTAGCCCATTTTGCATCTTTTGGCTGATGATCTTTTTTACCTAAGAGGTATTCTTCAAATTCAAGAAACCCCTCTGTGTAATCTTGGATAAACTCTTTTGAATACATTCCTTGAACGAACATGCTATGGGCGATACCTAGCATCAGTGCGACATCAGTGTTGGGAATGGGGGCTATCCATCTTGCATTTAAGAATTTTGCAGTTTCATTTCTGATTGGATCAATACAAATGATTTGTTTTTTAGAATCCTTAAGAGCTTTGAGATATTCAAGTCCCTTGCCATCGCTTGAAGTCCAAGCTATCCGAAGAGTAAGTAATGGATTAGCTCCCCATATGACAACCACTTCAGAGTTTTCTATGACCACAGGCCAAGAGGTCTGCTGCTCATATACCTCAATAGTTCCTAATACGTGAGGCATTATGACTTGTGAGGCTCCAGTAGAGTAATCCCCAGTTGTGCCTACAAAGCCTCCACTCATTCCCATAAATCTTTGAAGCAAGATACGACTGTTGTGCATATTTCCAGAACTTTTCCAACCATATGAACCAGCAAATACACCTTCAGAACCCTTCTTTTCTCTTGTTTTTTTGAGTTCTTTTGAGATAAGTTTGATAGCATCTTTATAGCTTACTCTAACCCATTCGTCAGATCCCCTTAGGTGGGTTTTAGGATTATCTGGATTTTCCAAATATGATTTTCTCACCATTGGGTATTTGATACGATCTTTTGCATATACAAGGTCAGCAATGACATTTTGAAGTGGATTGGCCATAGTTTGTTTGAAGACATTTTGAGATTTGATAATCTTGCCATCTTTAAGAGTTACCTTTATAGCCCCCCAGTGGGCTGCTGTGATAATATCACCGTTTAATACTAGTGATTGAGAGAACTTTTTCACATCTTGTGCAAAAAGAAGATTTCTACCTAAAATGCTATCTGCAAATGGTAAGCTTGCACATATGATTGAATATTTAAGTAATTTTCGCCTTGAGAGAGCGAACTGTTTTGAATTTTCTTCAGAGATTTTTTTCATTGGGTATCCTTTATTTGATGTCGTTAGCGTGTTTTTGCATATATTCAATGATGAGGTAGCCCTCATCTTTAGATAAACCTGTCCTACCTATCATTGATTTAATGACACTTGGCCATTGATTTGCTTTGTATTCCTTGGGATTATGAGCTGAATGGCAACTAGAGCAGTTTGTTGAATAGAGTTCATTTGCTCTCTTGTATATAGATTCTAAATCACTAATAAGATTTTCCTCATCACTCCAAAGCTCGGTTGTGATTTTTTGATAAACGGTATCTGTTGTCTTGTCTTTCATGCTTGAGATAATTTTGAATTTAGCTCCAGAGTTTTTTACAAGACCAGCTGTTAATATTCTCTTGCCAGCTAGAAAGTATATGGCATTATCTGTGTTTTTGATGATGTAACCAGAAATGCTTAACAGCACTCTATTTCCTGATTTTTTGATGATACTTACTTCTGATGTTGGTAATAATCTACCCACAACTTTGGTGCTTTCAGGTGATAGATACAGAGATTTCACGCTTTGTGCATAGACTCTCTGGTCAGCATCTAGATTTCCCAATATCAAGAACATTAAAAATAAGAGTATTCTTTTCATTGGCATCTCTCCTTTTTATGAATTTGTTCTCATTATATTCCAAATAATAGAAAGATATTTTTAAATCAATAAAATATTTAGTTATATAAAAAAATATACATAGAAATTAGTAACAACTAAAAAAATTTTAGAACGGGAAAGTTAAATAGAAAGTTTTAATTTAGATTCATCATCAGATATTTGAATCTCACGTCTTCTAAATCTCTTTCTAAGCGATTATTTTCTTCTTTTAGGAGATTTTCTTGAGTTTGAAGTTTGCTAATATCACGGCTAATATAATAGATATTACTTGATAGGTAGATTTTAGGAAGTACGATAAATAGTGAAAAAATCAATATCACATATGCACAAAATAGTGCATTGATATCAAGTCCCTTTTTTTCATCATCAAAAAGCAGTTCTTCTTTTTCATTTTCATTGATGCTTACAAATTCTTTTTGTTTCACTTTTTTACCCCTTAAACGCAAATGCCCGAAGCTTTGCACTCCTAGCACGAGGATTTTGCTTATTTTCATCATTTGAAGCTACTAGAGGTTTTTTTGTTATTATTGAGCCTTTTGAGTGGTTATTGCCACATTCGCATTTATAGGTGTTTGGGTCACAAATACAAGATTTTGACCATTCTTTGAAAGCATTTTTGACCATTCTGTCTTCCAAAGAGTGAAAAGAAATAATTGCAAAAATAGTACTTTTTAGCGTAGAAGCGTGTTCTAAAAGCTCACCTAACTCCCCTAGCTCATTATTGACTTCTATGCGGATGGCTTGAAAAGCAAGAGTTGCAGGGTGAATACGATGGTTTTTGAAATGTTTTTGCAAAAAGGTACTCAAATCTTCTCCAGATATAAAAGGTTCTTTTAGGCGTCTAGAAACAATCAAAGAAGCCATTTTTTTATATTCTTTTATTTCACCATATTCCTTAAATATTCGTTCAAGTTCATAGGTAGAGTAAGTATTGATAATGGTGCTTGCATCTAAAGAATTGTTTTTATCCATACGCATATCAAGGTTATTAGAATGAAACCCAAATCCCCTAGTTCTATCATCAAGCTGCACTGAACTCACGCCGATATCTGCGAGAACACCTTTTATTTTCTCACCTTTATCTTGCAGGATTTGACCAAATTTTTGCCCAAAACTCCCTGCAACGCAAGTGAATCGATCTTTAAAAACTTCAAGTCTTTCTTTAGAGAATTCTCTAGCTTGTTCATCTTTGTCTATGCCGATGATGTTTATATTAGGATTTTGTTTTAAAAGTTCATAACTATGCCCACCAAATCCAACTGTGCAATCTACTATAATCCCCTCTGCAATATCCTTAAAAAGATTTAAAACCTGTTGAGGTAAAACAGGTATGTGAGGAGAACTACTATGACTCAAATTCTAGCCACCCCACTTTTTATAGCTGCATCAGCAACGGCTTTAGATATTTTTTCTTTCAATCGAGTATCAAAAGGAGATGGAACCAAATATTCTCTACCAAAAACAAGCTTTCTGTTATGAATAGCTTCTAAAGTCGGTTCAATAGGATCTCTTGCGAGTTCTGCAAGTGCGTAAGCTGCAGCAATTTTCATCTCTTCATTGATTTTCTTAGCACGAACACTCATAGCACCTCTGAAGATATAAGGAAAGCCTAAAACATTATTGATTTGATTAGGATAATCACTTCTTCCTGTGGCCATAATAGCGTCTTTTCTAGCTTCATATACAACTTCAGGTAAGATTTCTGGAGTAGGGTTACTCATTGCAAAAATAAGAGGATTTTCATTCATCCCCATTATGTCTTCAGCTTGGAGTAAATCTGCCTTTGATAGACCTAAAAATACATCTGATCCATTTAACGCTTCTTTGTAAGATGTATAGTTTTTGGAAGTAGCAAATTCTGCTTTCATAATTCCGAGATCATTTCTTCCTGTATGGATAACTCCTCTACTATCAAACATAATGATTTCTTTCACCCCTAGTGTTTTATACATTTTTGCACACGCGATAGCTGCTGCACCCGCACCACTGATAACTACTCGCATTGATTCTATAGGTTTTTTAATAATCTTAGAGGCATTGAT
The DNA here is from genome assembly GCF_002272795.1 of Helicobacter sp. 13S00482-2. Classification (GTDB taxonomy): domain Bacteria; phylum Campylobacterota; class Campylobacteria; order Campylobacterales; family Helicobacteraceae; genus Helicobacter_J. The sequence goes on along the minus strand of NZ_MLAT01000004.1, from coordinate 98,127 downwards.
AATTGCCGCAGTTGAGATGATAGCTGTTCCGTGTTGATCATCGTGCATTATAGGAATGTCCAATTCTTCTATTAGTCTTTTTTCTATTTCAAAACATTCGGGTGCTTTTATGTCTTCTAGGTTTATTCCCCCAAATGTTGGGGCTATTGCCTTAACTATTTCAACAAATTTATCAATATTTTTTTCATTCACTTCAATATCAAAAGCATCTAATCCTCCAAACATTTTGAACAAAATAGCCTTGCCTTCCATCACGGGTTTGCTAGCCTGTGCTCCGATATCTCCTAGTCCAAGTACGGCTGTACCATTGCTGATAACTGCTACTAAATTGCACTTTGAAGTATAATCATAAGCTTTTAAAGCATCTTTTTGTATTTCTTTGCAAGGAATTGCTACGCCTGGGGAATATGCAAGAGATAAGTCCTCTTGATTTTTTAAAGAAGTTTTAGCTTCAATTCTAAGCTTTCCGCCTTTGTGATAATCAAGTGCTCTTTGGTATTGTGCTTGAAGTTTTTGATCTATTTTGTCCATTTTTTTACCTTTTTTAAACTGATAAAATAATATAAACAAAAAAAGCTAAAAATAACATTAGAGCAAATTTTTTTGATTCAGGTGCAACGATAAGCCGAGTTCTGTCTAGGGTGGTTATTTATCTGGGATATATTTCGCAATATACCTCTAGCAAAGAGTTAAATTGAGACCTTAACCATACTCTTTTTGCTACGGATTGGGTTTACATTGTCGAAATTGATTGCTCAATTTCCGGTGGGCTCTTACCCCGCCATTTCACCCTTACCCAAATGGGCGGTTTATTTTCTGTTGCACTTTCCCTTAACTTACGTTAGCCATTCGTTAAATGGAATCCTGTCTCTGTAGCTCGGACTTTCCTCCCCATTTCTGGAGCAACCACATGTTGCACCTGAGAGATGATTATACTGAAAATAGGCTTAAGATTAAGGCTTAGAATTTCAGAAAGTTTATGATATGATTGAGACAAAATAAGCAAGGATAATTGTAAGTAGATGCAAGGAAGAGATTATTCAGAAAGTGTTGCAATTATAACCCTCATCCCCCTAGAGGTGTAAGTATATGCAAGAAAAAGATTGTCCAAGAAGAGAAGCCATTCCTTCTATCATTTTGGCTTCTAGACAAATAAAAAACTTTTTTGGATCAAAACTTCGTCCTCACGGTATAGGTACTGAGGAGATTGGTATTCTTTTTATCCTTAAAGAATCTTCAGAATTAAATATAACCGATTTATCAAATATCACTCTTAAAGACAAAGGTACTGTTTCTAGAACCATAAAATCTTTGTGTAGAAAAAATCTTGTCAAAAAGTCTCAGGAAAAAGAAGATAATCGTATCAGCAAAGTTAGCATTACTCCTGAAGGACTTGCAAAAATAAAAATGATTAAAGATAATAAAAAGAATTTTTTGGATATTTTTGATAACGCTATCACAGAGTTAGAAAAAGAGCAACTCCTAAATATTCTAGATAAAATAGTTGCGGTTATGAAGTGATGTTGAGGAAGCTTTTTTTTTGTGTAGTTTTTTTCTCTATATTTCTTTATGGAAAACCTGTTTATGTTGATACTAAACCCATAAAAAGTGGGACACTTCAAAAACAAGAGACATTTGTTGGGAGTGTGAGTTTTAAAGAAATATCTAATATTGCTTCACAATCTCAAGGAGTGGTGGAAAAAATCTATTTTTATATTGGCCAGAAAGTCAAAAAAGGACAAAAGCTTCTTAGTATTGATGATGATCTGTTGCAAAAAGATATTCAGATCAAACAAGCTAAACTCAAACAAGCCCAATATTCTCTTCAAAGACAACAAAAAGATCTTGAGCGTTATAAAAATCTCCTAGATACGCAATCCATTCCATTGCAAGAATATGAAAATCTTGAATATCAACTTAAATCCCAAGAAGCAAATATACTAGCTCTTCAAGCTGAATTGGAAATATCTCAAGCTGAGCGGGAGAAAAAAACTATATATGCACCTTTTGATGGGATTATAGTGGAGCAAAAAGTTCATATTGCCGAATGGGTTAATACAGGTGAAGCTATTTGTCAGATCCTAAATAGTTCTGATGTTGAGGTTATTGTAGATGTCCCTAGCTCAATAGCTAGAAATATCAGGGTTGGACAAAGCGTGAATCTTTTGATCAATTCAAAACACTATCAAGGAAAAATCTCTGCATTGATTCCAAAAGCAGATATTAGATCAAGAACATTTCCTGTTTATATTCATGTCAAAAATGACGGAAGTTTTTTAGATGGAATGGCGGCTGAAGCAATGCTCAATATTGATGGAAAAAGTTCAGGTTTTATAGTCCCTAGAGATGCCTTAGTGAATTATATGGGTTCCCCTACTATATTTTTGTCCAAGGATAATCAGGCAATTGCTACAAAAGTAGAGGTTTTATCTGTCCAAAATTCTGAGGCTTTAATCAGGGGTAAAATCAAAGAAAATGATAGGGTTATCTATCGAGGTCAGGATAGACTTCAAAACGGCACTGATATTCAAGAAAAAAGACAAAGAAAAAAATGAGATTGATTGCATATTGTCTGAAGAATCCCGTTGTTGTATTTGTGGGCGTGATTTTTTTACTTCTTTTTGGTGGTATTGCACTTTTTAAAATGCCATATCAGCTTCTTCCTCAAGTAACTCGTCCTGTTATTAGTGTTTATACCTCTTATCCTGGCGCAACTCCTTATGAAGTTGAGAAAGAAATCACTGATAGACAAGAAAAATATCTCAAAAATATTTCTAATCTCACTTCAATGACTTCTACTTCTAGAGATGGGATGAGTATTATCAATCTCGAATTTGACATCAATGCAGATATGAAACTTGCATTTTTAAATGTGAGTGCCAAATTAGATGAGGTTAGGGGATATCCTCCTGATATGGACAAGCCTATTATCAAAACTACTGGCGATAATATTCCTATTGCTGTGTATTTGTTCGTTAAAACCAAGCAAGGGAATAACCAATCTATCAATCATTATAAAAATTTTATTTACGATGAGATTATTAAATACTATGAGCGTTTAAATGATGTGGGAGAAGTCTATGTAAGCGGTGGAACAAGCAAACAAATACAGATTATTTTAGATGCTAAAAAGCTTGCCTACAATAATATTACGATTGATGAAGTCATCTCAGCTATCAAGATTCAAAATACCAATATCTCTGCAGGAAGTATTGATTTTGATCAACGAAATTATAGGATATCTACTATAGGTCAATATCAAGATATAAAAACTATTTATGACACTATTATTAAATCTCAGGGGAATAAAGTTATTTTGCTTAAAAACGTAGCAAGTATCTTAAAAGGCTATGAAAATACCACAGGCTATAATATCCATAACAATGATAATGTCATCTCTCTTCAGATTCGTCCTACGGCAAATGCAAATATCTTATCACTCACTAAGGACGTTGAAAGACTTACACAACATCTCAATCAAACAATAATGAAGGATGAAAATCTTTATATTGATTGGGGAAGAGATCAAAGGCATTATATAGAATCTTCAATTTCTCAGGTCAAAGAAAATATTCTTGTTGGGATTGTTTTGGCAACGTTGATTTTATATCTTTTCTTGAGAAATTTTTCCTCTTTGGTTGTGGTTGGGCTTATCATTCCTACTAGTGTTGTTGGTTCTTTTATTTTGTTAGAGGCATTTGGCAGGACGCTTAATGTTGTTTCTCTAGCAGGGATTTCTTTTGCCATCAGCATGATCATTGATAGTGCGATTGTAGTGATGGCAAATATCATTTCACATAAAAATAAGGCAACAAATCTTTTTGAAGCGACTTTTATTGGGACAAAGGAAGTAGTTGGAGCATTATTTGCGAGTACAATCACCACTATCGCAATTTTTATTCCTATTGCATTGCTCAATGATGAAGCAGGACAGCTTTTTGTTGATATTGCACTTGCTTCAAGTAGTTCAATTTTCATTTCATTTTTTGTGTGTATTTTTGTTATACCCCCCTTTGCACTTTTTATGCTTACCAAACTTTCTTTGATGCCAAAAATCAGGATAAGTTTTTTTATAAAACTAAATACTCTGATTGAAAAAATAGGACATCATATTTCTTGTTTTTTGTTAAGAATCCTTTCTTGTTGTACTCAAGGCATTCTTTCAAGAAGTTTGACTATTGTCATATTTGTAGGAATTTGTTGCATTTTTAGTTTTTTGGCATTCCCAAAAACGGACTATCTGCCTAAGGGCTCTCAGAATTTCATTATCGCTTATCTAAACCCCCCTTCAGGTCTATCATTGAGTGAAAAAGATCGTATCATTAAGGAGATTTATGAAGATTTCAAACCTTTTTTAGAAGCAAATGATTGTCATCAAAAATCCTCATCAGATTTGCCTGTTATTAAAGATTTTTTTATTAGCTCTGGCACAAATATGTACTTTTATCTCAGAGCAAAAGATCCATCTAAGGCTCCAAAGCTCATTTCATATGCTCAGAGTGTTATAGATTCTATACCAAATATTACAGGCGTTGTATTGCAGCAGGGGATTTTTAGCAGTTCAAGTAGTTCAAGTATTGATATTAATGTCAGTGGAAATGATTTGTATTCCTTACTTAAAACAGCTCAAGAGGTTATAGTTGCAATCAAGAAAAATCTTTCTAATGTGAGTGTTCGGACTGTTCCTTCACTTGAAATCAATAATCGTGAGATAAATCTTTACCCTGATTCTCGTGCATTAGCTCTCAATGGTTTAGATGTAAAAAGCTTTGGAACAATTGTAGAAGTCATGCTTGAAGGCAAAAAAGTTTCCCAATATAAGGCTCAAAATAGCAAAAATGTTGATATTATTTTGAAAACATCTCAAAATAAATCAAAAATATCTCCTGAGGATGTTTTGTATTCACAAATTTATACTCCAAATGGAGGAATACTCTCATTGAATTCTCTAGCAACCATTAAAAATGAATTAGGTGTCTCACGGATAAGACATTTTGAACAAAACCGTAATATTTTAATCATTTTAAATTCTTATGGAGGAGAACCTTTAGAGGAAATTATGGATAAAATTTCTAACATTATTTTACCCGATATTAAGAAAAATACATCAGATAATATATCTTTAAGTGGAAGTGCAGGAAAGCTTAGCAAACTCAAAGGAGAACTTTTAGGCGGATTTTTATTGGCCATAGTTATTACTTATTTGATATTGTGTGCTTTATATGGGAACTTTATTTATCCTCTTATTATCATACTAAGTGTTCCATTTGCCACTACTGGAGGACTTATCGGACTTTATTTACTCAATCGTTTTTTAGCAGCACAAAATCTTGATGTGATCACGATGTTAGGTTTTATTATATTAGTGGGGAGTGTGGTTAATAATGCCATTCTTATTGTCTATCAAGCACTTATTAATTTCAAAGAATATAAGATACCTGCTTATGATGCAGTTATAAAGGCAACCCAAAGCAGACTTTCTCCAATTTATATGAGTATGCTCACAAGTGTTTTCGCACTTTTGCCTTTAGTATTATTTGCTGGATCTGGTAGTGAGATATATAGAGGACTTGGAGCAGTTATTGTTGGAGGATTGGTATTTTCTACTATCATCACAGTGTTTGTTATACCTTCACTGCTTTTATTTGTAATAAAAGACAAGAAGGTGAATGTATGAAAAAAATCCTTTTGATACTATGCCTATCTTCATTTCTCTTTGGTCTTGATATTAATGAAGCTATTGATATGGCTGTTAAAAATAGTGATAAAGTCAGGGAAGAAGGCTATTTGTTCAGACAGACTCAAAGCATTACTAAATCCAAGCTCTCAAATCTGATGCCCAAACTTGATTTGGGATATATTTTTAGTTATAACATACCAGGTAATGCTTCGACTTATTTTCTAAATAGTTTCAATATTACAGGTAAATACAATCTGTACAACGGATTTAAAGATTACTATGGTATTAAAGATTCCAAAGAATCTGAGATAACGCAAAATTATATTCTCCAAAGTAGCATTGCTGATGTTATCTTGCAAACAAAGATTGCTTATATCTCAGTTCTTCAGGCACTTGATTCCTTGAAAATAGCACAGGAATCTAAAAAACTTCTAGAAGCTCAAAAACAAAAAGCTCAGCAATTTTTTAATCAGGGGTTTCGTGCAAAAAATGAGGTTTTAAGTGTGGAAGTATTGCTTGCTAATGCCAATATTGCCTTGAAGTCTGCAGAATTAAACTTAGACTATTCCAAAGATATGCTTTCAACCCTTGTTTCTAGCAGTATAAATCCCACTAATCTTAAGAATATTAATGCTGTTACCGATATTGTGTTTGATAAAAATGAAATCCTAGAAAAAATTCTCCAAGCAAATCCAGATTATTTAAAACTTCAATCACTTCTAAAATCCGCAGAATTCCAAGTTGATATTGCTAGAGGATCGTTTATGCCCACTGTTGATGTTGTTGCTACAAAATTTTGGTACATCAATGGGGGAAATATCGCACGAACTACTTATGGATTGCAAAGTCAAGCTAGAATAGTTTTTGGATGGAATGTTTTTGATGGACTGCACACGCATTATACCTATCAAGCCAAAAAGCTGTATTATCTTTCAATATTGAGTAGAATAAACCAATATAAAAAAGACATTAAAAATGATATCAATAAAGTTTTTAATGAATTTGAACTTGCAAAGCAACAGTATTCTTTGGCTAGTGTGTCTTTAAAACAGGCTCAAGAAAATTATCGAATCACAAATAATCGTTATGTCCAAAACATAGCTACTTATACAGAACTTTTAAATGCTCAATTTTTGTTAAACACTGCCAAAACTAATATAATACAATCCAAATACGAGACTGCCATTGCTGTATCTAAAATTGATAGATTGCTCAATACCAATTCAATTCATTCAGAGGTTTTAGGAGAAGAATAAAATATATCATCCCCCCAGAAAGAGGGAAAAGAGATGATTAAAAGATGAAAGAAAGGAAGAGATAGATTCTTTGATAATCAACATTGTAGATATCTCTATCTCGAGTCAAAAATTTACTTTGCTTATCAATTCCTTCAGCTACTGCTCTATCGTCAAATTTAGTTTGATTCATGCGATTGGTCAGACCATTAGAGGTTATGTAACGCACACCGATATTTACAACATTACTGATCTTATAACCCATGCCTCCACCAAATATAAGTCCATCATAGAGAGTATTTACGGTTGGATTTGCTCCAGAAGTGGCATAATAAGTATCTTTCATAAATAGCCAAGTGTAACCTACTAATCCAACAATATAAAATCCTTTATACTCTAGTCCTGCCATAAAAGGTAGTTGAAGTCCATAACCTGCAATCCCTTCAACTTCTTTGGTTTCTAATGGGCGTTCATCATTCAAGATATTTGATTTTCCTCGTGTCATCAAATAAATGGGCACACTGATTTCAGTTCCTGCCATCAAGCTCATACCACCAAATAGAGATTCAATACTTCTAATGTAAGTGCTATAGCCAATATCCACAGATACATATTGAGAATTTCCTAGCATCGTATAAGAACTTCCTATAACACCCTCATTAAATTCATACCATCTCCTAGTAGATCCAGTGGCTTTAGTTCCATCTACAATCGAACCTTTTGTGAAATTTTTTAATATCATATCTCTCTTTTGATTGATGTTGCTAATAGGACTTCTTTTAGGAGTAGTTTTAGTGGCTGCATAAAGACTAGTGCCAACAAGCAATGACATTGTTATAAAGGCAAAAAACAATTTTTTCATCGGATTTTCCTTGTTTTTGATAAATTTGTGTGAAATATTACACTATTTCAAGCCTAACTACAAAATCGGCAAAAATTTTGATATATTTAGAATTATTTTTTTAAAGATATTATCGGAGAGCTTCATGGATTCTAAGCAATTTCTCGCTTTAAAGGCATCTGCAGGTAGTGGAAAAACCTTTGCACTTGCACTAAGATATATTAGTTTGCTTTTTAATGGTGCTAACCCCAATGAGATTTTGACCTTAACTTTTACCAAAAAAGCCGCTTTGGAGATGAATAAACGTATTTTAGATAATCTTTCATCGCTAAAATCAAACAAGAATGATCAAAGTCTCATTACAGAGCTTGAAAACTATGGAATCACGCTTGATGTGATTAATAAAAATATTGAGAATATCTACCAAAAATTCTTACAAGCCAATACAAAAATCACTACGATTGATTCTTTCTTGAATTCTATTTTGAAAAAATTCTGTTGGTATGCTGGAGTGAGTCATCATTATGAGATAGAGTTTGAAGATAAAGATAAGATTTATGAAGATTTTCTCAGATCTCTTCCAGAAAAAGATTTTAAAGAATTTTTGGATTTATGTATTTACCAAAGTGTGGATCCAAAAGGAATGATTGATTTGCTTTCTTTTTTGCAAACAAAAGGCTTTGATCTCAAAGACTATATTCCAGATTCTTGTGATAATGTAGATACGGATGATATTTTGACTCTTGCACAAGAGATTAAAAATTTTATTATCCAAAATGAAAAAGCTACCGATAGTGCAAAAAGAGCAATCAAAACAGATAATTTCAAAGAATTTATCAAGAATCCAAAATGGCTTGCAGATGGTTTGAACTACCATTATTTTAAAAAGCTTGATCTAAAACCCATAGAACACAAATTTGAAACTTTAAGGAATATGATTAAAATTTATTATGATTACCGTGAATACATGATGTTGCAAAAAATGGAAAAATTTCTTATTTATTATCAAAAAAATAAGAAAAAGCATTCTATTAATACACTAGATTTTAATTCCATTACTTTGAAAGTTTATGAATTGCTCAAGAAGAACTTTGATAGTGCATTTTTCTACTTCAGATTAGATGACAAAATAACTCACATACTCATTGATGAGTTTCAAGATACAAGTACCATTCAGTATAAGATTCTCAAACCTATTATTGATGAAATCAGATCAGGAGAGGGGCGTTTTGGAGATAGGAGTATATTTTTTGTGGGTGATATTAAGCAGAGCATTTATAGATTTCGAGGAAGCAATAGTGAGCTTTTTGATATTGCCTCTGATGGTATCACACAAGAAGATCTCCAATACAATTACCGTAGTTGCGAAAATGTTATTTCTTATGTGAATGAATGTTTTGAAGGTAAAATTCCTGGTTATACCTTACAAAAATATCCCCTTAATAAAAAAAGTGAAAAAAAAGGATATGTAAAAATATGTGAGGCTTGTGATGATATTCAAGAAGGTGTTTGGGAAAACCTAAGTCATTTACTTGAAAATAATGTTGCTTTAGAGGATATTGCGGTTTTATGTTTTACCAATGATGACGTACTAGATATAAAAGATTATATCAAAAGTAAAAATCCAGAACTTGAAATCACCACTGAAACAAATATAAAGCTTTTAAATCAGAAAGAATCAAAGATTATTTTTCACGCCATTGATTTTTTCAGAACAAATTTAGAGTTTCATAAAAAATGTGCTTACAAACTTTCAGGTCTTAGCTATGATTGTAATATTTTGATGCCTATAAAAAAACCAAATCAGTCGCTTCAGGCATTTATTTTAGAGATTATGGAAACCTTTAAAATATATGGCAGTGCAGCTCAAAAGATTCTTGAAATTTCTTGTGATTATGAGAGTATAGATGAGTTTTTAGATGGTATTGCTAGAAAAGATATTGATTTTAGTGTGCAAGCCAAAAGAGGATTGCAGATGATGACAATTCATAAATCCAAAGGTCTTGAATTTAAATACGTTATCTTATGCGAACGGTTGAAAAAACCAAATTCCGATAGATCAAAATTACTTTTTGATTATGAAGGGATAGATTTAAGAAGGATATTTTACAAACAGCGTCAAAGGGAAATGTTTGATCAGGCCTATAAGGATGCTTTACAGAATGAAAAAAATCTTCAAAAAAAAGAAGGACTAAACACAGTTTATGTAGCTTTTACAAGAGCAAAAGAAGGGCTTATTGTTCTTCCAAAACAAAGAAAAACAGATGATGATGAAAAGATTTATTTTGGGGAATTAGAGATAGCTCCTCAGACAATTGGGTTTGTTCAAACTTGCGAACTTCCAAAAATAAAAGAATCCAAAATTTCTCCTATTTTTATTGAGCAAAAAAGTTTTGGAAAGCAAACAGATTTTATCAAAGAATCAAGTAATTATGCAGATACAGATTATATAGCCTTGAAATTTGGGGAAGCTTTGCATAAAGCATTAGAGTATGAATTGGGTCATCACATCAAAGAAGAAAAAATCTCACATATTTTAAATAATCACTATGGTTTTTTCCTCTCATCAAAAAGTCTTGAAGATATATTCAGACGAATCCAAAATCTGAAAAAAAATGATATGTTTAATTCAATCATCAGCGAATCTTTGATAAAATCGGAGGTGCCCTATCTGAATCATAATATTTTAAATCGTATTGATGTTTTAATTCTGAAAAAAAATAATGATATTGTTGTACTGGACTACAAAACAGGCATACATAATCAAGAAGAGCACAAAAAACAAGTAAAAAGATATTTAGACTTTACGCAAACGCAGTTTGAAAATAAAACTAGAATTCAGGCATATATTTTATACATACGCAATAAGATAGATTTCATACCAATATTATAATTTTAGGAGTTTTATGGAAGAGATATTAAGAGTGGGTAAGCAGGATAAAAAATCTCAAAATTCAGCATACTATGTAAAAAATAAACTTCAAAAAGGTCTCCACACCTTCATAGGACACGAATCATTTGGGGGTTTGTTGTTATTTTTCTGTGTCTTACTTGCTTTGGTAATCGCAAACTCTGATTTTAGTGAGGAGTATTTTAGCCTTTGGCAACTACAATTTGGGGGATTTATTGATGGTTTTGGTCTAGGACATCAAAATAGTGGGATGTCACTTTTAGCATTTATCAATGATGTGTTGATGTCGTTTTTTTTCCTGATGGTTGGATTAGAAATGAAACGTGAGGTTCTTTATGGAGAACTTGCAGGGTTTAAAAAAGTAGGTTTTTCTGTTTTTGGAGCACTCGGAGGAATGGTTGTACCCATTGCTATTTACATACATTTTAACCATAGCACTCCTTTTGCAAATGGTTTTGGTGTGGCCATGAGTACTGATACTGCTTTTGCACTTGGGGTCATATTATTGCTAGGCAAAAGAGTGCCTCCAGTGATCAAGATATTTTTGGTAACACTTGCAGTAGCCGATGATTTGGGGGCTATCAGTGTCATTGCATTATTTTATACTCACACCTTAAATATGGGATGGCTGTATGTTTCTCTTGGGCTTATTTGCGTATTGATCTACCTTAATTATACTGATACCAAATATCTCTCTAGTTATCTTGCTGTTGGGGTTTTATTATGGATTGCAATCCATAATAGTGGGATTCACGCTACAGTTGCTGCTGTGATTTTAGCACTCACAATACCAGGAAGATCTAATATCACTAAAACCTATTTTATGAATATGATGGAAGAGTGGCATAAGATAAATTTTATGACTAACAATGGAAGAGATTTGCAGGTTCATAGCGAAGATAAGAATCTTGGTTTTTTTGCTTCTTCGTGGAAAAACATCAAGCATTTTATAACTTCAGGAGAAAATATCGAAAAAAAAATTGATATGGAAAAAACTAGCAAACAAGTCCATATGCTTGATACGATTGCAAAATATTCTAAATACGCTCAAAATCCTTTGATTAGAATTGAAATCGCACTCCAGCCCTTATGTGCTTATTTTATCGTTCCTTTGTTTGCTTTTGCCAACGCTGGGGTGGTCATTAACGCTGATATGTTAAAAAGTATTTTTGACACTGAGTTTGAAATGAAAGGTGTGTTATTGGGGACGATATTAGGGCTTGTAGTGGGCAAACCCATTGGAATTGTTGTGTTTGCCTATCTTAGTGAAAAACTTAATTTTTCTATAAGACCTAAGGGTTTGAGTTATGGACATATTTTTGCTGTGGGATGTTTAGCTGGAATTGGTTTTACAATGTCAATGTTTGTTGCCAATCTTGCTTATGAAAGTGTAGATGCTATCAATCTTTCAAAGATATCTATATTGTGCGGTTCTTTGATTGCAGCAATTTTTGGAATTATCAGTATGATTATCAGTACTAGAAAAAATAGAAAGGTTTATTATGGAGAACACTGAAAAAATAACTCAAGTTGGCCTTAAAAATGTATTTGTGAATTTCATTAGAAGCGAATCTTTTGGAGGTATTTTTCTTTTTATAAGTGCCGTATTGGCAATGATTGTAGCAAATTCTCCTTTGGGTGAGTACTATTTTAATTTTTGGCGTACTGATTTTGGTTTTTATTTTGGCGAATATTTCATTGGATTTTCAATACATCATTGGATTAATGATGTATTGATGGCATTGTTTTTCTTAATGGTGGGTCTTGAGATTAAACGTGAAGTGTTATTTGGAGAATTATCAGGGTTTAAAAAAGCTGCATTTCCTGCTATTGCTGCACTTGGTGGTATGGTCGTGCCAGGTTTGATTTATTATGCACTCAATGCTGGTACAAGCTCTTATCATGGATTTGGAATTCCTATGGCGACTGATATTGCATTTGCACTTGGAGTGATTATGTTGCTTGGCAAAAAAGTCCCTATGCCTCTTAAGGTATTTTTGGTTACTTTGGCGGTTGCTGATGATTTGGGTGCTATTGTTGTTATTGCAGTTTTTTATACGACTAGCTTGAATTTGCTTTGGCTTATTGGTGGGGGTGTTATTGTTGCCTTACTTATCTTCTTGAATAAAATAGGAGTAAAAAATCTTTTGCCATACTTGATATTAGGGGTTTTGCTTTGGTTCGCAATCCATAATAGTGGGATTCACGCTACGATAGCCGCAGTAATTTTAGCTTTTACCATCCCCATTAGGCCTAAAACTCCTCGCAAGAACTTCACACAGTTTCTCAAAAACCTTGCTGAACAATTTCAAGTGAAAGTCCCTAAAAATGCCCATATGGATTCTCCCTTAAACACTTATGAAATCGCTCCATTAAGCGAAGAACAAATAGAAGTCTTGGAGTCCATTCAAGATAGAGTGAAGTCTATTCGTAGTCCTTTGGGGCGTTTAGAGCATTTTCTTCAGCCTTACAGTGCTTATTTTATTATGCCTTTGTTTGCTTTTGCTAATGCTGGAGTGAATATTGGAAGTGAGATCCATTTCAATATTGACCATATTGTTTTGGGGGTTATTTTGGGATTAGTGTTGGGCAAACCTGTAGGGATATTTGCTATAACCTTTTTATGCGAAAAACTAGGGATCGCTTCAAGACCAGAGGGGGTGACTTGGGGACATATTATGGGAGCAGGCATGTTGGCAGGGATTGGTTTTACGATGTCAATGTTTGTTTCAAATCTTGCTTTTTCTCATCCTGAATCAATGGAGGTCTCAAAAATTTCTATTTTAATAGGATCCTTAATTTCTGGGGTTATTGGGGTGCTTTATCTGAATGTGATATACAAATTCAAACCTAAACAAAATTAAATGAAACAAATGATAAAATACACTCAAATCTAAACACGTAAAAGGATATCTATGCAGAATTTTCAAGAAATTGCTACTTCCATATTGCCACTTATAGTATTGTTTGCTATTTTTTATTTTTTCATTATTAGACCACAAAGACTTCAACAAAAAAAACACAAAGAAATGCTTGGAAATCTTCAAAAGGGTGATAAGATAGTCACGCAGGGTGGTTTTATATGTGAAGTTATCAAGTCAGAGGAAACATTTTTTAGTGTCAAGCTCAATGATGAAACGGTTGTGAAACTTGCAAAAGAATTCGTGAGCTATAAGCTTGATGATAATACAAAGTAATTTAAAAGATGAAACAAACACTCAATGCTAGGCTTTTGCTTTTTATTCTTGCCATAATTTTTGGGGTGGCATTTTCTATTCCTTCTTTGTTTCATACTAAAGGTCCCCAAATAAATTTAGGTTTAGATCTTCAAGGTGGTCTGAATTTGCTTTTGGGTGTGAAGACTGATGAGGCGATTAAAAGTAAATATTCTTCTTTGGCATCTTCTATTTCCCATGAAGCACGAAGGACAGATATTCTTCTTGATGATTTGCAGAGTGATTTAAGTGGTTTGAGTTTTGATCTTATAGATACAGATGATGCTGATAAGCTATCATCAATACTTAAGAGATTCAATGGAATCAATATTGATTCTTCTGATTCTCATTATACTATTGTCCTTACTCCCGTTGAAGAAGCTACTATTAAAACAAATGCAATATCTCAAGCTATTGAAACCATTAGAAATCGTCTTGATCAATTTGGTCTGACTGAACCAAGTGTTACCAAGCAAGGAAAAGAGTATATCTTGGTTGAACTTCCTGGAATTAAAACTGCTCAGGAAGAAGAGAGGGCAAGAGAATTGATTTCAAAATCCGCCCATCTTCAAATGATGGCAGTTGATGAGGATAGAAATTCACAGGTATATTCCATGAATGACTTACAAGCCCAGAAATATGGTGATGTGATTCTCCCATTTGCAAACTCACAAGATGGAAAAATTTTGCTTAAAGCAATTCCTATTCTAGATGGAAATATGCTTACAGATGCTAGAGTCAGCTATGATCAAAATCATCAACCAGTTGTCAGCTTCACTCTTGATTCTCAAGGAGCCAAAATCTTTGGAGATTTTTCAGGAGCGAATGTCAATAAAAGAATGGCTATTGTTTTAGATGGTAAAGTCTACTCTGCTCCTGTTATCCGCGAACGCATTGGTGGGGGAAGTGGTCAGATTAGTGGAGGCTTTAGTGTTGAGCAAGCTAGTGATTTGGCGATTGCTTTAAGAAGTGGAGCTTTACCTGCACCTATTGAGGTTTTGGAAAAAAGAAGCGTTGGACCTAGTTTGGGACAAGATAGTATCAAAGCTTCTATGGTGGCTCTTGTGAGTGGATTTATTTTGGTTGTTGGGTTTATGATTGTGTATTATTCTATGGCTGGTGTGATCGCTTCTGTTGCTCTTGTGATTAATTTATTTTTGATTATTGCTGTGATGGCTATCTTTGGGGCTACTCTGACATTGCCTGGAATGGCAGGTATTGTTTTGACTGTAGGGATAGCTGTAGATGCTAACATCATTATAAATGAACGCATCAGAGAGGCTCTGCGTGCTGGAGAAAACATATCAAGATCTATTCATATGGGTTATTTGAATGCTTCTAGGGCTATTTTTGATTCTAATATTACTTCTTTAATTGCTTCTGTTCTTTTGTATGCCTATGGAACAGGTGCTATAAAAGGTTTTGCAATCACTACAGGTATTGGTATTGTAGCTTCAATTATTACAGCTATTATCGGAACACAAGGATTTTATCTCGCTATTTTGCCAAAAATCTCTAAAACCAAGCATCTTTATTTTTGGTTTGGCATTGCAAAAAAGGATTAAAAATGGAAATTTTTAAAAAAGTCAGGATTTTTGATTTTGTTAAATATTCCAAATACGGGCTTATTTTATCAGTTTTTTTGACCATAGGAGCTTTTGCTTTATTGTTTTTTAAGGGCTTTACGCCTGGTATTGATTTTGCTGGTGGGAGTGTTGCACAATTAAAGTATGACAAAACTGCACCAATAGAAGAGATTCGTAAGCTTCTTGAAGTAGATCTACGTTTTAAAGGTGTGCAGGTTAGTGAGTTTGGTTCTACGGAGGAAGTATCGATAAAAATTCCCGCTGTTGAAGCTTTTGAAAATGAAGATCTAGGTCCTGTTATCAATAAAATTTTAGAACCTACTGGGAAGTTTGAGATCCGAAAATTAGATACTGTAGGGCCAAAAGTTGGAAATGAATTACGCCAAAAAGGCATATTATCTTTAGTTATGGCAACTTTAGCAATGATGCTTTATGTTAGTTTTCGCTATGAGTGGCGTTTTGCTTTAGCTGGAATTGTTGCTTTGGTGCACGATGTTATCATTACTGCTGCTTCGGTTATTGTGTTTGACATTGATCTAAATTTGGAGGTCATAGCTGCATTGCTCACTCTGCTTGGATATTCTATCAATGACACCATTATTGTTTTTGATAGGATTAGAGAAAAAATGCTTACAAACAAGACAAGCAATATTGAAGAAGTTATAAATGAAGCTATTTCTAGCACTCTTTCTAGAACATTATTGACTTCTTTGACCGTATTTTTTGTGGTTTTAACACTTTATCTTTTTGGTGGAGAAATTATCATTGGATTTTCTTTGCCAATGCTTATTGGAGTAGTTTTTGGAACTTATAGCTCTATGTTTGTAGCACCAAAGTTAGCCATCATTTTTGGCTTTAACATAGAAAAATATCACGCCAAAGAAGTTAAAAAAGCAAAAAAAGCTCAAGAAAAAAAACAATTACGACAAATGTATGAAAATGGTCGTGTTTAAGGAGAAAATATATGGACTGGGGTAAGGTAATTTTCATTTTTTTTAGTTTAGGTTCTCTAACTTCCACTGCTGGTTTTTTGTGGGATCCTAATGTTGTGATTCTTTTCATTGCATTAGCACTCAATCTCATTTCTACAACACTCAAAATTGGAGTTAAAAAGCAGCTTGCTTCAGAATTATTAGCTAGTTCTCTAGTCGCTGATTTTCACTTGATCCCTGCTTTTATTTTTTTGCAAGTCTTCAATAATTTGAGTGTATCCTATGTTCTTATTATTGGAGCTTTGCTTGCAAATATTTTTTCTTTGGCACTGATGCTAGTTGAGAGTGCTAAATCTGTTGATTCTGATTATTAGGATACTCATATGGATGCTTCCTACACTCCTTCTAAGATAGAAAAAAAATGGCAAGAGTATTGGAAAAATAACGATATTCACGAACCTTCTGAGGATTTTTCTAAA
Source organism: Helicobacter sp. 13S00482-2 (assembly GCF_002272795.1). Classification (GTDB taxonomy): domain Bacteria; phylum Campylobacterota; class Campylobacteria; order Campylobacterales; family Helicobacteraceae; genus Helicobacter_J. The sequence continues at coordinate 81,248 of NZ_MLAT01000004.1, read as the reverse complement.
CCTAAAAAATACATATTAAGTATGTTTCCCTACCCAAGTGGAGCTATTCATATGGGTCATGTGAGGAATTATTGTATCAGTGATGCCATTGCTAGGTTCTATCGAAAAAATAATTATAACGTGTTGCATCCTATGGGGTTTGATGCTTTTGGAATGCCCGCTGAAAATGCTGCTATTAAACATAAAACACATCCAAAAAAATGGACTTATAGTAACATTGAGAATATGAAAAAAGAATTACAGAGTTTAGGACTCTCTTTTTCTAATAAAAGAGAATTTGCCACTTGTGATAACAATTATACAAGATGGGAACAGAGATTTTTTATTGATATGTGGAAAAAGGGTTTGATTTATAGAAAAGTAGCTTATTTGAATTGGTGTCCAAACGATAAAACTGTTTTAGCTAACGAGCAAGTCGTTGATGGAAAATGCTGGAGATGTGATACAGAAGTGATTCAAAAAGAAATGGATCAGTATTATATCAAGATTACAGATTATGCACAGGAACTTTTAGATAGCTTGGATACTTTGGAAGGTAAATGGCCATCTCAAGTACTTGTAATGCAAAAAAACTGGATAGGGAAATCAAGAGGCTTGAGCTTTTCTTTTAAACTTGATGAACAAAGCAAAAGCTTGGTCAGGGGTATTTCAGAAATAGAAGTTTTTACCACAAGAGCGGATACAATTTATGGGGTTACTTATTGTGCAATAGCACCTGAACATCCTATTGTTAAAAGCTTGTTGCGAGATGATTTATTGCAAAAAGATATGGCTGATAAAATTATAAAAATGCAAAATACAGCAACCAAAGAACGATCTATGAGTGAAAAAGAGGGTGTGCCTTTAGGAATTTTTGTGATCCATCCTCTTACTCAAGAACTCTTACCCGTGTGGGTAGCAAATTTTGTATTGATGGATTATGGAAGTGGAGGTGTGATGAGTGTTCCTGCACACGATGAGAGAGATTTTCTTTTTGCTCAAAAATATAATCTGCCTATAAAAGAAGTAATTATTGGAGAAAAAACTCCTTCAGAACTTCCTTATATACAAGAGGGCAAACTTAAAGCAAGTGGTCAATTTGATGGACTTTTTTCACAAGAAGCACGTGATGAAATCATTGCATATTTTCAGAAATCTGATTTAGGTAAGGCGATCACAAACTATAAACTTAAAGATTGGGGGATCTCTCGTCAGCGATATTGGGGAGCACCCATACCTCTTATTCGTTGTGAAAAATGTGGTTTGGTTGCAGAAAAAGATGAAAATTTACCAGTTAGCCTTCCTGAAGATGTGATTATTGATGGAGAAGGCAATCCATTAGATAAACATCCTACTTGGAAGTATTGCAAATGCCCCGAGTGCGGGGGTGATGCAAACAGAGAGACAGATACGATGGACACTTTCGTGCAATCTAGTTGGTATTTTTTGCGTTACACTTCTCCTGCACAGACTTGGGATAAGGTTCCTTTTGATGAAGCTTCATCAAGATACTGGATGGATGTAGATGAATATGTTGGTGGTATTGAGCACGCAATATTACATTTATTGTACGCTAGATTTTTTACAAAAGCACTCAGAGATTTGGGTTATATAGATTCAAATGAACCCTTTTTAAATTTACTCACGCAGGGTATGGTTTTAAAAGATGGTGCTAAAATGAGCAAATCCAAAGGCAATGTGGTTGATCCAAATGCTATCATTGAAAAATATGGAGCTGATACAGCTAGGTTATTTGTTCTTTTTGCAGCACCTCCTGTTAAAGAATTGGAATGGAATGATAATGCACTAGAGGGTGCTTATCGTTTTATAAAACGTCTATGGGATAGATCAAAGAACATTTCTCCCACAACTGTTATTCCCAAAATTGATCATTCTAGTTTGAATGAGAATGAGAAGGCTGCACGAAAAAAAATTTATGAAGCTTTGAGTAAATCCAATGATATTTTTGATAAAAAGCAAACTGGGTATGCATTTAATACCTTGATCGCTTCGTGCATGGAGGCTTTGAATGCTTTAGGCGAACAAGATAATGGCATTATCTGGACTGAAGGATACTTTATATTGATGAATATCCTTGAGCCAATTATCCCTCATATTTGTTGGGAGATCAGTAAAGAGTATTTTGATCTAAATAATATGTCTGAAATTTTTATAGACAAAGCCGCTTTAGAGGCTCAAAGTATTGTAATTCCTATCAGCATTAATGGAAAAAAACGTGGTGAGATAAAAATTTCGCCCAATACGGATGAAAGGGAACTTTTAGAGGCTTGTAAAATCATTGTATCAAAATGGCTTGAAGGCTCTGAGATTCTCAAAGAGATTGTTGTTCCTAATAAAATTGTGAATTTTGTTGCAAAGTCATGAGATTTTTTCTTGCTTTAGGTATTTTTTTATTTTTTTATGGTTGTGGCTATCTTCCTTCAGCTTATTATGCTCAAAAAGTATTGGGTGATAGTGTTTATGTAAAACTCATTGTCAATCTGCCTAACCCTGAAAACTCCGTACAATTAAAAGATATACTCAATCGAGCAATCATTTCAAGATTCCAGAACACTCTCACATCCCAAAAAGATGCTGATTCAATCATTACTATTGAAATAACAGATGTGAGTGACACTTCAATTGCGACCAATGAACAGGGATTCACTACATTTTATCGTGCTACTGCATATGTAACTTTTACATACAAAAATAAAAGAGGACAATCAAAAACCTTTAAAAATAACGGATATTATGATTATTCTGTTTCTTTAGAAAATCCTCTTACTACTTACAATAACCGATTTTATGCAATTGAACAGGCTACAAGTCAGACAGTTGATAAATTTATAACACAAGTTTCCTATCAAGGTAAAATGTAATATAATAACAAGAAGAAATTATAAATAAATTAGGATTTTAAATGGCAGATGTCAAAAGCACAATTCAGAAAATTCTTAGAAAGTTAGACAAACTTGCTAATTCTTCAGAAGAAGAACGTGTTGATTTTTTAGCTAAAGAATTACAAAGACAGAAGTTTTCTTTTGAAGGTGGTCCGTGGTTTCAGGAATATTTTGATCAAATCAACCAAAAAATGAAAAATATGCTTGCTTACAACATTGAAACAAAAGAGGAGTTTATTCAGCGTCTCATTAAAATTTTAAATGTTTCAAACACTTCAGAGAATGAAAACCATATTCAATACAATGTGCTTTTGATTGATATTTTATTAGATATGCTTTTTAAACTTTCAAGTGAGCAGATAAAAAAAGACTATCCTGAGCTATTTATTAGAGAAAAATTAGAAGATATCGAAGCTATCAAAGCTCTGCTAAAAAATTGGGAAGATTTTGCTAAAAAGAAAGAATATCTAAAGATTCAAGAGCAAATTCTTTCTATTATTATCACATTAATGAATCCATGGAAGGATTATAAGATTAATTTTAAAGAAGCTATAGCTAGGCTTGAAGAATCTCCACAAAGTATCAATGATATGGATTTTTTAGTTCATTTAAAGGAAATTGCTGATTTTAAAGATGAAAATTGTGTTATTTTGAATCCAGAACTTTTAGATCAAAATGGCAATAAGATCAAAAGAAATACGTTTGATGTCTTATCTGAACTTGATGGTATTATCCATAGCAATACTCAACATATGGAAAAGATAAAGACCTTTAAAGAATCCCTAAATGAAAAAAATGATGTAAAAGAAGAAAAACAAAAGCTCATGGATTTTTCTGACATTATTTATCAGAAAATGATAGAAGTTAATGATACCTTGAGAAACAAAGAAGAAAACATCAAGCGACTTTATGATGAACTCAATGCACTGTCTTTGTATGTAAAAAATATTCAAGAGCAATCCAAGCTTGATAATCTCATTGATGTGTATAATCGAAAATATATTGACAAAGTTGCAGAGGTTTATGAACAGCAATTCAGAGAGCATTCAATCAATTACTCAATACTGTTTTTTGACATAGACAACTTTAAAAATGTGAATGATATTTACGGTCATACTGCAGGGGATAAATTGTTAGGGATTTTTGGAAATATTTTAAAACAAAATTGTAGAGGAACGGATATGGTAGGCAGATATGGAGGCGATGAATTCCTTGTTTTGATGCCAAATACAGATTTGGAAAGAGCCAAAGAATTTGCAAAGAGAATTTGTAAAACCATAGAACAGACTAATTTTACTTACAAAGAACAAAAAATTAAAGTCACCACAAGTATAGGCATAGCAGAAAGAGCTTCTTATAATAATAAATTTGAATTGATTGATTCAGTTGATAAATTTCTATATAAAGCAAAAAATAGTGGCAGGAATAGAGTTGAATGGGAATAATCCAAACAACTCAAGATGTTGCAACTAAAAATCCTCTGAAAGAATTATTGCAATCAAAGGGAGCTGAATATGTTCGTTTTGATCCAAATCGTGCAAAAAATATCTATAGCAAATTATCCCCTCATCTAAAAAATCCATCTAAGACTATCCATATCGTAGGAACAAACGGAAAGGGAAGCACGGGGAGATTTATTACTCTAGGGCTACTTCAAGCCAGATATCAGGTTTTACATTTCACTTCTCCTCACTTGTTTGATTTTAACGAACGTTATTATAAAAATGGGAAGATTATTGATGAAAAAAGTCTTGAAAAAGCTCATCAATTTTTGCAACAATTTGATTTTATTTTTGAATCTAGTTATTTTGAGTATGCAACTTTTTTAGCCTGTGTTTTAGCTCAAGATGTAGATTTTCTAGTGCTTGAAGCAGGTTTGGGAGGAGAGTATGACTCTACCACTTGTCTTTCTCGTGATATTTCTGTATTCACGACTATTGGGCTAGATCATCAAGAAATATTAGGAGAGAGTATTCAAGATATTGCTACTACAAAACTCAATTCTATGACTAGCGTTGCCTTTCTTGCTGAACAGTCATTTTCTATTGTAAGAGAACTTGCAATAAAGATTGCAGATGAGAAAAATTCTGAGCTCTATTTTGTTCATTCTACGCAGGAGGGAATTGCTTATTCTAAAAAATACTCTCTCCCTGAATTTTTAGCACATAATTTTCATACTGCCATAAATGTGTTAAATTATCTAGATATTTACCCTAATGTGGAACAATTTCCCGCTTTAAATTTGATAGGCAGATGTCAAAGCATTTCCCACAATATCGTCCTTGATGTTGGGCATAATGAACAAGCTGCTAGAGAAATTCTAAAAGTTTTTGAGAATAAGAAAGTAATCCTAGTGTATAATACTTATAAGCAAAAAGACGTGAAATCTATACTCAAAACGCTCAAACCTATTGTCAAGAAGATCCTAATCATAAGAGTCCAGAATGAAAGGATTATTGAGGAGAGCGAGTTAAAGCAGATTATTAAAAATTTGCACATTGAATTTGATTTTTTTGAGCCTTCAAAGATCAAAGAAGAGGAACAATATTTAGTGTTCGGTTCTTTCAGTGTGGTGAAACAATTTTTGGAGGAATCAGGTGCAAGATAAACTTGTGGTTACGATCGTGGATGAATCTGGTTCAAGACAGTTTCGGTTGCCAAAAAATGCGACCAAAATACTTCTTTTTATTTGCTTTTTATTTGCAGCACTTCTTTTGAGTTGCTTTTTTTTGATGAAGTTTTTGATGGAAAAAATTGATGATATTGCTTTCAAAAAAAATGTTGCCATTTCTGAATACAAATATATTTATCAAAAAAATAATTTTTTAAAAGATCAAATCAAGCAAAAAGGTGAAGAACTTGCAGTTGTAGGTCAAAAAATTGATGATCTAGAAAATATTGTTAGTGTTAAAAAAACCACTGGTGAGAGTTCAAAATACGAAAAAATAGATTTACAAGATCTTTCATTATCCCAAAAAACTCTTATTTTGAGTTTGATTCCAAATGGAGAACCCATCAGTTCATATATATCTAAGGATCTTGCTTATCAAAAATCCCGCTCTATGAAAAAAATCAATAACACAAGCACGACAGGCTATGATTTTGCAACACCTCAGGGGACTGCCGTATATGCAACAGCTGATGGTGTGATTGATATTGCCAAAAGCAATTCTAGCAATGGTTATGGTAATTTTATTAAAATCAGTCATTCGTTTGGATTTAGCTCTATGTATGCACATCTTGAGAAATCTCTTGTGAAAAAAGGGGATTTTGTTCAAAAAGGTCAGCTCATCGGCTATAGTGGCCACACGGGGAATTCAAATGGCGATAAACTTTATTATGAGGTGAGATTTTTAGGCAAGGTGCTTGATCCTGCGATATACACAGCTTGGAATGCGAATAATTTTGAAGAAGTTTTTGATCACGACGCTTCCATTGATTGGAAAAGTTTGGTTTGGACTATCCAAGATATGGCACAACTTCAGACTTATAAGCTCAGTTATCAGAGTGATGATTTTGATGTAGGCAAGAAAAAATGATCCTTGATAAAAGGCTTGTTTTAATGATTACAGATAAAAATGGTAGTCGCCATATTAATGTCAGTATGATTTTTCGCCAACTTAGTTTGTATTTCTTGCTTTTTATTTTGGGAATTGTACTTTTTTTGGTTGTTTCTATCAGTGTTTTTAGTTCTGAAATCAAAGATATCAATACAAAAAGTGTTCTTATAAATCAACAGTATCAAAAAATGCTCAAAAGAAATTCTTATTTAAATGAAGAAATTAATCAACGTTTAGAAGAGATTGCGCTTGCAGGAGATAGGGTAGATGATCTTGAGGGGATTATTGGAGTTTCAAAAGATGAATATGATGGTGAAAAAAATGAAAGTCTTCTTTCTCGAATTGATGTTGCCTCTATCACTGGAGCACAGAAAGCTTTTATTATGAAATTTATCCCCAATGGCAGACCTTTAGAATCATATAGGAGAATTTCAGCACCATTTGGCAATAGAATGCATCCTATTTTACACATACTCCACAAGCATACAGGTTTGGATTTTGGAACCCCTGTGAATACGCCTATATATTCTACTGCTGATGGAGTGGTGGATTTTGCAGGAGATGGATGGAATGGCGGATATGGAAAACTTGTAAAAATAACTCATTCTTTTGGGTTTAGAACTTATTATGCACATCTTAATAAAATCGCTGTTAAGAATGGACAGTTTGTTAAAAAAGGCCAACTTCTTGCTTATAGTGGGACCTCTGGGATTAGCACAGGTCCCCATTTGCATTATGAAGTGCGATTTTTAAACCAACCCATTGACCCGATGAATTTCGTGAAGTGGGATATGAAAAATTTTGACTCTATATTTGAAAAAGAAAGGACAATCAGATGGCAATCTTTACTAACGACAATAAACAATCTAATGGGGGGACAGGAAAAATGGGACCAGCAACCATTATAGCTCAAGGGACAAAACTAAAAGGAGAAATCAATACAGATTGTCATTTGCACATTGATGGTGAATTTGAAGGAAATATCAATTCCAAAAATACTGTAATGATTGGAAAAAGTGGTTTTGTCACTGGAGAGATCTACGCACAAAAACTGATTGTGAGTGGAAAATTTAACGGCACTACAGAATCTGAGGTGGTTGAGATCTTACCACTTGGATATATTGATGGTAAAATTATCACTTCAGAGTTAGTGATTGAGAGAAAAGGTATTTTTATGGGCGAAAGCAAGACAAAACAAAGTTCAACTGATAAAATTCACAAAACAACACCTATCAACAAACCTACAAATGATACAATCTAGCCTTTATTATGCTTTTAAAAATGGATTTAAAACATCCATTTTAATCACAAAAGATTTCAAGGAAGCACAACAAGCTTATCAGGTTGCAAAGTTTTGCAAGGAAAAAACTTTTCTTAGTCCAATTGTTTTACCAGATCTAAGAGCTAGAATGGGCGATGATATGCGTTCTTTTGTGAGTGAATTTAGCGAATTGCTCGCGAAGTTAAGGGAATTTTACAGCACCCCTAATCCTCTGCTAATTTCTCCTATCTCTACCTTGCTTTATCCTTTACCTATTTCTAGAATGCTTGAAAGTTTCACTCTTAAAAAAAATACCTCTATTGATATTACTGAACTCAAAAATAGACTTTTGTATTATGGTTATGAGAATGTTGATATTGTGGGAGTTGAAGGTGAAGTTAGTTTTCGTGGGGATATTATTGATATATTTCCCCCATTCTCTCTTCCTTATAGAATCAGTTTTTTTGATACTGAATGTGAAAGTATTCGTTCATTTGATCCTGATACTCAAATCAGCGATAAAATAGAATATGATTGTATTGATATTCCCCCTGCATTGTTTAGTTTAGATGAGAGCAAATACAACCTCTTAACAGAAAAAATCTCTCAATGCGATTTTGATGCCTTTAGTAAGGATATTTCTTCGCTTGGTTTTTGGTTTTTACAAGAAGATGGCACTTATTTTATTAAAACTTATGAATGCGTTTTGAGTATGGAAGCATTAAAAGAGGCTGAAGAGATTTTTTCCTTTGAAAATAGCTCATCTTTAACCTTAGGGGATTTTACTTCTTTAAAAGTACTTGATAAACCCAGAGATGGAAGTATTGATATTGATGTGGATATAAGAGTTTTAGATTCCATCATTGAACTCAATGCAAAAAAGTCCATCACGCTTCTTGGAAAAAATCAAGCACTTTTTAAAAACCTAACGTTAAATGAATCCCTTAAGTGCGAGATTTCTGATTGCATTATTAATATTTCTACTCCTTCAGAGCTTATTATTTCTTTAAATACACACACAAGGACGCAGAAACAAAAAAAATCTAAGATTGGTATTGATGAACTTAATAGCGGAGAATATGTGGTTCATGATGATTATGGAATTGGTATGTTTAAAGGCATCACTCAAAATACCATACTCGGGAGTGTAAGAGATTTTATTGAGATTATTTATCAAGGACAAGACAAGCTCCTTCTTCCTGTAGAAAATCTGCATATGATACAACGCTACATAGCACCTTTTGGGAATGTTCCGATTATGGATAAGCTTGGTAAAGGAAGCTTTGCAAAACTAAAAGAAAAGGTAAAAATCAAACTTTTTGAAATCGCAGATGCTATCATTCAGCTTGCTGCAGAACGTGATTTGATTGAAGGAAAACGAATTGATACTTCTTTGGTAGAGCTTGAGAGTTTTAAAAATTCTTGTCATTTTACTCTAACAAGTGATCAGGAACGTTCTATCAAAGAAATTTTTGCTGATATGAGTAGTGGAAAAGCTATGGATAGGCTTTTGAGTGGAGATGTTGGTTTTGGTAAAACAGAGGTAGCACTCAATGCGATTTTTGCTGTGTATAAAAGTGGTTATCAATCTGCATTGATTGTGCCTACAACCTTGCTGTGCAATCAGCATTTTAATACGCTTAAAAATAGATTAGAGCCATTTGGAATAAGGATTGCCAAGCTTGATAGGTTTGTGAAATCTCACAAAACTCAGATCATCAAAAAACTTCTTGATGGTGAGATTGATGTGGTTGTAGGAACACACTCCTTACTGAATGCAAGATTTAAAAATCTTGGTCTTATTGTTGTGGATGAAGAGCATAAATTTGGTGTTAAGCAAAAAGAAATTATTAAAGATCTCAGCAAAGATTCCCACCTTTTAAGTATGTCCGCTACCCCAATTCCTAGAACTTTAAATATGGCACTTTCGCAGATAAAAGGTATGAGTTCTCTGCTCATCCCTCCTATTCAAAGACAACCAAACAAAACATTTGTCAAAGAAAATACTTCTGTTTTGCTTAAAGAAATTATTCATAGGGAATTGCGTAGGAATGGTCAGATATTTTATATACACAATAATATTGCCACTATCAACAAAGTTAAAGAGCAAATTCAAGCACTCGTTCCTAATCTAAAAATTGCTATTTTGCACTCACAGATCCATTCTGAAGAAAGCGAAGATATTATGATTGATTTTGCAGAGGAAAAATATCATATGCTTTTGTGCACCTCTATCATAGAATCGGGCATACATTTGCCAAATGCTAATACGATCATCATTAATGAGGCCGATAAATTTGGACTTGCTGATTTGCATCAACTCAGAGGAAGAGTAGGGCGTGGAAATAAAGAAGGGTATTGCTATTTTCTTGTGAATGAGAAAAAAACTCTCTCGCAAGAAGCTCAAAAGCGTCTTCTTGCCTTAGAAAAAAATTCTTATTTGGGCAGTGGGGCATCTATCGCTTATCACGATCTTGAAATACGAGGAGGAGGAAACCTTATAGGACAAGCTCAAAGTGGGCATATCAAAAACATAGGCTATGGACTTTATCTGCGAATGCTTGAAGATGCTATCACGCATCTAAGTGGCTCAAATCTCCAAAATCCTACAAGTGTAGAGCTTAAGATTAGTGTAAGTGGGTATCTCAATCCCGAACTCATTGCAAGTGATAGGCTTAGATTAGAATTATACAGACGACTTTCATTATGCAAAGAAGTTTCTGAAGTTTATGAAATAGAAGGTGAGATTGAAGATAGATTTGGAAAGCTCGATGTGATGAGTTTGCAATTTCTTCAAATCATTATGATCAAGATTTTGGCAAATTCTCTCCAAGTAAAAGCTATTTCTAATTACACTCAAAATATAACCATCATCTATGATGAAGATATCAAAGAATCCATACTTGCCCCAAGCAAAGATGATGATGATATCTTAAATACCATCTTAGAGACTTTGCGTAAAAAAATATCCAAGCAATCATTGTCATATTAAAAAGATAATCGGATTGATTGGTTTGAGTTCTGTATAATCATTTAAAATCTGCCTTAGGAGAAGAAATTGAGTAAGGTTTTATTTATCGGTGTGTTTTTGGCACTGAACCTCTATGCAGGTCCTATTTGTGAATTTAAATTAAATGATATTAAGGCTCAAATTGATTACGCAAAAAAGAAAAATCTTGACAACAGAGCAAAGGATTTAGAGATAAAACTTCAGGATTTTGCAAAAACTTGCAAAGATTCTGATATTTTAGAAGAAATAGACCAAAATATTCAAAGCACTCAAAATAATCTACAAAATGCAAAATCTGCTCTTCATCAGGCACAATTACAAGGCGATGCACATAGGTTAAGACAAGCTCAAATTGATTATAAAGTTGCTAATATGCAATATATTGCAGCCAAACAAGAGATGCTTAGAATGAAAGATTTACTTAAAGATTCAAAAAATAAAAAATAAGATATAATTTCACTGCCTTTAATTCATTTTATATATGGAGATAGAACAATGAAAAAGATAATGGTTTTAAGTTTTGTTGCTTGCGGTGTATTGTTGGCAGGTCCTGTGTGTGATTTTAAAGAAAAAGATGTTCAAACTCAGATTGATTATGCCAGTAAGCACGGCCATAAAGATAAAATTTCAGGACTTCAAAAAGCACTGAAAGAATTACAAAAGCATTGTAAAGATGAGATCGTGATAGCTGAAATTCAAACAGATATCAGTAAGTTAGAAAAAAAGGTAGCAGAGGTCAAACAAAAGATTCTAGAAGTTCAGGCTAAGGGTAAAACCGATAGAGTCAAAAAACAAGAGATGAAGCTAAAACTAGTTCAAACTGAACTTGAATCCAAAAAACAAGAACTTAAAAAAATGCAGGATCTAATGAACCCTCCAGCTCCTAGTAAAAAATAGGGGCATTTTGGTATGATTTCATAAAATTTCGTATTCTTAAGGAATTTTATGAATTACGCTGATTCTGTTTTAAGTTTATTGGTTCCTGTTTGTGTTATCGTGATGGTTTTTGCTACCAAGAGGGTTGTCCTTTCTCTTTTTATGGGGATAGCACTAGGTGGGGTGATGATGAATCATGAGCATTTAATGGGAACTTTTACCTATATCTACGAAAAAATTTCTTCAGTCCTTTATACTTTTGAGTCTATGCAAGATGGTAGTTCTGCTTTGGTGTTAAAGTATTCTAGTATCTATGTGTTTGGTTTTTTGATTGTTTTAGGAATTCTTACTCAGACTATTTCACACTCAGGGGGCGTGAATGCTTTTGTAAAATGGGCAAGGCATCGCATCAAAACACCTCAAGGTTCTGAATTCATAGCTTTTACTGCAGGTATTGTGATTTTTATTGATGATTATTTCAATGCTTTAACTGTAGGGCAGATTTCTAAATCCCTTAATGATGCCAATCATTCTACAAGAGAGCGTTTAGCTTATGTGATTGATTCTACTTCCGCACCTGTTTGTATTTTGATGCCTATTTCAAGTTGGGGAGCTTATATATTAGGCATCATGCATTCAAGTGTTCCCGCATCTGTGGGAGATGGATTATTTGTATTGGTGCATAGTATTTGGAGCAATTACTATGCTTGGTTTGCTCTTTTGGCAGTATTTTTAACAATCTATTGGCAGATAAATCTTCCTGTAATGGTTAGAAATAAAAACGTTGGCGTGAAAGATTTTCTATCTGCTAAAGAATTGCACAAGTCTTCAAGCTCTGTTTGGCTACTGATTATTCCTGTGTTTGTTTTGATACTATCAATTGGATTTATGATTTTATGGACAGGATTTAAAACTGGACAACAAAACACTTTTTTGTCAATGCTTAAAAATACTGATACAGCGTTTTCGCTTTTTTATGGAGGTTTGTTTGCTTTAATCATCAGTATTTTGATTTCTATAAAATATTTAAGTCGGTCATCTTTTATCAAAATGGCGATTGATGGAATCAAGAGTATGCTTCCAGCTATTTTAATATTGATTTTGGCCTGGGCAATAGGTCCTGTAATTAGCGATGATATGCAGACAGGGGTGTATCTTGCTAATCTTAGCAAAGATTTTTTATCTGAAAATTCAGGGTTGGCAATGCCAATGATACTCTTTGGAATTTCAGGTTTCATAGCTTTTGCTACAGGTACAAGCTGGGGAACCTTTGCTATTATGTTGCCTATTGGAGTTAGTTTATCAATCGCATCAGGTGGAGATATTATTTTGTGTATTTCTTCAGTTTTAGCAGGTGCAGTGTATGGAGATCATGCTTCACCTATATCTGATACAACTATTTTATCTGCTACAGGAGCAGGGTGTTCTGTGCAGAGTCATTTTATTACTCAGTTTCCTTATGCAACTACTGCAGCTGTGATAGCGATGATTAGCTTTGGCATAGCTAGTTTTAGTTCTTCTATTCTGATAGGATATATAGCAGGTATTATTTTGCTTGTAGGAGTGTTTTATTTTTACAAGGTATTTTTCAGTAAGAATATTTTTTCATAGATATGGATAATAGCTTTGAGATGAAATGATAGAGGATTTTAAAAACCTGCTCAAGATGTTGATATTTTAGTTATGTTTTTGGAATACAATGATAGAATCATATGCGTATAAATTTGTTAGAAAGGATGGTTGATGAGTATTCCTAAATACAGCAATCCAGATCTTATTAAAGAATTTTTTTCTTTTTGTAAGGAGAATGATGTAGAGTTTGTGGATTTTAGATTCACTGATATTAAGGGTGTGTGGCATCATATGGCCTATTCTATGAGTGCAGTAAATGAAGAGGTTTTTCATAATGGCATTCCCTTTGATGCAAGTTCTATCAAGGGATGGCAACCCATCCAGCATTCTGATATGATACTTAGACCTGAGCCAGTTAGATATTTTATTGATCCATTTACTGCAGACACAACTATTATTGTTTTTTGCGATGTGTGGGATATATATAAAGATCAACCTTATGAGAGATGTCCTAGAAGTTTGGCAAAAAAGGCTGTTAGTCATTTGAAAGAAACAGGGATTGGGGATATTGCTTATATTGGACCAGAGAATGAATTTTTTATTTTTGATTCCATTAAAATCAGAGACGCGGTTAATTGTCAGTATTATGAGATAGATAGCGAAGAAGGCGAATGGAATCGAGATAGGAGTTTTGAAGGAGGTATAAACTCTGGACATAGACCTGGAACAAAGGGTGGATATTTTCCAGTTCCACCTGTTGATTCAATGATGGATATAAGAGCAGAGATTGTCAAAGTTCTCAATCAAGTTGGTTTGGAGACTTTTGTCGTTCATCACGAAGTCGCACAAGGACAAGGAGAAGTGGGCATTAAATTTGGCGATTTGGTAGAAGCGGCCGATAATGTTCAAAAGCTTAAATATGTTGTGAAAATGGTCGCTCACCTTAATGGTAAGACGGCTACTTTTATGCCAAAGCCACTTTTTGGAGACAATGGTAGTGGAATGCATACACACGTTAGCATTTGGAAAGCGGGAGAAAATCTTTTTGCAGGAAAGAAATATCAAAATTTAAGCGATGATGCTCTTTATTTTTTGGGCGGGGTGTTAAAACATGCTAGGAGTGTGGCAGCTTTTACAAATGCTTCTACTAATTCTTACAAAAGACTTATTCCTGGATTTGAAGCCCCATCTATTTTGACCTATTCAGCTCAAAATCGAAGTGCAAGTGTGAGGATTCCTTATGGGGTATCTGGCAAGAGTACTCGATTAGAATTTAGGTTTCCTGATAGTTCGGCAAATCCATACCTGGCATTTTCTTGTATCTTAATGGCGGGATTAGATGGTATTACCAATAAGATAGAGCCTGGCGAACCGATGGATATTGATCTGTTTGAACTTACTTTAGACGAAATTCGTGAGAAGGGTATCAAACAAATGCCTCATACTCTTAGAACCGCGATGGAAGAAATGCTTTTAGATAGAAAGTATCTCAAAGAAGGTGATGTATTCACTGAGAGTTTTATTCAAATTTATAAGAACTTTAAGTTTGAAACTGAAATCTGGCCTTGGGAGGGTCGTCCTCATCCATTTGAATTTATTTCTACTTATTCTTGCTAGTTTCCTTCTTTTATCCCTCTTGAAGGGGGATATATTTAAAAAATTATAAATTTTAATATTAATTTATAGTTTCTTTCTATCATATTCTCATTATTTTGGCACAGTAATTGCTTTTAGAATACAAATATAAAATTCCAAAGGATTTGTATGCTTAGGTCTATGTGGTCTGGTGTGAGCGGTATGCAGGCTCACCAAATAGCACTTGATGTAGAGAGTAATAATATTGCCAATGTCAATACAGTTGGTTTCAAATATTCTAGGGCTTCATTTGTGGATATGCTTTCGCAAATCAAATTGATTGCAACCTCTCCATATAAAAATGGACTAGGTGGTCAGAATGATTTCTCGGTTGGTCTTGGTGTGGGTGTTGATGCTACAACAAAGGTATTTTCACAGGGTAATACGCAAAATAGTGATGTCAAGACAGATTTAGCAATTGAAGGGGAGGGTTTCTTTGTTATCAGTCCCGATAGAGGCACGACGCGCAATTATACAAGAGATGGTCAATTTATTTTTGATGCAAATGGAAATCTTGTTACTACTGGAGGTTATGTTGTTCAGGGATGGGTTCGAGAGGATGCAAAGAACTCTTCAAAAATGAGTGAAACAGATTTTTTCAAAGTCGATAACACAGGACCTTTAAAAAATATTCAAATTGATCCAGGTATGGTGATGCCCGCACGAGCAACCACAGAAGTTTCACTCAGAGCGAATTTAAATGCTGGTAGGCACGTGGATCAAATGTCGAGTATTTTCGCTTTAGATTCTAGCGTGAAGACTCCTTCTGATGGTATCAATCCAATTTATGATTCAAAAACCAATCTCACTCAGATGGCAGAAGATGTGGGTGCGTTGTTTAATCAAGATGGAGATGCCTTTGCTTTGAATGAAAATCAAGGCATATGGGTCAGTTATAAAACCTCTCAAATGATCAATGAAGTCATTCCATCAGATGCCACAAACACCATTGGACTCAATGATACTCAAATCTCATTCACTAATGATTCGGCTGTGAGTGGGGTTTCTAGTCTCATAGCAGCTCAAAATGCCATTAATGCTGTAAAAGATAAAACAGGTATTGAGGCTTATGTGAATGGTGGGCTTTTGAGTTTAGAAAATAAAAATGAGCTTGATGGAGATGAAAAGGTTAAGAATATTCGTGTAACTGCCTCTGGAACAGGTGCTTTTTCGAACTTCATACAAGGAGATGCAGATATCACATCATTTAGATATAGATATACAAAATCAGTCAGTCCAGATTCTGCCACTGGTCAGTTTAGGACAACAGAAGATCTACGCTCACTGATGCAATATGATGCAAATATGATAAAAGATCCTACAAAGGCCTATAGTGAAAGTACTGCTTCAGTGTCAGTTACTGTCAATAAATATGGTATGTTTGAAATTGCAAATAAAGATAATGGAGACAATGAGAAACAAAATCTCAATCTTTTTGTGAGTGGGTATGCGTCTGAAAATGTTACGAATAATGTCTTGTTTAAAGACACGATGAAATCTTTAAATACAGCCTCTCTCATAGAAGGAGGTACCCCTAGTAGCACTTCAAAAATTGGTCATGCGGTTCATACAACTAGTATTGATGTGATTGATAGTTTGGGAACCAAGCATACTGTTAGGTTTGAATTTTATAAAACGGGTGGGGCAGAGTGGAATTTTAGAGCAATAGTCCCTGAACCTTCGGAGATTTACGGCTCTTCTTCTAGTAGGCCCAATATTTTTGAAGGAGGCAAGTTGCGATTTAATAGTGATGGAAGTTTGGGGGGTATGAATCCTCCTGTCTTGCAAATTGATCCTAAAAATGGATCAGATGCTCCTCAAAGGTTGAATTTAAAGTTTGGTCTTTCAGGTAGTTTTGGCGGACTCACAAGTGTGGATAAAATCTCAGAGACCTATGCTATCAATCAAGATGGTTATCAAGCTGGGGATTTGATGGACGTGAGGTTTGATTCAAATGGTTCTTTGCTTGGTGCATTTAGTAATGGAAAAAGCCTTGCACTCGCTCAAGTTGCTCTAGCTAATTTCTCAAATAACACGGGTTTACAATCAGAAGGAGGGAATGTTTTTTCTGCTTCAGCAAACTCTGGAGAAGCTATGATTGGAGCAGCAAACACTGGAAGAAGAGGCGGGGTTTCTGGCTCCAAACTTGAAATGAGCAATGTGGATTTAAGTCGAAGTCTCACTCAACTTATAGTGGTTCAAAGAGGTTTTCAAGCCAACTCTAAGGCCGTAACAACTTCTGATCAAATCCTAAATACTTTGCTCAACCTCAAACAATAGTTCTTATTTCCATAGGGATTCTTCATCCCTATTTTTGTCTTTAAATTCAATAAAATTTTCAAATTAAAAATTCCCTAAAAAGTATTTTAGTTCTTATTGTCATATTTTATTGATAGACAAATCTCCTCTTTTTCTCCAATTCTTCTTCAAATTCATCAAAACAATAATAAATTTGAATATTTATTGGTAATTTTTATAATCTAATAATAAATATCTATTGCTAAAAATATTAAAATTATCATTCCTATTTTTTATATTTAACTTTTAAAAAAGTATATATAAATTTTTACTAATTAAAAAAAATATATTCTTTAAAAATTTATTTAATATTTAGTTTAATATTATTTTAATATTTGTTTGGTTAATATCCCGCCCTTTAAAACATCAAAACTACAACGTTTAGGAGACACTATGAAAAATCGCATAAATTTAAAATTCAAAAATATCAAAAATACAAAAGGAATTTTAAAAGTAAGTTCGGCTGTATTGTTAGCATTGATGTTGCCTAGCAATAAGGGATTAAAAGCTGCAGACTGCAAGTTAGGATCTGATTCACCTTGTGTGAACGCAAGTGCTACAGGAGGGACGACTTCATCTCTTCAGTCTGTATCAGGCGAAAAACCCGATGAGAAGAAATTGGTAGTTGGAGGTTTGCCATTAGCACATCCAGCTAGGACTTTGAAAGTGGATGCGAACAAGAGTGTTCTGAATGTTGGGAATTTGAGTGTACAAAATGGTTCTACCCTTAATTTAAATTTTAAAGATTCTGTATGGAATGGAAAAGGTGGTACACTTTTGTTCAATGATGGAGGATTTAATAATACTTCTAATCTTAATTTCAATGGCTCTTATCAGGGAAATAGTGAACCTAGCCTCAAAGGTTATGCATTTGTGGGTGATTTAAGTGCGGCAATAGGGATAGTTAATGTTAATTTTTCAAATGATGCCAATATGAAGGGAACCTTGAATACAACGGGCAATTCTGTTCCTCTTCGTGAGAGTAAACTTAATGTTAATTTTAAAAATTCATCCCTAGATGGAAGGATTACAACAGTTTATAATTACTTTCCACAATCGTATATTCCTGTTAATGTAACATTTAGTGGAAATAGTTCAAAGGGTTATGCTTTTAATGGTGATGTGTATTTAAATACAAATACCATTAATCTTACTTTTAATAATGGAGCCATTTGGAAAAATGGTAAAGTGTTTACCCAATCTGGAGACTTGACTATCAATGCCAACAGTGGTTCAAAGCTGTATATTGAGAGTATTCAAGGACCATCGAATGCTAATAAACCTAAGAGGGTTTTTAATTTAAATAATAGCACCCTTCAAGGAAAGACTGATGGCTCAAAGTCAAATATTATAAATGGACAAGGTTATTTTGACTTTAATGCTACCAATAATTCAACAGTGTACGCAGATTTTACTGTTAAAGGTTCTGGAGCTACGACATTGAAATTCACTAATTCTTCTTTGACAGGAAATATCACTAATCAGGATGCTACTAATACGAGGGTTACTTTTAGCGGGAATCACAATACTGGTGGTTTTGCCTTCAGTGGAAATATCAATAATCAAAAAGGTCCGATGAATGTAACTTTTTCAAATGGAGCGATTTGGAAAAATGGAGACTTTAATAGTGCTAGTACGAGTTCTTTGAGTTTTAATGGATCAAAAATGAATGGAAACATCAATGCAAGTGGCGGTACAACAACTTTAAATGTCTCTAATTCTACTATTGGAAATGTAACAGGAAAGCAATCAGCAAAATTAATTGTGAATATTGGAAATTCTAATACCGGCAATATTAATGATGTTAATGGAGCTTCAACACTCGCTTTTAATTTTACTCCAATTTCTGATGCTTCTGCTCAAAAAAATGTGGGTACAGATGATTTCAAGCCTATGTATAGTTTAGGAAATATTAATTTTAATGGAAAAATCTCTGGAACAATTGATTCTGCAAACATAGCCTCAATGAGACTGGGCAATTCAAATGGTGCGAACAGGACAAGTAACTTTAATCTCAATAATTCTGCTTTGGGGTCTCTTGTAATGGGTTGGGGTGCCCAAGCCACCTTGAATGCAACTAATTCTGTGATTGGAACAGGCAAGGGATCGGCTATTAATAATAACTGGGGAAGATTAAATGGAACTTTATCAGGTTCTATAGTTAATGGAGATATTACTTGGAGTGATGCAACTTTTGGAGACAAAAATGGGAGTCTTGATAATGGTTTTACTTTTAGTGATAACTCCAAACTTTTAGGAAATATTCTCGCCCCTACAACAGGAAATTATTCAAGCTGGAATAATTTTAGTTTCAAAGCTTCTTCTATGGAAGGAAATATTGTTGTTAATGATAAGGCTAAAGCAGGAATTACTAACACGGTTGGAGTGAAATTCTCTGATAAGTCTTCTTTTAAAGGAATGATAAAAGCTCAAGCAGGTGGGGTTATAAATGCATCTTTTACAGATTCCTCTCTTGAAATTTTTAGTATTAGTGCTTCTAGTAATGGCTCTTCTTTGTTATTTTCCAATATTAAAAATGCAAAAATCGGTGATATTGATTTTACAGGAACCATTGATGGAGATTTGGGGAGTTCAACTATTGGGGATATTAATGCTAATGATGGAAAATTGAATTTAAATTTGGATAATTCTTCTGTTGGAAATATTTCTAATACCAATATAGAATCTCATATCGCCTTTTCATATACAGCTCCTGTTTCTGAAGGTTCAGATTCTACGCCTCCTGAACCCATAAGAACATCTATTAAAAATATTGACTTTGCAGGAATACTAAGTGGTGAGATCGCTTATGCTGATATTGGAAATATCACAAACAATAATACAAATTCTGACCTTACACTGAAAAATACCGTTTCAAGTTCTTTTGAGCCAAGCACCCAAAAAGCTTTTGATTATTTTATTGGCAATATTAATTATGGTGGAAAACTCACTACTGATTTACAAAGCACATATCTAGGAGATATATCTTTAAGCGGAAGTCAAAGCAATATAAAGCTTTCCAAAAATTCTCAAACAGGATTCATTTCTATTAGTGGAGAAGATAATAAAGTTGATATTTCTAATACTCACTTAGTAGGAGGAATAGCAGTTAATGCAAATGGCCAACTTAGTGGAACACTTGAACATTCTATGATCTCAAAGAATAACGATGCTAGCAAGGATGGATCTATTGTTGTTGATGGTGGGATTATCTCACTTGCTTTGAATCGCTCATTGATATCAGGAATTATCTCTAGTTCGAACAATGCACATACAGGGATCAATCTAAAAGATGGCTCTACTATTTTAGGTGGAAATATTGTTTCAAAACAGCAATCCGTATCTAGTGTTTCTTTTGCTTCAGATGCTTCAAAAGTTGATTTCACTGAGGCGAAGGCCAATTTAAAAAATACAATAGCAAATTTGATAAAAGATGGAACTATCAAGCTTCCTTATGCGATACCCACACCAGGGGATGAAGGCGAAAAAAATGATGCCTCAGAAGCAAATCCAAATCCAGAAGACTCAAAACCTGCAGAAAATATAGGGGATTCAGAACCTCAAGCTAGTGGAGAAGCAAATCCAAATCCAGAAGACTCAAAACCTGTAGAAAATATGGAGGATCCACAACCCCAAGCTAGTGGAGCGATTGTAGCCAGTGTTTCGGGAGTGCCAACAGGAGATCCTGCTTCATTGCCTCCTTTATCTAAGCCAACTTCAGAGCAAATCAAACAAGCAAATATGCAGGCTATAAATACTTATTTGCAATCCAATCCTTCTTTGATAGTGAAATATCTCTATGATTCTGGAATAACTTCATATTATGGGAATATTGAAACTAGTTCTAATGCAACTCAAAATGTAGATTTTAATGATGCTTTGTATTTAGGTGGTATGTTTTCTAATAATGGTGGAAATGCAAATATAACAATGATATTCAGCCAAGATTTTATCAACCAGCTTGAAAGCAATGATCTTACTAAAACTTTTTTGTATGATGGCGAGGGACCTAGTTTTAATATCAGGACACAAGCTACAGAGGAAAATCCTAATCCTATCACCAATGTTGCTTTAGCTGGAGATGTCAAGGGAAAAGCTGATGTTTATTATAAAGATGGGTATACCAATATTATTTTCTCTGATCAGGCCAAGGGCACTTATTCTCCTCAAGCAGGAACTAGTAATACCAATACCGATTTTAGTTCGTATGTTTCAGGGCTAGGAGCTAATTTGAATGGATACTCTTTTGAAGATGGAATTTTAATTCGTTTAGATTCTCTAAAAGCAAACTCACTTTTGAAACCTTATCGGGATTTGTTTCCTAGCAATTATGTCAGAATATTTGTGGATAAAATCTCTGATAATAGTGTTTATAAAGCGACTGTAAGTGGTGTTTTAGTAGGGGAAGTGGATTCTCTAGCTTCCTTGGATCCTTCAGATGTTCCTGCTAATATTCCTTCGGATGTTCCTGCTGATGATTCTGCTAGTACTAATGCTCCTTCAGGTGATTCTGGTCCTGCTGATGATTCTGCTAGTACTAATGCTCCTTCGGGTGATTCTGCTCCTGCTGATGATTCTGCTAGTACTAATGCTCCTTCGGGTGATTCTGCTCCTGCTGATGATTCTGCTAGTGTTAGCATTAGTGCTAGTGCTCCTGCTGATGATTCTGCTAGTACTAATGCTCCTTCAGGTGATTCTGCTCCTGCTTCTGCTGGTGATCCTTCTATCGCCATGCCATCAAATGCGACCCCTGCAAATCCAAAAAGTTATGAAGCTACATTTAATCCAGATGCTGTATTTATTGGAAAACTTGATATTAAAGACGTGAATACTAACATAAAGCTTTCTCAGGGATCTAAACTCATCTTAGAGGATGGATCACAGATTGAAAAACTGAGTTCTTCAGATGGAAAAGGTTTTTATTTGGATATGAAAAATATTATTGGAGATTCGCTCACTCAAACAAATACCATTATTGACTTGGCAACAAATGGAATTCCTTCTATAAAATTGAATCAAAAAGTTTCTTTCTCAAAACTCAATATTCGACAGATTGAAGATCTCAACAATGCTGTTTTTAGGATAGCCTATAATCCTGATGCATCTATTGATGATGCTGGAGATAAAAAATCTGATCATATTATCATCTCTAGTGCTAATGGTTCTAAAGATTTGCCTTTATTTAACTATATTCAAGCCTATCAAAATACTTCATCAATTATTCTTGCAAATTTATCTCAGAAGAATATCTTGGTGGCTTCTGTAAAAAATACAAAAGCAGAAGATGGTAGTATGTACGCAGGTCTTGAGTTTAATACACAATCCTCTGTTTTACAAGGTTATGATATTATCAGCACAAATTTTGAGAAAAGGATTGAAAGTTCATCTGATGGTAGCAATGCTAAACCATCTGATGATGCTCCTGAAGAAGGAAATTTAGATGCTTCACAGCCATCAGATCAGTCTTGGACTAACTATTATATAAAGTCAGCTTCAGCTTCCATTCAAGAAAAATCAAAAGCCCTAACACAAGCGGCTATGAGTACGCCTTATACTATTTTCTTGACCAATATTAACGATCTAAACAAAAGACTAGGAGAACTCAGAAGCAACGAAAAATCTCAAGGCGTGTGGGCAAGGATTTTCAATGCATTATCTACTAATAATGAAGAAGATGAGGAGGTTAAAACTTATTCTACAAATGTTCAAGCAGGATATGATTATGCTATGCCTACCGAATCTAGTCTTTTAGGTTCAGGTAGATCGGTTGTGGGATTTGCTCTATCTTATGGATACAATGCACTCAGATCTTCTAACTTCACAGGTAAGGCATCTTTAATAGAGGCAGGGGTTTATTACTCTTATGTTGGAGATAGTGGATTTTATAGTGATTCTATTGCTAAGTATGCTTTTATCAAAAACGAACTCGAAATAAAAAATAATGAAAAGAAAGATACCTCTTTGAATGTTTCTAGTTTGTCTTATGGACAAGAGTTTGGTTACAGATGGATTTTTGCACTCAAAGAAAAAGAGAGTTCTAAACATTCTATTTATCTAGAACCCCAAGTGGAAGGAATTGTTGGTTATTTGACCAATGGAGGTTTTGATCAGATCAATGGAAATTCGTATCTGAAATCCACTATTACTTCTATCTTGACACTTAGAGCTAGAGTTGGAGGGGTGGTAGGATATTCTTTTAAAAATAATCAATCCCAGACAGATTTTAGGGCTGGTCTCTCTTATGTAAATGATTTTTTACAAGGTGGAGTTATCAATCTTGTATCTAATATGGCAGATGCTCAAACCAATCTTAAATCTAATAATATGCTTGTAGCTTCTTTGGGTATCAATTCTAGTATTACTGATTCTTGGAAGCTTTATTTGGATTTGGAGAGTGGATTTTTAGGTAAAACTTTTAATCAAGACTATTTGGTTTCATTTGGAGGAAGATATAGTTTTGGACAAAGAACATTAACCAACCAACTTATTTCTAAAACTAAAAATAATGCTAATGAGTTCAGCAAAATTCCAGCAGGATTTTATTTGGAAGTTTATGCTTTGGAAGGTAGCGATCAGCTCACCCAAAAACAAGAAGAGCTTTTGAAGAAATATCCTTATGTAATAGATTATCAAAACCGAAGCTTGAAGCAAGATGGAAAAACTATCAATAAACTCTATAAAGTTTATCTCTTAGGAGGCTTTAAAACAAAACAAGGAGCTTTAAATAATCAAAAAACTGCTAATGAAATCTCTAGTTTGCTTTATAGTGAGCCTAACAGAAAAGCATCACTCAAGGAGGTGAAATAATTTGGTCATACAAATAATTGACGCTATCTTTTTTAACTCAGGTTTTTTGAAATTTTGTTTTAAAGGCATGTAATTAAAAAAGATGGTAGTTCAAGAATAGATCAGTTTCAGAATATAAAAGTTCAATTATTATAAATAAAATATCCCGTTAACACCCAATTAGATTGTTATTTTTCATAGGGACTCGGGGAGGGATATTCACAATTGTAGCTTGAAATCATCAACTTATTTATAATAGCTTAAAAAGAAAATTAATTTTTGTTTTTATAATATCATTATATTAAATTAATTATCAAATAATAAAAATTATTAATATTTTAAAATCTATAAAAACCTACTCATAAATCTTCTAAAATTGGTAAAATCTACTTTTTAAAATCCAAACAAATTTTTGAATCTAAAATAAGGAGCGTTAATGCAAAAAAGGCAATTTTGGTCAAGTCGTCTTACCTATGTTCTTACGGTGGCAGGAGCTACGGTAGGATTTGGGGCGACTTGGAGGTTTCCTTATTTGGTTGGAGAAAATGGTGGTGGGGCTTATGTGCTAATTTTTATTATTGCGATGATTGTGGTGGGTATCCCAATTATTTTGGTGGAAAATGTGATCGGAAGACGTGCACATATGAATTCTGTTGATTCTTTTGGGGGGAGCATAGAGGGTAAAAAAATCTCAAAATATTGGAAAATATTCGGTTATATGGGATTACTAGGGGCATTTGGAATATTGGGCTATTATATGGTACTTGGAGGGTGGGTCATCTCTTATATAGTGAGTATTTTAAATGGAGGACTTGATCTTTCTATTCCTATCACTAAAGATATCACTTCAGAATTTTATGACACTCACATTGAGCATTCACCCTTAAGTATAGGCATATTTACTTTGATATTTGTGTTAATTAATTGGTTTATTTTATCAAAGGGTATCATTGATGGAATCGAGCGTTCAATGAAATATTTAATGCCCTTACTGTTTTTATGTCTTTTGGCTATGGTTGTTCGTAATCTTACAATGCCAGGGGCAATTGAAGGAGTAAAGTTTTATCTCACACCTGATTTTAACAAGATCACACCAAAGTTGTTTATTTTGGTTTTAGGGCAGGTATTTTTCGCTTTATCTTTGGGGTTTGGAGTAATGATTACCTTATCATCATATTTGCACAAAAAAGAAGATATGATAAAAACGGCCATCATCACAGGAATTTTGAATACTTTGATAGCTATTATGGCGGGTTTTATGATATTCCCCTCACTTTTTAGTTTTGGACTTAGTCCTGATTCAGGTCCTTCTCTTGTGTTCAAGACCCTGCCAATTGTTTTTTCTCACATGCCTTTTGGAAATGTGTTTGCGATCGTGTTTTTTCTACTTCTTATCACTGCAGCACTCACTACTTCACTTCCTATTTACGAAGTGATTATCACAGCTATCATAGAAAAACTCAGGTTAAAGCGTAAAAATGCTATTTCTATTACTCTTTTATTGATATTTATTGTCGGAAATATTCCCTGTATTCTTGCATATGGACCTTGGAGTGAAGTGAATATAGCAGGGAGAAATATTTTTGATACTTTTGATTTTGTGAGTGGCAATGTATTTTTTGTCCTCACAGCTTTAGGGGCGAGTCTTTTTGTAGGGTGGGTATTAGGAAGCGAAGCTACAAAAGAGCTCAAAAATGGAGCAAAGCTAGGAGGTGGATTTATATCTGTTTGGTTTGTTTATATCAAATACATCATTCCTGTTATCATCTCAGTTATTTTTATCAGCGGTTTTTTGATCTCATTTTAGGCCAGGTATTTATTGGATTTGAAAAATTCAATCCTTTAAAGACTCTATATTCTTTGAATCGCTATATTGATTTATACGCAAAATACTTTTGAATAGAGATTTTTCTTTTCATATTACAAAATATTATTTTTAATGTATTCTTAATAATATATGAATAAAATATCAAGATATTATTTTTTAAAAAATAATAATAAAATCTAAAGAGGTCAATAAATGAGTCGTAAAAATCATTACAGCTTTATTTTGTTTTGTATTATATTGGGCACGAGTTTTCTTTTTGGTGATGAAGAAAAGAGTTTTGAGCTCAATAAGGTGATTACCACTTCAAATCGAATCCCTACGATTATTTCAGAGGCTCCAGGTAATGTGAGCGTGATGGATCACAAAGAAATAAAAGATCGCACTTCTGTTCAAATCAGCGATATGATGCGTGTGATGGCAGGGGTAAAGGTTGATAAGGATGCAGGTTATAATGGACGCCCTCAAGTTTATATGAGAGGAATTCCTTATGGAACTCTTGTGATGCTAGATGGCGTGATTTTGAATGACCTAGAAGGGGAAATGCGTATTATTCAATCCATTTCTAGTATGGATATTGATCGCGTAGAGGTGGTGAGAGGACCTTTTTCTAGCCTTTATGGAACAGGAGGAATTGGTGGGGTTGTCAATTTTATCACCTCTATGCCTACCAAGTTAGAGATGAAGGCCACGCTAGGTTATGGCAATGAAATAGTGAATAATGGAGCAGAAAAGAATCGAACAAGAGGCTATTTTAGCGTAGGTGATGCATTTTTTGATAAAAGATTACGAGTAAAAGCAAGTTATGGCTTTTCAATGAGCGATGGATATGCTAGAGTTCCAGCAATTTTAAAAAAACCTTTTGATTCTTCTACCGAAATCACTGCATATGGAATGCCCACAACAGCAGGAGAGATTGTAGGGCAACTTGGACGTAGTGGCTATCTTACCAACAATGGACATATTAAAGCAGAGTATGATTGGGGTGATAATGATACCACCAGCATTTCTTTTAATATCTCCACTATCAATGAAAATCAAAACTCCACCCAAACAGATTTGAGAGATGCTTCAGGACAACCCATATATGGTGGGTATACAGATAGTGCTAAGAGTAATTTTTCTAGTCCTTTTTATGGGATTGGTTGGTCAGGATTTCGTTTTGAACAAAACTATCTCTCATCTATCTCACACAAACACTATTTTAGTGATAGTGCTTTTTTAACCACTACAATTTCAAGTGTGAATTTGATCTCGCATTTTAGTGATGGAGATAACTCCAAAGCTACCGCAAGTATATTTGGAGGACCTGGAAAATCTCTAGATAATTCCGCAAGTAGCAATTATTTGGACATCATCTATCAAAATAAATTCACAGACAATCACACCCTGATGGTAGGATTTCAAGCTAGATATATGGAAGCTTCTAATGAGCGACATA
Source organism: Helicobacter sp. 13S00482-2 (assembly GCF_002272795.1). Taxonomy (GTDB): domain Bacteria; phylum Campylobacterota; class Campylobacteria; order Campylobacterales; family Helicobacteraceae; genus Helicobacter_J. The sequence continues at coordinate 54,102 of NZ_MLAT01000004.1, read as the reverse complement.
CCATAGGTGATTGGACACGTAGAGATTTTTGGAATGACTATACAGATCTTTATGGACAAGATAATAGCAGTGCTTATACGATTGCATTATGGACGCAATTTACTAGTAAATGGGGTGAAGTTTTTAGTACTAATATGGGACTCAGACTTGATTATTGGCAAACATTTGACATGAGCACTTTAGATACAACTGATAAGCACAATCCAAATAAACAAATATTCCCAGATACAAAAAAATTCTTTCCCTCTCCAAAGTTTGCACTCAATTATCGTCCCTTTAGCGACACTGTTTTTAAGGGTTCTGTTGGTTTAGCCTTTAGAGCACCAAATACTAGAGAGATGTATGCTCATGCACATAGTGGGGATTATCAAGCGAATAATCCCTTTTTATCCCCAGAATATGGACTTGAGTTTGATATAGGTATGGAGCAGGGGAATTCTTATGGAGGGTTATTCAAGGCCTATTATTATCAAACTGAAATGTTCAATGCGATTTATAAAAATGGCTCAGGAAGTATTGATGATCCCTATCAAAATATCAATGGTGGCCACGAACGCATCAATGGTGTGGAGTTAGAAATTGATCAAAAAATCTATGGAGATTTATGGGTAAGTGCAAACTACACCTACACCAATGCCAAAATCATAAAAAATGATGCACAACCCAAATATAATGGTCATTATATAGCCCAAATCCCTCCTCATATGGGGCATTTCTCATTACTTTATGGAGGGGAAGATAAAGTAGGATTTTTTGGTTCTTTGCAGATGAATGCACAATCAGGTGCATTTACTAGTCTTGATAATAACATAAAGGACAAAACCCAAAAAACCTTCGGTTCTATCAATCCACGAGTTAGTTTTGATGCAAAAATTGGCTATGAGTTTGCTAACAAAACATCCCTTTCTTTAAGTTTTTTAAATTTTACAAATACTCAGTATTATGATTATTATAAAGCACCAGGAGCTTCATTTTATGTACAAATAGCAAGTAAATTTTTCTGATTTGATATTATGAATTTTTGCGTTATTTGCTTTCAATTCAATATTTCATCAAAATCCAATTAAATACATTCATCTAAATAGAAGTCATAAAAGCTTCTATGGGTGATGATTTTATTAGTTCTAAAAAGATTTTTTTTATAACGCTAAATATTTAAAAACATCCTTAAAAATTCTTAAGCAAGTATTCAAAAGCCAACTAATTAAGGTGTGACATAGTTTTATATCAAACAACTTTTTGAATAATAAATAAGAATAATGATATAAAATTCAGATAATTGAGTTTGTTATTTAATCATTTATTTTTTATAATAAGGCTCATGTAAATAGAAGGAAGAATATGAGTAGGCGAGATTTATTGTGGGCACTGAGTCTTTATGGCACAGCTATTGGAGCGGGAGTTTTGTTTTTACCCATCAAAATGGGTTCAGGTGGGCTTATCCCACTTGTAATGATGGTTATTTTGGCATTTCCAGTGATTTTTTTATCTCATAGAGCATTGTGCCGTTTTGTACTTTCATCTGATGTTGGTTCTGATGACATTACGGTTGTAGCACAGAAGTATTTTGGAAGCATAGGGGGGATGATCATCACAATTTTGTATTTTTTCGCTATTTTCCCTGTGTTACTCATCTATACTGTAGGGATTACCAATACGCTAGATAGCTTTGTTGTTCATCAGATGCATATGAATTCCCCTAATCGCTTGTTGCTGTCATTTATTTTGGTGGCAATTTTGATTTTTATAGTGAGTTTTGGACAGGAAGTAATCGTGAAGGTGATGAGTGTTTTAGTTGTCCCCTTTATAATCGTGCTTATGATGATTGCACTCTCTTTGATACCAGAATGGAATACGGATTTATTTAAAAATGTAAATTTTTCTTGGAGTCAAGATATCAAGAGTCTTTGGCTATTGCTTCCTGTGATGGTATTTGCTTTCAATCACTCGTGCATTATCTCATCTTTAGCGGTGTATAGCAAAGAAAAATATGGAAATAATGCTGATGCAAAAAGTTCTAAAATTATTGCTACTAGCAATGTTTTAATGATTGTAACAGTGATGTTTTTTGTATTTTCTTTTATGATGTGTTTGAGTCTTGATGATTTTAGAGTTGCACAAAAGGAAAATATATCGATTTTATCTCTAGTGGCCAATATTGCAGATAGATTTGATAACCCCATTTTCAAAGTGATAGCACCTGTTTTGGTATATGTTGCTCCTATGATCGCTTTTGTGGCTATGTGGAAGGCATTTATTGGACATTATTTAGGTGCTCAAGAGGGATTCAATCAAATATTGTTCAAGATTTCAAATCATAAAATCAGTCCATCAATTGCCAAAAAAATCACCATCAGTCTCACTTTTATTATCGCTTGGTTTGCATCTTATATGAACCCGCAAATATTAGGAATGATAGATAAATTTGTCGGGCCTATTTTAGCCATTATTCTTTTTATCATACCCTTAATAGCGATCTATAGTTTTGATGAACTGAAAAAATATAAAAAGCCTTTGCAGAATTTATTCATTTTGATTTTTGGATTACTCACAATTTCTGCAGCAATTTATAGCATCATTTATAATTGAGTGGCGTTGATGTTCTCATTTCCTACTATTAGTACCGATCAAAAACACTTGGATATAAAAACCACCGTCAATTTAGGGAGTTATTATACTCCCTCTAATCTGGTGAATATTGTTTATAAGATGTTAGTTCAGAGTGTCTTTGATTTTGAGAAATACACGATTTTAGATTCATCTTGTGGGTATGGTTCTTTTTTACAAGAAAATTTCATCAATCGTTTTATTGGCGTAGATATTGATAAACAAGCCATAGCGGAGGCAAAAAATCAAAGAGAAAATATAGAGTTTTTTTGTAAAAACTCGCTAGAAAATCTGAGTAGAAAAGCCTTAAGTATTAAAAGTGATGAAAGACTTATCATTGTTGGCAATCCCCCTTATAATGATAGAACTTCTATTATCCGTAATCATATGAAAAAAATTTCAACTCCAATAGATAGTGATCTAAAAACTCGTGATTTAGGGATGTCATTTTTACTTTCTTATGAAAAGTTACAAGCTGATTATGTTTGCGTACTTCATCCTTTATCATATCTGATAAAAAAATCTAATTTTTCCTTGCTTTCAAAGTTTGCTAAAAATTATAAACTCATTGATGGGGTTATTTTTAATTCTCAAGAATTTTCAGGCACCTCAAAGGTAAGTGCTTTCCCAATCTTGATAGGTTTATACCAAAGAGATCATATAGGAATGAACTGTGAGTTTATTGAATGTTTTGAGTTTAAAATCAAAGATGGAGGGACTTTTAGGTTAAATGATTTTGACACAATAAAGAACTATATTCATAAATATCCCAATAAAAAATATCTCAAAGAAACAGATGAACCCATCGCTAAATTTTATACCCTAAGAGATATCAATGCACTCAAACGAAATCGCACTTTTATTGATTATCATAGCAATAATGCAGTGTATGTTTGCAAGGATAAATTTCCATATTATTGTTATATTGATATTTTTAAAAGATATATTCACAAATTGCCTTATTTTTTAGGGAATTGTGATGTCATCATTGATAATGAAAAATTCCAAAAGATTCAGGAATATTTTGTTGAAGAAAGTATCCGCACGCATCCTGTTTTAAAAAATCATTTTAAGCCTAGAGGTATTCCAAATGCTAAGATCAAAATAGAAAGTTATTTTGAAGAATTATTTGCTAAAATTTACTCTAGTTAATAATATGATTCAGGTATAAGTTTTTATATTAATTATTTTATTAAAATCTATTTAAATTATTAATAATTTAAATTATATATTTAAAAATAATAATTTTTTAGAAAATTTGATATAAAAATTAAATATTTAATTAATAATTATAATAAATATTATTTATTGATTATAAGATTGTGAAAATTATGGTAGGGATTTTTGTATATAGCCCTGGCAGATTCTTTGATTGTGACTTTCGAATCTTTATGAAGAAATGTCATCTATGGTTTTTTCATAAGATTCAGACAAAATATGGATTCATCATTTAAAACAACATTGATTCAAAATGATCTAAAAAACAGTCAGATGATTTTATAAAGTTAGTTTTAACTATCTATTTAAAAAAGTTTTTAATTTTTAAATATTAAGATTATTCTTATATGATGATCATTTCTTATTAGAACTCTTGATATTTTTATCTTCTTGTAATTCAAGTGCTAAGAATTGACCTGTATAAGAGTGACTTTTTGTATGATTTTTAGCGATCTGACTTGGTGTTCCTGTATCTACAATTTTTCCACCCTTATCGCCTCCTTCAGGTCCTATATCAATAATATAGTCAGCATTTTTTATCATATCCAAATTATGCTCAATAACAATCATGGAGTTTCCAAGCTCAACTAAATGATGTAAAACTTTTGTGAGTCTATCCACATCGGCAAAATGAAGTCCTGTGGTAGGTTCGTCTAAGATATAGAGAGTTTTGCCTGTATCTTTACGACTGAGTTCTTTAGCGAGTTTGATTCTCTGTGCTTCTCCTCCACTTAGCGTTACAGCATTTTGTCCAAGTGTGATATAGCCAAGTCCAACATCTTGAAGGGTTTTGAGTTTTGAAGCGATTTTTGGAATCTTGCAAAAGAATTCACAAGCATCATCCACGCTCATATTCAGGACATCTGCGATAGATTTGCTTTTGTATTTGATTTCAAGTGTTTGAGGGTTGTATTTTGCTCCATTACAAGCATCGCATTTGACCATTACATCAGGTAGAAAGTGCATTTCGATTTTTATTTCACCCTCTCCTTGACACTTTTCGCATCTTCCTCCTTTGACATTAAAACTGAAACGACCGATTCCATAGCCCAATATTTTTGCTTCCTTGACTTCAGAGAACAAAGTTCTGATGTCATCCATCACGCCTGTGTAGGTTGCAGGGTTGCTTCGTGGTGTTCTACCAATGGGGCTCTGATCTAAGTAAATAACCTTATCAAGCATCTCAAGTCCATTGATCTCTACGCCATCACATTTTTTTACTTTTTTTGCATTATTGAGTAATTCTTGTGCTACTGGCAAAAGAGTTTGCAATATTAGAGAGCTTTTCCCACTCCCACTCACTCCTGTGATGCAGACAAAATTTGAAAGTGGAATTTTAAGGTTTAGATTTTTGATGTTATTGATATTTACATTTTTGATTTCAAGCCATTTTTTTTGAGGTCTATTATGAGGGTAAGAGATTGTTTTTTTGCCATTGATATACAAGGCAGTTTGAGTGTTAGAAGTGAGCATTTTTTGAACTGTTCCTGCAAAAACGACTTCACCCCCATTTTTACCCGCACCAGGTCCAATATCTACTATAAAATCGGCATTCTTAATGGTTTCTTTATCGTGTTCTACTACGATAACGGTATTGCCTTTTTCCTGCAGATTTCTTAGTGTTTTTATCAATTTTAGTGTATCACGTTCATGCAACCCAATACTAGGTTCATCTAGTACATACATTACTCCTGTTAATCCACTACCAATTTGACTAGCGATTCGTATCCTTTGACTTTCCCCTCCGCTAATAGTTCGTGCATCTCTTCCAAGACTTAAATATCCTAATCCTACATCATAAAGGAAAAATAATCTTTCTTTGATTTCTTTCAAGATGGAAGCTGCGATAAAGTGTTGTTGTTTTGTTAGATAACTAAAATTGTCATCATTATTAAAAAATTCATAAGTTTCTTCAATAGGCATATCAATAATATCCCCGATTCCTTTTTGAGAAACCTTTACGCTCAAAGCAGAAGCCTTCAGACGATGACCCTTGCAAGTTGAACAGGGTTTTTCACTCATATAATCACCCAGATCTCTTTCATCTTTGAACATATCATAAGCAATTTGTATGATTCCTTTCCAAGGACGTTTGAGCGTTGAATTTTTCCAAACAAATTCAACTTCATTTCCATTCCCGTACAATAAGGCATTTTGCTCATGATCTTGTAAATCTTCAAAAGCTTTATTGCTATCAATTTTGTTTGTTTTGCAAAAACCATTGAAAAGTTCAAGGTAATAACTGCGATTGAAACCAAAAATAACTTTGATGCCACCTTTGTTCAACGGAAGAGATCTGTTTAATATTTTCTTAATATCAATGCTATATTTACTCCCTAGCCCTCCACAATTCTCACAAGCTCCTTTGGGTGAATTAAAAGAAAAACTCAAAGGCTCTAGTGGTTCAAAGCTTATTTTGCATTCAAAACAAGCTAAATGTTCGCTGTAATGTATGAATTCATTATTGTTTTTATCATCTTTAATGATTTCTACTTCAAGTTCTCCATAAGTTTCTTTGAGTGTTTTTTCTATTGCTTGAGCGATTCTAGATTGATTTTCTGGATTAATGATAACCCTATCAATGATAGCTTTGATAGTATGTTTTTTGGTTTTACTGAGTTCTATTTCCTCATCTAATCGCACCATAACACCATCTATATAAGCACGAACATATCCTTTTTGACGAAGGTCTGAGAGTTTATCATTAAAACTTCCTTTTTTTTCTTTGATGATAGGAGCTAAAATGATAATCTTACTTCCTTGTGGTAAGGATAAAACTTGCTCAATGATGTCGGTTTGACTCATTTGAGAGATTGCTTTTCCACATAAATGGCAATGTTGTGTTCCAACTCTAGCATAGAGCAATCGCAAGTAGTCATAGATTTCTGTTATTGTTCCTACCGTTGATCGTGGATTTTTACTTGTGGTTTTTTGATCAATTGCAATAGCTGGAGTGAGTCCTTCAATTTTATCCACATTAGGCTTACCTACTTTGTCAAGGAATTGTCTTGCGTAGCTTGATAAGGATTCAATATAACGTCTTTGACCCTCAGCATAGAGCGTATCAAATGCTAGAGTAGATTTTCCTGAACCACTCAGTCCAGTGAAGACAATCAGTTTATTTTTTGGAATTTCTAGATGGATATTTTTGAGGTTATTCTCTTTTGCACCTATGATTTTGATTTTATCTAGCAATATGTGCTCCTATCTTGTGTATTTTAAATTATAACTAAAATATTTATAGACCTTTTAAATCATTTGAGTATCTTTAGAGCTTCTTTGATTATCTCTTGAGTGTTAGACCCTTGAGTTGTTTTGAGAACTTTTATAATGTCTGCACTTTTAAATCCTAAGGTTTGAAGTGCCTGGAGTGCTTGATTATGGACTTCTTCATTTTTTGTGGTGTTTTGAGAATCTGTGATTTCGTTAAAAAATCCTGCTAGATCAACCATAATCTTTCCTGCACCTTTTGCCCCAATACCTGGAACTCTTTGAAGTGCGACTATGTTTTTTTCTTCAATGATTTTTCCAAAAGCTTCTGGAGAGTAAGTGCATAAAATAGCAAGGGCAACCTTCGGTCCTACTCCATTGATTTTAATGAGACGTTCAAAGGTAATCTTTTCCATTTCCTGGACAAATCCAAAAAGCAAATGAGCGTCTTCACGAATGATTTCACTGATGAATAACTTTTGAACTTTTTCTTTTTGCGTATTTAGCACATAGCTTGTATTGGTTGAAATGTGGATACCATAAATCAGTCCATTCACTTCAAATTCTACCATCATGGGCTCTAGCCTGTGAATATTGCCAATCATGCCAACTATCATCTTTTATCCTTTAAGAAATCTTTTTTGAAATTTTTTTGGTCTTAGCATCAATATATATATCTACATTTTCTCCATCTTGAAGGATAAGCATTTCATCGATTGCTTTGGGATATTTGCGTTGATAGATGATTTCATTTTCTTGCTTCCATTCGCTGTTAGTGTTGATTTTAGCCCTGAGCGTTTCATCTTCAATCTGAATTAGATTATGGCTTAATTGCTTGATTTTATCTTGTAGCGTTATCAATTCTTTTTTTAATACTCTTAATTGTTTGATATGGATAGTGAATTCTTGATAGGCTTCTTTGATATCATTATCAGAAAGCATAACCTTCTGAGCTGCTTTATCAGCGGCTTTTATTTTATCAATAGTGGGTTTATTTTTTTTGGCTTCAGAGATTAAAAACTGATATTTTTTTGCCATTGAACGCATTTTCGTTTTTAAAAGAGAGATTTTTTGTTTTATAAAATCTATTGTTTCTTCTGTTGAAATATGCGAACTAGCAGAAATGATAAACTCATTACTTCCTCCCTGAATTTCTTTGAGGTTGCACTCAGAAGAGAAATTTATTTTATTATTAGACTTGAGTTTTTTTATGGAAACTTTTTTGGCATATATGGTTGCTCCGCTTGAAGTTTCTATGGAGCAATTAGTGGTTTGTATGAATCCGCAATCCAAGTTTTTTACATCAACATTTTCTCCGTAAAATTTACCTTTATGTGTTGTGATTTTTGCTTCAGTGGCGTTAATGATGCTACTTTGATGAGTTTGCCCTTTGATAGAAATGCTTTGAGCACTGAGCTCGACATTTTCACCAACACTCCCAGTGACATTGATTGTTGTAGCTTCAATAATCATATTCGCTCCGATGGCATCACTTAGATCATCTTCAGAGGTGATTGTTAGAGTGATGCCACTATCTAATCCACCTAAAAAGATAGGTGCATTGATTAGCTTCATTGAACTAAAATCGTATTTGGTGTTAAAGGTGATGAAATTATTGACTATTTTTACATATCCAGAAATCAGTGATTTAAAGAGGCATTTATCAGGAGTTTCTTCTCTTTTTACATAATTTTTACTAAAGGTTATGGGTGGGATTTGATCGGTTTTTTTCATATCCATTTTCACAAAAACCCCTTTTAGGTTCCTTCCATTTTTTCCTTCAATGGGCTTTATATATTCAGCGATGAGGCTATCAACCCCGACACCAAAAAAAGCATTCTCAGGTGCAGTTTTTGATTTAGTCTTTTCCCACTCTTCTTTGATTGTGAAGTGAAATGTTGCAGGTTTGTAAGGAATCAAATCAGGTGCTGTTTTTAAAAGTATTTTTTCAAAAAAGCATTCTTCTTTGGATTCTTTAAGCTTAGCTTTTAGAGATTCCCGTTGTTCAAATTGCTGTCGGAATATGATTCTGTTTTGTGCCATTAAAGAATCAATAACACCAAAAATTTCTTCAAAAAATTCTTCATCATCTATCATTACAAAATTTTCATCAAAGAGCACATAAAGCTTGTCGGCATCAGGGCTTATTTCAAGTTTGATGCCATAATCTTTTACTTTAGGCCTGATCCTTATATCATAGCTTTGATAGACAAAAAAACCTTCCTTAGCATAGAAGCTATCTTTTTCAAATTGAGCAAGTTCCCCGCCTGTAATTATATGAGGCTCATCTAATTCATTGACTTTAATAAAGGTATTAATATTAAGAACATCAAACCAAATTTTTTCAATAGCTATTTTTGAATTTGTGCAAAATTGATGGAGTTGATCGTTGATATTTTCACAATTTTTAATCACTTGAGGCACAAAATTCAAAGCGTCCATATATTCTCCATTTTCAACCGTATTCTTATAGTATTATTCTACAATAATAAAGAAATATTATCTGTTTTAAAAGGAAAAATTTTGTTGAGAAAAGCTTTTTTTACTAATAGCACTGGGATTATGTGTTCTCGTGTATTTGGTTTTTTTAGAGATGTTTATACTGCTAATATTTTAGGAGTGGGAATTTATAGCGATATTTTTTTTGTGGCTTTTAAATTCCCTAATCTTTTTAGGCGAATTTTTGGCGAAGGAGCTTTTGCTCAAAGTTTTTTACCAAGCTTTATTAGTAGCAATAAAAAGGGTATTTTCAGTGTCAATGTTTTTATTATCTTTGTTTTAATATTAAGTCTTTTTAGTTTTTTAGTTTGGGGAGGATCTGAATGGGTTACCAAGCTTTTGGCCTATGGATTTGATGAAAATACGATTACTCTAGCACAGCCTATTGTGGTTATTAATTTTTGGTATTTAGAACTGGTCTTTATTGTGACATTTTTTAGCACCATCTTGCAATATAAAAATAATTTTTGGGTGAGTGCTTATAACAGTGCGTTGTTAAATATCTGCATGATTGCTTCGTTATATTTGGCAAAAGATTCTGATATGATGGAAGTGGTTTATATCTTGAGTTATGGAGTTTTGTGTGGGGGTATTGCCCAAATTTTGTTGCATTTTTATCCTTTATACAAGCTTGGATTTTTCAAGCTTTTTTATGTAGGAATCAAACAGATTTGCCTTATAAGAGGTTCTGATACTTTCAAATCAAAATCTTTAGCTAATTTGGCGAAAAAAGACTTAAAAAGTTTTTTCAAGCAGTTTTTACCTTCTGTTTTGGGAAGCTCGACTGCACAAATTGCTTCTTTTATAGATACTGCCCTTGCCTCATTTTTGGTTAGTGGGAGTATTTCGTATTTATACTATGCAAATCGTATTTTTCAACTCCCTCTATCTATTTTTGCTATCGCAATTTCAACAGCTCTTTTTCCTATGGTTGCAAAAGCCATCAAAAATTCTCAAGAAAAACAAGCTCTTACTAGCATGAAGAAGTCTTTTTGGTTTTTATTTGTGATGTTGTTAGGATGCACTATTGGTGGAATCATGCTCAAAAATGAAATTATTTGGCTTTTGTTTGAAAAGGGAAAATTTCTCAGAACCGATACACTGATATCTGCAGATGTTTTTGCAATGTATATGATAGGGCTTTTGCCATTTGGACTTGCTAGGGTTTTTTCTTTGTGGCTTTATGCACATAAAAAACAAGGAAAAGCAGCAAGTATTTCGGCAATTTCACTTTGTTTTGGAGTGGTGTGTTCCTTGATTTTGATGCAATTTTTTCAAGTTAGAGGACTTGCATTAGCAGGGAGTCTTAGTGGAATAATATTATTTGTATTGAGTGTTAGAGAATTTGGGGCTAAGCGGTTTTGGGATATAATTGCCTACAAAAGAGGGTGGTTTATTTTGATTGTTTTGGGTATGATTGAAGTGATTGTTTTGAAGATTTTTCTACATTTTTTCCATATTAATTAAAGAGAGCTATGAATGAAGATTTATGATAGCAGACAAAAACAAAAATTGGATTTTATTCCTATCGTCAAAGGCAAGGTTCGAATGTATGTTTGTGGTCCTACTGTTTATGATGATGCACATCTAGGACACGCTAGAAGTTCAATAGTATTTGACTTATTGGCACGAGTATTGCAGGTCAGTGGTTATGAAGTGAAGTTTGTAAAAAATTTTACAGACATTGATGATAAAATCATCAAAAAAGCTCTTGAGTTAGGTAAAAGTGTCAAGGAGGTTAGTTCTTATTATATCAACTCCTATTTGAACGATATGGAAGCTCTTTTGGTTAAGCGTCCTGACATAGAGCCAAAAGCTACAGAAAGTCTTGAGTCAATCATAAAGATGATTACCATACTTTTAGATAAAAAAATTGCCTATAAGACATCTAATGGTGATATTTATTTATCCGTAGATAAGGATAATCTATATGGCAGTATCAGTCATAGGGGCGGAAAGGATGATGAAAATATTAGCCGTGTGGGAGAAAATACAGCAAAAGAAGGAGAAAGGGATTTTGCTCTGTGGAAGGCATACAAGGGCGAAGGCGATATAGGGTATGAAACTTCGCTGGGTATGGGGCGTCCAGGTTGGCATATTGAATGTTCGGCAATGATTGAAAGCATACTTGCCTATGAAGGCATGTCTCATAAGATAGATATTCATGGAGGAGGTGCAGATTTGGCATTTCCTCATCATGAAAATGAAGCTTCACAAACTAGATGTGCGAGTGGAATAGAGATTGCGAAGTATTGGATGCATAATGGATTTGTGAATATCAATGGGGAGAAGATGAGCAAGAGTTTAGGCAATAGCTTTTTTGTCAAAGATGCTCTTAAAATTTATGATGGAGAGGTTTTGCGAAATTATTTACTAGGGGTACATTATCGGTCGGTTTTAAATTTCAATGAAGAAGATTTGATGGTGAGCAAAAAACGTTTAGACAAAATATATAGACTTAAAAAAAGAGCGATGGGAGAAACAAACCAGGTAGATGAGAACTTTAAGATGAACTTCTTAGAGGCGATGAGCGATGATCTTAATATTTCTAAGGCTTTTAGTGTTTTAGAAGAGATGATAAGTGCTTGTAATGAAATGATAGATAAAGATCCCAAAAATAAGTCTATAAAAGGCAAAGTGATGGGTAATATTGAATTTATTTCCTCTATTTTAGGTATTGGAGGGGGAGATCCTATTAGATATTTTCAGCTTGGTGTGAGTGAAGAACAAAAAATAAAGATTGCACATAAACTCAAAGATAGAGATATCGCAAAAAAAGAAAAAAACTTCATTCTAGCAGATAGTATTCGAGATGAATTAGCTAAGGATGGGATCGCCATTATGGATACGCAATCAGGAAGCGTATGGGAGAAGATAAATTGATTGAGTAGCTATTAGCAGATCCCCTCTCCTTTTTTATCTTAATAGTTTTATTTATTAAATTCTATAACTATAGTTTTTATTCAAAGATTTTTATCATCTGGGTTTGAGATCGTGAAAAATTCCTCTCTATGCAATGATAAAATAATTCCATTTATTTTTCTTCAGATTTGTTTCATAGGGCTTTTAATATCTATATGAATAATTCATAGTGAAATAGGATTGATTGATAAGCTTAACACTCATAACTAAATCACCAACCAAAATACCTTCCTTTGTAACTGTTTTAATGATATTGTTGCCAGTTTGAGGAATGATTCCACCAAATCGATACATCAATTCAAATTGATGCTGTTTGTAATAATAATGCATTCCTATCACAGGATAGAAATGATTTGAAAACATAGAATCAATATGGCGAGTTCTATCATTAAAAAACTTTTCAGAAAGGTTGCAACCAGAGTCGCTCTCAGAACAATTAAGAGACATTGCTTCCTTGCCATTGAGATAAAAATCAAACTCATATCCAACTCCAAGATTGACTCCCAAAGTGTGTTTACCTATTTCTAAAAAATCCCACACATACTTGATATCAGCTCCAAATTTCATAGGGATATATGAAATAATTGAAGTAGATTTATAAATACCACCCTTATCATTAAGACTATGTTTATTTTGCCAACTATTTCCAAAACCTGAATAAGTATGAAGTGATACTTTGATTCCATGTTTTAAAGAATCTCCAAAATAATGCTGATATCCCCACAAAAACCCTAAATCAAGAGTTGTTTTTGCCTTAGCAGAAAAGAATAAAGGAAAAGGATCTTTTTTCTCTGGAGTTAGATTTCGAAAATCTAAAGTCAAATCACCCTTTGATGTTCCTAAAACCCCTTCAATCCCCACAAAAAATCCATTTTTTGAATCAGGAACTTTAACTTTAGATATATGTTTATTAGAAATTAAATTATCTCTATTTTCAGTATTATTTTTATTGACTATTTTATCTTTATTTTGATGATTTAATTCATTTGTAAAACCCACATTAACTAAAAATCCTATTATTATCATAGATAATATAATTCTATTCATATTTTTTACCTTTACTGTATTTAGATGTATTATAAGATCAATTTTAAATTATTGATTATTATTTACAAATTAAAATTTTATCTATTTATATAAATATGTATTTTGAAAGCTCATATCTAGATCACATCAATCTAAGAATAATTCTATAATAGTATATTTTTTCAATATATATATATTATACTTTTCTCTAAATAATAATACTCAAAATCTATCATCGTTTCTGTTGAAGATTAAATGCAAACCCTGAAAAAATATTAGTCATTCTTTGAATGTTAGCGTGTTTGGCATTTTATTTTCACCAAATTCATTTGATGTGTTACTGATATTGACTTGGAAATTTAAAAAGGCTTTAGATTAACTCTTTAAAAAGAGTTAAAAGTCTTTTTTTAAAAGTGCGTCTATTTTCAAGATAGTGACCAGTCGATCTTCTCTTTTTCCCACTCCATACATTAAATCATCCTGTTCTGCTAGAGTCTCAGGTACAGGATCAATATCAGATTTTTTGAATCTGATAGCTTCAGTTAGTTTATCAATGATAAAACCTGCAATTTGATCATTATGTCTAACTACAAGATAACGAGTGTCTTTATCTTGTTTGCTAGCAGGAATGCCAAATTTTAATCTGAGATTAATTAGAGGGAAAACATTTCCCCTTAGATTAAACACTCCTAATACATAATTTGGGGTTCCAGGAACTCGTGTATGTTCAATGGGTTTGACGATTTCAATCACATTTAAAATAGGTACAGCAAATTCTTCATTGCCCACAATAAATCCGATGACTTGGAGGATATCTTCAATCTCTTCTTGCTTGTTTAAACGTTCATTATTTTGTTGTTGTTTGTCAAATACTTCTTTGAGTGTCTTGTTATTGTTCATCACTTGCTCCATCTGTATTGAGTTTTATATTTCGCTTGACTACGTTTGCCAAATATTCAGGAGTATAGGGCTTGGTGATATATTCAGTCATTCCAGATTCTACCCCACGCATCCTATCTGTTTTGCTTGTTCTAGAAGTCACAGCGATGAGAGGAATATTTTTAAATTTATTATATTTTCTTATCTCTGTTGCAAACGTATATCCATCCATTCGGGGCATTTCGATATCTACAAGCACTGCATCAGGAGTTTTTTCTCCATTTTTTACAATATCAAGTCCTTCAAGTCCATTAGAAGCTTCCAATACAGTGACTCCTAAAGGTTTGAGACATTTTTTCATAATCGCTCTATCGGTGGTGCTATCATCAATAGCAAGGACAACATAATCACTCGGAGAATTTTTTGCCCTAGAGGCTTCGGCTTCATCAATCAGTTTATTGATGCTAACCTTGACATTTTTTGCCATATCCATCATTGCTGCAACATCTACAATTAGGGTTATTTTTCCATCTCCTCTGACAGTTGCACCAGCTATTCCTGTAGTGTTTTTGAGATAATAACCAAGTGATTTGATGACCACCTCTTCTTGTCCGATGAGGTAATCTACAATCACACCAATTTTTTGATCTGCTAGACCTACAATAACAACATAAACTTCATTCATTGCCTCTAAAACTGAATCAACCTTGAAGATGTCTGCCAATCTAACTAAAGAGAGCACTTCATCTCGAAGTCTTAAAACGCTTTTACCATCTACGGTGTAAATTTCATCTTGGCTGACCCGCACTGTTTCAAGCACAGATGAAAGTGGAATAGCATAGTATTCTTCTTGAACTCCAACCAATAATGCCTGAATAATTGCTAAGGTAAGAGGGATTTTTAGTTTTTGGGTGGTGCCCACACCTTTTTCAGATTCTATTTCAATGATACCATTGAGTTTTTCGATATTTGTTTTTACCACGTCCATTCCAACGCCTCTACCTGAAACGTTTGATATGTTTTTTGCGGTAGAAAATCCAGGTTTAAATATGATGCCAAATGCTTCTTTATCGCCCATACTGTCGGCTTCTCGTTCAGTGATAATACCTTTTTCAATGGCTTTTTGTTTGAGTATATCAGGATCTAATCCTTTGCCATCATCAGATATTTCAATAACAATGTGGTTGCCTTCATTGTATGCTTTGAGTTTTACAATACCTGCCTCTGATTTTCCTGCATCCTTTCTAATCTCTGGTGTTTCTATGCCGTGATCGCAAGAATTTCTAATGATGTGAATGAGTGGATCTCCAATTTCCTCAACGATAGACTTATCTAGTTCTGTTTCTTCTCCTGTAATAACAAGATCAATGTTTTTGCCCAACTCTCTAGAAAGATCTCGAACCATTCTTGGGAATTTGTTGAAGACTTTGCCCACAGGTTGCATTCTTGTCTTCATTACTGCAAGTTGTAAATCAGTTGTAACTGTAGAGATAGAAGAAACAACTTGATTGAGTTCTTCAAGGAATTTTTCTCCATCATACCGCTCTTCTACATCGCCATATATTCTAATCAGTCTGTTTTTACCTAATACGAGCTCTCCAATAAGATTCATAAGAGAATCCAAACGTCTTACATCTACACGAACAGTCTGTTCTACCCCTGTAGATGGGGTTTTATTCTCATCAGGTGTTGATTTAATATTTTCGGGTTTTTTTTCTTTTGGAGCTGTTTTATGCTCTTCAGGCTGAGTTTGTTTTTTTTCAGAACGTTTTTGTTTATCAGCTTCCTGGCGTTTTTCTAAAAGTCTTTGTATTTCAGCTTCGACCTCTTGATCGCTCATCTTTGAATAATCAAGATCGGGCTCATCTGCAAGAGGATTCAAAGAAGTTGGTGTGTTTTGAGTCTGGGTGCTCTTTAATGAAGATTCATCAGTGGTTGTTGCGGAGGAGGGCTCGACTTTTTCATTTGAAATATTCTGAAGTTTTTTGACACTCTCAGTTATATCAATACCACTATTTGCATCTGTACCATTGTCTCTGATGGCCATGAGTAATGCTTTCATCAGATCAATAGAAGGAAGTACCACATCCATAATGTCGTGCGTGAGTTTGATTTCGCCTTTTCTAGCCTTGTTTAAGACATCTTCCATATTGTGGGTAAGATTTGTGAGTATATCAAAATTCAAAAATGAACTTGAACCCTTTATGGTATGTGCAACTCTAAAGATTCTATTTAGAAGTTCTAGGTTTTGAGGATTATTTTCAAGCTCAACCAAATCTTGATCAAGCTGTTCAATCATTTCGAATGCCTCAATTAAGAAGTCTTCCATTATTTCTTGCATATCATCCATATCCGCACCTCTTTAAATAATAATTTAAGTTTTTTATTCTACAATGATTTTGTTTTCATTTAGCCTAAAATTCTTGCGATCTCATCATAAAACTTGTCCGCATCAAATTTTACTAAATATGCCTTTGCTCCCAATTCTTTGGCCTTTTCTGCACTATATTTATCACAGATTGAAGAGTTGAATATCAAAGGAATATTACTAAATCTTTTATCGCTATAAATCTGTGATAAAAAATGAAAACCATCCATTTTTGGCATTTCTACATCAGATATGATGAGTCTTAGGTTCTTACTGAGATCATCTTTGAACTCTTCATAGAGTTTTTCTAATTTTTTTAGACCATCTTCGCCATCAATAGATTCTATGATTTCAAAACCCATATTTAAAAGATTTTTTTTGATAAGTTTTCGTGCTGAAGTACTATCTTCTAAAATCAGGACTAAACCTTTAAATTTAACCTTTATGGGTTCGCTCATTTCTTTTTTATTGTTTTCTTGATGTAAGTTCAAATCCTCAATAATGCTTTCTAGATCAAGTATGAGCAATGTTTTTTCATCCTCAATTCTTGTAGTTCCAGTGATTTTTTCTCTTTCAAGGCTTGTAGTAGAATTAAAATGAGCAGGTTCTATACATTGCCAATTAATTCTCCGAATTCGTTTTGTATGATCAACAACAAAGCCAATTTTAATATTATTGAATTCAGTAATGATGACATTTTTTACTTGTGTGCTTCGATGATGGGCGTTAGCCTTGTATTCACAAGATTTTAAAGTTGGGAGATTTTTTTCGGAAATACCCATCCATTTAGAGAGGTCAATTAGTGGAATAATAGTTCCTCTAAGATCAAATACTCCAATCACATAATCAGGACCTGAGGGTTGTTCAAAAATCTCAGGCATTTTTATGATTTCCTGAACTTTTGCGACATTGATTCCATATATGCCTTCGTATATTTTATTATCACGAACTTCAAAAATTCTAAAATCAATGAGTTCAATTTCATTTGAGCTCAATTTTAGTTTTTCTATATTGTTTTTCAACTTTCTATCCCGCTGCATTTCCCTGATTGTATAATAAAACCGCTTTTCTCACAATAAAAAGAGGGAAGTGAGAAATAGTTTTGAAAATTTTTTCCTATATGAAAATGTCCTTCAATGACTCCTTCGATAGGTTCAAGGTGGTATTTTTTAACAAATTTAGAGTATTTTTCAAGTCTATTTTTAGCAAATTTCTCAAAATCTTTATCGCTCAAAATAAATTTCCTGATAGGTTTTTTATAGATCTTTTTTGAAATGATTCTATAGATGAATCCCAAACTCAGTTGATCTAAAATTTTTAAAATACTCAGACAAAATGGACTTGTTAAAATCTGAATATAGCCATTATAGGTATTGCTCAGAAAAATATCTCCGTGTGCAAGTAAAAAATGCTTTTGTTTGTAACAAAAAAAGGCAGGTTGAAGACTTCGAGGATATATCTTTACTTTTGGTAACAAAAATCCATCAATTCCAAAATCGTGATTACCTTCGAAATAAAAAACTTCACATTTGTGTGCGAGTTTATTGATGAGTTCAAGCAAAACAATATTTTCTTTCCTGCTTGAGGGAATATGTCCAATGAAAAGATGAAAAATATCTCCCATAAAAAAAACCTGAGGAGGAGGAGAAATGATGAGTTTTTCTAATAATACGAGTAATGCTTCATCTCCATTTATATAATGAGAGTCGGCTATAAAAAACGATCCATCTTTTATCTCTGGTAATGAGTTATATTTCATCAGTTTTACAATATTTTTGTAATAAGAAAAACTATATTTGAGTTACTCATTTACAATTTCTTGCTTTTAAATCCTGCATTGATTCCCCCACCCCCCATAAACTGCAAAAACTCTAGTTTGTCGCCATCTTTTGGAATAGTGTTATTCCAGTCTTGTTTTTTCACAACGAGCGAATTGAGGGCTACGGCCACAACTTTGGATTCAATTTCCAAATAATCTAAAATTTGTTGAATGTTTAGCGTCTGTGAAAAATCTTTGTTTTCTCCATTGATGATGAGTTTCATTTGATTCCTTTTTTGATTTTTTATATTTGATTTTAATCGTTCTTTTTTTGTATTTCTTTAGGAGGCTGAAAAAAACGATAAAATCCTCCTGGTTTGTTTTCTTGTTTGACTCTAGAGATTACCAAATCACCTTCATTGACATCTTTTGTGACTGTTGTTCCACTTCCAATCAATACATTTGAACCAATATTGATGGGTGCGATGAGTTGGGTGTCACTTCCAATAAAGACGTTTTTACCGATGATAGTTTTGTGCTTTTTTTTACCATCATAATTGCAAGTGATGACACCTGCACCAATATTGCTCCCTTCATCTATATTGCAATCCCCTAGATAGCTTAAGTGTCCTGCTTTGACTCCATTAAGATTACAAGCTTTAAGTTCTACGAAATTTCCAATATGAGTGTTTGAGATTTCACATCCAGGGCGAATATGAGCCATAGGACCAATATCGGAATCTTTGAGATTACTCTCTTCTATTATTGTGTGAGCTTTAATATGAGAGTTGATGATCTTACATTTACCCTTTATATGCACTCCATTTTCAATCTCGCACTCACCTTCAAATACCACCTCAGGTTCAATGTATATCGTATCAGGAAGATGCATAATAACACCTTGATTCATTGCTTCATTTCTGAGGTATTCTAGCATTTTAGATTCTGCATAGACAAGTTGTGATTTAGAGTTCACACCCATGAAGTTTTCTTCATTTACAAACACTGGCTTGATGTCTATTTTATCCTGAACACAAAGACTAATAATATCTGTCAGATAATATTCTTTTTGTGCATTATTGTTATTTACTTTAGGGAGATAGTTTCCTAGAATGTATTTATCAAAGACATAGACTCCAGCATTGACGACACAGATTGATTTAATACTCTCTGTGGCATCTTTTTCTTCAATGATGGAATGAACTTTTTGATCTTTGATCACAACCCGTCCATATCCACTAGGATTTTCAAGTGTAAAAACACTCATAACTACAGCGGATTCACAAGAGATTAGGCTTAAGAGTTCATCTTTTTTAATCAGCGGCATATCTCCATTTAAGATCAAAGTTCTATCGTATTTTGTGGAAATAGGTTTTTGATCTTCTCCTTCCATCAGTGCCCCTCCTGTGCCAGGATATTTGAGGTGATTTTGTATATGAAAGGTGATTTTAGAGTTTTTAAAATAATTTTCAATCGCTTCTTTTATTCTCTCATATTGGTGAAAAAGAATGATGTGAATATCATCACTTATTTTTAGAGCTTCTTGCACTGAATAAAAAAGCATCTCTTTCCCGCAAATTTTATGCAATACTTTTGGGGTTAATGACTTCATTCTAGTTCCAGCACCCGCTGCGAGAATAACCACAGAAACTGACATTTATTTTCCTTAAAAGAAATTCGATTTTGAAATTCAATTTATAGGATTTTAACACAATTGTGTTTATACTAAGGGGATTATTTTAGTGAAAAATGGAGGAGTCTTTGAGATTTTTTTTAGCAATCATAGCAGTGGCTTTTATAGGAATGAGTGTGAGCTATGGAGCAGATACTACGATTCCTACAGTCAATCTTTCTCTTTCAGCTCCTTCTTCACCTAAACAACTTGTCAGTACTTTAAACATCGTGGTGATCTTGACTTTTTTGGTCTTAGCCCCCTCTTTGGTTCTTGTGATGACAAGTTTCACCCGTTTGATTATTGTTTTTTCTTTTTTACGCACAGCATTAGGAACCCAGCAATCCCCACCCACTCAAATTTTAGTTTCTTTGGCATTGGTATTAACTTTTTTTATTATGGAACCAGTGGCAAAAGAGGGTTATAATAATGGAATCAAGCCTTATATGGATAATAAAATTTCTTATGAGGTAGCATTTGATAAGGCCGTAGAACCGTTCAAACAATTCATGCTTAGAAATACTCGCGAGAAGGATTTGGCATTATTTTTTAGGATTCGCAATCTGCCCAATCCTCAAACAGTTCAAGATGTTCCATTGACAGTTTTAGTCCCTGCTTTTATGATAAGCGAACTTAAAACAGCTTTTCAGATAGGTTTTTTACTTTATCTTCCATTTTTGGTAATTGATATGGTTGTGAGTTCAATTTTGATGGCAATGGGTATGATGATGTTACCTCCTGTAATGATATCGCTCCCTTTCAAGATACTTATTTTTGTGCTTGTAGATGGGTTTAATCTACTTATTGGGAATTTGGTAGCGAGTTTTAAATAACTATACAATGCGAAAGTTATGGTATTGATACGATTCTTTGATTTTGTCTTAGTTTCGGATGTTTAAAGCTTTTTAATTTCATGGGATAGTTATAAAGTGGTGGACCCTGCGGGATTCGAACCTGCGACCGATCGGTTATGAGCCGAGCGCTCTGACCAGCTGAGCTAAGGGTCCTTTTTGTTGATATTTTTGAAAATACTTCTAAAAGGGTTGGAATTATACTCAAAATTGAATCTAAACGCAAGAAGGTTTTCTAGGATTGCAAAAAGCACCATAAAGGTGATAAAACTACTTCCACCATAACTAAACATCGGTAAAGGGATACCTACTACAGGTGCTAAACCTATAGTCATTCCGATATTCACACTCACATAAACAAATATCAAAATAGAGATTGCACTTCCAACTACTCTTAATTGATAATCCCTAGGATCAATAAAACAAAATGATAAAATATGCAAAATAAGACCAATATATAGTCCCAAAAGCACAATAGCTCCGATAAACCCAAATCTTTCAACATAGTAGGCAAAAATAAAATCACTCGTTGAGATAGGCAAGAATTTTAGTTGGGTTTGTGTGGAATTTTCTTTAGATTTTCCCAATAGTCCTCCTGAACCGATTGTTATTACTGATTGTCTGACATGATAACTTGGTTTTTCAGAGATAAAATCGTGAATTCTCTTTCTCTGATAATCGTGCATAGAGCCGTATATAAGTGGGGAAGCGATCAAAATAGCAAATAAAATACTCATCCAAACCCTGATATTTACACCAATGAGAAATAAAACTCCAAATCCCATCAATAATACGACTATTGCTGTTCCTAAGTCTGGTTGTTTTAAAATAAGCACAAAAGGCAATAGAATATAAAAACTAATTTTTAAAAATTCTTTGAAATAATATCCATTTCTAGGAGGTGGATTGTGATAAATAAAATTTGCTATCATAAGAATAATCGCCACTTTTACAGGTTCGCTAGGTTGCAGTGAGATGCCTAGTCCAGGTATGGTAATCCATCTTTGTGCACCTAGCTTGGTTGTTCCATAGATATCGACAATAATAAGCAAAACAATGCAAATCCAATAAAAAATACTGATGCTCTTGCCTAATTTTCTAAATGGTATGAAAAAGATAATCCAAAAAAGCAAAAAACCCATTCCAATATAAATACCCTGTTTAATATTCATCGCTTCATTGGCCTCATTGATGAGAAAAAACGACATAGCAATAATAGGACTCACAATAACAGGGAGTAAAAAATCAAAATGTGTTAAAATTCGCCTATCGATCATAAAAATTCGCTTTTTGAGTGGGGTAGTATTTTGGTGATTTTAACAAAAACAGAATGGATATAGCAAGTGAAGCAATTATTTCAAGTATATCATCCCAACAAAAGAATCGATACTTTTTTATCTCAAAAGCTAGAAATTCCAAAAAATCAAATCACGCATTTAATAAAAAATTCACTTGTATTCATCAATGGTAAGCCCTGTAAAAAAGGTGGTGAAGCTTTAATTGCAGGTGATGAAGTCTCTATTTTAGAGCCTGTTTTGCAATCATCATCAAAACCATCACAGCTAGATATGAACATCTCTATTATTTATGAAGATCCCCAAGTGTTGATTTTAAATAAACCTCCTTTCTTGGTTGTTCATGATGCCCCTAGTGTAAAAGAACCAACGCTTGTAGATTGGCTAAAATTTAAAGGTTTTTCTTTATCTACCTTAAGTGGAGAAGAACGATTTGGCATTGTTCATCGATTGGACAAGGAAACAAGTGGAGCAATCGTGATTGCTAAAACCAATGATGCACATACTAAG
The DNA here is from genome assembly GCF_002272795.1 of Helicobacter sp. 13S00482-2. GTDB lineage: Bacteria > Campylobacterota > Campylobacteria > Campylobacterales > Helicobacteraceae > Helicobacter_J. Next base: position 31,286 of record NZ_MLAT01000004.1, on the reverse strand, counting down.
CTTTCTGCTCAACTTCAAAATAGAACAATGGGAAGGTATTATCTTGCCATCATTGATGGAAGATTGTTGCAGAAAAAAACCATTGAATGTGAAATGGCAAGAAATCCAAATAATCGTCTTAAGATGGTGAATCTAGATAGAGTCAGGCAAAAAAATCTCCCCTCACGTTATTCTAAAAGTGACTTTGTACCATTAGCACCTAGTAACAACCTTAATATGGAGCTTATCGCAGCAAAACTTAGCACAGGTAGAACGCATCAAATAAGAGTGCATCTAGAAAGCATTTCCAGACATATTATTGGAGATGAACTTTATGGCTATAAGGGGAGGAACGATTTAAGAATCATGCTTCATGCTTATTTGATCTATTTCATTCATCCTCATACGGGTAAGAAAATGTTTTTTAAAGTTCCTGTTTTTGATGATATGTTAGAATTTTTAAATCAGAATTTTGATAAGGCGGTTTTGGATGAAGTTACAAAAGAAGATTTTATTTTACGTTGTTTCGACACTCACGATTTTAATTAGCGGGTGTGCTTCTATGTCTAATAACGCTCTTTCGCTTTTTGGAAGAAATGACAAAATAGATCAGGGTTTGCCTACAGTTAAAAACATAAAAACTATCAATGATGTCAAAACTATCGGATTTGAATGGGATAAAATTGATGACATATCACTCATAAATGGTTTTGTACTTTATCAGGTTGTTAAAGATGGAGGAACTAAAAGAATCGCAGTCATCAAGAATCCTTTGGCAACGCATTACTACGATGATGGCTTGATTCCTCAGACACAATATGCTTTTCAAATTTCTACATTGGGTAAAAATGGAGCCATTTCTCCTTTATCTCCTTTGGTGAATGTAAAAACTTCTTTTATTGATCCAATTGAAAGTGTCTTTGCTAGTGATGATTATCCAAAACAAATCAAACTTATTTGGAGTCCTCATCCAAACCCAAGTGTGTCAAAATATATTATTCAAAGACAAAACGATAAGGGCTTGTTTTTAAACATAGGGGTTGTAAAAAATCGTCTTTATGTCGAATACTTTGATAAGGGTCTAGAAGATGGGAAAATATATAAATATAGGATTGTTGCAGAAAGTTTTGAACATGCAAAATCTATTCCTAGCGTGGTTGTAGCAGGCAAAACCAAGTCCAAACCATTGCCTATTGCTGGTCTTAAGGCAAGTGAGAATCTCCCTAGAGAAATCAAGCTTATTTGGAATAAATCTCCTCAAAAAGATGTCTATCAATATCGGGTTTATGCTTCAAATTCACCTAAAGATAATTTTAAAATGATAGCAGAGGTAAAAAATACATTCTACATTGATAAAATTGCCATAGATGGGATAGAAAGATTTTATAAGGTCATTCCCATAGATAGTGCAGGGATTGAAGGTGATCTACCATTAGGGGGAGTGAAAGGTGCTACCTTAAGCCCTCCACCTATTCCTGTGATTATTAAAGGCACGATTGAAAATTCTAAGGCAGTCATACAGTGGCAGAAAATAAATGATTTGAGAGTAAAAGAATATGCGGTTTATCGATATGAAGGTGGTCTATATTCTAAGCCTTTACGATTTTCAGGTATCACTAAAAACGAGTTTATTGACAAGGAAATGAAAAGTGGTAAAAAATACCGCTATCAAGTTGTGAGTGTGGATAAAAATGGAATAGAATCTAAACCCAGCAAAGAAGTTGAACTTCTTATCAATAGGTAAGTTATGCCTCATTTTTTAGCAAAATCTTTAGAGCTTACAGACTTACCTTTTAATGATGAGGGATACAAACTACTTTATGAGGCTAAGGGTGTCAAAAATCCAAATGAGAGCCTCATATGTGTGAATTATGAAGATGAAGAATTTTTTATCAGAAAAATCAAAAAACCTCATCAGATTCTTTTGAAAGCTGAAAAAATCACCAAACCTAGCCCAATAGGAATTCTCAAAGGTGCACTTCGTGTTTTATCAAAAAAATCTTCTTTGATTTCTCATAATCTCAATAATGATACAATCAAGCAAACTTTAAGAAGTAAATTTTTTATCAAACCTCAGGATATATTGAAGCTAGGTTTTTATGAGTTTTGCATTGAAATTGGGTTTGGTTCGGGCAGACATTTGCTTAAATTAGCACAAGAAAATCCAAATAAAATTTATATTGGAATGGAAATTCACACTCCATCAATTCAGCAGGTTCTAAGACAGATAGATCTCTTAGGACTTGAAAATGTTTATATCGTATGTATAGACGCTAGGGTTTTGTTGGAAATATTACCTTCTAATAGTTGCGAGATTATTTATGTGCATTTTCCAGTTCCTTGGAATAAAAAACCCCATCGCAGAGTGATGAGTCATAAGTTTTTAATCCAAGCAGATCGGGTATTGAAAAAAGGCGGATTGATTGAACTCAGAACAGATGATGAGGAATATTTTAGAGATACTCTAGAGATTTCTTTAAAATCACACAATATGAGAGCAGAAATCACCAAAAATCTCTCTAGTGAAGTGATAAGTAAATACGAGGCAAGATGGCAGAGGGCTGAAAAAAATATCTTTGATTTAAGGATCTTTTGTTTAAGGCAAAGCGAAGATAAAAAAATAGAGTATGATTTTAATTTTAGCTCTTTTAGCTTAAAATCTTTGGAAAAAATCCATCAAGTTGGTAAAATAATCAAGGCAGATTTTTTTGTGCATGTTTGCGAGGTTTTTAAAGCTGATGACAAAGTTATTTTGATCTTGAGCTTTGGAGATTTTAATTGGCCTGTGAGTAAGATAGTCATTTTTGATAAAAAAAGAGCGTATTATTTTGGGGGCAACCCCTTGAGCACCGAGGCAAATATAAAGTCTCATCTGGAATTATTAAATCTATTAATGGAGAAATGATGAGCGGTATTATCTTGGCAAAAAATTTATGTTTGGGATACAAAAGAGGCGAAAGTATCATTAAAAACGCTAATTTTGAGATTAAACACAAGGATTTTGTATTTATTTCAGGAGCAAGTGGGAGTGGTAAAAGTACCCTTTTGAAATCTTTATATGGGAATTTACCTATTTTTGAGGGTAGCTTAGAAGTTTGTTCTATCAAGATTGAAAAGGCCAGAAGATCTCTTATCAATGAATTGCGTCGCAATATTGGAATTGTTTTTCAAGATTACAAATTGATTCAAGAGTGGAGTGTGGAAAAAAATATTCGTTTGCCAATGATGATCAATGGCTATAAAAAAGAAATTTGTGATTCACAAGTAGAAAAACTTCTCTCTCATGTTGATTTATTATATAAGGCCAATCGCTATCCTCTTGAGCTAAGTGGTGGAGAACAACAGCGAGTTGCCATGGCTAGAGCCATAGCTCATCGTCCATTACTTATTTTAGCAGATGAGCCAACAGGAAACCTTGATGATTACTCAAGTGATATGATCTGGAGTTTATTAAAAAGTGCAAATGAACAGCTTGATGTTACGATTGTGGTGGTCACTCATAGGATTCCAGATCATCTGAATATTTTTTATAGAAAACTCAATATTGCAAATGGAGAAGTATATGAATATGCTTAAGCGACATCTTTCTTTAATTGTTCCTTTATTGGCACTGCTTTTCAGTCTCCAGAGTATCGTATTGGTTAATCGTGCCATCTCTATAAAAGAAGATAAGCTTTCTCAAAGTTATTCCATTCTTTTGGCTACAGGCCAAAAGTTCAGCTTTGATTTTATAGCAAGAAACATTAAAGAAGCCAAATCTCTCTCACTCATCAATCCTGATTTTTTACTTGATAGACTCAAGCAAAATATGAATGATAATAATCTTTTATCGATTAAAAAGAGTCTCCCATTTTTTTACTCTCTCAAGCTTTCTAATTTTCCCACTCAAAATCGTCTTGAAGAAATTAATAATATTCTCTTAAAAATCCCTGGCATCACAAAGGTGGAGGCTTTTAGTAAAACCCACAATCAAGTCTATAAACTCTTGTTCCTTATTGAAACAAGCGTTTGGGTCTTTGGCATTCTGCTTACATTTCTTTCAGTACTTTTAATGATCAGACAGATCCAAATTTGGCGTTTTGAACATAGTGAAAGAATGGAGATTATGGGTTTTTTAGGAGCTCCTTTTTGGATTCGCAATGGAGTGCTTTTTGAATTAGCCATCATTGATTCGATCATCACTAGTATTTTTATTACTTTAGGAGTGCTTTATCTTTCGTATCAGAGTGTTTTTAAAGAAATAGCCAATGCACTTGAAATTCAAGGAAACATTTTTAACTTTGGTGGAGATTTCTTGATGCTCTTGCTTGTAGCTATAGGCGTTTCGTTTTTCTCTGTGCTTGTAGTGATTTTATCTCAAAGGAAAGTTTAGTGAAGGTCTTAACAGCTCTCCTAGTTTTGTTCATAAGTGTTGTTTTGGGTGCAGGCATAGAGGATATTAATAAAAATATTGATGCCAACAAGTCTAAATTGCAGAAAAAAAATCAAGAAAAACTCCAAATTAGCAATATGCTAAACACTCTTGGAAATACCATCAATCAAAAACACACTCAAATCAAACAACTCAATATCCAGATTCAAAATATTCAAAAAAATATCAATAAAAATCAATCTGAAAATTCCACTCAAGAGAGAATTCTCCAATCCTACAAAAAGTCTCTCCAAGAGTTAGAAAATCAAAAAAATAAGATTGAAGATGGAATCGCTAATATCCTCATTAAAGATATGGCTTTTGTGATGGTTTTAAACCATCAAAGTCCTATTTCTCCAGATGATATTATTCTTCAAGAAATATTTAAAACTCTCAATAAGGATTCAAAAAGCAAGATTGAAGACCTTACAAAGCAACAAGAATCTATTAATTCTCAAATATCTCAAATCAATTCCAATATGAGTAAAATCAATCTTTTTATCAACAATCAACAAGATAAAAAACAAAAACTTCAATCTATGATCTTAGAACAAAAAAAACTAATGACAAATCTAAAATCTGAGCTTGATGCTTATGACAAGAAACTCAGAGATATCGATAATGAAAGAAAAAGTCTTGATCAGATTCTTTCTAATCTAAACATTCTTAAACAAAATAAAGAAAAAGAATTGATTGCAAAAAAAGCTAGAGAACAAGCCCAGAAAGCAAACCTTCAAGGAAAACAAAATTCACTGGATTCTAATGTTCTCATAGCTCCAATTGATGTAAAACAGGTTGCTAATTCTTATCAAAATATTTCTACAACCAAATACAAAGGAGAAAAGACAATTTCTCCTATTTCTAGTTATAAGGTAGAACAAAAATTTGGTCCTTATTTTGATCCTGTATATAAACTCAAGGTCTTTAATGAGTCTGTTACTTTAGCATCAAATGTCAAAAATGCACTCGTGCGTAATATTTTTGATGGAAAGGTTGTTTATGCTAAAGAGGTTCCGATTTTAAAAAAGGTGGTTATTATTGAGCATTCAAATCAAATGCATACAATTTATTCACAATTAGATAAAATAGCACCCACAATCAAACCTGGATTGAGAATTAAAAAAGGTTATGTCATTGGAAGAGTTGATTCAAAATTGGGCTTTGAGGTGACTCAAAAAGATAAACATATCAATCCAATGGAGATAATTTTGCCAAGCAAGTAAAAAATATAAATAATTTTTTTTATTTGCCGATATAAGGTTATAACCTACTTTATGATTTTAGGAGGAAGTGATGATAGACAGTATACAAGGAAGTTCAGCTTCATCATTGCAAAATAAACTTGTTACCCTCGTTAGTAATGCGGGTAGGCCTTTTGAAAATCGCTCTGCACCTATGCTAAGCGATCAAGAAGCTGATTTACAAGCATATAGAGATGACAAACATCAAGATGAGTTAAAAAGAGAATTGATGTCATTAAGCAGTGAATTAAATAAGGAAATGAAGAGAATCAATACCGACATTAATTTTAATTACAACGATGATATAAGAGGTTTGGTTGTAACGGTAACAGAAGGCAAAGGCAATAGAGTTATACGTGAAATTCCTTCAAAAGAAGCGATTGAATTGATGAAAAAAATGCATGATATTGTCGGATTGATTTTTGATAAAAAAGGCTAATATATATTTAAGGAGTGAGTCTTGGCGATGGGCAAACTTAGTTCTCTAGGAATAGGGAGCAATGTTTTAAATTATGATGTTATAGATAAGCTAAAAAAGGCTGATGAAAAAACAATGATTGCCCCCATTGATAAGAAAATGGAGGCTAATGTTGAAAAACAAAAAGAACTCGTTGAAATCAAGTCGCTCATCGCTAACCTCAAAACACCCGCAAAAAATCTTTCAGATTCCGCTCCATATATGGCTAGAACCAGCAATGTCACAGGCGATGCAGTAAAAGCAAATGTAAGTGCGGGTGTTCCCATTCAAGACATTAAAATTGATGTAGAAAGCCTTGCACAAGGTGATATAAATGAGGTAGGTACAAAATTTTCTTCTAGAGATGATGCTTTTAGCGACAAGGATGTGAAGCTAAAATTTTATACAGGCGGCAAAAATTATACCATTGATATTAGAGCTGGTATGAGTGTGGGCGATGTGGCTCAAGCAATCACTGATACCACAAAAGGTGAAGTCAATGGCATTATAATGAAAACAGGTGGTGCTAAACCCTATCAACTGATGATAAACTCCAAAAATACAGGAGAGGCAAACAAAATATATTTTGGCTCTATCCTCTCTTCAGATCCTATTTCTGATAAACCTATTGATTTAGCTGAGGGGGATTTTACTCTCACAATCAAAGATAAAAATGGAAATAATCAGAATATCAATGTGATTTCTAATCTCAAAGATGTTGCAACCTCTCAAGATAGGGCTCAAGCCCTAAAACAATCCATAAAAGATGCCATCGCTCAAAATTCCGATACAAAAGATCTGCTAGATTCAGACATTAATGTTGGAATTTCAGATGATGGAAAATCTTTGGTTTTAAATGATAGGAGGGGTTATGAAATCAAACTATCAGGCAATAAGCTTTCTGAATTAGGCTTCAATCAGACTGATTCTACTGAAGATGATTTACTCACATCAAGTATTACAGTTAAGCCAGGTCTTTTAGAAGGGACTTTGAATATAGGAAGTGTGCCTTTAAACCTTGCAAAATTGACCAAAAAAGGCAATACTAGCGAGGAGAATGCAAAAATAGTTGCACAGGCCATAGAAAATATAGCGGGAATGCACGCTAAAACCGATGGAAATGGTAAGCTGATATTGAATTCAGAAATTGATGAGATAAATATCAGTGCCAAAGATGAAAAAGGTGCTGAAGCCATTAAAGATTTGGGTTTGAAGCAAGGTATCATTCAAGGATATTCCAAACTAGAACAAGATTTGTTTAAATTTAAAAATCTCCAAAGTGCTTCAGATGCTAAATTCGCTTACAATGGCGTGAGTGTGAGCAGACCGACGAATGAAATAAATGACGTCATTAGCGGGGTTTCTTTGACTCTTCAAGGCACCACCGAACCTGGAAAACCTGCCATAATTTCTATTGGCAGGGATAATCAAGTTATCATTGATAATGTCAAAGAATTCCTCAAGGCTTATAATGAACTCATTCCCAAGCTAGATGAGGTGACTCGCTATGATGCAGAAACTAAAATAGCGGGTATTTTTAATGGTGTGAGTGATATTCGAACGATTCGTTCAAGCATCAACAATGTTTTTTCTCAAACAATGGGTTCTGGAGCTGATATGCAAAGTTTGATGAAATATGGCCTTAGTATTGATGATAAAAGCAAGATGAGCTTAGATGAAGCACAGCTTTCAAGCACCATTAATGCAAATCCGCAGAAAGTCCAGGATTTCTTTTATGGCACTGACAAGAAGGATTATGAAGGTAGAGAAGTTCATCAAGATGGAGTTTTTGTGAATTTTAATAAAGTTTTAGCTGGTTTGGTCGATGGTAGTACTGCAAGACTTAAGGTCTATGAAGAATCTCTAGATAGAGATGCGAAGAATTTAACAAAAGACAGAAGTAGTGCTATGGATCTTTTGAAAACTAGATATGACATTATGTCAGAGAGGTTTGCTGCCTATGACAGTCAGATTGCAAAAGCTAATAATGCTTTCAATTCAGTTCAAATGATGATAGATCAATCTGTTGCAAAGAAAAAATAAGGAAAATCTAATGCGAAGTGCTAATGCCTATAGTCTTTACCAACAAAACTCAGTTTCAGTCGAGTCTCCCGCGAAATTGATTGAAATGCTTTATGAAGGCGTTTTAAAATTTGCTTCAGCAGCCAAAAGACATATGGAATCTCAAGATATTGAGAAAAAAATCTATTATATCAATCGCGTTACAGATATTTTTACCGAACTTTTAAATATACTTGATTATGAAAGAGGTGGAGAAGTTGCGACTTATTTAACAGGTCTTTATACTCATCAGATAAAACTTCTCACACAGGCAAATGTCCAAAACGATCCTCAGAAAATTGACATTGTTATCAACGTAGCAAGAGGTTTGCTTGATGCTTGGAAAGAGATTCATGAAAATGAATTGGTCAGATAGCCTTAAGATCGCCCTTTTAGAGGAAAATACCCAAAAAGCCTATGAACTTATTATCAATACCCCCACACATTTTAAAGATATGGAAGAGCTTTTAACTGCTCAGGAATTGATTTCTCAAACCATTGAGATGTTAGAGAAAGACAAAGAAGATCTTAAAAAACAAATGCTCCAAGTCAAAATGGCAAAAAAATTTTTAGAATAGTCATTTTTGAAATAAAACTGATCCCAACCTTAACATATTTCCACCACAAGCGATAGCAATTTCAAAATCCCCGCTCATTCCCATCGATAGAGTTTTCGCACCTTCAGATTGCAGGGAATCAAATATGTCTTTAGTTTTCTTAAAGCACGATTCTATAGCCTTCGTGTTATTTGAGGTTGGGCCAATAGTCATAATACCTTCTAGCTTGATATGAGGGCAGTTTTTTGATATTTCTTGATAAATTTCTTTTGCTTCTTGTGGCAAAACACCACTTTTTGTATTTTCATATGAGCTATTAACTTGCAAAAGTGCTTTCAATGAGGTTTGTGAGCCTTCAGCTTTTTTTTCAATGGTCTTAGCAAGTTTGATAGAATCAAGAGAGTGAAATAAGGCAGGTTTTAGGGCCAAAAGTGCATTGATTTTATTTTCTTGTAAAGTTCCTATCATATGCCATTGTATAGGAAGATCTGTGAGTGTTTGTGATTTTGTTTTTAGATCCTGAACTTTATTTTCTCCAAAGGCTCTTTGACCCAATTCATACATTTTTTCAATATCGAGTATTTCGGAGTATTTCGATACGGCGATAAAATTAATGATTTGGTGTCTTGAATAAGCAATACGAGCTTTCTCAATTCTAGAGATTACTTTATCAAGATTATTTCTTAAGACATTCACTTTTTTGTCCTTTTTATGTTTTAGGTGATGTATAGATATGAAATCGCTTCATAAAACCTTCAGTGATTCCTTCTAATAATCCCTTTTCTCGAAGTTTTTCTATGACTCCAACTGAGCAATCAGTTTCTAATGGCCACTCTCTAGTATATCCATCATTTTGATTTTTATCAGTGGCATCAATAAGAATCATATTTTCAATGATGCGAATATCTCTTTTGGCATCAATATTGTTAGTAACTCTCCAGATAAGCATATAAGGGTTTTCCAAGTCATTTTTATTTGCATCTACAAAAATCACAATCGCAAGGGATTTTTCTAACTTACTGAGATTTTCACTCATTTTAATGATGCTTTGATTTTCTTTTTCAACACCTACAACACAGATAGGATTTTTGGTTTGAGTGAAATATTGTTTTAAAATTTTAGCTTCAGGAAGTATTGATTTAATTAAAGCGAGTAATTCTTTATCTCCATAAAGCTCAAAACTTCTCTCTGAGACTTCTTCAGTGGCATCCAAGCCAAGTTTTCCACCTAGTCCATATTCAGGAGAAGAATGATCAAGTGCATCACAAATCCCATCACTGATGAGAATATTTTTTGTGGAAAAATGATCCAGGATATATTCAATAATGCCTTTAGTATTGGTAAAACTTGGAGCATCAATATTCACAAAAATAGCGTGTTTGACAAAGCTCATTTGTCCCACTCCCCAAAAACTATGCATAATCTGCTTGGCATGACCAGGATATTGAGGGTCTATTTTTGCTAAAATTAAATTATGAAACACACCATTTTCGGGCATATAATAATCAATCAATCCGTGGGAAGTGGTTTGGAGTAGGGGCAGAAAAACTCTTTCAGTTAAATATCCCATATATTTATCTTCTAATGGGGGTTTGCCTACAACAGTTGCTAGATATACAGGAGATTTTTTGTGTGTGATCGCACTCACCTCTAGCACTGGATAGGCTTCCATAGGCGTATAAAATCCAGTATGATCTCCAAAAGGACCTTCTAACCTCATCATATCAGTATCCACCCATCCTTCTATGACAATATCGCAGTCATAGGGTATGCAAATAGGATTCGTAATAGATTTAATCACTTTAGGATTTTTAGATTTAATAAAACCATAAAGCATCAATTCAAATATCCCATAAGGTAATGGAGCTTGACCACACCAAGTATATAGAGGATCTCCCCCTATGCCTATACTCACGGGCATTTTTACACCCGCTTTTTTGTATTCATGAAAAAAATGATAAGAATCTTTATGTATTTGCCAATGCAATCCCAAATGGTTTTTATCATAGACCTGCAAGCGATACATACCGAGATTTTTTTTCTTTCCATCTAGGCTTTGTGTATATACTTGTCCCATTGTGATAAAAGGCCCACCATCTTTTTCCCAAGTAGTCAAAATAGGCAAATCAAACAAATTTACTTTATCCCCTGTATGAACAATTTCTTGAGCAGGGACTAAAGATTTGATCTGTCTGATAAGCGTATAACGCAGCGAAAAAAAATCTTTCATTTGTCTAAAAATTGCTTTAATACCCTTAGGTGGAGTGAATTTTAAGAATTTTTCTAAATGTGTAGGGATATTTTGTATCGGTTGCCCCACAATCATTTCCAAGCGTTTATAAGATCCAAAAACATTCATCAAGACAGGAATATCAAATTTTTTATTATTTTTTTTATCGATAGGGGCTGTGAATAATAGTGCTTTCCCGCCATTTGGTTTTTTTACTTCCAAATAAGCCAAATGTGGGATTTCAAGGTTAATATCTAGTGGAGTATCTATGATTTTTAATTCATCATTTTTTTGTAGTAATTTGATAAAGTTTTGCATCAATTCCCCTTAAAATCATTATTTTTTTAAATAGTAGGGAATTGTAGCAAATAATTATGATAATTTACTCTAGAACTGAAAGCCGATAGTTGCTCCGATTCTGTTCATATTAGCTCGATTTCCATAGATATTTTTAGGTTTTTGGTAAGTTCCATCTAACCCTATAGTAACACGAATAATGGGGATCTTAAATTTGACACCATAATTAAATGAAGCTGTATCTTCATAACCTCCAGAAAAAGTCGAATAACTACCACCTATATAAGGAGTGAGTGGGATAATGGGGATTTCAAATCCAATAAGTCCGCCAATTTGCATATTTTTATACGCAGTGCTAAGGTTATTTTCTTTTGTGATGACATCATATTTGAATGCAGGAGCTATCACAATCCTAGATACTCCTAGCCAAACCCTTGCATAGCCCCCATAAGAAAATGTTCCTTTTCCACTGTCTTGGAATGCTAGATTTGCACCAAACTCAGGCGAAATTTGATAATTTCCAATCCCAAACCCAAATAAACTTGTAAAACTAAATAGTGATATGAGGATTATTTTTTTCACTACCTTGCTCCTTTTGATATTTTTAATGAAAGACCTTGAAAGTATATCGAATTTTTGAAAATCTTTTTGATTGATTTTATGGTGTTTTAATATTTTAACTAAAGCTTTTTAGGATACAATGGATACATATTAACCTTAATAAAAAAGGAGAATGGATGAATTTTATTGATCCAAAGATGTTTTTTAATCGTGAGCTTTCTTGGCTTAGGTTCAATACAAGGGTTTTAAATGAAGCTTGCAATGCAAATTTACCCTTGCTAGAAAGGCTGAAATTTTTAGCCATATATGGAACCAACCTAGATGAATTTTATATGATCCGTATTGCGGGTTTGAAGCGTTTGTATGCTAGTGGCATCGCAGAGATTGGGCCTGATAAACTCACTCCTTCTGAGCAACTTGAGTATATTAGAGATTACTTGCATAAAGAACAAAACACTCTAGAGGAATTGTTTTTAAATATCAAAACAGGTCTTGCAAAAGCTGGACTCAATATCAAAAATTTCAACGAATTGCACGAAAGTCAAAAATCTTCCATAAAAGGCTACTTTCAGAGCTATCTCTATCCTGTAATAGTCCCTATAGTGGTAGATTCTACACATCCTTTTCCACATTTAAATAATCTTAGTTTCGGGATTGCTATCAAGCTAAAAAGCGAAGAAAATGGAGATATCAAATATGGAATGATTCGTATCCCTAGAGTTTTGACCCGTTTTGTAGAGATTCAAAAGGGATTATTTGTGCCTGTCGAAACCATTGTAGGCGAGTTTGCAGGAGATTTATTTGAGGGGTATGAACTCATAAGTTATGTGCCTTTTAGAGTGACTAGAAATGCTGATATTGAGATACAAGAAGATGAAGCTGATGATTTTATTGAACTGATGAACGAAGGCATAAAAGCACGAAAAAAAGGGGAGATTGTCAGACTTGAAGTTGGAATTGGCGATGAAAATCTCATCGATTTTGTAAAAAAACAGATCGTTGTTTTTAAAGATGATGTTTATGAGAGCAAGATACCACTAAATCTAAGTGCTCTATGGGAATTAGTCGGTTCTAAGGATTTTGCCCATCTAAACACACCCCCATTCAATCCAAAAATTCTACCTCCTTTAGATGCCCCAGCACATATTTTTGATACACTTGATAAGCAAGATGTTATTTTATTCCAACCTTTTGAGAGCTTTGATTCTGTTGTGCATTTTATTCAAAGTGCAGCAAAAGATCCTGATGTTCTATCTATCCGCATGACACTCTATCGTGTAGGGAAAAATTCTCCCATCATTAAAGCCCTCACTGAAGCAGCCGAAAATAAGCAAGTCACCGTTCTTGTAGAGTTAAAAGCTCGTTTTGATGAGGAAAATAACTTGCATTGGGCAAGAGCACTAGAGTCCGCAGGAGCTCATGTTATATATGGCGTTCCAGGTCTTAAAGTTCATGCAAAAGTAGCTTTAGTCATCAAAAAAACAGGGGATAAACTCAAAGAATATGTTCATTTAAGCACAGGAAATTATAACAGTATGTCAGCGAAGATATACACCGATGTGAGTTTTTTTACCTCAGATAAACAAATCGCAAATGATACCATCAAGTTATTCCATTCACTCTCTACTGGCACTTCACATAAAACGCAACTAGATATTTTATGCGTAGCACCTATGCAAATAAAACCCAAGATACTTTCCTTAATTGAAAATGAGATAAAAAAAGGCTCACAAGGCAGGATTATTTTAAAAGCAAATGCTTTAGTTGATTCAGATGTAATAAAAAATTTATATAAGGCTTCTAATGCTGGAGTTAAAATTGATTTGATTGTTCGGGGAGTGTGTTGTTTGGTGCCAGGTGTGAAGGGATTTAGTGAAAATATTCGTGTTTTTTCCATCATAGGAAAATATCTTGAACACGCCCGAATCTATTATTTTAAACATTCCTCTTCGCAGGTTTATTTCTCTAGTGCAGATTTGATGCCTAGAAATCTTGAAAGACGTGTGGAACTTCTAATTCCTGCAACTTCTGAGGCCATAGCGAAGCGATTATATGAAATACTCAATATCCAACTTAAAGACAATGTCCAAATGCACGAACTCAAATCAGATGGTTCTTATTGCAAAATCATCACTAAAGAAAAGCCCATCAGTTCGCAAATAGTCTATGAAGAATATGTCAATGAGATATACAACATAGCCAAAACAGAGCAAGAAACTTCTAAAGCCAAAAAGCTTTTGGACAAAATGATGAAGGATTCTTGATGGGCTTAGTGAGCTTTAAAAATTTTTCTCCTTCAATATCTCCTTGTGCAGTCATTTTTGATGGATGCCATATTATCGGAGATGTTCATATTGGGAAAAATTGCAGTATCTGGTTTGGTTCTGTGCTTAGAGGGGATAATAATGCTATTAGGGTCGGTGATAGAAGCAACATTCAAGATAATACTGTCATTCATACAGAACCTAGCACTTTAGATTCAAATGATTTTGGATCAGTTCAGATAGGTTCAGATGTTACCATTGGCCATAACTGCATTATCCATGCTTGCAAAATAGAAAATCTATGTTTGATAGGAATGGGAAGCATCATAATGGATGGAGCCCATATTTCTGAGTTTAGCATCGTGGGTGCAGGAAGTCTCATCACTAAAGGCAAGATATTTCCACCAAAAAGCCTCATAATGGGCAACCCCGCTAAATTAGTAAGAACTCTAAGTGAAGATGAAATTAAAAGCATCAAAGATTCAGCAAGTGATTATGTTGATTTGGCAAAAGCTTATTCCAAATAAAATCCCAAATTTTATTGAATTATCCTACCTTAAATGTTTTTTCAGTACAATAAGTGGATTTTTGAGAAAAAAGGTTATGAATGTCCGCATACAAATCAATACGCAATATTCTATTCAAGTTTGAACCAGAGAATATTCATAATGCCTTGGAGAGTATCCTTCAGGCTTTTGGATCCATCAGTATCGTTCAAGACATATTAGCGAAGAATTTTTGCTATAGCAATGAGATATTAAAAAATCAAGTTTGCGGATTAGATTTTTATAATCCTATTGGGCTTGCAGCAGGTTTTGATAAAAACGCCAAGATGATAAAAGCACTGAGTGCTCTTGGATTTGGTTTTTTAGAGATTGGCACGATTACAAAAACTCATCAAAAGGGCAATCCAAAGCCAAGATTATTTCGCTTCAAAGAAGAGCAGAGTCTCCAAAATGCGATGGGGTTTAACAACGATGGATCCCAAGAAGTATCTTCAAGAATTTCAAAAATCTATCCTTATGCGTTGCCTATTGGCATTAATCTTGGGAAAAATAAAAATATTTCTAGTGAGAACGCACTCAAAAACTACGAAGATGTTTTGAAGGATTTTTTAGATTTGGGTGATTATTATGTCTTCAATCTCTCATCTCCAAACACTCCAAATCTGCGAGATTTGCAAAATATAAATTTCGTGCAAGAGCTTTTTTTGATGGCCAAATCCCATACAAAAAAACCAATTTTTCTCAAAATTTCTCCAGATATGCCAACAGATGAAATGCTTCAAGTCTGTGAAATGGCAATACAAAAAGGTGCTGATGGAATCATCGCTAGCAACACCACGATTGATTATTCACTTCTAAGCCAACCCAAATCCATAGGTGGTATCAGTGGGAATGCCTTAAGGGCTAAAAGCAGAGCAGTTTTTGAGGAACTTGCAAGAGCATTTTTTAACAAAACCACTTTGATTTCAGTAGGTGGCATTGATGATGCCCAAGAAGCTTACAGAAGGATAAAAATGGGGGCTTCTTTGGTGCAGATATACACAGGATTTATTTTCAAAGGTCCTTCTTTGTGTAAAAATATCAACTCTAAAATCCAAGAATATCTTATTAAAGATGGGTTTATGAGCATAAAAGATGCGATAGGAGCGGATTTAAAGTGAAAAAAATATTTTTTATTCTAATGATTTTAGGAGTTATTATGGTCAATGCAAAGGTTCAGTCATTTCTTCCAAAGTATGAGCAAATTCAGCTAGAAAATGGATTGCAAATCGTGGTTATTCCGATGAGAAATGGCAGTGGAGTCATAGAGACAGATGTTTTTTATAAAGTGGGATCTAGAAATGAAATGATGGGTAAAAGCGGAATCGCACATATGCTTGAACATATGAACTTCAAATCCACCAAGAACTTAAAATCAGGTGAATTTGATGAAATTGTAAAAAAATTTGGTGGTCTCACCAATGCATCTACTGGTTTTGACTACACACGATATTTCATCAAATCAAGTGCACAAAATCTAGACAAATCCCTTGAATTGTTTGCTGAGCTAATGGGAAACCTATCTCTCAAAGAAGATGAGTTTTTACCCGAACGAAACGTTGTTGCCGAAGAGAGAAGATGGCGAACAGATAATTCACCGATGGGGTATTTGTATTTTAGATTTTTCAATACTGCTTTTGTTTATCACCCCTATCATTGGACACCCATTGGATTTATGGAAGACATCTTGAATTGGGATATTAACGACATCACTAAATTTCACGCCACGTATTACCAACCAAACAATGCTATTGTTTTAGTTGCAGGGGATATTGATCCAAGAGAGGTTTTTAATAGTGCCAAAAAACACTTTTCAAACATCAAAAATAAAATCTCCAAAATCCCAGAAGTTTATATGCAAGAACCAAAACAAGATGGCTCACGCCAAGTCATCGTGCATAAAGATACACAGGTGCAATGGATTGCCATAGGATATAAAATCCCTAATTTTCAGAGCAAAGATCAAGTCGCCCTAAGCGCCATCGCCGATATTTTAAGTGGCGGTAAGAGTGCATTACTTCAAAGCGAACTTGTGGATAAAAAACATCTTGTTTCTCAAGCGTACGCCTACAGTATGGATCTAAAAGATGAGGGCATATTTTTGTTGATGGCAGGAGCCAATAAAGGCATTGATGCTGAGGTTGTCAAAAAAGAAATCTTAGCTTTGATTGATAAAATTAAAAAAGGCAAAATCACTCAAGAACAACTAGATAAAATTAAAATCAATACAAAAGCTAGTTTTATCTATAGTCTAGAAGATTCTTCAAGTGTTGCAGATCTCTTTGGAAGTTACTTTGCTAGAGGTGACATCAAGCCATTGCTAGAATATGAACAAAAATTTGATGCACTCAATATCCAAGATATCGTAGATGTAGCCAATAAATATTTCATTCCCTCAGCTCAAACAACCCTCATCTTAAAAAAATAGGAGCTAAAGATGTTATTTTGTGGTGCTATGAGTGCTTTAATCACGCCCTTTAAAAATTCACAAATTGATGAAGAAAATTACGAAAAACTTATCAAACGACAAATCAAATATGGAATGAATGCTTGTGTGCCAGTAGGCACGACAGGGGAATGTGCTACATTGACCCATAAAGAACACATGCGATGCATTGAAATTGCCGTGAATACTTGTAAGGGCAGTGGGGTAAAAGTCCTAGCAGGTGCAGGTAGCAATTCCACAGCAGAAGCCATAGAACTCGCTCAATTTGCACAAAAAAGTGGAGCAGATGGGATATTGTGCGTGAGTCCTTATTATAACAAACCTACTCAAGAAGGTATTTATGAGCACTATAAGGCAGTTGCACACTCCGTAGAACTCCCTTTAATGCTTTATGATGTGCCAGGTAGAACAGGAGTGAATATTGAAGTTCAAACCGCTATAAGATTATTCAAAGATGTGAAAAATATTTTTGCTATCAAAGAAGCTTCAGGATCTTTAGAAAGAGTCATAGAGTTTGATCAAAACATTAGTGAAATGGCAATTTTTAGTGGAGAAGATGCTATCAATTATCCTATCCTTGCAAATGGCGGAAAAGGCGTCATATCAGTTACAGGCAACCTATTGCCTGATAAAATTTCACAACTCACCAAATACGCTTTAGATAAAGATTTACCCAACTCTAAAAGAATTAATAATGAACTTTATGCTATAAATAAGGTTTTGTTTTGCGAAAGTAATCCTATTCCTATAAAAGCTGCAATGTATTTAGCAGGGTTGATTGATAATT
This sequence comes from Helicobacter sp. 13S00482-2, assembly GCF_002272795.1. Taxonomy (GTDB): domain Bacteria; phylum Campylobacterota; class Campylobacteria; order Campylobacterales; family Helicobacteraceae; genus Helicobacter_J. The sequence continues at coordinate 13,450 of NZ_MLAT01000004.1, read as the reverse complement.
TACAATATCGCCTTCCTTTAGTAGCCCCAAACAAAGAACATATGGATTTAATCGAAAAAACTTTACAAAATTATGAGGTGTTAAAATGACAAGTTTGCAGAATACGACAGATTATATGAAGGGGAAAACTCTTGTTATCAGTGGAGCCACTAGAGGCATTGGCAAAGCGATTTTGTATAAATTCGCACAAAATGGTGTAGATGTTGCCTTTACTTACAATAAAAATGAAGAAGAGGCCGCTAAAATCGCCAAAGATGTAATGGAAAAATATTCTATTAAAGCAAAATACTATCCATTAAATGTACTTGAACCTGAGCAGTATATTGAATTATTCAAAAAAATTGATGAAGACTTTAAGCGTGTGGATTTTTTCATATCCAATGCAATCATTTATGGAAAATCAGTAGCAGGAGGTTTTGCCCCTTTTATGAGATTAAAGCCCAGAGGACTCAATAATATCTACACAGCCACCGTTCTTGCTTTTGTTGTAGGAGCACAAGAAGCCGCCAAAAGAATGAAAGAAAATGGCGGGGGAGCTATCGTCTCCCTTAGCTCTACGGGCAATCTTGTTTATATGCCAAATTACGCAGGACATGGAAATTCAAAAAATGCCGTTGAGACGATGGTAAAATATGCCGCCACAGAGCTTGGATCATATGGTATCAGGGTAAATGCAGTCAGTGGTGGGCCTATTGATACAGATGCACTCAGGGCTTTTCCAGATTATGCAGAGATAAAAAATGCCGTTGAGACCCAATCCCCTCTAAATCGTATGGGAACACCTGAAGATTTAGCTGGAGCAGCGTTTTTCTTATGTGATGACACCCAGAGTTCTTGGCTGACAGGTCAAACTGTTGTGATTGATGGTGGTACCACATTCAAATAATCAAGCATGGGTACTTTTAATATAAAAGCTATCTATTGAATTTATATTTTAGTTGAAATTTGTTCAAAACCACTCAAATTTCAACTATCTAGTTGAAATACAAACAATACCATCACATCAAATTCCAATCAAACGCTTCTCATAATAACTTCTTAGTATCATCAAAACACCAATTCCCTTCTAAATGAGGACACAATCATTGATAGTCAAAGAAGTGCTTTCACTCAAAACCAATTACAATCTTGATTTTAAGTATGAATTTTATCACCTTCCATTCAAAGTAAATGAAAGCAAACCAAAGTAAATGAAAAAAACAGAGATTTCATTTACTTTTGAGTTAAATCAGAGGGGATTTTAGATGAAATTGAGTTAAAATCAGCGAGATTTCTAGTAATAAATAGAATTCTTTCACTTTATTCAACTATCCCTTTCTCAATACATCATTTTGTCTTCTCAAATCTCCAAATTCCCATTTTATCGATATTTTTAAGATTGAAAAATTCATTTAGAATGATTACTTTTGGAAAATTTTTGGTAACTTCTGTGTCTTTTTCTTACTTTTTAAGAATACTTTAAACATTTTTCATTTGAAGTACAGTATAATTTCACTGAATTTGTACATTAACAATCTAAATTAACGACAAGGAACCCTATGACAACGACTAACTTCTTGCGTACCGTACTACGCATTGGTGCCAAAAATATTGGCAATGATACAGAACATAATTTACATACTATGGGGGGGGGGGATAGATTCTCCCTCTTAAAAGCTCCCTCTTCACACTTAGGCAATACCAATCAGTTTTCTAGTACTGAAAGATTTCAAAGCAACCTAAATTGCAATACTACTTCAAGCGAAGTTGATGCTATTAGTTTTGAAAGACTTGAGCATTCATCATTATCTCATCATTCTCAAGCTTCTAAGTCAAAAAAATCTTTTTTTCCTTTATTTTCGTTAGTCCTTTCTGCATTTTTATTGCCATTCACTGCCGATATAGCACAGGCTATTCAAGCCGCACCCATTCGTCCAGATATTTTATCCGCAGATCATGGAAATCTCAACCGTGTTGAGGTTTATTCTCAAGGAGATGCGAGATGTCTTTTAAGTGGAGATGAAGCTTGTGGTAGAGTAACCCAAAGTATTGCGAAAATGTTTCAGATCACTCAGAATCAAACCTATTCTGATGTGTATTATATTTATTACAACTATCGCGCAACCATAAGAAATCCTGCTAGTACAGCCACTTTTTATTTTAATAACTCCGTTGCTGAAGCAAAAGCTGGAAGTAGGACAATTTGGGAAAACTCTGATTTTAATAAAAAATATATTCAAGCTGGGTTTGGAATTCAAGCAGGAAATGGACAGAACATTGATGCGTATTTTAAAAATTCTGCTTATAAGGGAGATTTTAGTTTTTACTACGGTGGTTTTGCTATCCCCACTTACTATACCTTTGATGGGAATTATACTGGAACGTCATATGATTCTCTTAAGGGTAAAGCTTTTGTAGGAAATATGAACATCAGTGCGGGTGCTCCTGTTTTTACCTTTAAAAATGGTGCGGTCGCAGAGATTGGGTACTTTAAAAATCTTGATTGGGATGCAGCTAAATATTCCTATGGTCTTAATGTCAGAAGTGGCGCGAAAGTTCATATCAAAGATTATAATGTCTCTGTGGCTACTGGCGTGGTGAATGTAGATGATCAAGCAAATTTAAAGATAGATAGCTTTGGATACAATGGTTTTGATATGACATTCAAAGTAACCAATGGTTCTATTTTAGAAATCACCAGATTTCAACAAAATGACGGTAAACAGTCTGCTAGTGGTATGTATTGGGGAGCTCCTAATCCCAATATCAGGAAAGAAATCTATGTGGATAACTCCACCTTAAAAGGGGATTTTACTTTAACCAAGCCTACTGATCAGCCTGGTCAAGAAAACTCTAAAGGTAACACCAACTTCCAAATCAAATTCTTCAATAACGCTAAATTTGAAGGCAAATTGATCAACAATGCATCCACTGCCCTAAAGAGTACCGTAGGTGTTAGTGTCTCTAATAGTACCTTACCCACACTTGATTACACCCAGAATGGATCTGATAAGACCACTCCTACCTTCTCTATCGTGAATAATTCTGATGTTGGCTTTAAAAATGTTTTTAAAAATGCAGCTAACTTCAATGTAACAGATTCTAAATTAAGAGATATTAAAAACACTGTGGGTGGAGAGATGCATTTTAATACCAAAAATGCAAACATTGGTAATATCGATATCACTGATAGTGTTAAAGCCACTGCTTGGACAAGTGGTGGTGTCCTCACAGGAACCTTTGATAGTTCCAACATAGGCAATATCAACACCTTATCAAACTGGGCTGATAATATCTCCATCACCAACACCCAAGGAAAAGAGAATCTCAAGATTGGAAACATTAATTTTGGAAATGGCAAGCAAGCAGCAGCTAATGGTGTTAAACTCAACATCAATTTAAATAAAAACGCTCAAGTAGGCAATATCAATGCCAACCAAGCTCAAATCACTGCTAAATTTGATGGTGCTTCTGTGGGTAATATCACTAGTAAAAACACCGATACTTCCAAACCCTCTTCTTTGATCTTCACCAATACAGCAGGACAAAGCATTGGAAAAATAGGAGATAGCACCAATGCATTCAATGGAGATATCAAAGGAACCTTTGATTTCACTCCTGTAACAGGAAGTGATGGAACAACCAAGCAACTCTCTTTAGGAGATATCAATTCTTCTTCAACTTCTAAAAATGATATGAGCTTTGTCTTTGGTGGGGCAGATAAAGATGGTAACACTAAGGGCAAACCTTCTACACCTATTAATATCTCTGGAGGTTCAAAGGATTCTTCTTATACCTTTGCCAACCTAGGAAAACTCAGCACAACAGGTGGGAAAGACATCTCTTCTGTGGCCAATATCAAATTCAGTGATAATGTAAAAATGAGTTCATTTAACCTTGTTGGAACTTCCGTGCATCTAGGAAAAGGAGAGAGCTTAGATGCAAGTTCTGTTTCTAAACTCTTAGGTGTGAAGAGTTCTTCTTTAACTGATCTTAAAAGTGCTTCTTATAACTTTGGGAATGCTAAGGTAGTAAGCAATCCTGATGGTACCACTAAGATTGTGCCAAACACAGATGCTTCTGGCAATCCTGTATTTTCCACCCTCACCCAAGAAGGAGTCACCCATAAACCAGGTGATGGCTTTGTGGCAGGTAAGAGTTCAGATGCCAATATCAAGATTCCTTTAGATGGCAGTAATTTCAAACAAAGTGTTTCATTTAACTTCACTCCAAATGCATTTGATGCTAAAAAAGGAGAGAGTGCTTGGACAGGTAAATTTGATGGGAATAGCTCAAATGTGAATTTCTCTTTTAATAATGCTGGAAGGATCTCAAATACCCAATTAGGTACCACTGATAATCTCAATGTCAAACTTCAAGGCACCACCTTAACAGGTGTCATTGGTGGAGATGTGAAGGTTCCTATCATTGATGCTGCTACAGGCCAACCCCAAAAAGATGAAAAAGGAAATGTTAAAACACAAACCAAAGCCCAAGATGTTACCTTAAGCGTAGATGCAAGTGCTGGATCTGTCACAGATGGACTCTCTATTATTGGGGATGGAAAACATGACATCACATTGGATTTTTCTGGCAACAATGCTAAAGATAAATTCACAGGTGCGATCTTAGGAGGAAATGCTGATTCTTCCATTACCATCAAGAATCTAGATGGGATCAACATCTCTCAAACAGGAGGGGGATCAATTGTAGATGGTCTTAAAAATGCAGGTGTGAGTGGTATCAACAACCCTGATGCTGCTAAAAACCCTGATGGCTCTAAACAGAACATCCCAGCAGATAAGAAACAAAATATCAATACAGCCACAGAGTTTAAGATTCAAGGGAGCGATATTAAAGGAAACATCAAAGATGCCAACTATAAATACAATCTCTCCTTTGATACCAATGCCAATCGTCCTAGTGATGAAACAGGCAAAGAAATTCCAGCAGCACACTATAGTGGGAATTCCATTGACTTTTCTAGCAATAGCAATGATCAAAGCATCAGTTTCTCTGGAGAAGGCTCGATCAATCCTAACAATCATCAAGCCTTAAATGTACACACAGGAACAGGAAACACCAAGTTAAACTTCAATAACACTGGAGCTACAGTGGTGCTTCATAATACAGATAAAGCTGGAGATGATTCTTCTTTATCCATTAAAGGCACCTCTTTGATTGGGGATTGGAATAAAGGAACCACCGATGCACAATTTGATAGCAAGTCTAAATTCTATGGGGTACTTGGAGGTTCAAAAGATAAACCTGTGGTCATCAACCTTCAAGAGAATTCTTTATATTCTAGCAATGATCCTGTAGTGCAAGCTGCTTATGAAGGCAAACTCAAAGGAACCGATAGTTCTGGTAAGCCAATCTTTGGCATTCCAGAAATTGATCTTTCTACCACAGGACTTAAAGATGTGAGCTTTAATGATCCTGGAGAACTCTTAAAACTCAGTGGTCTTTCTAAAGAAAATGGACTTGATAAAGGAAATCTAGTTGCTTCTAATATGTCTTTGATTGGAAATCTCTATAGCAAGTTAGATGAGAAAGCACGCTCTAAAGTCAAAGCCAATCTTTCTTTTAGAACTGATAGCACCGATGATAAAGAAGACACTAGCTTAACTACTGATCACATTGGGGTTTTTGCAGATGGTTCTTCGGTTTCTTTTTATGGTGAAGGAAGTTTAAAAGCCCTCACTCCTTATGATGCAACAACAAAAACAGGTGGGGTGGTCACCATCTCTTTAGGAGGCTTTGATTCAGGCAATACCAATTTCAATTTCAACAATACTGGAGCAAATGTTGTTTTCTCTCAAGTCAAAGGACAAAAAGATGTGAAAGGAAACTTCAACATCAGAGGAACCAATATTGCCTTAGATAATGGTCTTTCTGCTTGGGCAGGTTCTAAAGTAAATCTTGTATTTGCAAATGCATCTGCTAATACTAAAGACACTCTTTTAAAAACACAAGATGGTACCTTGCTCACTTCTAATAAAGATGCACAGGGTCATCTTAAAAATATCAGTGATTATGTGGATACTTCTACGCTTTCTTTAAAAGCAGGAACGGTCTCTTTTAAAGGCACCGATAATCAAATGACCTTCATTGGAGATACTTCTGTTCTTGCTACGCCATTAGTAACTAAGCCAATGGAACTCTCAGGCAATGCAAAAGCACAAATCAATCTCATCAATATGGGTACTGCTTTAGCTATTTCCCTCCAAAACATCATACAAGCCCAAGGAGGCAAGATTGATGATATCGCTACTGCATTAGCTACATTACAAGCCAAACAAAGTGGGCTTAGCGATGAGAGTGCTATTGCTGCTTATGTTGCTAGTGCTAAGAGTACCATCCTAACTGCCCTTTCTAAACAAACCATGGCAGATTTACTCATGCAAAACAACAATGGTGGGGGAGCAGGAAGTGTGCAATACACCTATAACCTAAAAGGAACCACTCTTGGTTCGCTTAATATTGCTGCTCCTTTATCTGCTGATGGTAAAAACCAAACCAATGTGATCATCAATGCCATCTTTGATAATAGAGAATTACAAGATAGAGAGAGTGATGATTTAAAATACTATGAAAATAGCAATGCCATTGGTGCTTCTAAATTAGAAATTGCTAAAGCAGCCCTCAATGGAAATCTTGCTATGGACAATCACGTACATGCTCATTTCTCTTTTATTGGGGAAGATGCCATCAACTCCAATGCAAAAATAACTGGAGGAGCAAGTGATTCTACATTCTTATTCCAAGATCTCTCTTTGAATTTTGGAGCAGGTTCTGGCTTTTCTAATTTGGGAATGAATGGAAAGGTGATCTTAAATGGAGTGAATGCAAAAGGAACCTTCCAACCCACAGGAAAAGTAAATTTTGTGAGTTTAAATAGCGATAAAAAAGAAATCACAGGTCTTGTGTTTAAAAACTATGAAGACAATCAAGAGGTTTCTACTTTGAGTGATAATCTTGATAAAGATGGTCATCTATTTGGCACCAATGCAAATCTCTCTGATATCTTAAAAGTAAAGAACACTTCTTTTATTGGTACCATCGATAGTAGCTCCCCCACTGTTTTCACCTTTGCTGGAAAAAACTCTTCAGGCTTTACCTCTAATACTACTTCAAATGCAACTTCTTTAGGATCAAATGCTAAAGATGTGACATTAAACCTCATTGATGTAGGCGTGGTGCAAGTAAGCAATATCAATGCAGGTGCTAAAACTGATGCTCCTTCTAATACCATCAATCTTTATGGTCAATCTGCATTGAGTCTAAATACCGTTGGTTCTAAAACAAGCCTCTCTGTTGGAGGAAACGATAATGTTATCATCAATGCACTCATTGATAAAAGCAATGCTGCATTATGGGGAGCTAACGATCAAGGAAGCTTGGGATTTGATATTGAAGGAAGCACTGAAGTGAATTCTATTTATCATATCACCTTTAATGGAGGCATCCCTTATCCGAGTACCGATCAGTCTTTTTATACTGGTCAGATTGGATTATTAAATACTTCTTCAGTGATCAACTTCATTGATGCAGGGAATTTAAGAGACTCTCAGTTTGAAAACACCAAAGCAGCAGTGAATCTAACCAGAACGACGGTTTCAGGAGATATTTTCTTCAACACTGGTTTGCTTGATTTTAGTAATGGAAATTCTGCTTTCTCTGGAAGTGTGGTCTCTAAAGATCCAAATGATAATAAAAAAGATCTTTATTTCAATTTCACAGGCAATAACAAAGCAGATAAGATATTTAACAATACAGGAAAAGATCATAACTTCTATCTTTCAGGGGGTGAAGGTTCAGTTTTTACCTTCATCAATTTAGTGGATAATCATTTCACTTCTAGCCCCACTCCTATTGTGTGGCAATCACGCAATAGCACAGATTCTGTTTTTAACACCTTAGGGTTTAATGGAGTGCATTTTAGAGCAGCAGATAATGCTAGAGATTATAAAATGTTTGGAGGCTCTAAGGTCTATCAAAACTTAGATGCAAACACCACCTTTAGATTTGTTGGGACTTCTATCACAGGAAATATCAATTCAGGCTATAACCTAGATTTCACTTTCTATAATGCTAAAGGTAGCATCACTGCTTATGGAACTGCTGTTGAACTCAATGAAGCATTTTATAATGGCACTTCTATCGCTTCAGATAAAAATCTCTCCATCAATGCGATTGGAGCAGGTTCATTTGGAAGCCAAGAAGTCAGTTTAAAAGCAGGTGGCACCTTAAAGATGAGTGCGAGTTCAGATGATGGAGAAGTGGGTTCTATTTATGTTGCTAGTGTGAATGCTGGTTCAAGCTTAAATATCAATCACTTAGGCTTTAGAGGAAGGTTTGTGACTTCTAAAGATGCTAACAATGAAGGTGGGGATATCACAGCTAATTTTACTGGTTCTGAAGTGCAAGATGGCTTTGTCTTTGGAACCAAAGATGGTTCTTTAAACCTCTCACTCTCAGATACCACCTTAAATAATGCAAGGGAGCAAAAAATTCTCATCGGGAATGCCAACACTGTTAATTTGAACTTCAATAATGCCAATATCATCAAGATCTACTCTTCAGATAAATCCTTTGAAGATACCATCACAGATGCTGCTAGCCAAACCACTTGGGGAGAAAATACTGAAGGAGGTCTTATTGGAGCAGGTTCTATTACTTCAAGAGGCACTTCTATTATTGGAGATCTTTACACACAAGTAGATGCTAAGTCCAAAAAATCTTCTTTATTAGCAGATTTGAGCTTTGATAGCACTTCTAATAATCCTAGCTTTTATCAAGGCAATTATATTGGTGCACTCAAGGGTGGTTCTAAACTCTCTTTTATTGGTAAAGGTTCACTTAGGAGTCAAGATAAAAGTTCTACTAACCTAAAAGGTTATGATGCACTCACCAAGAGCGATACAGGAACTGTTCAAATTGATTTAGCAGGAAATAGCGATGCATTAGATCTCACCTTAAATAATACAGGAGCTAATGTTGCATTAAATCAAGATGGAAATAAAACAGGATGGTTTGTGAGAGGAAACTTCAATGTCAGAGGAACCAATCTGAGTTTGAAAAATGGACTAGATACTGATTTTGGTGGTAATATTTCTATCAATGCAGTGTTTGCAAGAGCACAGCAAAGCACCCAGTATTCTTTATTATCCACTAAAGGGGGTAATCTACTCACTGATGCTAAAGATATCAATGGGAATGCTAAAGATATCAATGATTATGTAGAGGCTTCTACCTTAAATGTGGGCAATCGTTTGCAAATAAGAGGAGGTACGCATTATTTCACCTTCATTGGAGATGCTTCTGTGCTTCCTAGCACTGATACGGTTGTGTTGGCTAATTTTGCTAGTGTTGTCAATACCAATCTCATCAACTTGGGCAATGCACTTTTAGCTAGCATTCCTATTAAAGATGCTTCTGATAATCTTTCTACCATAACTGCAGGGAGCATTTTATTCAAAGGAGCCACAGGTGGTGGAGGTAGCACTGCTACATATAACTACACCTTAAGAGGAACCAACCTAGGTGAAACCACCATTGCTTCTGGATCTGCTAGCAATGATACTGAAAAAGTAAAAGTCAATTTCAATGCCATCTTTGATGCTAGAGATTTAAACAATCGAGTTGATAGCAATGGAGATGCACAAGAAGATCTTCAATACTACAGTGATGCTAAAGCCATTGGTAATACTAAATTAGAGATTGCTAAATCCAGTTTAAGTGGAGCTTTGAAATTAGGCAGCAATGATGATGAAGCCAAGCTAGTGAATGCCAATGTATTTTTCTATGGACAAGGATCATTTGGAGAAAACGCTTCTATTACAGGAGGTTCAAGTACTTCTAATGTCTTCTTTAGTAATTTAGCCAACCTTGATTATTTAAAATTCAATACCTTCAATGGAACTTCTTATGTGGTGAATTCTTCTATGAGTGGAAACTTAGCTGATGATGCTAATGCTAGTGCTACTAGCACTCAAGGAGTACTCAAAGCGTATTTCAATCAAAATATGGGCGATATGAGTGATATGAGTGAAAAAGCCAAAGAATTTGTTGATGCTGCTAATAAAGCACTTTCAGGTGGCATTAAATTAAATCTTTCTACTGATCATATCTTCAATGCAGCCATAGGAAAAACTGCTGGATCACTACATCTTGCTTTTATTGGAAGCAATGCTACAGGAAGTAATTTTAAAATAGGAGATGACAATAAGGCTAATATCTATTCATTTGTAGATTATGGCAAAATCGATCTTGCTACATTAGCAAGTAATGGTTCTTCTGTGAATGGTACGATTAAATGGGTGGGGAATTCTTATCAGGTAGGAAAAGTTCATAACTCTGTGGATGCTAATGTTGATGTCAATACTGCAGGGGATGAAATCAAACACAATGAATATCAAGCCCAAGATGGCAAACAAGATATTAACTTTGACTTTGGAGGTTCTATCAATAACCCTGATGGTTCTAAAAAGGAAATTGGAACGATCAAGGATGCTTCTGATATTAAAGATGATAAAGGAAATGTGGTTAAAAAAGGGGGTGCCACAGCTGATAGTACCTATAGTGTTTCTAATCTCACCAATAGCTCTAGTTCAAATCCAAACGATCATGCTTTTAATACCAATAATGATAACATCATCAACTCTCTCAATCAGCTTCTCAATCCTAATAATGATGCTTCAAAAGATCCTTTCCAAAATACCACTGGAACCATTGGTATTAAAGATACCAATATCAAAGGAGATCTCAACCAAAATAAAAACTACAAAGATAGTGCTGGAAATGACAAGCAATTTACTGGAACCATTGCAGCAAACTTTGATAGCACGAACACAAGCAATCCTTCTTCTTTAGATGGAAACATCAAAGGAGATGCCACTAAAAATATCAGCTTTAAAGGAGAGGGTAGTTCAGGGTTTAAAAATGATAAGACCATCTCAGGTGGAGATAAGAACTCTCAATATTCTTTCAATGATGTTGGAACCTTAGATACCAAAGCCATTAACAATATCTTAAATGGTGGAGAAACCTACAATGGTTCAGGCACAGCAAAAGCTTCAAATGCTGGAAATTTTAACTTTGATGGTTCTACTTCTATTAAAGGCAATATCACTGATGCTGCTAATACTTCTAATATCAAAGATCAAACCATCAATATTGGAAAAGATAAAACCACATCACCTCATGGAATGCAATATGAAGGAGACATCAGCACTAGTGCAAAAGTAGATGCGAACTTTGGAGTTGGAACCAAAGTAAAAATCATCAATAAGAACGCTCAATCTGTATATGATTTCTCTAACTTTGCTAATGAAGATGCTCCAGTGGTTGCTGAGATTGATATGGACTCTTATCAAAAAGGAAGAGTGGTTGGATTTAATGGAAGTGTTTCTTTAATAGGAAGCATTCAAGATATCAACAACACAGGCAATCAGTATAAATTCGTAGGAGGCAATGGTAAAAAAGCAGGTCAATGGATTCTCACCAAAGATTCTTCTGTGGATTATATTGGTATTGGAAATAAAGAAGTGAGCATGGAGGCTTTGAATGCTCCAACCCTCAATAATCCTCTGGCTATCATTGATTTAAGAGGTGAGGATGCTTTTAATTCCAATATAGCAGGAGCTAGTTTGATGGGGGGTGCTTTTATTAGTGGAGCCACAGGTGGTTTTTATGATAATTATGTCCCACTTAATATTTCAATCAAAACCCTAGATGCCACTAATGGCGTATGGAGATTAGGTGTTAATCTTGCTAATGGCACTAGCTCAATGATCAATATCTCTAATGTGGCAAGTTCAACCAATCGCGTGAATTATGTGCAGTTCTTCCCTCAAAAAACAGGGAACTTGAATGCACCTATTTTATTTGCAAATGTAGGGGCTTCTATTTCTCCAAACTTCTTTAAAGGCGTGGAGTCTAAAGTAGGACTTAGGATCTATACCCCTACAGTTGTTGGCATGAATGTTACTAGAAATGCAGGATCTTCTGGAGGAACTAGTGGTACTCCAGATGTTAAATCCACTGAGTATTATTTGACCGCACTGAGTTCTTCTATCAACTCTGATGTAGTCACTCCAATTGAACAAACCCTCTCTAGTGCTTATAGGAACTTTAGGGTTGAAACCAACAACCTTCATTTAAGAATGGGTGAATTAAGAGGAATAGGTGCATCTCAAGGTGCTTGGGGAAGGGTGATGAATGGAATGGGAAGTGATGATAATAATAAAGACTTCTATACCACCATTCAAGCTGGATATGATTATAAATTTGATGTGCTAGGTGGAGTGAATTATGTAGGGGTTGTTGCAGACACTTCTATCATCACTTCTAAAGGAAATGATTATCAAGGAACTGGCAATACATTAGGATTGGGTATATACAATACCTATTTGATGGACAATGGCCTTTATGTTGATGCCATCACCAAATACCTTTATATGCACAATAGGATTGATAGCCTTACTACTTCTGAACAAATCTTAGGAAACCATGCTTTCTTATTAGGAGCAGAAGTAGGCTATCGTTATCATCTTGATAGTTTATTGCCTTTAATGAAGATCGCACTCAATCCTTATACCAAAGGTTATTATGTTGAACCTCAAGTAGAAATCATCTATGGTTATATTGGAGGAAACAACTTCCATACATCTATCAATTCTGTATCAGAAGCTTCTAGCATCTCTGCTACCTTAGAAGGCAATCACGCACTCATCTCAAGGATTGGAGCAGTATTTGGTAAAGAAATCAGAACCAATGGGTTTTATGGAGACATTCGATTGGGTATCTCTTATGTGAATGAAGCCAATACTGGAGGAAACACTTCTTTAGTAGATTCCATCAGTCCAGATGCTATCACTTCTAGCACTCCAAGTAATAATAAACTCAATCTCTCCTTAGGAACCAATGTGAAGATCAATGAGGATTGGAGAGTGTATGCTGATGTGAGCAGAACCTTCTTTGGTATTTATAATATTGATTACAATCTCAATATTGGGGCAAGGTTTAACTTTGGTAAGAAGACCTCTGCTTATCAAAGAAACATTCAAGCACAAAAAGAACAAGAAGCCAAAAGAGCTAAACAACAACAAGCCAGTAAAAACAACTTAGGCATTCAAGCTTCTAAGATTCTCTCTATTGATGAAGCTAAAAATAAATGTCAAGGGTGTGCTCCAGAATCAGGGTACTACTATAAAGTAGTGACCCTTTCTTCTAAGAATGCTAACTTGGAGAAACAACTTAAAAAGTACCCCTATCGCATCTATAGTTTTAAAGACAATAAGAACCAAACCCTTCATAGTTATCTAGTAGGCCCTTATGTAGATAAAGCACAATTAGATAGCCATAAAGCAGATATAGACAAGCTCACACAATGGGCAAACAACAATAACAATGCACAAGCTGAAGTTTATGAAGTCAAAAATGCCAAGTGAGAATACAAGCATCAAGC